>CADACD010000011.1 GCA_902786365.1 uncultured Lachnospiraceae bacterium | reverse complement strand
TTCCCGGTTCATTCAATACCTCAAGAACCGTCTCATCTGCGTGAAGTAATTCTTCCTTCATAAGATTTGATATCAGTTCATTGTACAGAGGTTTTAAAAAATTAAATAAAATAACGCTTGAAAGTAGATAAGAAAGTATATAAAGAGCGAGATAAGATAAATATAATATGAAAGTTTCCAAACTAAGAAAAATATTGATGGAATATCTAATAATTTTAAACTTAGTGAAAACTCTGATACAGGATGGGAAAAGAATGAAGCGGATGAATTGTTAAAAAAATATGAAAGTGAATACAAATCAATGATTGTTAAGACACATGCTTGAATATGAAATTTACATAAGTCAATTTAATATAAGTAAAAAAGTTATTAGGTATCCGCTCAAGAAAGTATAGGTCGGATTATTTTTTTATCTAAGCACAATATATTTTAGGAATCAAGCAGAAAATGTTCAAATACAATAACAAAATAATTGAAACTCATACTTTTCACAGATATAATTAAAACATGACATACAGTTGACATGTTTTGTATAGTATCATAAGAGCTGTTAAAGGAGAAATCATGAAAATCGACAGACAGATTGGAATTTTGTCAGTGCTGCTACAAAAAGAAACAGTAAGCGCACCTTATTTGGCGGAAAAGTTTGAGGTTTCCCGTCGAACCATAAATAGAGATATCGAAGATTTGTGTAAAGCGGGGATTCCGATTGTAACAAAGCAGGGAGTGAATGGCGGCATTTCCATTATGGAGAACTATACTCTTGATAAGACGCTATTTACACAGGGAGAAATGCAGGATATTCTGGCAGGGTTGCGTAGTTTGGATAGTGTGAATGGAACAAACCGTTATGTACAATTGATGGAAAAACTGTCAGTTGGTTCGTCTGATTTCATGGTGGGAAATCAGTCAGTATTGATTGATTTATCCTCTTGGTATAAGGATTCACTTGCACCTAAAATTGAATTGATACGCACATCTATTGACAGGTGCAGGAAGCTGGAATTTGTCTATTATTCTCCTAAAGGAGAGTCCGTTCGTTGCATTGAGCCGTATTATTTGATATTTCGTTGGTCAAGTTGGTATGCATGGGGATGGTGCATTGAACGCAGAGATTTTCGATTATTCAAATTAAATCGAATGGAGCATGTGAAAATATCAGAGCAGGAATTTCCACGAAGGCAGGTGCCAATGCCGGATTTAAGTGATGAAAGAATATTTCCGGGTGGGATAAAGGTCAGGGCTTTGTTTGAGAAGGACTGTAAGTGGAGATTGGTAGAGGAATTTGGTACGGGCAGTTTTAGCGTACAGCAGGATGGAAAACTTTTGTTTCAAGCAGATTACACGGATAAGGATAACCTGATAACCTGGTTGTTGTCCTTTAGAGACAAAGTAGAATTGCTGGAGCCGAAAGATATACGGGAGGAAATTAAGATTAGCATCGAATGTATGAAAAAGAAATATGAAGGTGAAATTTAGATGATAAAACAAGAAGCTGGAATTTAGATAATAGAAAGGATGAAAAAAGATGGCATTTGATTTTAAAAAAGAGTACAAGGAATTATATATGCCGAAGAGTAAACCGGAAATTGTAAAAATCCCTCCTATGAATTATGTTGCAGTTCGTGGAAAGGGAAATCCTAATGTAGAGGGAGGAGATTATCAGCAGGCAATAAGCATTTTGTATGCAGTTGCTTATACATTGAAAATGAGTTATAAGACAGATTACAAAATAGAAGGATTTTTTGAATATGTTGTACTGCCGCTGGAAGGCTTCTGGTGGCAGGGTGAGCAGCAGGTGGAGGCTAAGGTGCGAAACTATAAAGACGGGAGGCAAGAGGATATCGAAGGAATTGATTATAGTAACAAAGATACATTTCATTGGATATCTGTTATTCGTCTGCCTGATTTTATAACAGAAAAAGATTTTGCTTGGGCAGTACAAACCGCAACCAAGAAGAAAAAGATAGACTGTTCACCAGCAGAGTTTTTAACGATTGATGAGGGAATTTGTGTTCAGATTATGCATCTGGGTTCATTTGATTTGGAACCCGCAACAGTAGCTTTGATGGATGCTTATTTGAAGGAGCAGGGATTTGTGAATGATTTAAACGAACAGCGTTTGCACCACGAGATTTATATGTCGGATGCAAGAAGGGTTGCTCCTGAAAAATGGAAAACTGTTATCAGACATCCAATCAAGAAAGTATAGAGGCAGATTCGATTGTTTGATTTTAAAAGGGAAGATTGTACCGGACACTCGATGATTCGTGCAATGCTGTTGTAAATGCAGTTTCCAAAATTGTAGAGGCAATAATAGGTATCATTGAAGCTAATGATAGTGATGATGTAGCAAAGTGGTTAAATATCCATTGTATTATCATGTAATGGAACATTATGAAAGGAATTGCCATGAAACTAAAAAATGTTTTAATAGTTGTCAGTAATATAGAAAAATCCAAAAAATTTTATCATGACTTATTTGGATTGGAAGTTATTTTAGATAATGTCAGTAATGTTGTTATGACGGAAGGTCTTGTATTGCAGGAGTTCACAATATGGGAAAAATATTTAGAAAAAGATGTGATTACATATAATAATGCATCAGAGCTTTACTTTGAAGATAACAATATTGAAGATTTTTTAGAAAAATTAGAAAGCTATCAACAATCGATACAATTTGTACACCGTCCCTCCGGAGAGGAATGGGAACAAAAAGTTATCAGGTTTTATGATCCGGATGGTAATCTAATAGAGGTTAGAGAACGAGAAAATTAGCAATACTTTAAAAAAATGGGTACCTTCAATGTGTATTTGTTGGGAAACTCATAAAATATATCAAGGTTTAAGAACATATGTTGGAGGTAAAAAGTGTGAGATTATTGTTTGAAATTGACAAAAAAGATTATAATATCTTATACAAGCAGAGTAGGTGAAGTGATAAAAGATAATGAAGTGATTGCAGAATTAGAGAATAAATTTACTATTCATAATATGCCATTAGCAGTATTCCATAAAATATGTGAAAGACTGAGTAAGGGAAAAAATAAGGTTTTAGAATCTATACCCAATAATCATTACCGATTAATAGCTGATTTGACTACTGTCGAAGAAGAGTTTTGCAGGCAGGAAAGTTTAACGAAAGCGGAAATAGAAAAAATAATTGAAAAATTGAAAAAATGGCTTGAAGAAAAAGTGCCTGGATTTAAGAAAGATGAAAATTATGTATCAGGTATTTTTAATAAATTTATCAAATGCAGAGGGGTTGATATTTTATTCGAAACACGGAGAGGTTGATTTGGGCAATGCCACAACAGATGAAGTGGCGCAGGTTGCCTGGATGAATAGGGGACAAATTAAGGAATTGTTTGAACAGAAGATATTTGTTGATACATTGGAATACTTCTTTACTGAAGTGGATGTTTAAGAAAATGTAATATTTACTCAGGAGGAAGCAGATGATAGATAAAATTAGCTATAGATACAAAGGCTGAATTGAAAAATACGATACTTGCAGATATTAACTCATTTATTGAATATACAAAAAAATGTATGGCTGCTATAATATAAGAATACACAAAAACTAGTTAGAGAGGTGATACAGTGAAAATAGGGGCATACCAATTTGCAGTAACAAATGATATAAAATGCAATCTTGAAATTGTAAAAAAAGCCATTATAAGAGCAGTATATGAAAGTGTTAAACTTTTAGTTTTTCCGGAATGTGCATTGACAGGATATCCGCCTCGAGATATTGAAAATTCATCTGTTGTAGATTATCATGAATTAGAACTTGCATATGAAAAATTACAAAATATGGCTGATGAAAATGCGATACATATAATAATTGGAACAATTACGTGTGAAGATGAAAAATATTACAACAGTGCGATTGTTTTTGCACCTTATAAAGAAAAGCTGTTTTATCACAAAAGGGCTTTATGGGGGTGGGATATGGACAATTTCAGTGTGGGAAATTGTAATGGAATAGTTGATATAGATGGATGGAAAATTGGAGTCAGAATATGCTTTGAAGTCAGATTTCCTGAATTTTTTAGAGAATTGTATCATGAACACACTGATCTGAATATTATTTTGTTTTATGATGTTGCCGACTTTGATGATATAAAAAGATATGAATTGATAAAGTCTCATATCAGAACACGAGCTGTTGAAAATGTTACATATACGTTAGCTGTAGATACAATCAGCCCATATCAGACGGCACCGACTATATTATATGATAGATCAGGATATTCTCTTACGGAACTGAGAAGAAATGAAGAGAGTTTGCTGGTGTATGATTTAGAAAAGTTACAACCGGATTTTGGAGAGAAAGGCAGAATAGAAATCTCGGATTGGGTAATGAAAAAGCGATTTAATGGAGAATAGTCATATGTTTTTAATTGTAATTGATGCACAGTTAAAATTTTGAAAGAAAGGATATTTTATGTGTGAATGTGTATTTTGTCATAGAAACAGATTATAACAGATTATGTGTATGAGGACGAGTTGGTAATGGCATTTATGGATATGGCTCCGATTAACGAAGGACATGTTTAGAGTTATGCAACGACAGGCAAATGACTACACGATAAGGGGAGGAATGTCGCCGTTTCTGGTTTAAGATGGAAAGTAGAAGAGGTGGTTAATTTATATATTTAAGCCATCTCTTTTTTATTGGCATTAACTTGAAACTATGTTCGGTATATGATACAATATATCCAATATTTACATAAGGAGGATAAAAATATGGCTTTAATTAAGTGTCCTGAATGTGGAAGACAAATTAGCAACATGGCTCAATCATGTCCTAAGTGTGGGATTCCGCTCCAATTTCAGTATCAAAATAATTATATGAACAATGTTCCAAAACAATTTAATGGTGTATACAGATACACATTATTTGGCAAAAAGAAAGAAGTGTATTGTCCTAGATGTAATAGTGCAAATTGTTCTCATTATCAAGTGCAAAAGGTAATTCCGGGAAAGACAAAAACGAGATATACTGCTAATTTGAATCCGCTGCACCCATTTACTTTGGTAAACAAAAAGGAAAAGGTTGTAAGAAAAGAACAGACATACACCCAAAATAAATTTATTTGTAATGATTGTGGGAAAATATTTTTTTAAAAAATTTATAATTAATTGAATAATAAGATAAATAGATAATGCTGGATTAATACTATGAACGAATTTTTAAAAGTTGTATACGCAAATCAGATAGAGACAAGTGATAAAGGAGAGGAGTATATATCCATATTTTAAAGCCACTTACAGACAAGCTGGGTTCTATTGTTAGTAAAGAAATCTATGAAGAACTGAATGAGGTTCTATCAATTTGTGGGTCGGCTATTGAGAATTTTATATGGAATGGAGCCGGTATTTATGCCGAATGCGTTGAAAGGGATTGAATATTTGTAGGAGCATCCAGAAGCAAGGGCGAAAGACTTAAAATAGCGTTTGACATTATAAAAAGCATATGATAGACTAGACAAAAATTATGGGAAGGAAATATTTATAATGCAGATAGATAATGTTAGAGCATATTGGCATATGGTACTTGCATGGTTGGCGGATTTTTTTGCCAATTTCTCTTTTGTGTACTCATATAAGATAATGCTCAGTTTAAAAACTGTTTGATTAGTATTTATAAAAATTAATTAATCTACAAAGCTACTTATCCCATATGAGGTAGGTAGCTTCTTTATTATTATGAAAATACAGGGAGGATTAGTTATGCAGTGTAAAAGTCTAGAAGAAGTAAGAGCAAAAATTGACAAAATTGATAATGAAATAAGCTTATAGCAGAGAGAGGAACCTATGTAGTACAAGCATCCAATTTCAAAAAGGATGAAGAAGGAGTCAAGGATACTGCAAGGGTTGAAAAAGTCATTCAAAAAGTACGGGAAAAGGCGGAAATGTATGGAGCCAATCAGGATATGGTAGAAGCCCTATATAGAGAAATGATTACATGAGTTGTAAGCATGGAAATGAAAGAGTTTCATGAAAAATAAGAGGAGGAATAAATATGGCGTTTCAATTAAATAATGTAGTCCCATGGGGAAGAAATATGGAAGAATATAAATCAATGTTTCTCTTGAATGAGGAAGATATGAAAAAGAAAATAGCAGGATTTGGTGATGGTCCGGCAAGCTTTAATTTTGAAGCACATTGCTTAGGGTGTGATATTACTTCATATGATCCTATTTATCAGTTTAATAAAGAAGAGTTGGAAAAACGAATAGAGGATGTTCGTGGAACTGTAATGCAGCAAATGTCTGCAAATATGGATAATTATATATGGACTAAAATTCGTGATTTGAATCAGTTGGAACAAATTCGTATGGACGCAATGAAATTGTTTTTGGATGATTTTGAAGTTGGTTTATTAGAACAAAGATATAGATATCATGAACTTCCGAATAGTCTACCAGTAGGCGACGATTATTATGATATTGGTTTAAGCTCACATTTTCTTTTGTTATATACAAAGTTAGGGTTTGAATTTCATGTAAAATCGATAGGAGAAATGTTAAGAGTATGCAAAGAAGTAAGAATATTTCCAATTGTCGATCTTGATGCTTGTCAGACAGATATGATTTCAAATGTGATTGATGAATTTAAAAAGAGGTATGTTGTAGAGTTGAAGGCGACAAATTATCAATTTCAGAAGAATGCTAATAAAATGCTTGTGATAAGAAAGTAGTCTGACAGGGAAAAAACAGGTGGAATCTGAATGTGAATAGTGATTCATGTATATAGAAAAATTAGATTTGTGGAGGAAATGTATTATGAAAAAATTAGGTTTGGTAGGTGGTATGGGACCGGAATCGACAATTCCATATTATCACGATATAGTATATGGTGTTCAAGAGGCATTGGGAAAATCGATATTTCCTGAATTGTCAATTGAAAGTGTAAATGTCTTTGAAGTTTTAAGACTATGCGGTGAAAAGAAGTATGACGAATTAACAGAATATTTAATAAGAGCAATAAATAATTTGGCTAAAAGTGGTGCTGATTTTGCTGTATTGTCAGCAAATACACCACACATTGTATTTGATAAGTTGAAAGAACAATCACCTATTCCGTTAATTAGTATTGTTGAAGCAGCTTGCGAAGAAGCCAGACGCAGGGAATTAAAGAAAATTGGTTTGTTAGGAACAATTTTTACTATGACAGGAGAATTCTTCAAAATACCTTTTGTAAAAAACGAAATTCAAGTTACTATTCCATCCGAAAGTGAGATGGAGTTGATAAATGATAAGATATCAACAGAGTTAGAATTAGGAATTGTAAAAGAAGAAACATTATTATCTTTTCAGAAGGTAATTTCGAGAATGAAGGATGAGGATGGGATAGAAGCAATCGTGTTAGGATGCACAGAACTTCCACTATTGTTAAATGATGAAGTAAGTCCGGTTCCTTGTTTAGATACAATGCAGATACATATTAATTCTATCATAAAAAATATTTTAGAGGGATAAGAAAGACTGTCAATCGAGAGGACGATGGTTTCTCAAATACAATATAGCATTGTAGGAAGGTGGTAAGTTTGCGCTATCATCCAAAAGAATCTTTCAAATGTGCTATCACAAAATCATTTTTGCAAATATCTGAAAAGCTGTTGGCAAGGCATATTTTTCTAAAAGTTCCTTGTGAGATACCCATAGGAAACGGTCAGATTTTTGTTTGACAGTCACTAAATAGCCCTTCATATACCAGTCAATATGAGTAAAGACATGCTTTGTTTCTTTGAGGAAAGAAACTTCGACCGGAGCCAGCGAATATTCATTTATGATGGATTTTATGGACTCATCAGAATAGAATCCATCCCAATTAGGAAATTGGTACATACCTGACAACAGTCCTTTTTCAGTTCTTTTTTCAATTGCAATTTTGTTGTCTTCAGTTACTAACAATAATACAGTTTTTTCTTCTTTTTTACGTTTCAGCTTTTTAATTCTTACAGGAATTTCAGATGTCAAATGATCCCTATAGGCAATGCAGTCTCCTTGGATAGGACATTTTTCACATTCAGGTGTGCCATTCGGAAGGCAGATCGTTTCGCCAAGTTCCATCAATGCTTCATTAAAAAATCCTGATTGTTTTGGTAGAATTTCTTCCAATTTTTTGTCAACTTCCTTTTTGGTTTCAGGTAATAATACATTTTTTTTACTTCCCAGAACTCTTGAAATAATGCGAAGAACATTTCCGTCTATTGCAGTCACCTTTTCGTTAAAACAAATGGAAGCGATGGCTCCGGCAGTATATTCACCAACACCTGGTAGTTTCAATAACTGTTCATAGGAAGTAGGGAATTCACCATTATATTCCTGCATAATTATCACAGCAGCTTTTTTTAAGTTTTTTGCACGACTGTAGTAACCCAATCCCTCCCATAGTTTTAATAATTTATCTTCTGGCACCAGGCTTAGGCTTTTTAAATCTGGAAGTTCTTTCATGAAATTGACATAATGACTTTTGACAGCTTCGATTCTTGTCTGCTGCAGCATAATTTCAGAAATCCAGACGTGGTAAGGAGTTTGCGTTTTTCGCCATGGAAGGTCTCTTTTATTTTCTTTAAACCATTGTAAAAGTGGTTCTGTGATATTTTGTAAGTGTTCTGACATAATGTTACTCTCCGTTACTGAAAACTTATAAAAGGTTATAAACTTTTATATTCCATTCCTATTTCAACGAGTATGCTTTTGATGGTATAAATACTTATCTAAAATGCATGTTCATTCTTTCGACATTTGTGATTTGCAATTGTGAGGCTTGTTTTATATGTATTTATATTACTCATATTCTTGTGTTATTTCAAGTGTATTTTGAGTACACTTGATTAGAAAGACTAACTATTGGTAGGGAATAGAAACAGCAATCTTGTTGATAAAAGTTTCTTGTGCTATAATTTTATTATTGCACAAGACTATATAATTATTTATTTGAAATACAGTCATACAATAAAACTCAGATGATATTCAGCTTGCAATAGCAGAATGGATAGGAGGAATTTTTCAATGGATATATCACACTATTATATTGAACAGGGTACGGGTTATCCATTCATTCTTCTTCACGGAAATGGAGAAGATAGCAGTTATTTTTCAAATCAAATTAATGAATTTTCTCTTCTGTATCATGTATTTGCGATTGATACGAGAGGGCATGGAAAAACAGATAGAGGAAATGCACCGTTTACAATCAGGCAATTTGCAGATGATTTAATGGAATTTATGGATAGTCACAAAATAGATAGAGCAAATATATTAGGTTTTTCCGATGGTGCCAATATAGCGATGATTTTCGCTATCAAATACCCGGACAGAGTAAACAAATTGATATTAAATGGTGGAAACTTGAATGCAAAAGGTATCAAACGGACGGTTCAGGTACCAATAGAAATCGGATATAAAATGGCAAGTCTATTTTCGGGTAAAAGCCTACAGGCAAGAGAAAATGCCGAGATGTTAGGTTTAATGGTCAATGAACCAGATATAGCAGTAGATGATTTGGCAAAAATACAAGCTGTTACGCTTGTAATCGCTGGAACAAAAGATATGGTCAAAGAAGAACATACCCGTCTTATTGCAAAAAACATATCTAACGCAAAATTACAGTTCATTAAGGGAAACCATTTCATTGCAAATAAAAATCCGATTGAATTTAATCATGCAATATCAGATTTTTTGAAACAGTAAATTCAAAATACCCACTTTTGTTTGCGTGTTTAATTCTTATAGTATATAATTATAAAATACGAATAAACGGCTTTGGTATTGGAGGTGCAATAATTTGGAATATTTAATATCAGATATTCATGGTGATTTAAATTTGTTTAAGAAAATGCTAAGAGAAATCAATTTTAATTTTGAATATGATAAATTGATTATTGTAGGTGACATTTTAGACAGAAATGAATATGGAGTTAAGCTTTATAAGTTTATTAAGCCATTTGTAGAAGATGGAACAATGGAACTTGTAATGGGAAACCATGAATTATTTGCAATTATGTATATGGAAGGAGAACTTTCGGAAAAGAAATGGATTAGTTTTGGTGGTGAAGATACACTAAAAGATATTAAAGAAATGTCAGATGAGGAAAGAGCAGAACTGTTGGAATTTTTAAAAGAACTGCCTCTTTACATCGAGGTGGACACAGACAAATACGGTAAGGCAGTGATTACACATACGGGAATCAGTATAGATACATATGTCTTTAATGAAGATGACTCGATTAATGTTATCCGGTCAATTGAAAAAGCGGCGAAAGAAAATCTGATGGAATATTTAATTTCTCTTGATATTCATTATGCACCAGAACATATTAAGAAATCGCTTGACAGATTTTTATTTGTAGGACATGTATGTACATTCGGATTAAATGATGATGCGTCTAATAAAATTTACAGAACTCCTTATTATATGAATCTTGACTGTGGTGCCGGGCATAAGGAATTAGGTGGAATACTTGGATGTTATTGTATTGATACAGATGAAGAATTTTATGTAGGTTAGAAAGGAAAATGAACGTGGCAATAAATTTTAATCAAAGTTGTTATACGTTGGCTTCGGGAGAAGATTGAAGATGATCCTGCAAACCCTGTTTTTATCAAAACAGTTTACCGTGTCGGATATATGCTGGAGGTAAAAGATGAAGAGTAAACTGATAATTGTAACTACAATTTTTGCATTGATAATGATTGGGATAACTACTATTTTTTTTATTTCAAATAAAAATGTAAATCCGTCTGATGAAAAAGCAAATCATATTGTTGCGCTGAACGAGATTGAACATTTGTCAGAAACGGATAAAGAGCAGGAAAAAGAGAAAATAGAGGAACTAAAACAGAGTATAAGAAAAGAGGAGGTCAGAAGTACGGGCAGTAGTCAGTTATGGATGATATGCATAATTAGTATACTATTTTTGATTGTGGTTTTCGGTTATATCTATTTTGTTATTTTACGGCCGTTTGAGAAGATGAAAGGTTTTGCAGGCGAAGTGGCAAAAGGCAATTTTGATGTTGCACTTGAGTATGAACGATCAAATTATTTTGGTGAGTTTACATGGGCATTTGACAGTATGCGAAGAGAAATTACAAAATCACGTGCAAATGAAAAGGAAGCAATTGAAAATAATAAGACAGTGATAGCAACACTTTCACATGACATCAAAACTCCGATTGCGTCTATTCGTGCCTATGCAGAGGGGCTGGAGGCAAATCTTGATACAACACCCGAAAGACGTACTAAATATCTGAATATCCTCATGAGAAAATGTGATGAGGTGACAAAGTTGACGAATGATTTATTTTTACATTCACTCTCTAATTTGGATAAAATAAAAATCAATTCATACAGATTTGAGATTTGTTCGTTTATCAAAAATGCAGTGGGAGAGATGGCAGGAGAGCAAAATGATATCAATTTCAACATGCCGGATTTTATGGCAGAAATATCAGCGGACAAAAACAGACTGTTACAGGTTACGGAAAATCTGATTAATAATGCCAGAAAATATGCGAAGTCACAGATAGATATCTCAATCAAAAAAGATGATGGATATATCGAAATTCATTTCAGGGATTATGGAAGTGGAATACCAGATGAGGATATGCCATTCATATTTGATAAATTCTATCGGGGAAAAAATTGTGAAGGTGAACAGGGTTCAGGACTTGGACTGTATATCGTGAAATATCTGACAGAAAAAATGGGTGGCAAGGTACTTTTGCACAATCACAGAGATGGACTTGAGGCAGTTGTGTCGCTGCCGGCAGATTGTTAAAGGTATCGTTGCAGAAAAATTTTAATTTCTTAAGGACTTCTTAATAACTTTTCTGATAAAATCCATTTACAGACACAAAAGAAAGACAAAAAATGATTGAAAACGTTGTTTTTTAATAAATGGAGGTTTTATCTAATGAAAAATACAATTCTATCAGCAAAGGGACTGTGCAAAAGCTTTGCACACAACGGTGGCCAGCTGCATATCATACAGCACATCAATCTTGACCTTTTTGAAGGAGATTTTACAGTCATTATGGGAGCATCAGGCTCTGGTAAATCAACACTTTTATATTCTTTAAGCGGAATGGATAGAGCGACCTCAGGTGAGGTACTCTACCATTGTAAAAGCAAATCAGGCAAGTCTAATAATATTGATACCACCAATCTTGTCACAGCAAAGGAAAATGACCTGGCAAAACTGCGTCACACAGATTTTGGTTTTATCTTTCAGCAAATGCATTTAGTCAGTAACCTCACTCTATTTGAAAATATTGCAGTATGTGGGTATTTAAATCCGGAAGAATCGGCAACAAAGGTGAAAGAACGGACAAACAAGCTGATGGACAAAATGGGAATTTCACATATCAAAACACATCTTCCTACACAGGTTTCCGGCGGTGAACAGCAAAGATGTGCTATCGCAAGGGCAGTGGTGAATCAGCCAAAACTGTTGTTTGCAGATGAGCCGACCGGAGCATTAAACAGAAGAAATACGACAGAGGTGTTAAATCTCTTGACCGAATTAAGTGGCAGCGGGCAGAGTATTTTGATGGTGACACATGATGTCCGTGCGGCACTACGGGCAAACCGCATCTTATATCTTGAGGATGGGAATAGACGAATTATGCAGAAAAAGTTGCAAGTTTATGTGAACAGATTTAGATAATGAAAGGATTTATATTGAACAGACTGAGAAAAAATGTGGAAACTGATGCCAAAATGGCTTTTGGTTACAGTCAAATACAATGAGGTACAACTACTATGATGACAAATATAGAAAAATATTATAATAAATTTAATGAGGATAAGAGGTTGTTAAGGAGGCATGGGAATGTCGAATATGTGACTTCCATGAAATATATACATGATTATCTTGATGATGAGAAACAATCCAAAATCATTGATATTGGAGCTGGTACAGGAAGGTACTCAGTTGCACTGGCAAATGAGGGATATGATGTTACAGCCGTGGAGCTTGTGAAATATAATCTTGGGATTCTAAAATCTAAAGGGGCAAATGTGAAGGCATATCAGGGAAATGCACTTAAACTGTCCAAATTTGAAGATGAGATGTTTGATGTGACATTGCTGTTTGGACCTATGTATCATCTGTGCAGGTTTGAAGATAAAGTTCAGGCATTAAAAGAGGCAGTGAGAGTAACAAAAACAGGTGGTGTAATATTGGTTGCATATGTGATGAATGAATATAGTATCATCACATATGGATTTAAAGAAAATAATATTCTTCAGGCGATAGAAGATGGGAAGATAACAAAAGACTTCAGGGTAAATCCTTCAGAAGAAGATTTGTATGACTATGTGAGGTTAGAGGATATTCAGAAAATTAATGAGACGGTGGGAAATATTGAAAGAATTAAAATCATATCAGCCGATGGACCGGCAGATTATATAAGGCCTGTTTTAAATAAAATGGACGATGAAACATATAGCAGATTTATTGAATATCATCTTGCTACATGTGAACGGATAGAATTGCTTGGTGCAGCGGCACATACTGTAGACATTTTGAAAAAAATATAAGAAGTATGGCAATATTTTCTATAAAATTATGAATTAAAAACTATATAAAAAGCTATATAAAAAACTCTCTGAATTTCTTAAAAAAGATTTTTCTGTATGACGAGCTTATTGGCAGTGTAGCACTACTTTTCAGGCATACATTAGAGTGTGTGATTTCATCAACATGAATTAAATTAATAATGTAAGAAGTATGTATACGTACAAATTGAATATGTTCATTGGTGATGATACGAGCAATATCAGACAAAGAAATAGAAATTACATGTGATTCACCATTTGAAAAATGTACAATTGATTTTCGACCAGATGATTCGAAGTATAGAATATCATTTGGAATAAATCTGGATGTAGTTTTTTTGGTTTCTATTAAAATGTATTTTGAATTATATACATATTGATTGAAGGCGGCATCAATTTTTTGTTTCAGAAAACTATAATTTAAAGGTTTTTTGATATATGCAAAAGGGTGTATGTCAGTTATCTGAGTAACTTGACAGTCAAATGCAGTAATGATAAAAATGATTGAGTTGATATGAGAATTTAACTCTCGCAATTTGCTTCCAGTCATAATTCCATCTCCATCAGGCATATACAAATCAAGAAAAATAAAATCATATACGATATCAGACTGGCATACGGAAGCGATTAATTCTGTACCATTTGAAAAATCATCAATGTTTTTAATTATATCACTATAATTTATTTTTAAAAAGGAAGTTAAATTTTCACAAAAAAAATCATCATCATCACAAATTGCTACATTAATCATATACAATATTCAAAACCTTTCTTAAAAATCTATCTATCAATTTTTAGAATAACAACATAAATTATAATATTTAATTCTTTGAAGATAATATTATCTGCAAAAAGATAAATCTATATAAAAATAGTACAATATTTAAATATAAAAATCTATATAAAAAAACATATATTTTCATTAAAAGGGTTATTTTGAGGCAAAAACCCTAAAACGGTTATTCTATAAAAAAATGAATTTCTCTAAAATGTAACTAAAGTATTGTGAGGTTACAGTGGAGAAGTTTTAGATGAACTATTCAAATATACAATTGGTAAAAAAATATATTCAAGATGATGAAATGTGCAGAAAAAATATTGGAATGGAGATAAAGAATTTCAGATGTAAAAAAATGATGGTAAACCGGGATATGTTATCAAGAAAAATTGATTATTCATTTTGCACATTGACAAATGTAGAAATTGGTAAATACTATCCTAAGGTTGATTTGCTTGCAAGACTGACAAAGTATGGTAATTATCCAATTTATTTTGTGTTAAATCAAAATTGCCATATTGAGCCACAATATGATGATATAAAATTATTGAAAAATTGTTCTGATACACAGAAAATAAAAATTCTGATGAGGTTGATGTGCGAAAGAAATAACATTATTCATCTCTACAATGAAAAAATTATTGATAATATGTGTATGACTAAAGAAGAGTTGAATAAAGATAATATAGGTTACCTGATTATGCTTGAGAGAGTGAAGAAAAATATTTCACAAAAGACATTAGCAGAGCATCTTGGTGTTAAAGTGAAGAAAATAAAGGATATAGAAAAAGGAAATTCATCAATACCCTTTAAAAAAATTTATTTCATCAGTTTTCTTTTAAATGTGCCGATAGACTATTTTTTGATGGAATGCATAGAACCAAAACAATATATCATTAATTACCTGCTTACAGAAGTGTTCGAGGGGGTAGATGATAAAGAAAGAGAATTTTATATAAAGTACATAGAAGTATTGAAATATAAGATGGGAGTTAAGGAAGATTGTTTGGAGTAGATGTTTACTTAAAAACCCAGACAAAAAATCCGGTAGTTTTTGATTTTGCAAAAACATATAGATTGCTCGTTGTTGTTTTGCCACTTGCATGGATTTTCTCAGGATTAACAAATGCATCAACAATGATTTGGTTTGCATTTCCTATAGCAGAGCTGGCAGCGGCGATTATGGCTGTTATATTTATGATACAGGCTTCAAAAAGGGTCAGTAGACTTTTGAAAGATACTGCACAATAAAAAATCCTAGAAATCAGTAGGATATTACATGCAGGCATGACGATTTGTCTATTTATCCCACTAAGAATAATAACACAGCAGGAAGAGAAAATTGAAAAACAGAAAAATTACTTGCATTTTGAAAGTTAAAATAGTATAATAGCATGAAATAAAGCAAGGCGATGACGGGAACAAGTAGTTCAGATGGTAGCTTTTCAGAGAGTATCCGGCAGGTGAAAGGATATAGGCAAGTCTGGTATGAATACATCCCCAAGCTGCTTCCTGAAAGTTCATTCAATTAGGGATAGACGGGTACGCCCGATATAGCGTTAGAGTGTGACAGCACTCGATGAGGAGAATTTTCGTGAGAGATTCTTGATACAAAGGTGGTACCGCATATAATGCCCTTTGCAGATTTTAATCTGCAAAGGTTTTTTTATTTATTTGGAAATTGATTGAAATTTCCTTTATAGATTATGTAACTGAAAAAATAAAAATGAGAAAGGAAGATAAACATGCAGATTTATGATGAACTTGTTGCACGTGGATTGATTGCACAGGTAACAGATGAAGAGGAAATTAAGACACTGATAAACGAAGGAAAGGCTACATTTTACATTGGATTTGATCCGACAGCAGATTCGCTTCATGTGGGTCATTTTATGGCACTCTGTCTTATGAAGCGTCTCCAGATGGCAGGAAACAAACCGGTAGTTTTATTAGGTGGGGGAACAGGATATATCGGTGATCCTTCAGGTAGAACTGACCTTAGAAAAATGCTTACGCCAGAGACAATACAACACAACTGTGAATGTTTCAAAAAGCAGATGGAGAGATTTATTGATTTTGGCGAAGGTGGTGCCATAGCAGTCAATAATGCAGACTGGTTATTAAAATTAAATTATATTGAAGTGTTAAGAGAAGTAGGAGCATGCTTCTCAGTCAATAACATGTTGAGGGCAGAATGTTACAAGCAGAGAATGGAAAAAGGATTGTCTTTCCTTGAGTTTAATTACATGATTATGCAGTCATACGATTTCTATCATTTATACAAGGAATATGGCTGTAACATGCAGTTTGGCGGAGATGACCAGTGGTCTAACATGCTTGGAGGAACAGAGCTTATCAGAAAGAAACTTGGAAAAGATGCATATGCAATGACAATTACTCTTCTTATGAATTCAGAGGGTAAGAAGATGGGTAAGACGGCCAATGGAGCTGTATGGCTTGATGCCAATAAAACTTCTCCATTTGAATTCTTCCAATACTGGAGAAATGTGGGCGACCAGGATGTTCTCAAATGTATTAGAATGCTTACATTCCTGCCTCTTGAAGAAATAGATGCAATGGATAGCTGGGAAGGTGCAAAGTTGAATGAAGCGAAAGAGATACTTGCCTATGAACTTACAAAAATGGTACATGGTGAAGAAGAGGCACAAAAGGCTAAAACAGCTAGTCATGCACTATTTGCAGGTGGTGGAGATGATTCTAATATGCCTACTACAGAATTTGAAGCGGATATGTTAAGTGATGGAAAAATTAATATCATGGATGCAATGGTAGCGTGTAAACTGGCAGCATCAAAGAGTGAGGCAAGAAGACTTGTAACGCAGGGTGGCGTATTTGTCAATGATGAAAAGGTTGCAGCGATTGATTTTGCGCTTACGCAAGATATGTTAAAAGATGGGGTGAAAATCAGAAAAGGAAAGAAAACATTCCATAAGGCAGTGTTAAAGTAAGAAAAAATTTTACAAATCGTTATTTAAGTGAAAATTCTTCATACAGATTTTGGAATTTTAAAATCTGCATGGAGAATTTTTGCTTTAAAGATGTTGAGAAAGCCATCTGAAATTGTTATAATAAATTATTAAGATACCAAATGATTATTACCACAGAAAGGGAACTCACAATGAAAAAAATCGTGGCAGGAATTTTAGCACATGTAGATGCCGGAAAAACAACATTATCAGAAGGAATATTATATAAAAGTGGTGTGATTAGAAATGCGGGACGCGTTGATGATGGCAGCACTTTTCTTGATACACACAGTCTGGAGAGACAGCGGGGGATAACAATCTTTTCAAAACAGGCAAAGTTTCAATGGAAGAATACAGACATAACCCTTCTCGACACACCGGGACATGTAGATTTTTCGGCTGAAATGGAGAGAACGCTCTGTGTGATTGATTATGCGGTTCTTGTCATCAGTGCATCAGAAGGGGTGCAGGGACATACAATAACATTGTGGAAGCTTCTGAAAAAATATAATGTTCCTGTTTTTATATTTGTCAACAAAATGGACATGCCCATAGCTGACAAAGAAGAGGTTATTAAAAATATAAAGAAGGAATTATCAGAAATGTGTATTGATTTCTCGCAGATTTCAACAGAACAACCAGAATATTCGGATGAATTAAAGGAAAATATTGCTGTGAGTGATGAGCATATCATGGAAAAGTATATAGACACAGGAGATATTTCAATTGATGATATAAAACAGGTAATCAAGGAAAGAAAAATCTTTCCATGCTTTTTTGGTTCTGCATTAAAAATGGAGGGAATAGAAGAATTTCTGGATGGATTTGATTTGTTGACAATGCATAATGAATACGACGCAGAGTTTAGTGCGATTGTATATAAAATCAGCAGGGATAGCAAAAATAACCGTCTGACACATATGAAGATAACGGGTGGAGGTATCAAAGTAAAAGATTATGTAAAAGAATATGACGAAAAGATTAATCAGATAAGAGTGTATTCAGGAGAAAAGTTTGAAAGTGTTAATGAGGTGAGTTCAGGAGAAATCTGCGAAGTAATGGGACTGGATAATTCGAAAGCGGGGGATATGATTGGCAAAAAACAATGTAAAAATATACCTGTACTGGAACCGGTTATGGTGTACAGTGTGATATTTGAAGAGAATGTGAATCTGACAGAAGCTCAAAAACAGTTAAAACAGCTTGAAGAAGAGTTTCCGGAAATATGTGTTACCCGCAATGAAAAATCGGGAGAGATTTTGGTAAAGGTGATGGGGCAGATTCAGATAGAAGTGCTTAGAAATATTGTGAAAGAACGATTTGGAATGAATATTGATTTTGGAAAAGGAAAGATAGTTTACAAAGAGACTGTCTGTGGCATGACATATGGAGTGGGACATTTTGAACCGCTGAGGCATTATGCAGAAGTACATCTGCTAATTGAGCAGGGGGAGAGAGGAAGCGGCATACAGGTTGATGTGCAATGCAGTGAAGATGAGCTTGCGAAAAATTGGCAGAGATTAATTGTCACACATCTTGAGGGAAAAGCACATCTGGGGGTATTGACAGGTTCTTGCCTCACAGATATTAAATTCACAGTAGTTGGAGGAAGGGCACATACAAAGCATACAGAAGGCGGAGACTTCAGACAGGCAACTTATAGGGCAGTGAGACAGGGACTGATGTATGCAAAAACACAGATATTGGAACCATACTATGATTTTACAATAGTGCTTCCGGCAGGAATGGTTGGAAAGGTCATGAATGATTTAGAACAGATGTCCGCACATTTTCAACTGAAAAACAATGATACTGAAATGTCGGAACTTACAGGGTATGCACCTGTTAGTTTGATGCAGGATTATGCACTTAAAGTGGGAGCATATACCCGCGGTAAAGGAAGTTTTAATTGTACATTCAGAGGTTATGAGGTATGTCATAATCAGCAGGAAGTGATTGAACAGATGAATTATGATGTGTATTCAGATGTTGAAAATACTCCCGACTCTGTATTTTGTTCTCATGGTGCCGGGTATATCATTTCATGGGATGAAGTGTACCAATATATGCATGTGGAAATGAAAAAGGAATACTTAAAGGATTATATAGGGAACGATGAGATATACAATCGAACTTATGTGGCTAATGATGAGATAAGCTATTATGAGATAAGTCAGGAAAATAATGGAACGGAAAATGGCAGTGAAAATAAAATCAGATATGAAAATAAATATTCAAAAAATAGAAATGAAAAAAATAGAAATGAAAAAGATGGATATGAAAAAGACAAAGAGCTTGAAGAAATATTTTTAAGAACGTACGGCAGTAATAAAGCAAAAACGGATAAAGAAAGAAAAGATATATTGAGAAAGAGAACGGATAATAGTAGCAAACCATATGTGTATAAACCGGTTAAACATGCACAGAAATATTTACTTGTAGATGGGTACAATATTATTTTTGCGTGGAAAGAATTGAATGAACTTGCAAGAATTAATATTGATGCAGCGAGAGATAAACTTTTAGATATCATGTCAAACTATCAGGGGTATAAAAATATCAATCTCATGGTTGTCTTTGATGCCTACAAAGTAAAAGGGTTTGGAGGAGAAAAGAATCGATACAATAATATATGGGTAGTATTTACAAAAGAAGCTCAGACCGCCGATGGATATATAGAGAGATTTGCACATGATAATGGAAAAAAATATGATATTATGGTGGCAACATCTGATGGCTTGGAACAGATTATTATCACAGGTCAGGGATGTAGGGTTATTTCAGCAAGAGAATTTGAGAGGGAAGTCAACGATACAAATCAAATGATAAGGAACAGTTTTCTTTCATAACAGTTAAACCTAAGTCCATCCTCCGTCAATAGAAATAACCTGACCTGTCATGTATTCATTCATACAGTAAATTGAATATGCAAGTTTTGCGACTTCTGTACAGGTTCCCATTCTTCCGATTGGAATTTCATTTTCTAAATCGGATATCTCATCAGAACTAAGTCGGCCATTCATAGAAGTGTGTATAGCGCCGCATGAAATCGCATTGACACGAATGCCTGAAGGAGCTACCTCTTTTGCGAGTGCTTTTGTAAATGAGTTAATACCACCTTTTGATGCAGAATAGGCAACCTCGCAGGATGCACCAATATTTCCGAAAACAGAAGAAATATTAATGATACATCCATTTCTTTTTTTAATCATATCATCTAAAAATACTTTTGTTGTATAGAATGCAGAAGAGAGGTTTGTGTCTATTATTTTATGCCAGTCATCAATATTCATATCCTGTATCAGACCAAAATAACTTATACCGGCATTATTGACAATACAATCTATATTTATATCAAAAGCAGAAAGTGAATTTTTCAGAGTTTCAATCTGAAAGTAGTCAGAAACATCAATAGTATAGCTTTTACAGTCCACATTATATGAGAGAATTTCACTCTTGACAATGTCAAGTTCTGACGGACTTTTGGAAGATAAGATAATCAGGTTGTGGCCATGACTGGCAAATTCAAGGGCGATTGCTTTTCCAATACCTCTGGAGGCACCGGTAACTAGAGTATAATTGTACATAGAAATATCCTTCCTTTAAAAATAAGATAGAAAATATATATAATTAATTGCTGCATAAAAAATAATTATGATAAATTTATACATATAATTATAACATTCTGAGCCTAAATTGAAAATAAGTAAAATAAATATATATGTTAGTTCTTGACAAGTAGACCTTCATTTGCTAAAATGTAAAAGGATTTTAATAAAATTGTAACAAATTAAAGAAAATACAACAGAAAACGACAAAAAGTAACTATAGAGGTATTGGATTTCACAGAAAGGAAGAGGTTTGGTGAAAAAGAAAGGTTTAAAGATTATAGCCGGAATTTTGGTTATAACATCAGTAATGGGAACAAATGTTAATGCTAACGCAAAAGGTGAAGCAGAAAAGTATGCAGTTAATATTCCTGATGCAGGTATTGCAATTGCATTACAGAATTATGATATAAATAATTATACAAAACAGGCAGAGCTTACAGAGTTAATCAATCAGACAGTTATGGCAACAGAGGATTCAATGGAAGAGGCTGAGGTAGAGGATACTGAAGCTGAGAAATCAGAAGAAGAATCTGGTGAAGAACAAGAAACAGCTGGGGCAGAGGAAGAAGAAAAAGCGAAATCTGTATACGATACAATAGCTATGACAAAGGTTGAAGATTATGTTAATGTAAGAGAGAATCCTAGTGTAGATGCAGAAATAGTAGGTAAGATATATAATAATTGTGCAGCAACCATCCTTGCAGTGGAAGGTGACTGGTATAAGATTGTATCAGGCAATGTTACAGGATATATTAAATCAGATTATTTCGTTACAGGTGAAGAGGCAAAAGAGATTGCTGTGCAGTGTGGATATGTTAACGCTACAGTAAAAACAGAGACACTTAATGTAAGAGAAAGCCAGGGAACAGATAGTTCTATTCTTACACAGCTCCCAGAAGGCGGAGTATTCGATGTTATCGAATATGGTAACGGATGGGTTTATTTGAATGTAGATGAAGATGTTCAGGGCTGGGTATCAATGGATTTTGTTGATATTAATGTTTCCTTTGATACAGCGGTTACATTGGAAGAAGAACAGGCAAGAATAGAAGAAGAAGAACGTAAGAAGAAAGAAGCAGAAGAGGCAGAAAGAAAAGCTCAGGAAGCAAAAGAAGCAGAAGAGAAGAAGAGAAGAGAAGAACAGGCTGCCAGAGAAGCAGCACAGGCAGCGGCTGCAGAGACAACCAAAACAGAGACACAAAGTAACAACGATTATTATGAAGAAACTTATACAGAGCCAGAACCTGTTGTGAATGAAGTATATGATACATCTACATCATCAGCATTGAGAGAGGCAGTTGTTGCATATGCATTACAGTTTGTTGGTAATCCATATGTATATGGAGGTTCAAGCTTGACAAATGGTACAGACTGTTCAGGATTTACAATGTCTGTTTATGCACATTTTGGATATAGCCTTCCACATCAGTCGGGTTCACAGTCATCATGTGGTGTTAGAGTATCTACAGACTCTTTATTACCAGGAGATTTGTTGTTCTACTCAAGTGGCGGAAGTGGAATTGGACATGTTGCATTGTATATAGGTGGTGGACAGGTTGTACATGCAAGTACACCTGCAACAGGAATTAAAGTTTCAGATGCATTCTACAGATCACCTATTTGTGCAGTAAGAATTATTCAGTAGTTTATAAATATCTGTGATTCACATAGTAAATAAGAAGATAGCATACCATGATTGTGTGGTGTGCTATTTTTTTATACAGCTAAATTTATATGTACCAGAGTAAAAGAGTATACGTTTTATGCCCTGCATAAAAGAGATATAATAATGCGAATTTTGTAAAAAATGCACAAATAAAAATCAAAAAACACACATATGTAAGAATGTCAACAACAATTTATCAACAATATAATGAAGAAAACGTGGATAACTTTAAAGAAAAAAACACATAAATTGGCATAAAATATCGAAAAAATAAAGTTATGCATAATGTTATCCATGTTATCCACATGGATAAGTGTGAATTTGTATAAGGATATGTTAAAAGTAAAATAATCAAAAATTTTGTTAAAAATTAATAAATTGTCAAAAATCAAAAATAATTACTTGACAAAATAAAGATATAGATACAATTTAGTTGAATAGTAACGCTGAAAGGAAGTTAATATATAATGTTGCGTATTGTTCTTGAAAAAAAATGATAATATGGTATAATATAAAACATAAATAACCAATAAACGAAGAAGGTATTGCTTATTTATCAATTGTTACTATTCAAACAGGATCAATAGCATTGAAAAAGAAAATGTCAAAGTTGGAATTGAATGGTGATGATGATTTGTAATGTTGAGCAGGATAGTGAGAGACTTAGTGAGAGACATTATGAAGGTTCAATAATGGGAAAAGGAGATGGACAGCATGAGATACGTGATTACAGGAAGAAACATTGATGTAACAGAGGGATTAAGAAACGCAGTACAGGATAAGATTGGGAAGTTGGAGAGGTATTTTACAGCGGATACAGAGGTACATGTTACTCTGAGTGTCGAAAAAGAGAGACAGAAGATTGAGGTGACGATACCTGTTAAAGGAAACATCATCAGATCAGAACAGGTCAGCAGCGATATGTATGTCTCAATAGATCTTGTTGAGGAGATTATTGAGAGACAGCTCAAGAAGTATAAGAACAAGATTGTTGATAAGCATCAGTTAAGAGAAAGTTTCAATCAGGAATTTATTGACAGAGAGTATGATGAAGATGATTCCATAAAGATTATCAGAACAAAAAGATTTGGTATCAAGCCAATGGATCCGGAAGAGGCATGTGTACAGATGGAATTATTAGGACATAATTTCTATGTGTTCTCTAATTCAGAAACAGATGAGGTTAATGTAGTTTATAAAAGAAAAGGAAACACATACGGACTTATCGAACCGGAATTTTAAGATAATAGTTTGTTAAAAAATGAAGTGTTTGACAAATTACAGAATAAATAAGAAAATTTAGTGAGGAAATTATGAAATCGCAATAAATAAAAATATATTTATTGCGATTTTTTATATATATTTTATGTATAAATTGTTGAATAAATAACTGTTTAGTGTTAAAATGTTAATCATGTGTAAACAAAATCCAGATTTATAATCTGAAATACTATAAAAGATTAGGAGATAAGTAATGGGCATTATATCAAAAGTGTTCGGAACACATAGTGAAAGAGAAATAAAGAGGATAAAACCTATAGTTAATAAGATAGTAGCACTCAGACCCGAGATGATGGAGATGAGTGATGAACAGTTAAGAGATAAGACTACAGAATTTAAAAAGAGACTTTCAGAAGGAGAGACATTAGATGATATCTTGCCGGAAGCATATGCTGTTGTTAGAGAGGCAGCAAGAAGAGTGCTGGGAACAGAGCATTACGAGTGCCAGCTGATGGGTGGAATCATTCTTCATCAGGGAAGAATTGCTGAGATGAAGACAGGTGAAGGTAAGACACAGACATGTCTGCTTCCGGCATATTTGAATGCTTTGGAAGGAAAAGGTGTCCATGTCGTAACAGTAAATGATTATCTTGCTCACCGTGATGCTGAGTGGATGGGACAAGTACACAGATTTCTTGGACTGACAGTTGGTGTTGTACTGAATGATATGGAAAATGATGAGAGAAGAGAAGCTTACAATTGTGATATTACATATATTACAAACAATGAGCTTGGATTTGATTATTTGAGAGATAACATGGTGATATATAAGAAGGAACTCGTTCAGAGAGGACTTCACTTTGCCATTGTCGATGAGGTAGACTCTGTATTGATTGATGAGGCGAGAACACCGCTTATCATCTCGGGACAGAGCGGAAAGTCTACAAAGCTCTATGAGACAGCTGATATACTTGCGCGTCAGTTAAAGAAAGGTAAGGAAAGTGCAGAACTTACCAAGATGGCTGCGATTATGAAAGAAGAGATAGAGGAGGAAGGCGACTTTATTGTCAATGAAAAGGACAGAGTTGTTAACCTTACTGCTGAAGGTGTTAAGAAAGTAGAGAAATTCTTTGGAATTGAAAATCTTGCAGATCCAGAGAATCTTGAAATCCAGCACAATATCATCCTTGCACTTAGAGCCAATTATCTTATGTTTAAGGATAAGGATTATGTTGTAAAAGATGATGAAGTTCTTATTGTAGATGAGTTTACAGGACGTATCATGCCGGGCAGAAGATATTCTGATGGACTTCATCAGGCGATTGAAGCAAAAGAACATGTAAAGGTGAAGAGAGAGAGTAAAACACTTGCGACAATTACATTCCAGAACTTCTTTAATAAATACCGGAAGAAATGTGGTATGACAGGTACAGCGCTTACGGAAGAACAGGAATTTAGAAATATTTATGGAATGGATGTTGTTGAAGTTCCTACCAATAAACCGATTGCCAGAATAGACTTGCCGGATGCTGTTTATAAAACGAAAAAAGGAAAATTGAATGCAATCGTAAAACAGATTGTTGAGACACATGAAACAGGACAGCCTATTCTTGTAGGTACAATTACGATTGAGGCGTCAGAAGAATTGAGTAATCTTTTGAAAAAGAAAGGTGTTCCACATAAAGTATTGAATGCGAAGTTCCATGAGTTAGAAGCAGAGATTGTTGCAGAAGCAGGTGTGTTTGGTGCGGTAACTATTGCCACTAATATGGCAGGTCGTGGTACAGATATTAAGCTTGATGAAAAATCAAGAGAAGCCGGTGGACTGATGATTATCGGAACCGAAAGACATGAGTCGAGACGTATTGATAATCAGTTGAGAGGTCGTTCCGGAAGACAGGGAGATCCTGGTGTATCACGCTTCTTTATTTCGTTAGAAGATGATTTGATGAGATTATTTGGTTCAGATAGAATGATGTCTGTATTTAATACTTTAGGTATAGAAGAAGATGAGCCGATAGAACACAGCATGCTTTCGAAGACGATTGAAAGTGCACAGAAGAGAATAGAGGGAAATAACTATGGTATAAGAAAGAATCTTTTAGAATATGATCAGGTTATGAACGAGCAGCGTGAGACAATTTATGCTGAGAGACTTCGTGTTCTGAATGGCGATAATATGCGTGATTCGATTTACAAGATGATAACAGATGTTGTTGAGAATATGACAGATATGTGTCTGTCAGCGGATCAGTCGGCAGATGAGTGGGATATGGTAGAACTTAACGAATTACTCATACCAATATTCCCGTTTGATGTCATCTCTTTAGACGATGAACAGAAATCTACATTTAGAAAAGCACAAATGGTTCAGTATCTCAAAGAGCAGGCTGTTAAAATGTATGAGGCAAAAGAAGCAGAGTTCCCGGAAGCAGAGCAGATAAGAGAGTTAGAGCGTGTAATTTTGCTTAAGGTAATTGACAGAAAGTGGATGGATCATATCGATGATATGGATCAGCTGCGTCAGGGTATAGGATTACAGGCATATGGACAGAGAGATCCGCTTGTAGAGTATAAGATGACAGGCTATGATATGTTCAATGATATGACAGAAAGTATCAAGGAAGACACTGTTAAGGTACTGCTTCATGCAAAAGTAGAACAGAAGGTGGAGAGAGAGCAGGTAGCAAAGGTGACAGGAACCAATAAAGATGACTCAGCAGTAAAGACACCAAAGAAGAGAGCTGAGGCCAAGGTATATCCGAATGATCCGTGCCCTTGTGGAAGTGGCAAGAAATATAAACAGTGTTGTGGAAGAAGGTGATTAAGTGGTAGAATTAGATCAGTACAAATATAGCATTTCACAGTATGAAAATCCGCTTAATGAATTGAGGGATTCACTTTGACCTCGCTAATAAGAGTGAAAAGATAGAAGAACTTGAAAAGACAATGGAATCTCCTGATTTTTGGAATGATGCAGAAAAGGCAGGCAAGCAGGTTATAGAACTTAAAAGTCTGAAAAATGATATTGAAAAATATCAGAAACTGCAAAATTCATTTGAAGATATCAAAACTCTGATTGAAATGGGATATGAAGAGGGAGATATAGAACTGGTAGAGGAAGTGGCAGAAGAGTTTGAAAAGTTTGAAGAGGAATTTGAGAGTTTGAGAATTGCCACTCTTTTGTCAGAAGAGTATGATAGAAATAATGCAATCCTTACACTGCATGCCGGTGCAGGAGGAACTGAATCTTGTGACTGGGCAAGTATGTTAGCTAGAATGTATACGAGGTTTGCAGAGAAAAAAGGCTATCAGGTTGAGGTTCTTGATTTTCTTGATGGAGATGAGGCGGGACTGAAATCAGTGACCATGCAGATTAATGGAGAGAATGCCTATGGATATTTGAAGTCAGAGAAAGGTGTTCACAGACTTGTGAGAATTTCTCCGTTTAATGCGGCAGGAAAAAGGCAGACATCATTTGCATCATGTGATGTGATGCCAGATATAGAGGAAGACATCGATATTGATATTAATGAAGATGACTTGAGAATTGATACTTACAGAAGTAGTGGTGCAGGTGGACAGCACATTAATAAGACATCATCTGCTATACGAATTACACACAAGCCGACAGGAATTGTTGTTCAATGCCAAAATGAGCGTTCGCAGTTTCAGAATAAGGATAAAGCAATGCAGATGTTAAAGGCTAAACTGTATCTTTTGAAGAAAGCAGAGAATGCGGAAAAAATATCAGACATCAGAGGTGAGATTAAAGATATTAATTTTGGAAATCAGATTCGTTCTTATGTTATGCAGCCATATACAATGGTAAAAGATCATAGAACTAATTTTGAGAGTGGCAATGTTTCAGCAGTTCTTGATGGAGATTTGGATCCGTTTATCAGTGCTTATTTAAAATGGAACAACCTGAATAATCAGTAAAAGCATCTGTAAGCAGAGTAGTTTCCGAAGTGAAAGCAAGAGAATAACATCAAGCCTCGTTGGCGTGCGATGCATCCGATGAGTGGTAATATATTATATGAACGGAGGATTGATGATATGGATTTTATTCCGTTAATATTCAGGATTGAGGATGAAGAATATGGTATCGATATCAATTTTGTTAGTGGAATAGAAATTATATCAGATGTGTATCCGTCTGTAATAAAAAGTGATACTATAAAGGAAACGATTAACTACAGAGGTAAGAAAATTCCTGTTTTTAGCTTGAAAAATAAATTTGCACTCATAAAACGGAGGGATAGTGACAAGCTCGGCTGTGACCAAAGTGAAAAAATTGATGTTCAAGCTGCCGATGAGATAAGGTATATAATAGTAGAAATTGACAACATACAGTTTGCGATGAAAGCAGATTATGTTGAAAAAATTGATATGGCTGGAGAAAAAAAACTATTTGATATTCCGGATATTATACGAACAGAACACACACAGTGTTATGATAAGATTTTAAAGGTTGATGAAAGAGTCATTATGATATTAGATATAGAAAGACTTTTGACAACTGAAGAAAAAAATCAAATTGCAAATGAAATTAATATTATAAAAAAGAATTATTAAGATAATTGAGCAGTCTCAGATATATAAATATGTGTGAGGCTGCTTATTTATTTTGCTGGTACATTCAGAGGCGTGTGAACACAGTAACCAGACAGCTGATATAAATTGTAGCAATTTTAGTCTTGAAATGGACCTCAAAGTATGGTAAAATTCTTTGAGTTGAACACAACTGTATTTTTGGGAAAAACATTCATAAGTGATACAATTATTTTACGAAGTAAGAAACGAACGAATGAAAATCTGTAATTTGAATATGGAGAGCAAAAATGTCAGATGAAAACAAATATTATGTGTTGAAAAAAAAGGCAGTTCCGGAAGTTCTGCTGAAGGTAGTAGAGGCAAAGAGACTTTTGGAATCGGAGAAAGCCATGTCTATACAGGAAGCAGTTGATATTACCGGAATCAGCAGGAGTTCATTTTATAAGTACAAAGATGATATATTTCCGTTTCATGACAATGCAAGAGGCAAGACAATAACGTTTGTATTGCAGATGGATGATGAACCGGGCTTGTTGTCAGGAGTATTGAAGCTGATAGCGGAGTATAATGCGAATATTCTTACAATTCATCAGACAATTCCTATTAATGGAGTCGCAACGCTTACCTTGAGTGTGGATGTCGGTCCGCAGACCGGAAATGTATCACAGATGCTAGATTCTATAGAAGAGAAAAAAGGAATACATTATTTGAAAATACTTGCAAGAGAATAGAAGATTAGCACATTGAATATCAGTTGTCGGATTGAAAATACTGATTGTTATAAAAATTTAATACAGTTCATTAAATAGAAAGGGTATCACACAAGTGATAAAAGGTTAAAGTAATGATAAATATTGCAGTTTTAGGATATGGTACAGTCGGTTCAGGTGTTGTTGAGGTTATCAATACAAACAAAGCTATTGTTAATAAAAATGCCGGACAGAAAATTAATATCAAATATGTTCTTGATTTGAGAGAATTTCCGGGAGATCCAGTGATGGATATTTTGGTGCATGACTATGATGTAATACTAAATGATCCGGAAGTAGAAGTCATAGCAGAAGTGATGGGAGGAATTGAACCGGCATATACTTTTGTAAAATCTGCACTTGAAAAAGGAAAAAGTGTTTGTACATCCAACAAAGAATTAGTGGCTGCACATGGACCGGAACTACTCCGAATTGCAAAAGAGCACAACAGAAACTTTATGTTTGAGGCAAGTGTAGGTGGTGGAATTCCTATTATCAGACCGCTTAATCAGTCTGTGACAGCAGATGATGTTAAGAGCATCACTGGAATTTTGAATGGTACAACCAACTATATTTTGACAAAGATGAGCAAGCAGGGACTTGATTTTGATACTGTTTTAAAGGAAGCACAGGCACTTGGATATGCAGAGCGTAATCCGTCTGCTGATGTTGATGGCTTTGATGCGTGTCGTAAGATTGCTATCTTAAGTTCACTTGCCTATGGAAAAAATGTCAATTATGAGGACATTTATACAGAAGGAATCACAAAGATTTCAGATATAGATTTCAAATATGCCAATAAATTAGGACGTTCTATCAAATTATTTGGAAAAGCAGAGAAAAAAGATGGAAACTTCTATGTATTCGTAGCACCTGTCATGATAGATGAGAATAATGCATTATACAGTGTCAATGGTGTGTTTAATGCGATTCTTGTAGATGGTAATGTTGTTGGAAATATCATGTTCTATGGAAGCGGAGCAGGAAAACTACCTACAGCAAGTGCTGTTGTATCAGATATCATTGCAGCAATTCGAAACCTGAATACAAATGTTGCTGTTGAATGGACAGAGGAAAAATTGGAAATTGCAGATTTTAGTACATCAAAGAAGAGATTCTTTGTCAGAGTAAGTGGAAATATCGATGAAAAACTTGCAAAAATCAATAAAGTTTTCAGAAATGTTCTTGTTATCAAGTTAGAAGAGTTAGATGATGAATTTGCATTTATGACAGATGTCATAAGTGAACAGAAATATGAGGAAGCGGCAAGCCAGATTGACGGAATCATAACAAGAATAAGAGTTGAGTAATTAAGTGACAAGCAAATAATTAAAAGCGATATAAGTTATAGCTTATATCGCTTTTTGTTTATTAGGAAATTCCTCGAATGGCTGTCCACTCGCAAACGGAAAAAGTTTACTTTTGTATTCTCATCGTAAGTTGAATTCTTTTCTTTGCAGTATCTACACTCATTACCTGTACGTCAACAACATCACCTACACTGACGACGTCGAGAGGATGTTTGATATATCTGTCGGTAATCTGCGAGATATGCACAAGTCCGTCCTGATGTACACCGATATCAACAAAGACACCGAAATCAATCACATTTCTTACAGTTCCTTTAAGTATCATACCGGGAGTCAGATCAGACATTTCTAAAACATCTGTTTTTAAAATAGGTTTCGGCATTTCATCTCGTGGATCTCTTGCAGGTTTTTCTAATTCACTCACAATATCCTTAAGTGTAATTTCGCCTATACCGAGTTCTTCGGCAGTTTTTGCATAATCATTCACCATTAGGCTGATACCTGTAAATCTTGAATTTTTCATAGAATTAATATCTAATTTTAATTTATCAAGAAGCATTGAGACAGCTCCATAAGATTCAGGATGAACACTTGTTGCATCCAAAGGATTATCACCACCAGATATTCTCATAAATCCGGCACACTGTAAAAATGCTTTAGGACCAAGCTTATCCACTTTTAAAAGCTGATTTCTGTTTGTAAATCTGCCATTTTCTTCTCTGTATTTGACAATATTTTTTGCGATTGCCTTTGAGATGCCCGATATATATTCAAGCAGACTTGCAGAAGCAGTATTTAAATCAACTCCCACTTTATTAACACAGTCTTCTACAACACCTGTCAGCGCCTCAGATAATTTTTTCTGATTCATGTCATGCTGATACTGACCGACACCGATTGATTGTGGGTCGATTTTGACAAGCTCAGCAAGAGGATCCTGAAGACGCCTTGCAATAGAAGCAGAACTTCTCTGTCCAACATCGAAATTAGGGAATTCTTCCGTTGCTAATTTACTGGCAGAATAAACAGAAGCACCGGCTTCATTGACAATCACATAAGATACTTTATGTTTTGCTTCCTTAATGATATCAACAATCACCATTTCTGACTCACGCGAAGCAGTACCGTTTCCAAGAGAAATCAAAGTGATATTATACTTATCTATCAGCTGAAGAACTACTTTTTTTGATTCTTCCACTTTATTTTGTGGTGCAGTCGGATAAATTACTGTTGTATAAAGAACTTTTCCGGTCGCATCTACCACAGCGAGTTTACATCCTGTTCTAAATGCAGGATCCCATCCGAGAACCACCTGACCTGCAATAGGAGGCTGCATAAGAAGCTGGTGCAGATTTTTTCCAAAGACGGTAATGGCACCATCTTCCGCCTTTTCTGTAAGCTCATTTCTGATATCTCTCTCGATAGCAGGAGCAATAAGACGCTTATAACTGTCAGCAATTGCATTTCTTATAATGATTGCACCTTCATCTTCTCTGTTTTTCAGAAGCATTTTTTCAAGATGGGTAAGTATTGAAATTTCGTCAACTGTGATTTTGACAGATAAAACCTTCTCCTTCTCGCCTCGATTAATAGCAAGAACACGGTGGCCTGCAATGCGTTTGACAGGTTCTTCAAAGTTATAATACATTTCATATACAGATTCTGCATCTTCATCTTTTGCATTAGAATTTAAAATACCATTATTATAGGTAAACTTTCTGATATATGCTCTGAAATCAGCATTGTCTGAAATGTTTTCGGCAATGATGTCGCTGGCACCATTGATGGCTTCTTCACGAGAGAACACTTCCTTTTCAATATTGATAAATGCGTCAGCATCTTCGTTCTTAAATGAATTTTTAAGGATACTTTCAGCCAAAGGCTCGAGTCCTTTTTCTTTTGCAATAGTTGCACGGGTGCGACGTTTAGGACGGTATGGAAGATATAAATCTTCCAAAGATACCAAAGTTGTGGCATTTTCAATATCTGCTCGTAACTTGTCTGTTAATTTTCCTTGTTCATCAATACTGGCGATAATCTGCTCTTTGCGCGCTTCTAAATTTCTAAGATATGTGAGTCTTTCATCAAGCTTTCTCAAAATCTCATCATTTAATGAGCCGGTTACCTCTTTTCTATATCTTGCGATAAAAGGAATGGTATTTCCTTCATCAATTAATTGAATAGTGGCATCGACCTGTGAAACTTTAATTCCAAGTTCATCAGCCAGAATCTGCGAAATATTTGCTGCCATGTTATTAAAACCTCTCTTGTTAATTTTTATTATTATTTTGTAAATGTATATACGCTTTAAACAGTATAATTTATGTAGGTGGAAAATGTCAATTAAAGTTTAGCAGGCTTTTGAAATGAAATGGGACAAGAAATAGAAATGGGCAGATATAGGCTTAATTTTCAATATGAAAAAAGAATATTTAGTTGATTAAACGGAAAAATGTGAAAATTTTATGAAAAATTTAGTAGTTAATAATATTGTAAAATTTATCCCGTTATGATATAGTAAATTAAATATTGTAAAATATTTAAACAAGAAGGAGGAAATAAAAAGATGGATAATAACTTTAATGGTTCATCAGGATCTGACACTAAGAAGATTTTTGAGTGGATTGGATTCGGATGCTCATGTTTTGGAACATTTTTGACAATCATTTTTTCAATTGTGACATGTGCACGTGGAGGAAACGTATTTTTTGACGAAGGCAAGTTTGAAATGTCTAAATGGATAATAGGTGTAATTCTTGCGGCAATTATTGTTATTGTAGGAATTGTTTTCTCTATATTGTCAATAGAGAGAGGTACAAGCATAGCAAATATAAGCAAGATAACAAAGATAGCACTTATAGTAGCAGCAGTTGGTTTGTTTTGGGCAATAGTTCCAAATGCAACAATTTGCGGATATAATTGTGTACTTAATGATTAGAATATTTGATTTTTGGAAAGGAGATTGAAATGAATAATAATAAGAAAACTTTTGCTTTAGTTGGTCTTATATGTTCTTCAGTAGGAGCGTTGCTGACATTTATATTCTCAATTGTGACATGTGCAAGAGGTCAGGCTGCATCAAAATCAGGTGCATCAGTAAGTAAATTACTTGTTATGTCAAATTGGATATGGGGCGTTGTTGTTGCCTTGATAATAACAATAGTAGGTATTGTGTTTGCAATATTGTCAATAGAACGTGGAACTCAGTTAAATAAACTTACATTAGTAGCAATTATAGTAGCTTCTGTTGCTATATTGTATGGTGTTTTTACTAATGTAACAATATGTGCATACAACTGCTCAATCAACAGCAAATACGAAAAAGAAGTGAAGAAATTGTATGGCAGCTGGTATTAAAAGCACAAAAAAATAATTCACACTTTAATTAATAAATTAAATATGGTATAATCAACTGCAAATCATATATACTGTGATTTGCAGTTTTTAATTGATGGAAAGATTGGATGAATTGATTATGGCAGAGAATAAATATTTAAAGAAATTGGAACAAAGTCTTTTGGAAGATGACACAGAAGATAATGATAACAAAATACAAGTAAAGATGAAGATTACAAGATCCGAATTATATGAGTTTATTATGTATCATAACTATGTATCTGTGCGTGGAGTGATATCTGTTCTATTTAGCCTGATATCAACAGCGGGAACAATTGTTTATTGGACGCAGTTTTCTCCATTACAAAAAGTTTTAATGTTATTCATGTCGTTGATGTTCATTGTGATTACTCCGATAGAATATTATGTAAGGGCAGGCAGACAGGCTAAGAAAAGTTTTCAAAATGAAATTACATACATTTTTGATAAGTCAGGAATAACAATACAGATAGAAAAAGAAAGTTCACATATGCAGTGGGAAGATGTGATGAAGGTGATATCTTCAAAGAATCTTGTACTCATCTATTTTTCACCCGTGCGTGCGTTTATCATTGCCAAAAAAGATATATCAGACGAATTTGAAAATATAAAGACAATGATGAGTGAAAATACCAATTGTTATCAATTTAAAATGGAAAGATAGGAGGATTTATTATGATTTTTGAGACAAATTCAGCAGAAGAAACATTTGACATGGGATTTCAGCTGGGAAAAAAAGTAAGTGCCGGAGATATTATCTGTATTGAAGGAGATTTGGGAGTTGGAAAGACAGTATTTGCACAGGGATTTGCAAAAGGGCTCGGCATCACACAGACAATAGACAGTCCTACATACACCATTATGAAGATATATGATGGAGGAAGAGCACCGTTATATCATTTTGATGTTTACAGGTTAGGTTCGGTTGAGGAAATGGATGATATTGGATATGAGGAATATTTCTTCGGAGAGGGTGTATGCTTAATTGAATGGGCAGGAAAGATAAATAGATTATTACCGGATAGTTCCGTAAGAATAAGGATAAGCAGATCTCTTGTCAAAGATTATGATTACAGAAAGATAGAAGTGACAGGAAATATAAGATATTTTGAAGAGGAAGATAGTGAGAAAAAATGATATTGGCAATCGACAGTTCATCATTAGTGGCAAGTGTGGCCCTTGTTGATGAGAATACAGTAATAGCAGAATACACAATTAATTTAAAAAAGACACATTCCCAGACATTATTACCGATGATTGATGAGATATTTAAGATGACAGGCATTGATAAAAAAAGCCTTAGTGCGATAGCAGTGGCACAGGGGCCAGGTTCGTTTACAGGGTTAAGAATAGGTGCTGCTACAGCAAAAGGACTGGCGTTGGCACTTGATATACCGATAGTCGGAGTTTCTACCATAGAAATGATGGCATATAATTTTAATCACTGCAACAAGCTTATTTGTCCGATTATGGATGCGAGAAGAAATCAGGTGTACACAGGCATTTATGAATGTGCAGAGGATGCGTTGAAGCAGGTAGAAAAGGATGCTGCGTTATCCATCGAAGAATTGATTGATAAGATACGAAGTATAGGGAAAGAAGTAATCTTTATAGGTGATGGAATACCTGTGTTTCAGGAACTGATAGATAAAGAACTTGAGGTAAAGCACTGTTATGCAAAACAGCATTTAAACAGACAGCAGTCATCAGCACTTGCCGTTTTGGGATTAAAGAAACTGGCAGAAGGAAAGGCTGTTGTATCAGATAATTTTGCGCCTGTATACATGAGAATGTCGCAGGCTGAAAGAGAGCGGCTTGAAAATGGTAAGGAGAATGAAAGCTAAGGATGTACCGGCTGTTGCACAGATAGAAAAAGAATGCTTCAGCCAGCCATGGTCGGAGCATTCACTGATGAGATATGCAGATGATAAAGATTCGATATTTTGTGTCTGTGAGATTGATGGAGTGATAGTGGGATATGCAGGTATGTATTACGTATATCCTGAGGGTGACATTACAAATGTTGCCATCAGAGAAGAATATAGGGGAAACGGGTATGCAAAAGCATTATTAGAACATATGATAAGTGTTTCAAAAGAGCACGGAGTCACAGAATTTACATTAGAAGTCAGGATATCTAATACGAAAGCTGCCAGACTTTATGAAAAACTTGGTTTTAAAAATGAGGGTATCAGGAAGAATTTTTATGATAATCCCAGAGAAGATGCTGTGATTATGTGGAAACACTGTACTTAATTTCCACTATTATAATCAAAAATAGTCGTGTATAATGAAAACAGTTACAAACATATATCTTAATAAACATATGACATTTCAAAAAATAAAAAGGAGAAAGTGTATCTGTTTTTGATATACCTGTGACAAAGATGAGAAAGTATAAGATAAATATTGAAAAAACATTAGAGAATGCAAGATGTAATAAATGTGGAAAAGAAATCAAGATCGAAAACGGAATACCAAAAGAAGGGCTATTTCATTCAGAATATAGCTGGGGATTTTTTTCAAATAAAGATGGAGAAAGACATGCTTTTGATTTATGCGAAAAATGTTATGATGAGTGGATAGGAAGTTTTATGATTGAACCGGAAATTGATGAAGAAAGTGAATTGATTTAAATGTGCCGGGTTATGGGTAGTGTTACCGTGGGTAATGTTACCGAATTAAAATGTTGTTAAATGAGAGGAAACGAGGAAGTATGTTAGATGTATGTTTGTTAGGTACAAGTGGAATGATGCCGCTCCCAAAGCGTTTATTAACAGCTTTTATGACAAGATATAATGGAAGTAGTGTGCTGATAGACTGTGGTGAGGGAACGCAGATTGCCATAAAAAAGAAAGGATGGAGTTTTAAACCAATTGATGTTATCTGTTTTACCCATTTTCATGCGGATCATATCAGTGGACTTCCGGGTCTGCTGCTTACTATGGGAAATGCAGAGAGAACAGAAGACTTGACAATCATAGGACCTAAAGGTGTGGAAAATGTAGTGAATTCTTTAAGGGTAATTGCACCGGAATTACCCTTCAAAATTAATTTTATTGAAATTAACAAAAATATTGAGGAATTTATTATTAACGGATATAAGATAACTGCATTTAAGGTGAATCATAATGTAACCTGTTATGGATACAAGATAGAAATAGAGAGAAACGGGAAGTTTATGATTGACAAAGCAAACGAATATAATATTCCTAAAAAATATTGGAGCAGACTTCAGAATGGGGAAATCATTCATGAAGACGGAAAGGAATATACACCGGATATGGTTTTGGGCGAAAAGAGAAAAGGATTGAAGGTTGTATACTGTACAGATACGAGGCCGCTTCCAGTTATCAGTGAGATGGCATGTAGAGCGGATTTGTTTGTCTGTGAGGGAATGTATGGAGAAAAGGGAAAAGAGGCAAAGGCAAAAGAGTACAAGCATATGACATTTTATGAGGCGGCAAAGCTTGCGAAAGCGGCGAAACCAAAACAGATGTGGCTCACACATTACAGTCCTTCGCTTATTAAGCCTGAAGAATTTATGAATGAAGTGAAAAAGATTTATCCTCACAGTTATCCGGGAAAAGATGGCAAGAGTCTGGAATTATTGTTTGAGGAAGATTGAGCAATATGAAAGTAAATTAAAGAAGATTGAGAGAGGTAAAAAATATCAAATAAATTTTTGATATGTGAATAAAAACTAAGAAAGGAAAAGTCAGACGGTTTGTCAAATACAGACAGTTGCGACATAATCGCATGAATAGGTGCGATAAGAAAATGAGAAATGAGTTATAGTAATCAGGAACAAAAAGATGTAGTTATTCTTGCGATAGAGAGTTCATGCGATGAAACCTCGGCAGCAGTAGTGAAAAACGGAAGAGAAGTATTATCTAATATCATATCATCACAGATAGATATACACACATTATATGGAGGTGTAGTACCGGAAATTGCTTCAAGAAAGCATATCGAAAATATCAATCCTGTCATAAGAGAGGCACTTAAAGAGGCAGGCACTTCTATGGATGAAATTGATGCGATAGCAGTGACATATGGTCCGGGACTTGTCGGAGCATTGCTTGTCGGTGTCGCAGAGGCGAAAGCAATCGCATTTGCAACAGATAAGCCTTTGATTGGTGTGCATCATATTGAAGGACATATTTCAGCAAATTATATTACCCATCAGGATTTAGAACCACCATTTATATGTCTTGTCGTATCAGGAGGGCATACACACTTGGTGGTTGTAAGTGATTATGGGAAATATGAGGTGATAGGAAGAACGAGAGATGATGCGGCAGGAGAGGCGTTTGACAAGGTAGCAAGATCCATTGGACTTGGTTATCCGGGAGGACCAAAGATTGACAAGTTTGCAAAAGAAGGAAATGAAAATGCAATAAAATTTCCACAGGCAGTGGTGACAGGTGCTCCTCTTGATTTCAGTTTCAGTGGATTAAAATCCGCAGTGCTAAATTATATCAACTCATGTGAGATGAAAAACATAGAATATAACAGAGCAGATATAGCGGCATCTTTTCAAAAGTCAGTGGTGGATGTTCTCACATCACATGCATTACGGGCGTGTGAACTGTATCACATCAATAAACTTGCGATAGCCGGAGGCGTAGCGGCAAATTCCGCGATAAGAGCTTCTCTTGAGAGTGAATGTGAAAAACGAAATATTCAATTTTACCGTCCGACAAATATACTATGCACAGATAACGCAGCAATGATAGGAGCCGCTGCGTATTATGAATATGTGGGTGGAATAAGAAGTGGCTATGATTTGAATGCAATACCGAGCTTAAGAATCGGGGAAAGGCAGTAAAGATAAGGATGCAAATAAATGCGATAGTTCTTTCTGCGGGAAAAGGCACACGAATGAAAAGTGATGTAAGCAAACAATATCTTCTTGTTGATGACAGACCTGTATTGTATTATACATTGGCTGCTTTTGAACAGAGCAAAATAGACGATATCATTGTTGTGACTGCAAAGGAAGATATTGAGTTTGTGCAGAAAGAAATCATAGAAAAGTTTGGCTTTTGTAAAGTGAGTAAAGTGGTGAGTGGAGGAAAAGAACGGTATGATTCTGTCATAGCAGGATTAGCAGTCATGGATGATGGAGATAAAGTGCTTATCCATGATGGAGCAAGACCACTTATCAAAACAGAACAGATTGATGAAATGATAGAAGAAATCAAAAACTGCCCTGCATGTATAGCGGGCATGCCGGTGAAAGATACAATAAAGATTGCAGATGAAGAGGGCATGGTTGTCAGCACTCCAAACAGAAAATTTGTGTGGCAGATACAGACACCGCAGGCATTTGATGTATCTTTAATAAAGAGTGCATATGATAAAATGAAAGAACATAATGACACAACCATCACAGATGATGCAATGGCAGTGGAAAAATATACAGACGAAAAGATAAAACTAATCATGGCAGGATATGAGAATATCAAGATTACAACACCGGAAGACTTGCTGTTGATGAAAGGAATATTGGAGAGAAGAAAGTAGAGTAGCATCAATTGGTTACATAATGTAGTAATATAAAGCAGTGACATAGAGCTGCAATATAAAATAATTTAGCCGAAACGAGGATATGACATATAGTCTGGGTGGAGTATACCTGTGAACAGTAACTATGGAAGGTTAAGATAAGGTGAATTTGTTGTAAATATTGGAGGATAAAATAATGACAGGAAATGAGGTACTTAAGAAATACTTTGGATATGATTCATTTAGAAAAGGACAGGAAGAGATTATCACTGAAATTTTGGCAGGAAAAGACGCATTGGCAATTATGCCGACAGGTGCAGGCAAATCTGTATGTTATCAGGTGCCTGCACTGTTGCTATCAGGAATTACACTTGTGATATCGCCACTGATATCTCTGATGCAAGATCAGGTAAAATCACTCAATGAGGCAGGCATTCATGCAGCATTCATCAACTCATCGCTGACGGAGCAGCAGATTTCAAAAGCATTGTGTTTGGCTTCACAGGGCAGATACAAGATTATCTATGTGGCACCGGAGAGGCTTGAAAGTGACAATTTCATTCACTTTGCACTCAATACGGAAATTTCCATGGTAACAGTAGATGAGGCTCATTGTATCTCGCAGTGGGGGCAGGATTTTAGACCGAGTTATCTTAAGATTGTGAAATTTATAGAAGGCTTGCCTAAAAGACCGGTTATTAGTGCATTTACGGCAACGGCAACAGATGAAGTGAAAACGGATATTGAATGTATTTTAAGACTAAACAATCCAAAAGTTGTCATAACAGGTTTTGACAGGGAAAATCTGTACTATAGCGTGGAGCATATCACAGGAAAGCGAAAAGATGATTTTGTACTGGATTATATTCATAAACATCAGAGTGAAAGTGGTATTATTTATTGTGCAACGAGGAAAAATGTAGATTCTCTGTATGAAAAGCTAATGGCAAATGGACTATCAGTGACAAGGTATCATGCGGGAATCGGCAACGAAGAACGAAAGAAAAATCAAGAAGATTTTATCTATGATAGAGTTCAGATTGTGATTGCTACTAATGCATTTGGTATGGGAATTGATAAGTCAAATGTGAGATATGTGATTCATTACAATATGCCACAGAGTATGGAAAATTATTATCAAGAGGCAGGCCGTGCAGGGCGTGATGGAGAAAATTCGCAGTGCATTTTGTTATTTTCACCACAGGATATTATGATTAATAAATTCCTTCTAGAGAATAAGGAATTTGATGGAGTGGATGATTCGGATAGAGAGATTGTGCAGCAAAGGGATTTTCGAAGGCTTCAGGTAATGGAGGGCTACTGTAAAACAACAACATGTCTTCGAAACTACATATTAGAATATTTTGGGGAAAAGACTGTTAAGCCATGTGATAATTGTGGGAATTGTGAACGCAGTTATTTAGAATTTGACATGACAAAAGAGGCAAAATGGGTGATTAACTGTATCGCAGAATCGAAAGGAAGATTTGGACAGAATATTATTCTTGGAACTTTGCTTGGTGCGAATCGAGCCAGATTAAAAGAAATTGGTGCGATGGATTATAGGTCATATGGCATTTTGAAAGACAGCAATGAGAGTGATATGCGTATCCTGATTGATAATATGCTCATGGAAGGATATATTATTCAGACAGATGACAGATATAGTGTCTTGAAAATAGGTGATATCAGCAGATTAAAGAATGAAGATGCACATGTTTTCATTCGAAAATCAGAAGAAAAATCAGAATTTTCAAAGAGAGGCAAAAACAAGAGAAGTACAGATTTGTTGACAAGAGAAGGATACGAATTGTTTGAAAAACTGCGTAATCTACGACTAGTGATTGCAAAAGAAGAGGCAATACCTCCGTATATCATTTTCAATGACAAGACACTGATTGATATGTGTGTCAAGACACCGGAAAATAAACAGGAAATGTTGAGCGTATCAGGTGTTGGTGAAAACAAATATGAAAAATATGGTCAGAGGTTTCTTGATGAAATTGAAGAGTATATGGAGGACAATCCGGATGCAGTGACCAGTATAAGAGAGGATGAAGAGAGTACAGATTATGTTTTTGGTAATGGAGATAACCGGCAGATAGCAGATAGGACACGCTTAGGAAGAAAGGCTAGAGATAGAAAGATAAAATCTCCATTTTATCTAAATGAGGAAGATGCAAAGAAATTTCCGTATGCAGAATATGATTATGTTGGAGATATAAAGCAGAAATTGAATGATATCTGTACTGTGGAAGGTGTCAAGAAGATTACAGCGTCTGTGATTTTGAATTTTCTCATGGAAGAGAATATCATAGATGAGGTAGAGAATGCAATGGGGATAACAGGATTTGGGAAAACATATACTGAGAAAGGATTACAGATGGGGGTAAAAGTAGAAAAGAGAGTCAGCCAAAAGGGTACGGAATATCAAGTTTTGCTATATCCTGAAACTGTTCAGAAAATGGTAGTAGAATACTTTACTGGGGAGCGTGAAAAAGAGCAATATGCAGTGTGGGAAGGAATGGATAAAGGAAATGCCGGGGGTATATGGTCTGGTGAAGAGGATAGCAGACTGATAAGTGAATATCATTCCGGTATGAAAGTGGCTGAAATCGCAAAGGAACATGGTAGGACAAAAGGTGCGATTGTGGCAAGACTTAGAAAACAGGGGTTGATGGAATAGAAAACAATATGAAGATATTATACCGGGATATGATGAGCCGAAAACAGTCAGACGAATACATGAATTTATGACTGCACAAGGATATGAACTCGATATTACAAAAGAAAGATTTCACTATGAGATTAAAACCTCTTATCAAAAAATACCATTATCTGATAAGAGGTTTTGTTTTTTTTCTCTTTACTTTGCAGTCTTATGATTCCAATAATCGTATATAATGATTTGCCTCCCTAAGCACATGGTCACCAAGCAGAGGTAAAATGACAGAACGAATTTTACATTGTTCAATTCCTTCTGTTCCTGCAGCTTTGAAATCTCTGAATTTCATCGTTTCCATCAGTGATACTTCCGTCATTGCTTTCGACTGGGATTTCTCACATGCTTCCAATAATTTGGCATAGTCTTTCGAAAATTCATCAGCCGACTCAAACAATTCAGCTTCAGTTGGGTCAAGAAGTCCGCGGATAAACATGGCATGCTCCATCATAATCCGGTTCCAGAAACACTCTGTTTTTTTCATAGATTGCTCAGACAGACAGCCATTTTCCTCAAGCATCATATTGTTTTTTTGTTTGTTATACTCAGTGATTATTATAAGCAGCGGTTAAAGGGGGCTTTGATAATTTTTATCGCATTAATCTGTGGTGGTATACTCATTGTCATTCTTCCGTCATATACGATATTGATTCTCTCATTTAGACGAAAATTACATGCACATGATATATTATTTACAATAACCTCCTGTGATGTGTCATTGTCGCGTACAAGAAGGCTGTTTCTGTTGATTTTTAATATAGTTGCACACATGGTTGTAATCATTCATATAACCTCTCCGTTTTGTTTTAGTACATTATATGCTTTTCGCGATACTCTGTTACAAATCTGAACTTCACCACTTTTTTTATGTTTTTTCATTATGAGGTTTTATTATTGGGAAATTAATGTTGAATTAATTTAATAAAATGGGGTGGAATCAGTAAAATAAATTTATTAAATATTGAATCATTTTTATGTAAATTTGAAGTTAATATGGTATAATGAATCTAATATAATTTTACTAATGGAGGTATTTGGTATGCAGTACGAAATTCAGGGAGGAAATCTTCCGGTTGTGATTTGTAATTTGAATGCAGGTGAGCAGATTATTACAGAAAATGGAGCCATGTCATGGATGTCGCCAAATATGAAGATGGAGACTGTTGGTGGAGGAGTAGGCAAAATGTTTGGAAGAGCATTTAGCGGTGAAGCAATGTTTCAGAATGTTTATACAGCACAGGGAGGTCCCGGAATGATTGCAATGGCATCTAGTTTTCCAGGTTCAATTCGTGCATTTGAAATCACACCGGGAAATGGTATGATTTTGCAGAAAACAGCGTTTCTGGCAAGCGAAGTAGGGGTTAAGATGTCGGTATATTTCAGAAAGAATCTGGGAGCAGGTATATTTGGAGGAGAAGGATTTATTATGCAGAAGATATCAGGAAATGGTATCTGTTTTGCTGAATTTGATGGTCATGTTGTAGAATACAACCTTTCAGCCGGTCAGCAGATTGTGATTGATACAGGAAATCTTGCCGGAATGTCAGAATCTTGTACAATGGAGATACAGTCAGTGCCGGGACTCAAAAACAAATTACTTGGTGGTGAAGGATTCTTTAACACAGTGGTAACAGGACCGGGACGTGTATGGTTACAGACAATGCCAATTTCAAGCGTGGCAGGAGCAATTAGTGGGTATATTGTAAGAAATAATTAAGTAATTGAAGTGATTAAAAAATATATTTTGGAGCAAATGATAAGAGAGAATACAAAGTAATAGAACGAATAGAACACAGAGTTAATTCGCTAAATATTGGTTAAAAAGAATTGGAGCAGAACAAAGATGAAATTAGAATTATATAAATTTGATACATGTCCCTATTGCAGACGTGTGATGTCTTTTATTGATGAAAGTGGACGTACAGATATTGAAATGCATGATATTCATAAAAATGATGAGGACATGAAACGATTGATAGAAGTCGGTGGTAAAAGACAGGTGCCTTGTTTATTGATTGATGGTAAGCCGATGTATGAAAGTTTAGATATTATTGAGTGGCTGAAAAAAAATCCGCAAAAGTAGTGAAAGGATCATAAAAATAAAATGGGATTTTGGATATTTATGACGATAAGTGCTTTTTTAGTGCCTGTAATCATGATTATTTTCGGTATTGTTCTAGTGAAAAATCCACCAAAGTCGATTAATGGAGTCTATGGGTATAGGACAAGAATGTCGAAGAAAAGTCAGGAAACATGGGATTTTGCACAGAATTATTGTGGGAAGTTGTGGAAACGTATAGGAATTATTATGCTTCCCGTGTCAATTCTTTTAATGGTTCCGGTAATGGGAAAAAGCGAAAATACAATAGGCATATGGGGAGGAGTTGTTGAGATACTCCAATGCATTATCCTGATAGGTGCAATTATTCCTGTTGAAATTGAACTCAAAAAACAATTTGATAAAGATGGTAATAGAATAAAATAATATGGATAATTCTCAATAGCAGAAACAGAAACGGTGAATAAAATTCGACAGCATACAAAGAATACAGAAAGAGATGATAGTAGAGATTATATGAGGATTAGAAAAATTGTAATATTGACAATTTTATCATCAGCACTGTTCTTACAGTCATGTGGAAAAGAGAAAACTGTTACAACAAGTGGAATTGATATACAAACAGCCAGCGAAAATAAATCAGTGATTTCTTTTGAAGATACATCAGACAGTAGTACGGATAATTCGTTAGTTGATGATAAAAATAATGGCATAGAAAGCAAAAGTAATGAGTCAAAAAATGACAGAGATAATAAAAGTAATGAATCAGAAAAAAATAATCAGGATAAGAAAACTGAAAACAAGGAAAATTCTGTAGTATCCAAATATAGCAGTGGAATGTTAAAATTTGTTGATGTATTTGGGCAGGAGTATGAGGTAGAGATAAATCCAAATGTTGAAAGTCATCAGTACGATTTAAATACATTTGTAAGAGAAGGTGAGAAGCTTTCTTATCATGATGAAACATTTACTTCAAGGCTGGGTGTTGATGTATCACATCATCAGGGAACAATAGATTGGCAGAAGGTAAAGGCAGCAGGATATGATTTTGTGATAGTAAGACTTGGTTACAGGGGATATGGGGTGGCAGGAAATATCTCTCTTGACAGAGAATTTGAAAATAATGTGGAAGGGGCTAAGAATGCAGGACTTGAGGTTGGAGTCTATTTCTTTGCACAGGCAGTGAATGAGGCAGAGGCAATAGAGGAGGCAGACTTTGTTATCAATCATCTAAAGAATCACAATATCACACTTCCTGTTGTATATGATCCTGAAAGTATACTAGATGATATTGCGAGAACAGACAATGTTACAGGAGAGCAGTTTACTAAAAATACAGTGGCATTCTGTAACAGAGTGAAAGAAGCAGGATATGAACCGATGGTGTATTCGAATATGCTTTGGGAAGCATACAATCTCAATCTGGAAGAGTTGGCAGATTATCCGATTTGGTATGCTGACTATGAAGCACTGCCGCAGACACCATACAAATTTGAATACTGGCAGTATACAAATGAAGGAAGAGTCGATGGAATTGCAGGTAATGTGGATATCAATATTCAGCTGTACAAAAGGGGGGTGGAAGAGTAATGACAAATACGGAAGTAATGCCATCATACGGAAGTAATGTCATCATAAGGAAGTAATGCCATCAACAGAAACAATATCATCAATCTTAACAATATCATCAATAGGTAAAACAGCGTTTGATGAACTGTTTTTCATTTGTAAAATGATTTTTCGAGTGTACAAATTTACTTTTTTTACAACACCTTCCACAGTTGTATATTTTCCACCACTTTTTGCAGTATCGGGGCAAAAATAAGTAATTGACACAGAAGGATGAATGTTCAAAACTTCTATGCTTTTGGAAATTAACTGTAGTTTTTCATTTATCATGTCCATGATATATTCATCAAGTTCAATTCTAGATTCAGTAGTTCTTGCGGTTTCTCTGATAGCGTCCTCGTACCCTGTTAAAGCGGCAAATGGGGAGAACTGGGCAGCACGGTCAAGGTTTGACATGTGAGGATGTTTTGATGACTGATGGTGAGGCATGTTCAATATATCATCATATGAATCTTTATTCATGCTTTATGACCTCCTATCTGTTGATTTCTTTGTATTGCAGTTGCACCTTCTTCAAGGCTTGTACCTTTAAGGACAGCATTTTTACCAAATTTTTTCTTGATATCCAGCATGGCATGCTGCAATTGTTTTTCTCGTTCCAGTTCCTTTTCTTCTAATTGACGTTTCTTTTCGAATTCTTCATAATCTGTGAATAAATCAAGCTGCTCATATTCATACTCTGTATATTTTGTAATATCCTCGTCATCATTGATAATACTTTTAGGATTTGTGTCAATAGTAGAAGAATCATTAATGACATTTTTTGTATTTGTTTCTGTTTTTTGTTTTATAGAAATAACAGAGGAATTGACGATGTTTGACATATTTTTCGGCACAACATGGTTAGCAACAATATAAATTCTGCGAATCAATAGTTTTTTATCAATAATTTTCTCATATAATTGTATTGCACAGTTGGTGATAAGCCTAGTGCTGGATGTCATTCTGTCAATATTTCCAGTGCCATGTGCGTGTTTTGGAATTGTTCTGCCATACCGGTCCGTTGTCAATTCGCCACGGTATGAATTGCGGATTTTGTTATCGTTGATATTTTCAGTGTCATAACCGATGGTAAGAACGATTTGATTTGTTACTAATCCTTTATCTACTAAATCAAGAGAAAGCATCTCAGCCATTTCTCGAATGATAATTTTAGCTTTCTCAAAAGTATAAGGACAACTGAGAACCTGTCCGCAACTGATACTGTTATTTTCAGGTTTATAAGCTTTTATGTCTGCGATTGTGACAGGCTCATATCCCCATGCATGGTCTATCAGTAATTCAGCATTGATTCCAAACATTTTATAAAGAAAGTCTTCGTTAAAATAATCATTCCATTTTCCGATAGAGCATCTCGCAATATCACCCATTGTGTACAGTCCGGCAGCCTCCAGCTTTCTGGAATATCCCCTGCCAATACGCCAAAAGTCTGTAAGGGGGCGATGGGACCATAAAAGCTTACGGTAAGAATACTCATCAAGTTCGGCAATTCTCACACCATCATTATCAGCAGGCATATGTTTTGCAACGATATCCATCGCAACCTTGCACAAATATAGGTTTGTACCTATGCCGGCAGTAGCAGTAATACCGGTAGTGGAAAGGACATCTTTTATCATCCGGATAGCAAGCTCATGCGGTGTGCATTGGTATACGGTAAGATAATCGGTTACATCCATAAAGACTTCATCAATTGAATAGACATGAATGTCTTCAGGGGCAATGTATTTCAAATAAATATTATAGATTTTTGTACTGACTTGCATATAGTGTGCCATCTGTGGAGATGCAACTATATAGGAAAGTTTCAATGAGGGATTGGAGTCTAGTTCAGTGGAAATTGAGGATTCACCTGAAAAAGTTCTGTTTGGAGCTTTTTGTTGCCTGGACAGGTTCACTTCACGTACTTTCTGAACCACTTCAAATAATCTCGCACGACCTGAGATACCATATGATTTGAGAGAGGGAGAGACGGCGAGACAAATTGTTTTTTCTGTCCGACTTTTATCAGCAACCACAAGGTTTGTTGTGAGCGGATCAAGACCACGTTCAACACATTCAACTGAGGCATAAAAACTTTTGAGGTCAATGGCTATATATTTTCTTAAATTCTGCAAATGTTTCACCTTCTAACAATAGATAGATTATAGCAAAGTTACATTATGAAATGATGTATATTGCGAACATATATTCGATAGGTATATTTTCTATCTTTTTCATAAATTTGTCAATAGGGAAAAGTAGGAAAAATTATTCTTGTAACCATACACATTCAAAAGGCAGTTTATCATCGCGTATACATTTAAAAACAGCCTGACGATAATTGATATTCTCGGAAGGCATGTATTGTATCGTGCAGACAATAGGTTTGATCCATACTGCATTATTGTATTCTGCATAGATAGGAGTATTACGAGGGCGGTCTAAGTAAACAATATTGTGCTGTTGCAACTTGGATAAGCTTACCCCGAGTGTAACATGAGTCATTATGATAAAATTATGATTCATATCATATTTTCCAAGGATAAGGCTTGTCATATGGTTTTGTTTAGGTATATATCCAATACAGACAAAATCATCATCCTTAAGCCATTTGATTTTGCACCAGTCTTTTGTACGTTTATCAAATGTATAGATACTGTTTTTCTTTTTAGCCACAACCCCTTCAAGTTTCTGTTGTTTCGCTAATTCAAATAATGTTTTTCCATCCTTTTCTATATAGCGGGATATTGCGATTTTGTCATTTTCGGCTATGATTTCTGATAATAATTTCTTGCGTTCCATCAGAGAAAGTGATGTGACAAGCCTGTCCTTGTAGTAAATAATATCATAGGCTGCAAAATTAGCGGGATATTTGGAAAGAGCAAGACGGATTTTGAATGGATCAGATAATAAGGAACGTCTTTGTAATTCATAAAAATCAGGTTTTCCATGCACTAAAATATTTAATTCACCATCCAATATACATTTTTTATTGCAGCATTGATAAATCTGAGAAAGTTCCGGAAAGCGTGGCAATAATTTTATATTTCGTTTGTTGCGTAAATCAACAGAATTTTCATCACAATATGCAATGCACCTTAAACCATCCAACTTTAATTCAAATATATAATCAGGATTATCAAATGGTTCAACCTGTTCAGATATAAGCATGGGCTTTATGCCTTTATAATCAAAAATATCCATTATGCAGTACCACGCTTTGACATTTCAACAGATTTCTGCAGAGCTTCCATGAGGTTGATAATATTGTTTTGTGAACCGGTATCAGATGCAACAATTTCATTTCCATTTATTTTAGTCGTTATTGCTTCTCTTAATTTCTCCTGATACTCATCATGATAAGAAGAAATATCAAATTTCTGTGTCATATTGTCAATTAATGTTTTAGCCATATCAAGCTCCTGTTTTGTAACGTCAACCTTTACAGGAGATTTTGGCATCTCCTGAATTTCTTCCTGATAAAATAAAATTTTAGCAATAAGACATTCTTTAGTAGGATATACTACAAGTAAGTTTTCACTGGTTCCTAGAACAGTTTTCGCAACTGCCACAGTCTTCTTGGACAATAAAGATTGACGGAGTAACTCATATGCCTTCTCTGCACCTGGTTCAGGTATCAGGTAATAGTTTTTGTCAAATAATAGATTATCGATTTCAGACATCTTTGCAAAATGTTCAATGTGAATGGTCTTATCTTTTTTTGATTTGATAAATTCGAGTTCCTCTGTGGAAAAAGTTACATATTTTCCTTTCTCATATTCATATCCTTTTATAATATCATCATTACTGACTTCTTTATTACATGAGGGGCAGTATTTTTTATACTTTATCTTTTCGTGAGTATCCTTACATAACTGATTAAATGAAATACTTGTATCTCTGGTTGTCTTATACAATCCGACCGGAATATATAGTAATCCAACAGAGATTGCAGATTTGTGTGCAATAGACATAATTTCACCTCCATAGTGTTATTATGCCGGGAAAATAGGGATTTATGTGTGTTTCTTTTTTGTATTGAAGAATCAGATTGTCTGATTTATTTTATAGGATATGCTATGTGTAGTATAACATGACAATGAACATAATTATGCGCAACTCATATAATAATATGGAAAATATAATTAAAGAGGTTTTTTGTATGGGTAATGAGTATGATATGAAAAAAGATAAAGGACCTTATCCGTATGCATTAAATGTATGGAAAACGGCAGTACAAAATAGAAATTATAGAACTACAATCTGGACCGGATGCAACCTGCAGATGACAGTGATGAGTATTCCGCCACGTTCAGATGTCGGTTCGGAGGTTCATAAAGATAATGACCAATACATCAGGGTGGAACAGGGAAATGCCTTGGTAAAAATGAAGAGCAGCAAAAGTGAAAATTGTGAAAGAAGAGAATATGAGCAGACACTCTGTGCAGGAGATGCAGTATTTGTACCTGCAGGAACAAGGCACAATATTATCAATATAGGAAGAAATGATTTAAAATTATCTTCAATCTATGCACCTCCACACCATAAGCCGGGAACTGTACACAGAACTAAAAAAGATGCAGAGAATGAGGCGTATTTAGATTGATAATGAAATTTAGTAAAAAAGTATTTGTAAGTAGCAATCAATAACAAAAAATGTCAGAAATACCCTATATTATGTATTGACAATTTTCAGTTTTACCAATAGAATAATATTTGACTGTGAAAATGCGTCAGTAGTATACAGAAAACATTTCAAGAGAATCATGTCACCGGCTGAAAGCATGATAATAAGCTCTGTATATGAATTTCAACATTGGAGTCTTCCATGTGAGTGGATGTAGTTGCTGCATTAAAGCATATCAGAGAGCAGATATTTGATATCTGAATGTGGGTGGTACCGCGAATAGATTGATGATTCGTCCCATGATGGCATTGGCTGTCATGGGATTTTTTATTATGGCGGTAATGCGTCTGAATTGTAAATATTTAAAAGTGTTTTAGAAAATTTAAACGAGATATGCAGTTTCAATGGAATTAAAAAAATAGAGAAGAGGAGAAAAGTAATGGAAGAATTACACGAATTATGTGAAAAAGTTTCTGCGATTAAGCAGGAAATCAAAGCTGAACTTGAGAAACTTGAAAGTTCCAAAGGTGTTTATGAGTATAAGAAAAGCGTTCTTGATAACAAGACCGGTAAGATAGGTTCACTGATGAAACAAATGGGAAAAGTGCCAAAGGAAATGAAAGCTGACTATGGTAAGAAGGTCAACGAATTAAAGGTATGGGCACAGGAGCATTTTGATGAGCTTGACGCAAAATTTAAGGCAGAGGAGCTTAAAAGACGTTATGAGAGCGAAAAGATTGATGTGACAATGCCGGCAAAGAAGCATGTCCATGGCAATCTTCACCCTGTTACCCAGGTGACAAATCAGCTCATTGATATATTTGCCTCAATGGGATTTGAGATATATGAGGGTTCTGAGATAGAGACGGACTACTATAACTTTACTGCTCTGAATACACCACAGGACCATCCGGCAAGAGATATGCAGGACACATTTTATCTCTCACCGGAATTTCTTCTGAGGACACAGACATCAGCGGGACAGATTCATGTCATGGAGGCAAAAAAGCCGCCTATCAAAATTATATCACCGGGTAAAGTATTCCGTTCTGATGATGATGCAACACATTCACCGATGTTTACACAGATGGAAGGACTTGTTGTTGACAAAGGAATTACACTCGGAGATTTAAAGGGTATGTTAGATGAAATCGTACAGAAGATTTTCGGTGAGGGAACAACGACAAGACTTCGTCCATCATACTTCCCATTTACAGAGCCGTCGGTAGAGGTTGATGTGAGCTGTTTCCAGTGTGGAGGCTGTGGATGTAACCTTTGTAAGGGAACAGGCTGGATAGAAGTATTAGGCGCCGGTGTAGTTAATAACAAGGTGTTAGAAGGCTGTGGTATTGACACGGAAGAGTACAGTGGATTTGCATTCGGTGTAGGGCTTGAGAGAATTGCAATGCTTAAATACGGATTTAATAATATCAAATTACTATTCGAATCAGATTTAAGAGTATTAAATCAAATAGAAGATTAGTGCGGTAAGGAGGAAGCAAAATGTTAGTACCTTTGAGTTGGTTAAAAGATTATGTAGAGATAGATTGTACACCGCTTGAGTTACAGGACAAGCTGTTTTCATGCGGTTTTGAAGTAGAGGAACTCACAGAAGTAGGAAAAGAGATAAGTAATGTTGTAGTAGGTTTGGTGGAGGAATGTGAACCGATTCCGGACACACATTTAAGTCTTTGCAAAGTAAATGCAGGAGAGCATGGAACATTCCAGATTTGCTGTGGAGCAGATAATGTACATGCAGGAGGAAAATATCCTTTGGCACTGATTGGAGCAACCGTCTATGCAACGGCAAAAGACCACAAGACAATTGAGGGAATTATGGAGATTAAGCAGGGCAAACTTCGCGGCTATGATTCTTTTGGAATGTTGTGTTCGGGAACAGAGCTTGGTTTGAATGATAATTTGTATCCGGGAGCGGGTTACAATGGCCTTTTGGTATTGCCGGATGAGGCCGAGGTTGGAGCTGATGTGAAACCGATTCTTGGAATGGATGACTGGATTTTTGATATTGCCATCACGGCAAACAGGCCGGACTGCCAGAGTATTTTCGGTATCGCAAGGGAAGTTGCCGCAGTTTTGGGAAAAGAATTAAAAGAGCCGGCACTTAACTTTACAGAGACAGAAGTGAAAAAAGAGCCATTTTCTGTTAATGTGAGTGCAAGTGATATCTGTCCAAGATATATCGCACATTATGTATATGATGTAAAAATTGAGGAGTCACCTGCATGGATGAAACGTCGTCTGGCACTTGTAGGAATTGATGCCATTTCTAATGTTGTCGATATCACAAACTATATCTTAAAGGAACTTGGTCAGCCGATGCATGCATTTGACTATTCTTATCTGGAAGGAGATGAGATTAATGTCCGTCGTGCGAATAATGGTGAAAAGATAGTGACACTTGACAGTAAAGAATTTGAACTTAACGATTCAAATCTTGTCATCTGTGACAAGGTAAAACCGGTTGCACTTGCAGGCATTATGGGTGGTCTTAATTCTGAAATTATTGATACAACAACAGAGGTAATGTTCGAGTCTGCGAAATTTGCACGTGATAATATTCGTAAGAGTTCAAGAGCACTCGGACAGTCATCAGACTCAAGCTCAAGATACGCAAAAGGTGTCAATGAATATACAACCGTCATGGCGATGAAACGTGCATTGCATCTGATAGAAGAGCTCGGCTGTGGTAAAGTTTCCGCTACACATATTGATGTAAATACAGGCAATTCCATTGAGCCGCAGGAAATGACAGTCAGCGTAAAGCGAGTGAACGGTGTACTTGGGATTACTGTTCCTGATGAAGAAATTGTTCGCATTTTAAATAATCTTCAGTTTGCACCACAGTTAAATGGAGATGAACTTAAACTTTCGATACCTGCTTACAGAGAGGATATGGATTCTTATCCTGATGTGGCAGAGGAAGTGATCCGTATGTATGGATATGACCATGTGAAATCAACATTCATGCCTACAGCTGAGGTGACATTGGGAGGAAGAAACTTAAAGCAGAAGACAGAATTGCAGATAAAAAATGCATTGTGCAGTGCAGGTGCATATGAGGGTATCCATTACTCATTTACATCACCGGCAGACTTTGATTTGCTGAGACTTCCACAGGATGCAAAAGAACGTAATGCCATCAGAATCATGAATCCAATTAATGAGGATTTATCGATAATGAGAACAACACTTGCCGCAGAAATGTTATATGCCATTTCAAGAAACCAGAAGAGAGGCACATTAGAAGGAAGGATTTTTGAACTTGGAAAGGTATTCATTCCAAAAGAACTGCCACTTGCGGAGTATCCTGATGAGAGAGAGACAATCTGTATCGGTGTATTTGGAGAAAATGAGGATTTCTATACATTGAAAGGATTGACACAGACAGTGGCAGATACACTTGGAATAGAATTCAGATATTATGCAGCACAAAAGACATTCCTTCACCCTTACCAGACAGCAATGATTACCTGTGAAGGTGAAGTAGTTGGTTATCTTGGCAAATTAGCATATGAGATACAAAGCGAGCTTGACATGAGAGTTCCGGCATATGTTGCAGAGATAGATTTGAAAGCACTTACAAAGTATTATGGAAAATCAAAAACATATACACCATTGCCAAAATTTGCGGTTGAAAACAGAGATTTGGCACTTGTCATGGAGAAGCATGTGACATGCGAGCAGGTGGAAGATGTGATAAAAGAGTCATGTGATTATATTACAAGCGTGAAATTATTTGATGTTTATGAGGGAATACAACTTCCTCCGACAAAGAAGAGTATGGCATTTTCTGTAGTATTTACCCCGAAGGATGAAGAGTTTAAGGCGGAGACAGTGGACGGATTTGTTGCGGAGATATTAAAAAATCTTGGTGAGAAATATGGGGTGCTGTTGCGTTCGTAGCGAAGAGAATATGAGAACGAATAAAAATGAAAAATTAAATTTGCAGAAAAAATATTAATATGCAGAAATTGAAAAATACCAATCTGTCAGAATTGAGGCAGGTTGGTATTGTAAGTTTATGGCTCCTGGTATTATTTGAAAAGCCAATATTACTATTAAAAGTGATACGATCACACAGAGATATGGATGTAATCCGTATATTTTATCATGATATCAGCAACTTCTTCAATGGATGCCGGATGATCTTCCATCAGCCATGTGATACCTGTATTGTATAAGGCACCTATATAAATATAGATTTCATAACGTTTTGGCGATCCGGCAGGCATTGTTCCGGCTATCGATTCATGAAAAACATTTAACTCTTCAAGAAACATGGAGCCAAACCCGGAATTATATAAATCAAGAATGTATTGTTTATATCTTTTAAAATATTCAAAACACCTGATGACATGTTTCTTCTTATAGTATAAGGATAAATCATAATCAGCAGTATTTCTGAAATCGTCAAGTACATCTTTTACCAGTGTGACGAGCACATCTTCTTTTGAAGTATAATTTCTGTAGAAAGAAACGCGAGCAACATTGGCTTTTTTGATGATTTCAGTGATTGTGATATTGCTTAGACTCTTTATATGCATTAGTGAAAAAAGAGCGTTTGTAATTGAAGTTTTTACGCGTTTATTTGCTTCTTTTCTTTTGTCCATAACTTTTAGGATTCCTTTCAACAATATCTGATTTGATAGTTTATCTGACTATCGATCAAAATTTGTAACCATCCTTATTTTAAAATAGAATAAAAAAACTGTCAACATATCTCAATGAAATTTGGCTTAAGTGTTGCAGATTGCATGTAAATGTCGAATTTTGTCGTTGAGGGTTTAATCGGCATGTGTTATACTTAAGTGTATGAAAATGCCGAGGTGAATAGTGGGTGAATACCACTATCATGAAAGTAAGTGATTATGGGAAGATTAGAGCCGGAATTATCCTATTTTATCTGCTGGTGCTGGTAATGACTTTTGTGCAGAAGGGAAACAGAAATATCGTTAAAACCGGAATGTATATGGTAGATTATGCCAATCACAGAGATCAGGTTTTAGGCGAGATTTATGGAAGCGCCATTAAGCCGGAGATCGATGATTCAAAACTGGAAGTGAAAGATAAATCATCAGATATCAATTGTAAAATATATCTCTATGAAAATGTGGATGGTTTTGAGGAGGCAGAAAAATATTTAGAGGCACTAAGAGATGATGATGAATATTCAATCACTGAGATAGAGGATGATTATTATATTGCTTATAAGAAAACGACGTATTATCATGAAGATGTTTTTATAAAGATTTATGTCAGGTTTGATGAGAATATGGTAGAGATTGAGTTTAATCTGGTAGAAAAAGTCGGAGAGTGACAGTAGATGAAATGAATGATGAATGCAGATAGGTGTAAGAAATAAAAATATATGTATGAAACAAAAAGTTTCAAGATGGAGGATTCATATGATAAAAGTAGTTGAGTACAGAGGACATATCAGAAACTGGAAATCATTGTGTGAGGAACTGAAAATTGAAAGTTCGCTTCAACGTGCAGAAAGAGAAGAAGCAATTTTGGTGGCAGCCTATGAAAAGTGGGGAAAAGACATGGCAGGTCATATGCATGGAATGTTTGCATTTGCATTGTTCGATGACAGTGATGATACATTATTCTGTCTTCGTGACCAGTTTGGCACAAAACCATTTTATTACTATCAGACAGCAGATGGCAGGCTTTTGTATGGCACAACTATAAAGAAAATTATGGAACAGGATGGCTTTGCCAAAGAATTGAATGAAGAGATGTTACAGATATATCTGACACTTACTTATGTAGGTGGAGAGGATACATTTTTCAAAGGTGTAAAGAAACTGATGCCAGGATGTCATCTTACATGGAAGAATAGAGAACTAAAAATAGAGAGATATTTTGAGCCGACATTTCATCCTGATGAAAGCAAATCATTAGAAGACTGGGCAGATGAGATTCATGAGACATTGAAGAATATTTTCCCGGAAGTGAAGGAAGAGAAGGAAGTGGCAGAAAGTTTCCTTTCAGGAGGAGTAGATTCTTCCTATGTTCTTGCAATGTCTGATGCACAGATGACAGATTCCTGTGGATATGAGGATGAGAGATTTGACGAATCGAAGCTGGCAAAAAAGACAGCAGATTTGCTTGGACGAGGACATAGTACATGTCTTATCAGTCCAGAACAGTATTTTGCAGAAGTGCCTTATGTTATGTATCACATGGAGCAGCCACTTGGTGATGCTTCTGCGATTGTATTTTCAATTGCATGTAAGGCGACAGCTGAGCACACAAAACTCTGCTATTCCGGAGAAGGTTCGGATGAGTTCTTTGGAGGTTACAATATGTACCGCAATGCAGAGAGATATGGCGACAATCTCAAGAATTTCTATGTTGGAAATACAAACATTATGAAAGAAGAGGAGAAGAAAGAAATCCTCAAAAATTATTATGAGGGTGTCCTTCCTATTAATCTTGTAAAAGAGATTTATGAGAGAACAGAAGGATTAGACCCGCTTACAAAAATGTCTGATGTGGATATTCAGCTCTGGCTGGAGGGAGACATTTATCTCAATGTTGATAAGATGAGTACAGCGGCAGGACTTGAAATCAGAATGCCTCTTACAGATACAAGAATTTTTGATATTGCCTCAAGAATGCCGTCAAAATATAAAGTGAATGAAGAACAGAATAAAGTGGCATTTCGAACTGCGGCAGCGAAGGTATTGCCGGAAGAAATCGCATTTAGAAAGAAATTGGGATTCATTGTTCCGATTCGTATATGGATGGCAGATGACAGATATAATGCAGATGTGAAAGCAAAATTTAACAGCGCTATGGCTGAAAAATTTTTCAATGTTGAAAAGATTAATGAGATATTTGATGATTATATCGGCGGAAACTCTGATAATTGGAGAAAGGTATGGACGATTTACACATTCCTTGTATGGTACGAGGAATATTTTGTGAAGAGGTAAGGAAATTTAAAAGTAATCTGTCATGGTAACTGTATTAAAGAAGTAATATTTGATTTATAATATGAAGTTGGTTATAATCATATTAATGAATTGCTATGCAGGGAGATGATAGCGCAAAATGGAAAAAACAAACATTGAAGAGTATTTGAAAAAAAACGGAAAGCTGACATATGCCAACAAAGGTGTCAGTATGATGCCTTTATTAAAACAGGGAAGGGACCTTTTTACAATTGAGAAGAAAACAAACCAGAGATGCAAAAAAAATGATGTAGTATTATATAAGAGGGGCGAAGATTATGTTCTTCATCGTATTATAGAGGTAAGACCACAGGATTATGTAATACTAGGGGATAATTGTATCAGAAAAGAATATGGAACAACAGATAAAGATATTTTGGGAGTGATGACAAGTTTTAAACATAATGGGAAAGATTATAGTGTACAGGACTGGCAATATAGATTATATACTTTTATCATCAGTCACACTATCTCTGTGCGTATATTGATTAAAAAAATGAAATCCAGGGTAAAAAATATAAAAATACTAAAAAATATAAAAAAATTACTTAGAAATTATTGAAAGTATTCATCAGTTTTAGCCTACAATCGGAGGGAATCATCAATGGAAAATATAATGTATACATATCATATTATGCATGGGGAAAAATCAGTGGCAAAAATTTCCCAAAATGGAGAATGTAAAATATATCTGCCAAAATTTATGCCATACAATTTATATTTCGAAGAAGTGACAAGGGATAATGATGATATTGATATAAGAATTCAGAATCTTGAAAATTTTTATTACTGGTGTTCATCAAGAGTTTTGACATTGGACAGAGAATATGCGAAAGAAATTTTAAACAGTGTAGGTGCGGCACAGGCGGTCACAGATAAAGAGAGGGCAGGTATTGCGTTATCCTATCACTGTCTGTCAATTACAGATATATATTGGACAAAGGAAGAAAATGAGCAATGTCAGTTTTGTGAGATAAACTTGTATGAAAATCATTTAGAGAAAGCATTTGTCGATGTATCTTTAAGAGGAAAACAGATGACGATTCAAAACCGGCATTTGATAGCTTCTGACTTGGGAACAAAGGGATGTTATCCAAAGGCATGGATAAGAAAAGAAAAGGAGTTTTTTCTTATCAAAGATGGTGGAGAAAAATTTGTTGAGAATGAGCTTCTGGCAAGTGAAATATGCAGGTGTTTCAGAGTGAATCAGGTACACTATCATTCATATATTTATGATAAACAAAAAGTTTCAATGAGCAGAATAATTACTTCACTAAAAAGAAGTATTGTTCCTATGGAGTATTTTGAAATTTATGCGACTAATCATGACATTAACAAAAAAGAATTTATATTAAATCTGGATGGGTATTCCTATTACATGATGAATATTTTGGACTATTTAATAGGAAATACGGACAGGCATTGGGGAAATTGGGGAATGTTGATAGATAATGAGAGTAATGAACCCGTCAGATTATATGATTTAATGGACTTTAATCAGGCATTTCATGCATATGATACGATTGAAGGTGCAAATTGTCTTACCATTTTGGATGCCGGGGCAAATACTGAGAAAAATCAAAGCCAGAAAGAGGCAGCAATTTTGGCAGTTTCCAAGATTGGATTAAACCAGATAAAAGAGATACCGGAAGGGATGCTCCAAGGTACAGGAGTAGGGAAAATGTTTTTTGAGAGACTTAGAATATTAAAAAGCAGTATAAATTTATATTAATTTTCTGATTAAGAAAAATTTCTATACTCATATATCAGAAAATATGCTATAATGTGCACTGAAGTAAAATTGCAGACTGCAATACGAAAATTAAATAAGTAAAACAAAGAGAGGTACAGATATGGAAACACTTAAGCCTATCAAAGAAGGAAAAGTTCGTGAAATTTATGATAATGGAGACAGCCTTATCATGGTTGCAACAGACAGAATCAGCTGTTTTGATGTAATACTGAAAAATATTGTGACAAAAAAAGGAACTGTTTTGACACAGATGTCAAAGTTCTGGTTTGATTATACACAGGATATTTTGCCAAATCATATGATTTCAGTTGATGTCAATGATATGCCTGAATTTTTCAGACAGCCACAGTTTGATGGAAACAGTATGATGTGCAGAAAACTTGAAATGCTCCCAATAGAGTGTATCGTCCGCGGTTACATTACAGGAAGCGGCTGGGCAAGTTATAAAGAAAATGGTACAGTTTGTGGAATTCAACTTCCAGAAGGATTACAGGAATCTGATAAGCTTCCTGAGCCAATTTACACACCATCGACAAAGGCCGAGATAGGTGATCATGATGAAAATATTTCATATGAGCAGAGTGTGGCACATCTTGAGAAATACTTCCCAGGCAAGGGGGAAGAATATGCAGCGAAGTTGCGTGATTACACGATTGCACTCTATAAGAAGTGTGCAGATTATGCATTAGAGAAAGGTATCATTATCGCTGATACAAAGTTTGAGTTTGGTCTTGATGAAGAGGGGAATATTGTTCTTGGTGATGAGATGCTTACACCGGACAGCTCACGTTTCTGGCCGGCAGATGTTTATGAGCCGGGACATGGACAGCCTTCATTTGACAAGCAGTTTGCACGTGATTGGTTAAAGGCAAATCCGGATAATGACTGGAAATTGCCGGATGATATTGTTCAGAAGACAATTGATATATATTTAGAAGGATATGAGCGTCTTACAGGCGAAAAATTGTAATTAGAATTGTACAAATTTATATAAAAGTAATATGTTCAATATATAAGTCAGGAAAGGAAAAAATTAGTATGTACATAGTATGTTTAGACTTAGAAGGTGTATTAGTACCGGAGATATGGATTGCATTTGCTGAGGCAAGCGGGATACCAGAGCTTAAGAGAACAACTCGTGATGAGCCGGATTATGATAAATTGATGAATTGGCGTTTAGGAATATTAAAAGAGCATGGATTAGGTCTTAAAGAAATTCAGGAGACAATTGCAAAGATTGACCCTATTCCGGGAGCAAAAGAGTTTTTAGATGAGCTTCGTTCACTCACACAGGTTATTATTATCAGTGATACATTTGAACAGTTTGCAAAGCCACTTATGGAGAAACTCGGATGGCCGACAATCTTCTGTAATTCACTTGAGGTTGCAGAAAATGGCGAGATTACAGGATTTAAAATGCGTGTTGAAAACTCAAAATACACGACAGTGAAAGCATTGCAGTCAATCGGATATGAGACAATTGCAAGCGGTGACAGCTATAATGATTTGGGAATGATTAAGGCAAGTAAGGCAGGCTTCCTTTTTAAGAGTACAGATACAATCAAGGCAGATAATCCGGAACTTGCAGCATATGAGACATATGATGAGCTGTTAGAGGCAATTAAAAAAGCAATGGATTAATAGTGGTGGAATACCAAAATGCCATAAGGAATGTGCCATAATGAAGTGAAAAGGTTTCAGAGTTGGTGATTGATATTATGACAATGATAAGCCGGAGACAGTGTGTTTCCGGCTTATCATTTTTTTGGTTCGCTAAAGTATTGATAAAATTGTACGATTTGTGTATAATGAGAACCATGGAATAAAAGTGCAGAAAAACTTTTTATCATGGCAGCGAGTCATATTATTGGTATGTAAATTACAGCAAGTTCCGCTACAGATTGACGAAAAAGATAGTGAATGAACAGATAAATTTTTCTATGAATTTTAGATATAATTTGATATAATATCATTGATTATTGCTGTTTACCGTTGATAGATACAATGAGAAGATTCATCCTAAACAAGAACAGATTAGTTATTTGCAAGAGTGGTTCTGCTGATTTCAGGTGAACAGTAACAGGTGATTTTCAGGCATGGCAATGCATATTAGAACGAAGTATGGAAAAGAGATATTATCATGAATGATTTAGACAATTTAGAGATAAATAAGGATTTACCGATAGGATTTGTAGATTCAGGTCTTGGAGGATTAAGTGTATTAAGAGAAGCAGTCAGAATCATGCCAGACGAAGATTTTGTTTATTATGGAGACTCTGCCAATGCTCCGTATGGCACAAAACCACAGGAACTGATAAGAGAACTGACTTTTCATGCTGTAGAAAAGTTATTGGATTATGGAATAAAGGGACTGGCAGTTGCCTGCAATACTGCAACGAGTGCAGCGGTCAGACCACTCAGAACAAAATATCCCAAACTTCCAATAGTGGGGATTGAACCGGCAATCAAGCCGGCGGTAGTGAATACAAGAGGAGGACGGATTCTTGTAATGGCGACTCCGATGACGATTAGGCAAAAAAAATATCATAAGCTGCTTGATACATATAAGAATGAAGCAGATATTGTATCTGTTCCTTGTGAAGGACTGATGGAGTTTGTGGAGCAAGGAAATATAGATGGCGAAGAGCTTGATACATATTTTGATACACATTTAAAGCCTTATCTTACAGATGATACAGAGACGATTGTACTTGGTTGCACCCATTATCCGTTTTTGAAACAACATATTAAGAGATTTTTGGGAGAAAGAAAAATTTCATTGATAGATGGAAGCCTTGGAACCTCGTTGGAATTGAAAAGAAGATTGAATGAGAAGAATCTGCTAAGAAATGAAAGTAGGAAGGGAAAAGTAGAAATACAAAATTCTACAGGCAGAGAGGAAATGATAACATTAAGCTATCAGCTTTTAAATATGCCGGTTGATTAATAATATAAAACAGAATAAGCGTTCTTACGCAGAAATGAGGATTGAAAATGAGAAAGACAAAAATTATATGCACAATAGGTCCTGCATGCGACAATGAAGAGATACTGACACAGATGTGTCTTGCCGGTATGAATGTTGCCAGACTCAATTTTTCACATGGAACACATGAAGAACATCAGGAAAAGATTGACCTTGTCAAAAAGGTTCGTGAAAAATTGGATTTGCCTATTGCTATCATGCTTGACACAAAGGGACCTGAATACAGAATAAAAACGTTTGATAATAAGAGAATTACATTAAATGATGGAGATACATTCACTTTTACAACAGACGATGTCGAGGGAAATGAAGAGAGAGTTTCCGTTAACTACAAAAATCTTGTTCGTGAATTACAGGTTGGAGATACTATCTTAGTCAACAATGGACTTGTTATTTTTACAGTGACAGAACTCAAAGGAAATGATGTCATCTGTAAGGTAATTGCAGGTGGTGAGTTGTCAGACAGAAAGAGTATGAATTTCCCTAACCGTGTCATGACAAATGAGTATTTAAGTGAACAGGATAAGTCAGATTTATTATTTGGTATCAAAAATGATGTTGATTTTGTGGCAGCTTCTTTTGTATCTACAAAGCAGGATATGAAGGATTTAAGAGATTTTCTTGATGCTAATGGTGGTGAGGATATCGATGTCATTGCGAAGATTGAGAATCGTTCCGGTGTGGAACATATTGATGAGATATGCGAGATAGCAGATGGAATCATGGTGGCAAGAGGTGATCTTGGTGTGGAGATTCCATTTATGGAAGTGCCTTCTGTACAGAAATATCTTATCAGCAAGTGCAGACTTCTTGGAAAGAGAGTCATTACAGCGACAGAAATGCTTGAGTCAATGATTCATAATCCAAGACCGACAAGAGCAGAGATTTCAGACGTTGCCAATGCTGTTTATGACGGAACTTCAGCAGTCATGCTTTCCGGTGAATCGGCAGCAGGAAAATATCCTGTGGCAGCGGTGAAAAATATGGCAGAGATTGCAGAATACACAGAAAAGAACATTAATTATACAGAATGGTTCAAGACAACAGAGTTTAAAATCCAGAATAATATTGATGCAGTTTCCCATGCAACATGTGCGATGGCAGTTGATATTCAAGCGAAATGTATCGTGGTAAGTTCAATTACGGGAAGAACAGCACGTATGGTGAGCCGTTTTAGAAGTCCTATTGATATTGTGGGAATGACGACATCAGATAAAGCATGGAGAAAATTGAATTTAAGTTGGGGGGTTACTCCGGTAAGAAGTGAGAAATTTAATTCAGTGGATGTCATGTTCTATCACGCAATGCACCATGCAAGAAATGTATTTCAATTGAAAAAAGGAGATAATGTAGTCCTTACAGGTGGACAGGTTAACGGACAGACAGGAAATACCAATTCGATACGAGTTGAGTCAGTAGAATAGAAACATACAACTAAGGTTGCTTTAATCACACACACATTCGTATTGACTAATTTTACTCTTAAGAATTACAATATTGATAACATATAAAACGTGTATCTGGGAAATAATTATATTGTAAAGATTGGAGGAGTGAATATGCAGACATTGTCAAAGGCGGATTGTGGAAGCTATACCATCAAATGGCTGTTTGGTGTACCGGAAGTTGTTGAGTATATGAAAAATATGCATATTAATGTTGGAACGGATATCAGAGTAATTTACAAATATCGGGATGGACTTCTGATAGGTACAGAGACGAAACGTATCATTATAGGGAATGAAGTTGCAGACAGGATACAAGTATAGAAAAGATAAATACAAAAAGATAAATACAAAAATATAGTGCAAAATATCATTTTGGGGTTTAGGAAAATGAAGAAACTATATGAGTAAAGAAATATATGCTCCATGTTATGATGATGAGTAAAAACTGGAAACTTATCACATATAATGGAGCATATTTTTATCTGTGGATATTTCTGTTATAAACAATAATATCTATTTTCTGAATGAATGATAAATATATTTAGATATTTTTTGCACATATATCCACAAGTACACATTGGTCACAATGAGGTTTTGTCCTGGCTGTACAGATATCTCTTCCGTGACAGACAAGTCTGTGGCAGAAAGAGTTTCCCTCATCAGGCGGAATAATTTTCCATAATTCCATTTCAACCTTTTTAGGTTCTTTGATATTATTAATCAATCCCATGCGGTTTGTCAGTCTGATACAGTGAGTATCCGTGACAATGGCAGGTTTACCAAAAACATCCCCCATGATAAGATTGGCACTTTTGCGGCCTACTCCGGGCAGGGATAAAAGAGTATCAAAATCTTCGGGCACTTTATCATGAAATTCTTCATGGAGCCTTTTCATACAGGCACTGATATCTCTTGCCTTGCTGTGACCAAGTCCGCATGGCTTTACAATTTCCTCAATGTCAGATACATCAGCGGCAGCAAGCGAAGCAACATCAGGAAATTTTGCATATAAGTCTTTGACTATAATATTCACCCTTGCATCTGTACATTGGGCAGCAAGACGGACACTCACAAGAAGTTTCCATGCACTGTCATAATCTAATGTGCAGTCAGCGTCAGGATAGGCTTCCTTTAGGCGGTTGATAATTGTAAGGGCAAGTTTGCGCTTTCGTTTTTCATCAGCTGTCAGTTTTGAGGACTTACCTGATTTGCTGCCTTTATCAGTTTTGTGGCATTTCTTTTTAGTTTTATCCTGTAATTGATTTGTATCGGGGTTGTTGCTCTTATCTGTATATATCTTATCTAAAATCTGTTTATTATCCATGCTAATCCTCCATGACATATGTGGTAATATGCTTTTAAATTTGTTTCTGTCAGTTTTCTGTTACTGATTTTTGACTTTGCTTTTTATGAAAGGAATAATAATATCAGAATAAAGCTCATATGTTTGACAAACTTAATATAACATAAAGAATTGTTTTGTAAAAGATGTATTTCGACACAAATTAATGCAATTTACCACAAATTTGAGAAAGATTTCTAAATTTTGATATGATGAGATTTAGGTGAAATTTTCTTTATGTATAGAATAATACAAGTAGAGAAAATTTTATTTTTGTTGTATAATAAAAACATTACTATTTGCAGCCTGTTTTACAGGTTTTATCACAATCAATAGTAAGACTGGATTCTATAGTGAAAGGTTGCGATTGACATGAGTATGGGGATGAAAACCAGAAAACTAAGTATACGTATCAAGCTGATACTATACATTTCTGTTGTAAGCATATTATGCTGCTGCATTATCGGCATATTTACATATATCAAAGGAAGTAAAATGCTGGTAAATGAAAGTAAAGAAGGTGCAATGGGACTTGCGAAGGTTGCGGCAGGTGAGGTAGATGGTGAAAAGTTTTTGAAGATTACATCAAGTGATGATGCGTATTATGATGAATTGTATGACACATTGATAAAATATACAGATAGCAATAGTATAGATTATATCTATACCATGAAAATGAATGGAGATGTTTTAGAATTTGTTGTGGATGCTGATCTGGAGGATCCGGAAGATGTTGGAACGGAATACAAATTTTTAAGGGATATGAAACCGGCATTTGAAGGAAAGGTATGCTGTGACAAAGAGATATCAAGCGATGAATGGGGAAAATATTACAGTGCCTATGCACCGATTTTTGATGAAGATAAGAATGTAGTGGGAATTGTAGGATGCGATATCGGAATTGCAAAGATTAACAAGGATTTGAACAAATTGAAAGTGACAATCATGACCATAGGCTTCATATGCTGCATTTTATGTATTGCCGGTGCATTTTTAATCAGCATGGGAATCACACACAATATGAAGATTCTGCATGGAAAGGTGATGGAATTAAATAGCGGAACCGGTGACCTCACACAGAAGCTGGATATCACAAGTGGTGATGAATTAGAACAAATTGCGAATGAATTTAATACATTTATTGAGCAAGTGCAAAATCTGTTAAAGGGTGTGGCACAGGCAACTGACATTATCAAAGACAGTAGCATACATGTAAATTTGATGGCAGAAAACAGCAATGTTCATATAGGAAGAATGAATGAGTCTTTGGAGACGTTGAGTGCAGAGATGGAAGAAACATCAGCAAGTACAAGCCTGATATCAGATAACCTTGAAGATGTAGTGAAAGAGATTTCAATGTTGAATTATAAGGCGGAGGAATCAAGCAGTAATGCAATGCATATCAGTAAATCGGCGCGAGAGACAAAGGAAGGTATCAAAGTTGCAAATGAAAATGCAATGGATGTGATTGCAAAATTTCGTGGAGATATGAGTGGTCTTGAAGATAAGTCAAAAGAAATAGAAAAGATTGATGAGATTGTCGGTGAAATTTTGAAAGTGGCAAATTCTACCAAAATACTTGCACAGAATACTTATATAGAAGCTGCGAGAGCTGGTGAGAGTGGAAGAGGTTTTTCTGTCATAGCCGGAAATATGAGCAAACTGAATGAACAAATCAGCGAGCTTGTCAAACGTATCAGGCAGTCAAATAATTCCGTTAAAGAAACAGTGGCAAATCTGATGGATAATGCTAATAATATGTCGGATTATATGAGTAAAAATATTATGAAAGACTATATGAGATTCATGAAAATTGGCGAAGAATATAGCGATAATATGGCAAAGATGGCAAAAATGTTAGAGCAGTTCAGTGGAACTACAAAAGTGGCTAGTGACAATATCACAATGATTGGTGAGAGTGTTGAGGAAATCAATAGTGTTATTAATGATGCCACTATCAATATCAGTGAAGTACACAGCTTTGGAATTAATTTAAAAAAAGAAATTGACAGTCTTGTCAGTACTGCTGAAAACAATGCCAAGGACAGTGAAGAGATGGCGGTAGAAGTTGGAAAATATAAATATTAAATCAGATAGCATGTTTAGGTTGTGTTAGTATGTAGCAGCTGATAGTAAGAAATATTAAAAAATGAAACAGATTGTAAGAGAATCAAAAAACTCATACAATCTGTTTATTAATTTAATAAATTTACAAAGTTACTGTCTGTTATAATAATCAATTCCTCTGTCTGGTTTAAAATAAGTACGGATATATCCGTCAACAGATACAATCACAAATTCATTTGTCTCTTCAAGATAATAGACATCATCGTTATCTTCAGCTTCTTTTTTGTGAAGAGAATTTGGATTTAAAATGACTTTACATGCAGCTGCTTCATATTCTTTTGCATTTGCAAATCCCATATCAATTCCATGTTTTTCGTAATGCTGGTTTAAAAGATTTTCATTTCTGAATGTGTAAGCCGGTTTGGTGGAAGTTGTACCGGATTCAGAAACTGTATCGGACTCAGAAACTATGTCAGATTCGGAAATTGTGTCAGATACCGAAATACCGGTGGTTTCAGAATAATTAGAATCTGAATTTGAATAATTAAAATAAGCACTAACAATTAGAACTAATATTATGACAGCAGTAATGACTGTATAAAAATTTTTTTTCATTTTTTCTAATGTCTCCTTTAAAAAATTTGAATATAGTATATAATGTTTTATAAGAAAGTGCAAACACCAAATATGTAAATAGGTGGTGTAAATATGCAAAAGGTATGATTTGAATGAAAAGGAAGGGAGAAATGGTAAGAAAACATTTTAAAATAACGGGCAATGTCCAGGGAGTGGGATTCAGGTATAGGGCAAAGTATGCAGCAAACGGGCTTGGCATAACAGGCTGGGTGAAAAATGAATGGGACGGCTCAGTGGAGATGGAAGCACAAGGTTCACAGGAATTGATAAATAAGATGCTTGTTCTGATTAATCAAAGTCCCTACATACAGATTGACAATATGATTACAAAAGTAATTGAGCCGGAAGAACATGAAAATGGCTTTCATATCAGGTAAAAGTGACAGGCGAAAATAGTAAGGAAACAGCTGGTAGAAAATAGAAAAAAATAAATTTTTTTGCAACATTTTATGAAGCTGAAAAGTTTTATATTACGTAGATGGTAAATGTAACAATCAAGGGTGTTGACTATGATGAATTTATGTCACAGACAGATCTTTTGAAAGACAGGGAAGAAAAATTAGATGGAAAAACAGGAACAGCAGCAGAGGATATTGATATTCCATATGTTCCTAAAAAAGATGAAGGCAATAATCCGGGAGAAGGTGATAATCCGGAAGAAGAGGAGACGACTACAGAAAAGGAAACGACTACAGAAAAGGAAACGACTACAAAAGAGGAAGTAACCACAGAAAAGGAAACAACCACAGAAGAAGAAACAACCACAGAAGAAGAAACAACCACAGAGGAGGAAACAACCACAGAAGAAACAACCACAAAGGAACAGGAAACAAAAGATGGCAATAAAGATAAATATAAGGTAGATATTTCAGAAGAATTGGAAGAGATGATTTATGCCAATTCAGCATTAAGTGAGTGGACAGCATACAATCTTTTAGCGCACAATGAAGTGATTTCTTATGAGATGTTTCCGGAAAGTTCCAATACAGAATATTTAAGTGATGCCTTTTTTGAAGCATATAATCAGAATCCGCTTTGTGGAATTATAGAAACAGTTTCTTATGATTATGATACAGATTCTATTCGTGTTAAATATGTTTTAAATGAAAAAGATACACAGAAAATGCAGGAAGATTCTTTGAAAAAAGCAAAGCAGATAGCAGATAAGATTATCGATGATGATATGTCTGATTATGAAAAAGAATGGGAAATCAACAAATACCTTTGTGAAAACGGAGAGTATAATGAAGCGATATTTGATTACATCAACAGTGATGGAACAATTGATGGCAGCGTTGTCTATAAATATGCAAATTCATTTACTCCGTATGGTATATTGGTGGAAAATGTAGGAGTATGTGAGTCGTATTCAGAAGCATTTTTACTGGTTGCGCATTATGCAGGACTTGAAGCAATTATACAGACAGGTTCTATGGGCGGTGTCAACCATGAGTGGAACAGAGTGAAGATTGATAATCAGTGGTACATACTTGATGTGACAAATAATGATTCAGAGTACCTTCCTAACTGTTACTTCAATGTTCCGGATGAAATTGCACAGACAATTTATCAGGTCGGTAATGATGCCATTATGGATAGTTATATCAGCAATTATACAGCAAAAGGAATGGATAATGAATATTATACAAAGAGCAAGCTCTATACAGAGAAAAAAGATGAAGCAGTATCAATGCTTACCGAGTTATTAAAAGACAATAAAGTAGCAGCAGTTCGAGTGAATGCAGATATGAAAGAAAAGGATGTCAGCGAAATAGTTAAGAATGTTGTAAAAGAAGCAAAATTAACTTCAGGAAAATATTATTATAATGCAGGTGTTATTTCTATTATTAAAGAATAGAGCTGATATTTTACAGACAGCAAGTTATTATTTCACTGGTTTTGGTCAATGATAACTACGCTTGCAAAAATACATAGTAATTGATATTTTGACTTGCTAAAATAGGTTTTTTCCATTAGGATTGAATATATGCACTGCTATTTGCACAAAATTTCCGAAAGGCATTTGTGAGGCTGTGGAAAGCAGTCAGTTTATAGATGATTATTTAGTAATGATTCAAACTGAGACTACAACAGAGATATATGGAACCAATAGAGGAAGAATAAGATGATGGAAGTTATATGTGGAAAAAACAGATATAGTGCCGAGAAAGTGATAGAGCAATATAGTGGGATGCTTTTCAGACTTGCAATGATACGAATGAATAACAATGAAGATGCACAAGATGTTGTTCAGGATACATTTATGAGAATGTTAGTCTATATAAAGAAGGGACATGAATTTAAAGACGAGGAACATTTGAAAGCATGGCTTCTGACAGTGGCTATCAACAGAGGCAAATCTATTATAAGTCTGGCTTGGAACAGAAAGACACAAGGATTGGAAAATGTAAAAGAGATGGCAGTTCCTAATGAAACGGAACAATATGCATATGAATATGTGATGAAACTGCCGGAAAAATACAGAATAGTGATTAATCTGTTCTATTACGAACAACTTTCAACAGAACAAATTGCTGATATTATAAAGCAGAAACCATCTACTGTGAGGTCGTATCTTCACAGAGGTCGCGAAAAATTAAAAAAGATGATGGAGGATGATGGTTATGTGGGATGAAGAAAAATTTTTTAAAGATTTTGTGAGGGAATCTGAAAATGTGAAGCCGGATGAACAGTTTGTTAATGAATTAAAAAAAATGGCAGCAGATGGTGAAAAAAAAACAGCAAAGATACAGTGGAATGAAAGAATAAAGTTGGCAAGGACAGCAGCTGTGATTGCAGTGTTGATGATAGTATGTATAGCCGGTATTGATGTTTTCTTAAAGTCAGAAAGAGAAGGCAGACATGATGTCGTTGAAAGCAAGTCTCCGTCCAAAAAAGCAGATGTACATGCAGGAAATGATGAGACAAGTATTTATATAGGAACCATAGGTGGCAAGTCGGAGCTTGAAAAAACAATTGATTTTTTAGAGGATAAAAATATTGCTGTGACAGATGCAGCCGGCAGAAATATTTCGACAAAAGAGAGAAAAAATATATTAGAAAAATTGAATAATGTGAAACATATTGTGGAAAGAAGCACATTAGAGGAATTGAAAAGTGATACAGAATATGTGGTGTATCAGATAGAAGAGAAAGAGGTGGTAATCAAAATATATGATTCAGGGTATGTTGTGATAAATAATACAGCACTGTATCAGATAGAAGAATAAAAATAATGAAAATCACTGTTTTTTGATGGAAAAGATATCGAAAGGCAGTGATTTTTTATTTATTAGGAAATTCCATGGAATTTCCTAATGGCTGTCTGCTTCGCGAATGGCTAAGGCCCGCCTTAATATTGTAAGCATCAAAGTAGTAGATAGTATAAAGGTGCCGAAGGCACTTTGCTTTTAAGGAAATTTCTTATAAATTTCTGATTTTCGACAACTGCTCATCTATAGTGAATAATGATTTCTGCATTATTATTTTTGAAATAACCAAAACATAAAAGGAATAGGTTTACAGATAGGATAAATCAAATTGAGAAGTTAGTGATACATAATAGAAAAAGTTAAGGTCAAAAGGGGAAAGATAAAAGGAAAGATAAAAGAAAGCAAAAAAGGATTGCACTTATAAGAATTATATGATAGAATGACACGAATAATTTATAGAATCATATAAAGAGGAAAAATAATGAGAAATACAGGTTATTTAAGCTACATGATTGTTCTTAAAATGTTAGGCGTTAAAAGTAACAATGTGCAGTTAGAAGAATTATTTATGAACACAGATGATATAGATTTGGAAATTATCAAATCAGCAAAGAAACTGGGATTAAAAGTTAGAACTACGAAGTTTAAAGAAAAAATCATTGAGAAATTAACAGTTCCTGTGATTGCAAAATGTAAAGATCAAAATTACATATTAATCCTTAATAAACAGGCAGATAAATGGATGATTCTTGACCCGATGAAGGGGAGTCCGACAAAAATATCAGGGGCAGAAATTTTAAATATGATAGATGGAAATTGTATCATTATAGGAAAGAAAACTATTAATGAACATGATGAAATATCAGGAAAACGTTTTGGATTTAGTTGGTTTATACCTACAATACTAAAATTTAAGAAACAATTTATTAGTGTGTTAATAGCAGTGTTTGTTATACAAATATTAGGTATAATGACACCGCTTATGACACAGGTAGTGGTTGATAAAGTACTTACTCATAGGGCAATGAATACATTATACACAATTGGTATTGGAATATTTATTGTTTATGTATATGAATTGGCTATTAGTTTGTGTAAATCATATTTATTTGTACATACAACTAACAGAATAGATGTTATATTGAGTGCCAGATTATTCAAACACCTTTTTTCGTTACCATTAAAATATTTTGAAAGCAGACGGGCAGGAGAGACAGTTGCGAGAGTAAGAGAATTAGATCAGATAAGATCATTTTTGACAGGAACACCACTGTCATCAATGATAGATGTAGTGTTTATCATAGTCTATATAGTAGTCATGTTTTTTTATAGCACTAAATTGACTGTGATAGTGATAATATCAATACCGGTTTTTGCATTATTATCTCTTGTGGTTACGCCTCTTTTTAAGAAAAGTTTGGATAAAAAATTTGAAACAGGTGCAGTGGCACAATCATTTCTGGTGGAATCAATTAATGGAATTCAAACAATAAAGTCATTTGCACTGGAAGAAAAATTTGAAGAAAAATGGGGAGAACTGCAGGCAAATTATGTTAAGGCAGGATATAATACTGCAATTATTTCACAGACATCAGGTGCAGTAGCTAACTTTATTCAGCATGTTGTGGATTTATTAATACTTGTATTTGGGGCGAAAGCTGTAATCGATGGTAATATGAGCATAGGTCAGCTGGTGGCGTTCAGAATGCTTTCGGGAAGGGTCAGTAGTCCGGTACTTAGACTTGTGCAATTATGGCAGGAATACCAACAGGCTAATCTGTCTGTACAGCGGATAGGAGATATATTTAATTCTCTCGGTGAGAGCAGACCGGAAACAGCAGTATCGAATCTTCCAAAACTTCAAGGAAAGATTCGATTTGATAATGTTCGGTTTCGATATAGAGTAGATGGTTCAGATGTATTACATGGAATTTCATTTGAGATGAAAGAGAATAAGATATATGGACTTGTTGGAAGAAGTGGCTCAGGAAAAAGTACAATATCCAAATTAGTACAGAGACTATATATACCTCAGAGTGGAAAGATAACAATAGATGGATTGGATATATCGTTGATTCAACCACAGCTGCTTAGACGCCAGATTGGAGTTGTATTGCAGGAAAACTTTATGTTTAATGGTACAGTTGCAGAAAATATATCTATTCATTGTCCGGAAGTAACGATAGAAAGAATCATGGAAATCTCAAAGATTGCCGGTGCACATGATTTCATTATGGATCTTGATGAAGGTTATGACACTATTATAGGTGAAAAGGGAGTAGCCTTATCAGGAGGACAAAAGCAAAGAATAGCTATAGCCAGAGCAATTATTAATAATCCGAGAATACTTATATTTGATGAAGCAACATCGGCACTTGATTACGAGTCAGAAAGTGTTATTCAGAACAACCTTAAGGAAATTTGTAAAGGCAGAACAGTGTTGATAATAGCACATAGATTATCAACGCTTGCGTCTGCTGATGAGATATTAGTGATAGATAGAGGAGAGCTTGTGGAGGCAGGTTCGCCGAATAAGCTGCTTGCGAGTAATGGGTTGTATGCCCACCTATATAATAGTCAGATGCGTGGGGAGGTAGAGTCATGAACAAATACCTGAAAAAGCAACTTAAAAGCAGGGATGAAAAGTTAAGATATGACTTTCTTCCATCGATGATAGAAATAATTGAAAGACCTGCAGGTAAAATGGTGTATATAATAATGTATACAATTATAGCGTTAATTATTACAATTATTATCTGGGCATGTAGTGCAAAGATTGACATAGCAGTAACAGCTACGGGAATTGTAGATACGGATAATGCATTGGTTACATTAAACTCAGTGGTAGAAGGAACAATTGGCGAGGTAAAGATTAATGATGGGGATTATGTCAATAAAGGTGATGTGATATGCACACTTGTATCAGATGTGAATGAGGCTAATCTTAATGAGTATGAATATAATCTTGAAGTGCTTCATATACAAAAAGAAATATATGAAAAAATATATAACAAATATAAGGAAAACGACTATACATCACTTGAGATTGATGTTACTGCATATGGAAGCAATAGTAAGTATGCACAAGCTATTATTCTTGAAAATGATATATTTATAGATAGTTTGGATATGTTAGATTCAGATGAAAGTGATATATCGAAGAAAAATCAGTTATTAACTATAATCAATAATATAAATAGTATAGATGCTAAAATAGAGAGTGCTAATACACAGCTGAAAATCAGTCAGAAAAGTTTAGATGACAGAACGATTATTGCTACAGAAGAAGGAATATACACATCAAAGGATAAGATGTATGTTGGAAAAACAGTTAATGCAGGCGATGTGATGGGATACATTACAAGTAATGATAATGACTATAGGTTTATGGCTTATGTTGCTGATGAAGATATAACACAGTTAAATATTGGTGATATAGTTAAGCTTAAGATTGCAGCCTATAATAAAATATATGAATACATAGAGGGTGAGATAATACATATAGGCGAGATTCCGGTCAATATAGAGGGAAAAGGTATGTCTTATGTTGTGTATATTAAGCCGGGTATGGCACTATTGATATTATTGTAGGAACCAGAACTGTTATGGATTATTTTCTGGAGCCGTTTAGGAAGGGGTTACATGATAGTTTGAAAGAAAAATAAAAAAATTTTAGTGAAGAAAAGAGGGAAATTATAGTAAGGTTGCTGTAATTGGAGTTATTTAATTTGCATAGTTTGATTAGAAAGAAAAGGAGATTGATTATGAAACAAGTAAAAAAGCTATTTGCCGGTACAGTATTAATAAGCATAATGTTTTTACTAAATAGCTGTGGGGATGGATATAAAGAGTTTGATTTAAGTCAATGTAAAGAAGTTGCATTACAATATTTGCAAGAAAAATATGGAGAAAAGTTTGAGGTTACAGACTGTTGGGAAGTAAAAAAATATATTGGCTCAGCAGGATATGTTAAAGTTGAAGTGAAAAAAGAGAAAGATGACAATGATAATAAGTATTTGCTTATAGTATATCCTAAAGAAAATAAGGATGAAAATGGTGATGG
>CADACD010000010.1 GCA_902786365.1 uncultured Lachnospiraceae bacterium | reverse complement strand
ATGCCTGTTCCTGCACTTTCTCCGGCAGCTATACCGCCTGCCGTATCACCTGATGCGTTTTCTGTACCTGTTATCCTGATGATGTTTCCTGCAACATCATATTCATATGTATAGGCACTGATGATGGTGATGCCGGTATCAGTCGACTCTGGTGTATCTGTGAACTTTCCTGTTATGACAGGTAAATCCCCGCTTTCTGCCTCACTCTCCTTCTTATAGTCTCTCTTGTTGACAAGCCTTCCTGCCTTGTCATATGTGCATTCCTCTGTTGTTCCGTCAGGTCTCTCTGTCTTTGTAAGCCTTCCGTTTCTGTCATATTCATACCCTGTTGCTTTTCCGTTAAAATCTGTGACGGATTTTAACAGTCCGTTTTTGTAGTAGTCATATCTTACGATTTCTCCACCCGGATAGGTAAGGGTGATGAGATTGCCAAGCTCGTCATATCCGTACTTTACGGTATTGCCTTTATAGTCTGTGTATGTCTTTACCCGGTCAAGCTCATCATATGTCCTTGTGATGGTTCCGTTTTCGTCACTCACTGTCAGGACATTTCCGTTATTATCGTATGTATATTTTACTGTTCCAAGCTCATCAGTAAAGCTGATAAGTCTTCCTGCTTTATCATACTCATACACCGTCTTCTGGTTTCTTGCATTTTTCTGTTCCTCTAAAAGCCCTGATGCATTGTAGGTATAGGTATATATGCTTCCCACTGCATTTTCTTCCCTGATGAGCCTTCCCATGCTGTCATATTCATACATGGATGTTCCGCCGTTCGGGTCGGTAAGGCTTTTCATGTTTCCTGCACTGTCATAGGTGATGTTTACCTTACCTCCGAGTGTGTCCGTTACTTCTGTGATTCTGTTAAGGATATCATAGGTATATTCCGTCTTTTTCTCTGTGGCATCATTTAACAGGCTGACAGTTTCCGTCAGATTGCCCATGATGTCATAGTGATACTTTGTGACATTTCCTGTCATTTCAGTGACGGTATCTGTCCTATTCATGCTGTCATAGCTGTAGGTTTCTGTCACATTTCCTTGTGCATCTTCTGTTGATGCCACATTTCCGAGAATATCATAATTTATCTTTGTGATGTTTCCTTCCTCATCCTTTGTCTCAATGACTCTTCCCATGGCATCATACCTGTATTCAACGGCATATTCCTCACCGTCTTTTTCCACGTATGCTTTTGTCAGCCTGTTGCATGCATCATATTCCATATGTGAGGATATGTTCAGTGCATTTGTCTTTGTGATGCAGTTTCCGTTATTGTCATATTCATAACGTGTCTCATTTCCGTTTGCGTCGGTTTCCTTCACCATTCTTCCATAAATGTCATATTCATAGCTTACGGTGTTTCCAAGGGCATCCCTTACTGCTGTGACATTGTCCATTCTGTCATATTCGTAGGACAGGGAATGTCCCTCCATGTCTGTCTCCGTGACCAGCCTCCACCTCGTGTCGTAGGTATAGAGGATGGTTTTCCCGTCAGAGAAATGCTTTTTATATATCTTACCGTTTGGATAATACTCATACATTGTGCTATTTTTGTCTGCATCCGTCTGCTTTACCAGCTGACCGTATTTGTCATATTCATAGGTAATCACTGTGCCGTCAGGACAGGTTTCACTTACAATGTCGCCTATGGCATCATACTTTACTTCTGTCCTGCTTCCGTCAACATATGTAACGGCACTGTTTCTGCCGGAGGCGTTGTAGCTGTAGGATGCCTCTGTACCGTCAGGATATTTCTCTTTTATCAGGAATCCCCTGCTGTTGTATTCCTTCACTGTCTCATTTCCTGCCGCATCCGTCACGGAAGTAATATTTCCGTTGCTATCATATCTGTATGATGTCACTCCTCCTGTGGCATCCGTTTCGGTGAGTTTCCTTCCCGCACTGTCATAGGTGTAAGCTGTCTCATTTCCAAGGGCATCTGTTACTTTTGTGAGGTTTCCCGCTCCGTCATATGACATATATGAAATATTTCCGTTTCTGTCCGTGACCTTTACCGGTCTTCCGTTTTCATACTCATAGCTGATGGAGCCAAGCCCTACAATGGTTTCGCTTTTCAGAAGACCTTCATCTGTGTAGGTGTATTCTGTTTTTAATCCTGAATAGTCTGTCATGGACTGAAGGAGATGTTTCTCATTGTATGTATATTCTGCCACGTTTCCGTCTGCATCCTTCACCCGCACCGGATTTCCCTGGCTGTCGTATTCTGTCATGGTCACATTTCCGGTGCTGTCTGTCATCTTTGTGATATTGCCCTTTTCATCATACTGCTTAAGCGCCACGTTTCCTGCACCGTTTTTCTCACACAGGAGATTTCCGGCATCATCATATATATATTCCGTCTCACCGCCGAGAGCATTGATCTTCTTTGTCATCCTTCCCCTGCTGTCGGTATAAACGGCTGTCGCATTTCCGTCCTCATCTTTCGCCGTGGTCTTTGTACCGGTCTCTGTTTCTTCATAGGTAATCTCTGTCCATATGCCGGTCTCGTTGCCGTTTAACTGGCTTACCACCCTGCCTTTTGAATCGTATTTATTGCAGACATACTTTTGTCCGTCATGGCTGACTTCGGATGTAATCTTATGCTGCATTGAAATGCCACTGTCTGTCGTCTCATCCGTCTCTGTTCCTGCACTTTCTTTTGAATCTTCTGCATTCGCCTCCCTGAACCGTTTTTCTTCCTCTGTCTCTTCTGCCGGCACAACCTCATATTCATCATAATGATATGTCGTAATCTCGCCGGTTTCATTCGTGATGGTTTTGATGCATCCGTTCTCATAGGACAGATACGCATTCCTTCCGTTGTCGTCTGATATCACCGTGACAAGCCCTTCTGCGTTTTTATCCAGCTTCAGCCGTTTTCCTGATGTCTCATCGGTGATGACTGTCTGTGTCTCCGTATGGGAGAGTGACACCACCCTTCCGCTTTCATCCTTCATATAGGAAAGCCTTCCCTGACTGTCAAAACCGTATGCGGCATCGTTTGTGCCTGTCAGTGTATAAGTTTTATCTTCATTCTTTGTTATCACATAGCCCTTCATGTACGCCGAAAGGCTGATGTATTTTCCGAAGGTCGATTCCTCTGAATTGTCAACCGTGATGTTTAGGGAACTGTTGTCTGCCGATATGAGATATCCGTTTACCACTCTATAGATGGTTCCCGCTGTCAGAAGTCCATCATGTGCATACTGCGAATCAAAGAGGAAACTTCCGCCTGCCAGCAGATATCCTGCCATATCCTGCATGATGAGTTTTCCGTATTTTCCTGTATATACTGTATCCTGTGCATATACTGCCCCGTTTTCGACATAAAGGGATGCGTTTATGGCAAGTGAGCCTGCATATATGCTGTGGCTGTTTGTATGCAGCGGTGCCGTGATATTAAATTTTCCGTCAACACTTAAGTCTGATTTCAGTGAACATTCCTCTGTTATAGTGAGATTTCCGCTCCATGCACTGTCCTCTAAGATTTAGGAGATGCTGCAAGGAGTGAGGCACTTCCTGCTACTTTTCCGTTTTTTAGTTTTACACTGCCACTGACAGATATGTCAGTATCAATACAAATCTCTTCTGTTCCAATGTTATTGATGACAAGGTTTGATATGCTTAACATACCGTTTCCCTTTACTGTCTGTGCATGGTTTCCGTTAAGTGTGAGAACACCTGTGCCTCCCACTGTAAACCTGCCATTTCCCTGCTCTGTGATATTTCCTGCTATTTCAACCTTCAGTCAAATGTAAAAACAGTGAAAAAATGTGATGACCGGAATAATGGTAGTAAGTAAAAAACGGTTATCATAACCAACTTATTTTAAATATTCGTCTGTCTTCATCATCTTAATATGCATCGGTTCAAACCCTGATAAAATCAGTTCAACAGCTTTCTTTTTCTCATCAGACATACTAGCAATACTATCTGTAAGATAAATAATTTCAACTCCTGTATCAATCAACTGCAAAATTGTAGAAAGTACGCAGCACTCTGCTACAACTCCTGTCACTATTACTCTGTCTGCACTTCTTACTTTATCCACAATTTCAGGTATTGAATACGATGAATATACACATTTTTCATATACCATCCAGGTGCTGGTATTTTTTTCAAATATATCCATGATTTCATTTGCCCACTTATTCTCATTTATTTTTTTATTAATAATATTATATTTTTTCCAGTTGCCTTTGGGATTTTGCTGACAGACATACTTTGTAAAAGCAATATCTTTACACTTATTTGAGTCAATAATTCTGCTTATATGTGCTGCCACCTTATCGATACCATCACACTCCCATTTTTGTCCTTTTGTATACACATTTTGCATATCAATCACTAACAACAAATCTTTCATACCTGCTCCTTAAGAGATAAAATACTAATGAAAGTATTATGTATCAGTTTCATGAATATCATTCAAATTTTATTTACTATATAGTTATTCTGACAACTATTTCATTTTCTTAAAATTTTTGTTTATCCATCTTTCATAAAAATTAAATTTTCTTATTCACATTTATAATATTTGGGTATATAATCTGTCTTATATATCTAAAATTATATGTGCATATGTGGGGAATCATTTACACTCTCATATGTTGCAAAAAATCAAGATAAATATTGAAATGAGGTTAAAAGAATAGAAATGAAATCTTCAGCAAATCGGAACAAAAATGGTCTGAATATCATTATTGTAGGCTGTGGAAAGGTAGGCTGCACTCTTGTAGAACAGCTCAGTCACGAAGGACATGATATTACCATTATTGATAAGAATTCCACAAAAATACAATCGTTGACTAATTTATACGATATCATGGGATTGGTAGGTAATGGTGCCAGCTACAGTGTCCAGATGGAAGCCGGCATTGAAAACGCTGATTTGATAATTGCAGTGACAGATTCTGATGAATTGAATTTACTTTGCTGTACAGTCGCAAGCCGCGTTGCAAAATGTGCAGCAATTGCAAGGGTCCGTACTCCTGACTACAGTCAGGAATCCGGTTATCTTCGTGACAAACTCGGACTTGCCATGATTATCAATCCTGAGCTTGAAGCCGCAAAAGAAGTGGCCAGAATCCTATACCTTCCTACTGCATTGGAAGTGAATGCTTTTGCCCATGGACAGGCTGAGCTTATCAAGTTTAAGGTTCCAAAAGATAACATGCTGGTTTCTATGGCAATATACGAACTTAGTAAACAGATTCCGGTCAAGTTTATTATATGTGCCGTTGAAAGAAATGGCGAGGTAATTATACCAACCGGTAATTTCACTTTTGAAGAAGGTGATTATGTTTCATTTGTTGCAACCCGCCCTGATGCAAGAGAGTTCTTAAAGAAAATAGGTTTTAAGACCAATCAGGTCAAAGATACCATGATTGTTGGAGGCGGGAAAGTTGCCTATTACCTTGCAAAGCAACTTATTAACTATGGTATTTCAGTTAAAATTGTAGAAGTTGACAAAGACAGATGTGAAGAATTAAGTGTTCTCCTTCCTAAAGCTATCATTATTAATGGTGATGGTACTGATGAGGAAATTTTAAAAGAAGAGGGAATTTCATATGCCGAATCTTTTGTTCCCCTCACTGGTATTGATGAGGAAAATATTATGCTCACACTTCATGCAAAACGCTGCTCACCGGCAAAAGTTGTGACAAAAATTAACCGTATTACTTTTAAAGATGTCATTAATAATCTGGATCTTGGAAGTGTTGTTTACCCGCGTTTTATCACCGCCGAGGCTATCATTGCCTATGTGCGTGCAAAGAAAAATTCTATGGGAAGCAACATAGAAACTCTTTACCATCTGTTTGATTCAAGAGTTGAAGCTATTGAATTTAAAGTGGAAGAAAAATCTGCCGTGACAGATATTCCTATTATGAATTTATCTCTTAAAGATAATCTTTTAATATGTTTTATCAACAGATATGGCAAAATCCTTCTCCCAAATGGACAGGACTGCATTAAAGTCGGTGATTCCGTAATGGTTACTACTACTCATACCGGTTTTAATGATATCGGAGATATTCTAAAATAGTAGTTGATTTTAGATTTTTATCAATTGAATTTAATGAAAAATAATGAAAGAAAGGATTCACAATGAATACCTCAATTATAAGATATATATTAGGTCAGGTAATGAAAGTTGAAGCTGTTTTAATGCTTCTCCCCTGTATTGTTGCCCTCATTTATGGTGAAGAAGAAGGTTTTGCCTATCTTATCGTACTTGGGATATGTGGTCTTCTTGGTCTGATTGCGACAATCAAAAAACCTGTCAGTACTATTTTTTACTTAAAAGAAGGATGTTGTGCAACTGCACTCAGCTGGATTATTATGAGTATCATCGGTGCACTTCCATTTGTTATCACAGGAGAAATTCCTTCATTTACGGATGCGTTATTTGAAACAATATCCGGTTTTACAACAACGGGTGCAAGCATATTATCAGATGTTGAGGCATTATCTCACTGCAGCCTGTTTTGGCGGAGCTTTACCCATTGGATTGGCGGTATGGGTGTTCTTGTTTTTATACTTGCTATCATTCCTTTAAGTGGCGGATCCAACATCAACCTGATGAGAGCTGAAAGCCCCGGACCATCTGTCGGCAAACTTGTTCCGAAGATTCGTACAACTGCAAAACTTTTGTATGTTATTTATTTTACGATGACATTTGTTCAAGTGGTACTCTTACTTATCGGACGTATGCCTGTATTCGATTCTATTTGTACTGCACTTGGTACTGCCGGAACAGGTGGTTTCGGAATCAAATCTGACAGTATGGCAGGATACTCTCCATATATACAGTGGGTTGTCACTATTTTTATGATTTTATTTGGTGTGAACTTTAATGCCTATTATTTTATTCTTTTAAAACAGTTCAAAAAAACTTTTGCTATTGAAGAAGTAAGATATTATTTTCTTATCATCTTAACTTCAATTACAATTATAACAATTGATATTTATCATACGATGAAGAATTTTTCCGATGCACTTCGCCATGCCTCTTTTCAGGTTGGCTCAATCATCACAACTACCGGGTTTGCCACAATAGATTTCAACCAGTGGTCATCGTCTTCGAAATGTATACTTGTTTTGCTGATGTTTATCGGAGCATGTGCCGGAAGTACCGGTGGTGGTATTAAAGTTTCACGTATTGTGATTGTATTTAAAACCATCATAAAGGAATTAAATTCATATATTCATCCAAAGAGTGTCAAAAAGATAAAAGTCGATGGCAAGCCGGTTGAACATGAAGTTGTTCGTGCCACAAATGTTTATTTTATGACATTTACAATATTATTTTCACTATCCGTATTTGCAATTTCATTTGAAGGAAAAGGTGCTGTTACTTCATTTACCTCAGTTGCGGCAACAATCAATAATATAGGTCCCGGACTTGATTTGGTAGGTCCGACAGGAAATTTCGGATTTTTTAACAATTTTTCAAAATATGTTTTAATGTTTGATATGCTTGCCGGAAGACTTGAACTTTTCCCACTTCTTATATTGTTCCATCCTTCCATTTGGTTTGATTTGGTTGCATCTAAAACAAAGAAGCAGGGATTTAACAATAACTGATTGAGTTACATTATACAAAAAAACAGGGGACTAGCCCTGTTTTTCTCCAATCAATACATTCTTCCCCTCAAAGGCAAATCCATACTTTCTTATATTTTCTTCCTTAAATCCTAATGTCTTAAGCTCTTCATCATACTTTTTTTCATCAATCTGTTTGAGTGCCGCTTCCACCGTCTGTTCAAGGTCTGTTTCTTTCTTTTTGCTTTTTACCTTAAATTCAATAATGATTGCGTCGCCTTTTGCAGTTTCACCTTTGCCACTCACTTTGGGATATATCATAATATCATATCTTCCACGTCCACTCTCCCTGTTTGATTTGATAATATACCTGTCTGACATATCAACCATCAATCCCAGTACAAATCCATGATAAAAACGCTCCGGTTCGCTCTTTCCTGATTTTCTTCCGGTATCAAAACTGCTGAAAATCTGTAATGTCACATTTTCCATATACTCATTCATTGCATCCAAATCGCCTTCAAGCAGTGCATCAATAAAATCATTATAATGGTCTTCAACTTCTCTAAACCAGCTGCTTACCATACGATAAAACATCCTGTTTACTTCTTCATTAGTTATTGCAAGTCGAAAGATTGTCTGTCGATTTTCTGCACTCTGTTCTTCTGTCTGATATTGCAATACCTTCAGATACCCCGTAGCTAACAGCAGACTCCAGACAGCACTATCGTTTGTATCAAGTTCCTTATATACAATATATTCATCAATCGGAACATCTATTGTCTCTCCCTCAAGCAGGCTTTTAAATAACTTTTTTGTTTTTACACCACTTTCACGAATCAGTTTTCCCACCAGACTGTTTGAACTAGTATTCGCCCAATAAGTCATAATCTTTTTCTTATCAAGATAGTTAATAATTGACCATGGATTGTAAATATCCGGTATCTGACCAAAAATGAAACCATCATACCAAAATTTCACACTCTCTTTATCCGTAAGTCCATATTCATCCATTGCGGTAAAAACTTCTGCCTCCGTAAATCCAAATGCTGTTGCATACTTATCAGAAGTTGTACCCACAACCTCAAGATTATTAAGGTCTGAAAACACTGACTCCTTACTTACCCTCGTAATACCTGTCATGACTGCTCTCTCCATATATGGATTGTTCTTGAAAGTAGCATTAAACAGACTTCTGATAAAAGAGGTAAACTCATCCCAATATCCATTCACATATGCTTCCTGCATAGGTGTGTCATATTCATCAAGGAAAATCAAAACTTTCTTTTCAAAATGTTTCATAAGACAAGAAGTCAACTCATTAACCGCCATTACAGCATCTTTTTCTTCTACATTATCAGCATATGTTAAAATTCTCTTTTTCTCAATTTCTGACAACTTTTCTGAATTAACAAGATACATACTTTCCGAATAAAGCCTTTGTATAATTTGACATATTCGATAAACAGCCAGCTCATAATTTTTTTCTTTTACATTTGCAAACGAAAGGCTTATCACAGGATATGTTCCCTGAAGGCTCCTGTATTTCCCATCTTTCCATATATTAAGATTTTCAAACAAATCTCCCCGACTGCTATATTTATTTGAAAAAAATGCCTCTAGCATACTCATATTAAGTGTTTTGCCAAATCGACGCGGACGTGCAATCAGCGTCACATCATCAGCATTTTCCCACCATTCTTTTATCAAATTCGTCTTATCAACATAAAAATAATTGTTAGATATTGTTTTTTCAAAATCCTGCACACCTATTGCAACTGTTCTTCCCATATTGTAACTCTCCTTTTTGAGTAAGCAAATACCGGTTCTTGCTGTTCTGTTTTCTACCATAAACCACGTTTTCTATTACCTCGATTATAAATAATTCCTATCATTTTTTCAACAGATATTTATCCTGCCAGGATTCTAATATAGGCATAGCGTCTGTTATGCTGCCATTTCTACCACGATTATTTTTTTACACTATCTGCATATCTTATCTGTTAATTGACGAATTTACCAGTGCCAAAACCACCGGATTAACTGCATTGAACATGGTATGTTCGCCCACCTGCTTTGTTCTTGTAATGGCAATCTGCGTCATTTCAATATCCACATTTTGCTCCTTTTTGATGTTGCTGATGGTTGCCACTGTTTCCACTGAAACTGATGTAATGGCAACTTTACAGTTTGGATTCTTTGCAAGAACCATTCTTAAAATCCATCCAATATTTCCACTTCCTCCGCCGATAAATACGACATCCGGTACCGGCAAATCATCTAAGCCCTTTTCAATACTTCTCTCTACTGTGATGATATTATCGCACCCGAATTTGTTGGCATTCTGTTGTGTGATCCAAATCGCCTCGGCATTTTTATCTACAGAATATACACTTCCCCTAATTGCAAAATTCGCCATCTCAACAGATACCGAACCTGTTCCACATCCGATATCCCAGCATATATCTCCCTTTTTTATATTCAATTTTGACATCACAACTGCCCTTATCTCTGATTTCGTCATCGGAACCTTTCCCCTGATGAAGAAATCATCTTTGATGCCAAACTGGGAATTTTCTATCGGATGCTCATTGACGACAAGCATCACACAAAGACCTGACATTTCTGCCTCTGTCATCAACTTGGCTTTTCCAGATAAAATTCTCTCATTTTCAAATCCAAGATTCTCTCCAGCATAAACTTGCATCTCACCATATCCATATTCCAGCATTTTGACACATATATCACGCACATTCATCTTTCCACCAAGAAGAAAAAAAGTTTTTCTGTGAATTTTTATCTCACTTATAATATTTGCCTGTGTTCCATGAAGACTTACAAAATTCATATCCTGCCAGCTGATTCCTACAGCATTGGCAAAATAGACTGCCGATGAAATTCCACTTACTATTTTGACTTGATACCCTTCAAGTTTTTCCAACAACTTTTTGCACCCACTGAAAAATCCACAGTCCCCTGACATCAGTACTGCAATTTTTTTCCTGTCTGTTTTTTTGATGTACTCTGCTATTTCTTCGCTGTCATATGAGACAAAAACTTCCACTTGTATACCTACAGCCGGATGAACCGATTGCACCATTCTTTTTGCACCTATCAGCAACTCTGCGTTTTGAATGATTTGTTTTCCCTGAACTGTAATAGTATCTTTTCCCTCCATACCAATTCCTATGATACTAATTTCTTTTTCCTGACACTTTTGTTTTTCTCCAAAATCCTTTACTATCTTTTTCATCTCTTCAAGACTTATCCCTTCCTCCGGTGGTCTTTTGATGACAAGCACTTCCATCCCAAGCTGCTTTGCTGCTTTTAATTTTTCTGTAAATCCACCTGCTTTTCCACTTTCTTTCGTCACAAGATACCGACAGTGATACTTCTCGAAATCTCTTATATTTTCCTCATAACGAAATGGTCCTCTTTTCGCTATCACACGCTCCCTGTCAAATCCCATTTTACAACATTCTTCCACTATTTCGGGGACATCTAAAATTCGAAGCACACATCTTTGATAAGCACCTTTTATTTCTGCTATTTTTCGTATTTCCTTACTTCCGGTGGTGACAAAGATATCTCCATCATTTCTATTGAGAAACTCTGTTATTTCTTCTAAACTGTTAAACCAATGTATATCACCATTACTCGATATCTGTTCACTGCCTCTGCTATTATCATTATTTAATTTTTCTATGTTATCTGAACTACATTGTGAATATGATAATGTCCCAAAACTTCGATTTTCAGAGTCTTGCAATACATCTGTCTTTTCTCTGACAACCCTGTAATAATGTAATCCTTTTTTTTCTGCCACTTTTTTTATATTTTTTGTCACTTCTTTTGCAAAAGGATGGGTTGCATCTATGATAATCTGAATGCCGTTTCCGGCAAAAAATTTTTCCATCTTGTGGACATCCATTCTGTCTTTGAGCACATGCAGATACTCTGACTCTTTCAAAAGCTGTTCACCGTAATCTGTCGTTACACTGACATAAACATGCTGTTTTAACTCTGCTGCATATTCACTCAACAGTCTCCCTTCTGTTGTTCCACCGAAAATAATAATATTGATATTGTGCATTTTCCTCTTGCCTCCCTGCATAACCGACTTTTTGATTTATCCATCAATTCTGTACCCTCTTGGTGTCACCATCTTCCCATCAATATTCATTGTCTGGCTGTTTCCTATGAATACTGTAGTGAACATATTAAGCTCCATATTTTGAAGTTCAAAAAGTGTTGTTACCTGATAGTTTTCTTCATCCCTTCCTATGTTCATTGCGTAGCCACAGACACAATCCCCATCGCGATATTTCAGTAGGATTTCACATGCTTTTTTCAAATAATCTGCTCTCTTTTTAGATACCGGATTGTAAATAGCAATCTCAAAATCCCCCATCGCAGCACACACCAGTCTTTTTTCAATTTTATCCCAAGGTGTTAATAAATCAGACAGGCTAATGACACAGAAATCATGTGTAAGCACCGCCCCTAACACTGCCGAACCTGATACCGCTGCTGTCACACCCGGAATAACCTCTATCTGAATCTCATTTACATCCACTTTCTCATTCTGTTTCCCATCAATTGCATTTTCGTGTTCTTTCTTGTAATTGTTCAAAATTTCGTATGCAAGTCCTGCCATTCCGTATATAACACTGTCCCCGCTGCATATAATTGAAACATTTTTTCCTTCCAATGCAAGCTCAACTGCCGCTCTTACACGATCTGCTTCCTTTCGCATAGGCGTTGAAAAGAACTCTTTATCAGGAAAGTATTGTTTGATGATATCTACATAAACAGTATAGCCAACTATGATATCGCTGCTTTTGATACATTCCTTTGCTTGTATTGTCATTCCCTCATAGTTTCCGGGACCAAATCCTACCAAATAAAGTTTCATTCTGCTATTATCCTCCATTTCTTATATGTGGCTGCCGCAAAAGTAATTCCATTTTCTGCACATTTTCCCACTATTAATTTTTCACTGCCAATAAGAGCACTTCTCTCGCATACATTATCCACCCCTGTAACACTCTCAACAAATTTCGAATGCAAGAATTCTCCATTCACATTTTTCAACTCATCTGCACTATAAAATCTGCATACTATATTGTATTTTCTTGCAAATTTTTTGATGGCAGCCTCATCTTTTTTGATATCAATAGTATGTATCTCTCGCACACGCCTTATATCAATACCATTCTCTTTTAGATGTCTTAAAATTTCATCTTCAAATTTACGCTCTTCTGTATTTTTTTTACATCCCACTCCGATAACAATGTCTTTCGGCATAAGCCACAGCACATTTCCATACCTCTCTTTGATATCCTGCAATCTGCCGGCATCATATCCAATATAGACTACACTGTCTATATGGTCATCATATTTAGCCTTTGTGTTTTCTGCCTGGCTATCATATTTCGTCATATCAGATTTGCACCCCTGATTCAAGCTGGCAACATTGTCAGAACCATTTAAAACAATGCCATAAACATTCTTATTGCTTATTTCATAATCACTTTTCATAAAGATTCTTCCGCCTGTAAGAACTGTTTTTGCCACTTGTTTTGCCATATTCAAATCTGTAATATACAGATGATTTTTCTTTGCAAACATATCAGGAGAAAACTTCCCGCCAACATCTGTTGCCGTCGTTATGACAGGAATGGCATCTATCATTTCTGCTATCTGTCCGGCAAGCTCATTGGCACCTCCGAGATGACCCGAAAGCAATGAAACAGCAAATTTCCCTTTGCTGTCCACCACAACGATTCCCGGATCTTTATCCTTTGTGCGAACAAGTCCGTCTATCATTCTGACTGCCATGCCACATGCACCTATAAAAATAATATAATCACATTCGCCAAATGTTTTTTCTATTACTTTTCTTCCACTTTTAAAAGAAATTCCATGATATGCATTATATGTTTCATAGCAGTATCTGTCACATTCATAACAGCAAGACAGCTTCTTCCCGGCTCCACTTTCCATAACGCTTTCCATTTCACGCAATTGATGCTCCAATTCATATGCCAGTCTGTCCCCTGCTTCTGTAAATGAGATAAGCACTACTTTTCTCAACTCAAAACTCATACTGTCGCCTTTCTGTATTCTGTTTCAAATGTCTTATCGTATAGCTTTGACAATTCATAATCATCACCAAGAATATTTCCTACAACGATTAATGCCGTCTTTGTTATCTCATTTTCCTTTGCTGTTTCATACAGATTTTCTACACTGCATCTGAATACTCTCTGCTGTGGCCAGCTTGCTTTATAGCAAATCGCTGCCGGAGTTTCTTTTGGATACCCTCCTGCAATCAATTCCTCTGACAATTCCTTTAGCATTCCTGTGCTTAAGAATATCACCATTGTTGCTCCGTGTGATGCAAGACTTCTGATATTTTCACGCTCCGGTACCGGTGTCCTTCCTGCCATCCTTGTGATGATAACAGTCTGTGATACTCCCGACAGTGTATATTCTGCATTCAGCGATGAAGCTGCTGCACAAAATGAGCTTACTCCCGGACAATATTCATATGGAATGTCATTTTCATCAAGGATATCCATCTGCTCTCTTATCGCACCATAGAGACATGGATCTCCTGTGTGAAGTCTCACTGTCATCTTCCCTTCACGCTCTGCACGAAACATGACATCCATCACTTCTTCCAGATTCATCTTTGCACTGTTATAAATCTCACAGTCTTCCTTTGCATATTTCAATAATGCAGGATTGACAAGGGACCCTGCATATATTATCACATCTGCTTTTTTTAATAATCCTGCTCCTCTGATTGTAATCAGATCTTCTGCTCCCGGTCCTGCTCCGACAAAATTAACCATATGTTTCCTCCATAATTATACCGACTTTGTTTTCTGTCTGTTTTCTACTAATATCACATCTTTCAGCTCTTCTGCCTTTTTTGTTTTTCCAATTACACCATATCTGTTTGAAAAAATCACTGCTCCTATATTTATCTCATTTTTCACTTTATTGTTAAGATAAAAGTCAATTTTCTCCATCAATATCTCTATCATTTTTTCATATAGAGGATGTTCCATCAGAATTTCAAGTGCATCATCTACGGTTACGCAGTCTGCAATTTCACACAGCTTGCTACTTTCAATGCCAGCCCTCACTCCACAGCTCATCAGCACATCCATTCTTCCATCAGCATTTGCTGAATGGGTGTTCATAATACCTGCACCAAGTTTTACCATTTTCCCTATATGCCCGACTATGAGCACTCCTTCAAATCCAAACTCCAGTGCAAAGTCAATTGCCTCTCCTATAAAATTACTGCATGTCACACATTTATCTAGGATATCCGGCATTTCTGCTTTTAAAAATGTTTTTCCATAATTTCCAAGTGTAATTAAAATATTCTTTCTTCCGGTCTCTTTGACCATCTTTTCTTCTATTCTGATAGTTTCTATGATTGCCGAATTACTCATCGGTTCCACAATTCCCGTTGTGCCTATCACCGATATTCCGCCTTCTATTCCAAGCCTTGGGTTAAATGTTTTTTTTGCCAGTTCTACACCGGCAGGTATGGATATTTCTACTATCAGACCACCCATGTATTCCTGCTCCTCCATCACCTCCATCAAATGTCCGGTTATCATTTTTCTTGGCGTAGAATTAATTGCAGGATTACCGACCGGCTGGTCAAGACCTTTCTTTGTGACAACGCCTACTCCCTCGCCTCCTTTGATAATGATACCCTTATCACATTTAGTTACCTTTGCATAGACTGTTATTCCGTCCGTTACATCCGCATCATCTCCGCCATCTTTGACAATGCCACATTTGACAAAACTTGTATCATTATGCCAATGCATATTATCTGTTACATCAACCACATGAAGTTTCAAATCAATTCCTTTCGGTGTCGATATCAATACCTCATCAATCCTACAGTTTCCAAGCAGCATAATAGCAGCCGCTTTCGCTGCTGCTGTAGCACATGAACCGGTTGTATAACCACACCTTAATTTTTTCTTTCCATGATAGATATATGAATCAAGCATTCTTTCCTCATTTCCTGCATTTATTAGTAAACATCTGTTGTCAAATGGTTTCTATTCACCGGTATCCTCCACCTGCACTGCATGTTTTGTCTTTTATTTATCATACTATCCGATGATAAATGTTGTAAAATATCCGCAATCTCCAATCTCATCCAATTTTTGATATACCTTTTCTGTCGCAAGTCCGCAGTCTTCTATCCCCATTATTTCTTTCCCCTGAAACACTTCTTCATTCTCAAAGAACTCTTTGATTTTATTAGTGCTTTTATTGCCTTTCATAATGACCTTATTTGTATCTGTCTTCATAAGTTCATCAAAATTTTCACATTTACCGGACATGATAAGAATGCTCTCATCACCAAGTGCAAGAGGTTGATTGAATTTGGCTGCAATTGCGAGAAAGCTTGGAACTCCCGGAATTGCCTGCACATCATATCCATCTTCCATACACAACCTTGCAATATAGGAAAATGTGGAAAACACAGAGACATCTCCAATAGTGATAAACGCCACATCTCTTCCATTATCTAGATAGTGTTCAATTTCATTGCTTATTTTTTTGTAATTATTTTCACACACTGCCTTATCTCTTGTCATCGGGAAATCAAAATATAATAATTCTTTTTCTGATATATCAATCACATTTTCGATAATGGATAATGCCATTGTATTTTCTTTTTTTGTTCTTGGAACTGCGATAATATTTGTCTCTTCAAGCACTCTTACTGCTTTTAAGGTCAATAATTCGTAATCGCCCGGTCCAATACTCACGCCATATAATACTGCCATCTTTTCTATATTTTCCTCTCATAAACCTGGTACAATATCGCATTACATATTGCTGCTGCAACTGTACTCCCACCTTTTCTTCCATCTGCCACAATATATGGAACAGCACACTTTTTAATCATCTTTTTTGACTGTATCACATTGACAAACCCAACAGGTGCACCGACTACAAGAGCCGGTACAAATTCTCTGCTTTCAATTAATTCTGCTATATGTATCAATGCTGTTGGTGCATTTCCTATGACATAGATGACATTTCTTCCTTTATACTTTTCCATCGCCTTGTCAACAGAAACCACTGCCCTTGTAAGCCCTTTTTCTTTTGCCATTTTTGCAACCTCTTCATCTGCCATGAAACAATCTATCTCGCATCCCAGTTTATCAAGTGCTACTTTGCTTATCCCTGCTTTCGCCATATTGGTATCAGTAACGATAACTGCTTTCTGCTTGAATAATTCCATGGCATGTCTTACCGCATTTTTTGAAAATTTCAGGTTATCCAGATATTCAAAATCGGCAGTTGTATGAATCACTCTTTTTACAACCAGTTTTTCCTCCGGTGTCAAATGGGATGTGTCCCCCATTTCACTTTCTATAATTTCCATACTTCTTTTTTCTATGTCTTTCGGATTTATGTTTTCTATCTCCATACCATTTCTCCACACTTTTACATTTTTTCACATCACATCATTAACTTCATTTATTATAATCCCAGTGGATATGAAAAACAAGCATTAATTCTTTCTTATAAAAAATGCAGTCACATTAACAAGATTTCCCTGCTAACATGACTGCTGTAAAATAATATTTTAGACTTGTTCTCTCTTATCAAGCATTTCCTGAATGATGTTCTGTGTGTATGCACCCACAAACTTCTTCTCTTCCTTAGGTAATTCATTCATATTGAAAGGTTTTGCAAAATCAATTGTGACCTTTCCTGATTTCATCCGAGGAAACTGTCTTTCAAATATCTGTGCGGTTCCTGTAATAGCCACCGGAACGATAATTCCGTTAGAACGCTGTGCCATTTTCATTGAACCTTCTTTAAAAGGAATCATCTTTCCATCTTTAGAACGTGTTCCCTCCGGAAATACAAACATCGATATTCCATTTTTGATATTCTCTGCCGCCTGCAAGATTGTTTTTAATCCTTCTTTTATATTTTCCCTATCGATAAAAAGACAATTAACAAAAATCATCCACAAATGCAGAAACGGAACTTTCTTTATCTCTTTTTTGGAGATAAATCCCATTACTTTCCCGATTGCCACATATGATACAAAAACATCAAAAATACCGTTATGATTTCCTACAAAAAGGCATGGCTCATCAGGAATATTTTCTTTTCCCGAAACTTCTATTTTGACACCAGCGACAAACAAGATAAGCTTGAACGCAGTGGCAACTATCCATCTGGTAGAGCGATGTCTAGCATTTATATTAATTTTACCAATAATCCACTCAATTAAAAATAATGGTATACTCAAAATAAAAAAGAAAAGCAGAAATATTGCTACTATTATTGCTCTTATCACATTAATCCTCCATTCTATCAATTTTCACACTGCTTGCACGAATATATGATAATATAAATGTGATAAATTTGCAATATGATAAATTTTTTTTACTATATTTTATTCTTAAAAAATTGTGCACCTTCACACTCATACCTTATGTGCCATGGCTCATTAATATATCCGGTATATTCTTCGTTTTCTCTTGTAAAGCTAAAAACAAATCCATACTCATGTGCATGTTTTTTCAACCATATTCCTTCATCTGTATACTCAAACGCTTCTACTAAATCATATTCCACTGCTGCACAAGACACATCAATTGCAAGCCCTGTCTGATGCTCACTTGTTCCCGGATAGGCAATCCGTTTTGATGTGTATTTCCTTCCTCTTTCTCTTACACTATTCTCATATATTTCCTTTTGTCTCTCATAAGACCTATATGCAGAAATTCCCATCAGATTCAACCCTTCTTTAGAACATGCACTAAATAATTTTCTTATAGGGTCATACACCACTACACTTATGTAGCACTTCTTATCATTGAATGGCGCGTCAAACGGCACCGGAGCCCTGACCAAATCAGCCGGCTCATACCATTCCGGCAAAGGATGGTATCTGTCTGTAATATAATGCTTTACCATCTTTTCCTCTAACATAGTCTGACTTTACATATTTCTATATTATATGCGATTGTGAATGTTTTAGATACTGTGATAAACCCTGAATTGCTTACATCAGCGGCGCAAGCAGTCTTGAAACCTGCTCCTTAATCCTTATGATCATACTTCTTTTAGCGTAATCATATTTTGTAATCTCACTACATTTTGTCAGATCATCTAAAAAGATTTTTTCAAGTTCCATCGTAACCTCCGGTGAATAAATTACTGCATTAACTTCAAAATCCAAATCAAAACTTCTGATATCCATATTGGCTGTTCCATAACAACTCACTATACCGTCAACCACCATTCCTTTTGCATGCAAGAAGCCTTCCTCGTAGCAATAGCACCTTGCTCCGGATTCGAGCAAATCTCCTGCATAGGAATATGTGATCCAATATACAAACGGATGATCCGGTTTGCATGGTATCATCAGCCTCACATCTATTCCTGAAAGTGCTGCTATCCTGAGTGACTGAAGCACTGCTTCATCCGGTATGAAATAGGGAGTTTGTATATAAATCCTCTCTTTTGCCTTATTAATCAGCCTCAGATAATTATCTCTTATCTCCTGTCTCTTTGAATCCGGTCCACTGCTCACAATCTGCATTCCAATCTTATCACGTTTCTTTTTCACCTTGTCTGTCAGGTATTGTTGTGTATTAATATGGAAGAGATTTTCTTTTGTCGCATAATCCCAGTCAAGCATGAATCTAAGCTGAAGTTCATTAACAGCCTCTCCCTTTATCTCAAAATGAGTGTCTCTCCAGTGACCAAATTTTTTTACCTTATCTATATACTCATCTCCGATATTAAACCCACCAACATATGCATATTCACTGTCTATAACAACTATTTTTCTATGGTTTCTGTAGTTGACACGAAATTGGAAAATTCCAAGAAATGCCGGAAAAAATTCCCCCAGCTTAATTCCTGCCTGCTTCATTTTCTTTATATTCTTCGCTCCTATTTTACTGCTTCCAAGACTGTCGTAGAGTACCCTTACCTCAACCCCCTGCTTTACCTTTTTCTCAAGCACATCCAATATCTCATCAAAAAGTTCTCCTGCACTTATGATATAATATTGAACATGAATACTTTTTTTTGCTTTGTTCATGGCAGAAATTAATGCCTCGAATTTATCATCTCCATCAGTGAAAATTCGAATTTCATTGTTTTCTGTGTATTTTGCTCTGCTGGCCTCAAGATTGTAAAGAACCAAATCTTTATAATCGTTTAATCTTTCATCTGTAATATGAAACTTTTCATCAAATTCATTATTATATATGGTATTTTCCTGTTTTCTTATTGCAGTGTTTATTTCCTCCTCCATTTCCTTCACTCTGAACATCTTTGATTTGTGGAGGTTCTGTCCGATAATAAGATACAGAATAAAACCCACTATCGGTATATAATTGAGAAGTAACAGCCATGCCCATATAGCCTTGGTATCTCTTCTCTGAAAAAATATGATTAATATACTAAGCACTATATTAATATAAAATATATTGTCTAACATCCAACGCCACGCATCACTGACTATTCCAAATATATACTGCATAATGTGCCTCCTTTTCTGAATACATCACATTCCTGGCTAAGTTGTTCTTAAAAAAATAAGAAAATAATTGTAATTTTATCATATCAATGCTAAAATGTATATATTGTTATATTAAAACCAAAAGAACGGAGGGAAATATGTCTACACTATTAAAAGTTACATTGATTATTATTGCCGTCCTGGTAGTATTATTTATTGTATTATACATAGTCGCACGTAAAGCTGAGAAAAAATCGGCAGAACAGCGCGAAGCTATGGAGAGCAACGCACAGACCATGTCCTTTTATGTAATTGATAAGAAAAAGATAAAACTAAAGGATGCCAATCTTCCTAAGATAGTTACTGACCAGACGCCAAAGTATCTGCGTGGTGCCAAGATGCCCATACTAAAAGTTAAGGTTGGTCCAAAAGTAATGTCATTGATATGTGATGAGCAGGTATATAACACCATTCTTCCAAAGCAGGAAGTAAAGGCTCAGGTAAGTGGCATTTATGTCATATCTGCCAAACGTATACGAGGACCTTTACCTGAACCAAAAAAGACAAAGAAAGAGCTGAAAGCTGAGAAAAAGGCCGCTGAACAAGCTGCTAAGGCAAAGGCAGAAAAAAAGAAATCTAATAAATAAATTTATTGTTACCGTCTGTGAACACCACAGACGGTATTTTTATGACTTTTCTTCACTTAGCGTATTCAGAACAAAGTTCTAATCTTTACCTCTATTATGCTGTCAGAAACTTTTTCCTCATTCATAATAAGTTCATATTCTATCCTTACTGCAATCTTCTCTTCACTTTCTTCAATTACAATTTTCTTAGAATTGACCCCGACAAAAAGTTTTCCCATCACTGTCTGGTAATACGTATAATTTGTCTCGCCCTCTGTAAAATACAGATGCGTCGCTCCGTATCCTTTTTTGATAAGTTCCACATTTTCCCCATCAATTTTCAACAAGTTGCGGGATGTCTGCATTCCATCCTCTGATTTTTCTTCGTACCTTATATAATGTTTTCCATCTTTTACATTATATATACCAGTTGTCTCTGTAAAAATTTCATCTATATTTTCAAACTGTTCATTATCATTTTCTACATTATTAAAACTAATATGCGTTCCTTTTATCAATAACCTTACATCTTTTTTCATATTTTAATACCAATCAATTCTCTAAATTTTTTTTGATTATAACAAAAGCCTCGAAAAAAATCAAATAACTACTTTTCTTTTATCTGTCATTTGATATAATTATTCTATAACTGTTTATGGTTATTTACATGCATAATTTTAGGTCTATGCCGAAATTTCTCTGCATATCATTATTATGATACTTGTTTTGCATGTAACAATCTACCATTTTAACTGTTATTATATTTAAAATTTAAAGAAAGGACTATGACTCGAATTTTTATAGTATTGGTATAAAATTATGAAAAACATTGAAGAAATCATGAAACAGCCTTGTCACATTCATTTTGTCGGAATCGGCGGCATCAGCATGAGCGGGCTTGCAGAAATATTATTAGATAAGGGCTACACTATTTCCGGATCTGATTCGAAAGAGTCACCGATTACCGGCAGACTTATTACCCTTGGTGCCACAATCCACTACGGGCACAATGCAGAAAATATCACAGATGACATATCCTATGTTGTCTACACTGCTGCTGTTAAATCTGACAACCCTGAACTTGTTGCTGCCCGTGAAAAAGACATCACCTGTATCACACGTGCAGTGATGCTCGGACGAATTATGGAACAATATAAGACTGCCATTTCCGTTGCAGGCACACATGGAAAGACTACGACCACTTCCATGATTTCCGAAATTATGCTCGCATATGAATGCGATCCTACCATTCTTGTCGGAGGAATGTTAAACACAATTGGCGGAAACTTAAGAATTGGTCACTCTGATTACCTTGTCACAGAAGCATGTGAATATACAAACAGCTTCCTTTCATTGATTTCTAATATCAATGTCATATTGAATGTGCGTGAGGATCATCTTGATTTCTTTAAAGATATTAATGATATCAGAAACAGCTTTAAAATATTTGCAGATAAACTTGATGAAAATGGCACCCTTATTTTGAACAGCGGTATTGATGATATATCCTATTTTACTTCTGATTTAAAATGTGGTTATTCCACTTTCGGACTTGACCCTGAAACTTCGGATTACTACCCGACAAACATTACATATAATCAATTTGCATGTGCTTCTTTTGATATCAATACAAATGTTGCCAATACCTGTGGTGACAAAGTTTCCACATGTATTGCACATGTAAGCCTTAAAGTTCCTGGCGAACATAATATGTTAAATGCCCTTGCTGCCTTCGCAACATGTGCGGCAATCCATATTCCATATGAAATAATTGTAAAAGGACTTGAAAGTTTTGAGGGAACTGACAGACGTTTCCAGTACAAAGGTGAATTTAACGGGGTTACCGTAATAGATGATTATGCCCATCACCCTGATGAAATTGTGGCCACCCTCACTGCCGCCCGCAATTATCCTCATAAAAATCTGTGGTGTGTATTCCAGCCTCACACCTATACACGAACAAAAGCTCTGATGTCTGAGTTTGCAAAAGCTTTGTCACTCGCAGATAAGATTGTCCTTGCCAAGATTTATCCTGCCAGAGAGACGGATACTCTTGGAATCAGTTCAGAAAACCTAAAAAATGAAATAGAGAAACTAGGAATTGAAAATGAAGGAAAAGAAGTCTATTATTTACCTGAATTTGAAGAAATTGAAAAATTTTTATCCACAAAATGTATCAACGGTGATTTGTTGATAACTATGGGGGCCGGAAACGTTGTATTAGTCGGAGAAAACCTCGTCAAATAAAAGTTATCCATGTTATCCACAATTTTATTGTGCATAAGTGCACTTTAAAATTGTGGATTTCTTCATATTTTATCCACATTGTGCATAACTTTCAAAATTTTCTGTTTTTATTTATTTTTCGTCAATTTTTTCACATTTTATTTTAATTTATCCATATTATCCATATTATCCACATTACACTCGACCCCTTAATTTTCAAGGCTTCCAAAAAAATTTAAGGTATTAAAATTTTTATCTTTATGTTATAATGAGCACACTAGTCGAAGGCAACAAGATATAGCGGCTACTCAAAGAAGATATTTTTACATTATGAGGTATGAACAATGGGTGCAATTAAACTTGATGGCGTGGCAGGATTAACGGATACTTTGGTTCCCAACCGTTTTCTTGATTATTATATGCCAAATGCAAATGGGGAATTTGTCAAAATTTATTTATACTTGCTTCGTGCACTGTCGTCTCCTGACTGTGATGTTTCCATATGCCATATTGCTGACATATTCAATCACACAGAAAAAGATGTTGTGCGCGCACTGAAATATTGGGAAAATTCAGGACTTATTGATTTATGCTTTGACACAGATAAATCGCTCACAGGTATTACACTTAAACCTATAGCAGCGGAATACACAGTTAATGATGATACATCGATTGAAATGCATCATTCTGATACAGAGTTAAATAGTATTTCAAAATCAGACGACAATACTACTAAGACTGCGAATAACACGGGTAATCGTCAATCCGATACTCCGTCTTCCGATAATCTAAATATCGCTAATCCTTCTGACTATGTCAGTTCAGAGAATGATATTGATGTTTCCTATATTACTAATAATGGTACTATTAATGCTTCTTATGAAAATCAATATACTTCTGCCAAAGCAGATGCAGCCACTCCAGTCAGAGCTGAATCCGTTGATAAACATATGAAACATGCATACTCGACAAATGAGATTACTATGTTCAAATCAAAAAGCGAAGTTACTGAGTTTTTATACCTTGCTGAAAAGTATATTGGCAAGACTTTAAGCGGAACTGATGTCAATTCTCTGCTCTATATTTATGATGTTTTGGAATTTGAACCAGATCTGATTGAATACCTTGTCGAATATTGTGTCACTAATGGTCACAGAAATTTACGCTACATAGAGAAAGTTGCACTATCATGGTCAGAGGAAGGCATTAACACAGTCGAACTTGCAAAGGCCAACACTACATTGTACAGCAAATCATGTTATCCGGTCTTAAAGGCTTTTGGTCTGAGCGGACGCAATCCGGGCGAGGGCGAGAAAGCAATGATTGTGAAATGGACAAACTCTTATGGATTTGATATGGATATCATTTTAGATGCATGCAATCGTACAATCAACACAATTCATCAGCCAAGTTTTGAATACGCCGATTCAATTCTTTCTAAGTGGAAAGAGAAAGGAATCCATACTTTGTCTGATATTAAAGCTCTAGACGCTGAACATTCCAAGAAAAAAACAGAACATGCCGGTGCATACAACAGTTCGAAAAATTCTACAGCAGCTAAAAGCAAAAACAGCTTTAATGATTTTGAACAGCGGGATTATGATTACAAACAACTTGAGAAAAAGCTGCTTGGGAACCTTTAAATGTATGACTGCCTGTATTTTATTGATGATAATAGCTGCAGTACCAGCTAAGAAGTCTGTTATTGATAATGATATACCGACAAAATAGCAGCAGCTTGCATTTCACGAATTTTAATGGAGGATGTATAAAATATGTCTTTAACAAATATGCAGTATAATGAAATAATTCGTTCTTATAATAAAAAAGATTTAGAAAACAAGCGCAGACAGAACGAAAGAATTGATAATGTATATAACAGGGTTCCCCGAATCAAGGAAATCAATGATGAGATATCATCCTTATGTTTGGAGACCACAAAGAAGTTATTGCTGCTGCAGGAAGATAATGATACTTATATGTCGGATTTTCACAGTAGGCTTCAATGCTTAAAAAAGGAAAAAGCCCTCCTGTTAAGCAAAAACGGATTTGCTCCTGACTATCTTGATATGCATTATACCTGTCCCGACTGCAAGGATACCGGATATATAGGTAATATGAAATGTCATTGTTTTAAAAAGGCAGAAATTGAGCTTTTATATGATCAGTCAAATCTCAGAGAGATTTTATCCATACAGAATTTTAATACTTTCAATATTCATCTTTTTGATGACTCTGTGATTGATTCTGTTACTGGAAAGACATCAAAAGAAAACATGATAGGTGTTCTTTCAATATGCCATAATTTTGTTGACAATTTCAAATCTGATTCTGCAAAATTCAAAAACCTTTTGTTTTTTGGCAGAACCGGTGTCGGAAAGTCTTTTCTGACACATTGTATTGCTAAAGATTTGATAGAACACTCTTTCTCTGTAATATACCTTTCAGCAATACAATTTTTTGCCATTCTATCAAAGACTGAATTTGATAAAACTGATATTGACGCTAAAAGCAAGTTTTCAAATATTATGGATTGCGATTTGCTGATCATTGATGATTTGGCTACCGAACTTTCGACATCATTTACAAACTCTGCTTTTTTTAATGTGATTAACGAGAGACTTTTACGAAAGAAATCAGTGATTATTTCAACTAACCTGAATTTTTCAGAATTAATGGAAAGGTATTCGGAACGTCTTACATCAAGACTTACTAGTGAATATACCTTTCTAAAGATATATGGTAATGATTTGCGGCATCCTAATTAGTACAACGTATAATAAATTGTAACCCATTTTTTATAAAGATTTTACATTTTTTCTTGACTATAACAATTGATAATGTTATATATTTATTTGGATTAACTACAGAAAAATCATCGGAGGTTTATTATGTTAGAAGAAAAAGATTTAGCAACTATACCCGTAGGACCCCTTGGAATTATCTCACTTAATAGTTTTGAGGATATCGGAAAAAGAGTCGATGCATATATTTCAGCATGGAGAAATGACAGAGAAAATGAACATAAGCATACAATCGCTTTTGCCGGTTATCAGAAAGATTCTTATTTAATCGATGCTAAGATTTCAAGATTTGGTTCAGGTGAAGCAAAAGGTACCATCAACGAATCTGTAAGAGGTAAAGACCTTTATATCATGCTTGATGTGACTAACTATAGTATTGAATATTCACTTTGTGGTTATACAAATCACATGTCGCCTGATGACCATTATCAGGATTTGAAACGTATTATTGCTGCTGTTGCCGGTAAAGGCAGAAGAATTACTGTCATTATGCCATTCTTATATGAAGGCAGACAGCACAAGCGTACAGGCAGAGAATCTCTTGACTGTGCACTTGCATTACAGGAACTTACTGATATGGGTGTTGAAAATATCATCACTTTTGATGCACATGACCCTCGTGTACAGAATGCGATTCCTCTTAAAGGTTTCGAAACTGTTCAGCCTGCTTATCAGTTTGTGAAAGGATTACTTAGAAATGTAAAAGATTTACAGATTGATGCTGATCATCTGATGATGATAAGTCCTGATGAAGGTGGTATGGGACGAGCTATTTACCTTGCCAATGTACTCGGAATAGATATGGGTATGTTCTACAAACGTCGTGACTACAGTAAAGTTGTCAATGGACGTAACCCTATTGTTGCACATGAATTTCTTGGTGCCAGTGTAGAAGGCAAAGATGTATTTATAATTGATGACATGATTTCTTCCGGTGAATCAATGATAGATGTTGCTACACAGCTTAAAAAGAGAAAAGCACGCCGCGTATTCATGGCTGCTACATTCGGTCTGTTCACTAACGGACTTGAGAAATTTGATAAGGCTTATGAGGAAGGTCTCTTTGATAAGGTTCTTACAACAAACCTTACCTACCAGACTCCTGAGATTCTATCAAGACCGTACTTCATCAGCTGTGATATGAGTAAATATATTGCTCTTATTATTGATACACTGAACCATGATGCTTCTATCAGCAGTCTTTTGGATCCTGTGACACGCATCCAGGACTGTATTGACAGATATCGAAATGGCGAACAAATATAATTTATAAATTAATAACAATAACAGGCAGAAATCGAAAAATTATTTCTCATTTCTGCCTGTTATTATTTTATTTTGATGATAAACATCTTTATACTTACTGATTCATAATAAACTACTTACACTTTAAAATCGATACATGTTCTTGTCTCTGTATATGGTCTTACTTTCTCATTTGCAACTTTCACATGTTCCGGTGAAACTGCATATCTTTTCAAATCTTCTTCTGTTGCAAATGTAGAATCTAGCATCACATCTGCATTTGATGAAGACAATTTTTCTGTCTGTACATGAATATCAATAATTTCAGGAACCACGCCTTTCAGTCCCTCAAGTCCTTCCTTGATTCCTTTTAGGACCTCTGTCTTTTCCTCTTCTGACAATTCATTTTTTAACTGCCATAAAATAATATGTTTAACCATCTTTTCTATTTTTCATCCTTTCCATTTTTTAGAATAATATCTTTTATGCTATGGTACCACTTCTTTAGCGATGCTGCAATAGCGCTTTTAAAAAATAGTGTTAAAATTATTATAAACAGCAGAATAACGATTACCATAGCTGTTCTTCTGTTATCATACCTCACTTTTTCATTTGATATAACATTATTTTGTTGGTCCACGGTTAAAGTGCTTTCTACACTTTCTGAAATATTTTCTTCTTCAAATACTCCATTAATTCCATTCAATACAACCATTTCTGAAGTTGAATACAGATTATAATTGTTATATGCTCTCACCACCACATCTGCTCTGTTTTGTCTCACGTTCATAATAGTAATGCTTTCTTCATTATCACCATCTCTGTCATGCCATTCAAACAGTTCTGAATATGTATTTCCACCATCAAATGAATAGGCGTAATGACTGATTTCTGATTCACTGTCTTGTGCATGTATTACGATTTCCACTATTCCATTTCCGTTACTGCTGCATTTTTTTAATATTACCTCAGGTGGCGTTTCATCCTGATATACCCTTGAATCTGGAATAGCTATGTCTATGCCTTTATACATAGTATAATCTTTTCCAAGCTCTGTACTCTTAAGTCCTAAAGCCTTTGCAACTCCTGTCGCATCTGCCTTCCCAAACCTTACATAAGCATCATCATTACCATAATATGCATAATCTCTTCCATTATCAATATAACAATGTTCTATAATCATTCCTGTAATATTGAGCTTCTCACTCTCACGTATGATTCCATAATATTCATCATTGCCGTCACCCACTCTTGTCTTTACACCTTTTAAATAAAGGCCCATATCTTGAAACTCATCCAAAACTGCCTTGCCAATTCCATAACCTTGGGCATAATATTCTCCAATACTTGGTATCCACACTTCGCTTCCATAAATGAGATGTTCCTCTGATGCATTATAATGTATACTAATCAGATAATCTGCCCCCATATCTGATGCAAATTCCGCACGCTGCTTAAGTGTCATTGCCTGATTAGGATTATCACGCGTGAGATATACTTTTACATTATCATATTTTGATAATTCCTCACACATAGCCTTTGCAGTTGCAGTATTGATATAACGCTCCGTAATTCCATTATAACTCGCCCCATCATCTGCACCTCCCCCCAGTCCTCCATGTCCCGGGTCAATCACTATAACTATATTACCCTCACTCATATTTCTATTTGATTCCCCACTTCTTTTACGATTCAATTGACTGCCTATTTATTCTTTTATTTTATCTGATTGTCGGATTCCTGTATTATATGTCATCAATCCGAAAAATTTTTGCACCCATTTTCTTTGCATCCTCTATGTTGTGCGTTACCATTATGACAATTTTATCACTACAATACATTTTTATATATTCTATCATTATATCTTTTGTGTTATCATCAAGCCCATTCAATGGTTCATCAAGAATTAATATGTCAGGATTTGCGATAACTGCCCTGATTATCGCAACCCTCCTGCACATTCCTCCACTTAACTCTTTCACTTTTTTTCTTCCAAGACCCTCAAGTTGTGTTTGTTTTAAATGCAAATCAATAACCGGTATTTTATCATTAAAATTTTTATCATCATGTAGTGCAAAATACAGATTTGTATAAATATCTACATTTTTTAACAATCTGTCTTCCTGAAAAACAACTGTTAATTTATTTTTCCCACTTTCCATCACTATCTGTCCTAAATCCTGCTTTACAATTCCCATTATTATCTTCATCAATGTGGTTTTACCAATTCCCGATTCTCCCATCACGCAAAACACTTCACCAGCTGTTACGGTAAAAGAAATATCCTTAAGCACACATTTTCCTCCATAAAATTTACTGATGTTTCCGACACGTACATAATAATGTTTCGTACTCTCATCAGCATAATGCTTCCCTCCATGATTTATCTCATCTGTTTGAACTGCCTTATCCTTTTGAGACTCTTTTACTCCCTGCACTCCAACTTTTTTCATTCTCCTGCTTATTATATTTAATATATATATGCAGATATTTTCAAATAAAACACTCATTAGAATAATCACTATTGTCCACGCAAAAAGCTCTTCTGTCATAAGGTACAATTTTGCTTTATATAATTCACTTCCTATAGAATCTGCCGGTAAACCTATTACTTCTGCTGCAATTCCTGACTTGAAGCATAATCCTATTCCTATCCTGCACGCCGAAATAAATGCAGGATAAACAGATGGCAGATATAAAAATCGAATTTTCTTTGCAAATGATATTTTATACACTTTTGCCATTTCAATCATATCAGTATCAACATTTTCGAAGCCTTGCAATACATTGATATATACTACCGGAAGAACCATAAAAAAAGAAATTACTGTCGAAAGATTTTCTGAATTTATCCAAAGAAGAATCAGAATCGTAAACGAGGCAACCGGAACTGACTTTATCAGTTTCATAAAGGGTTCAATCAATACCTTTATTACCACAAAAAAAGCAGATATTGCCGCCAAAATGATGCCTGCCGGTACAGCAATAATAAAACCTTTTAAAATCCTTTGAAACGATGTGCATACAATTTTCCAAAAAATTTTATTCTTTATAAGAACAAATAATGTTTTTAAGGTTTCTTTTGGCGTTGGCAAAAATATACTGCTGTCTACCTTATGAGCATAAAAATACCATATGAGAATCCAAAAAATAACAGCAATCATCAACATAAAAATATTTTTTGCAGATTTTTTTAAATTTCTCATATGGCCTCCATCTCGCTTTTTGAATATTTTAAAGCCCTATATATTATGATACTAAGTTCAAAATACTCTTCGACCTCAACATCATATTATTTTCCAATATAAAATAAATTATCATCAGGCACTTCTCCTCCGACTGACTGTGGATTTGCTTCATACAATACACCGAGGTATGCCTTGACTGTCGATTTCATTTCATCTCCTTTGATAAAACATATGTTACAATAAGGAATTGCCTGTTTTGCGACTTCTTCCTTGATAATATCATGTGAATCCGCAAGTTTTGCCGTTTCATCAACATTATCCTCTGCAAATTTTACTGAATTTTCATAATCAGTTAAAAACTGCTCAAATGCCTTTTCATTTTCTTCAATCACTTCATCTCTTACAATGACAACTCCTGTCACCAGCTTTTCATCAGAAACCTTGTCCCACTCTTTTGTCATATCAAGAACAATCTTTATATTTTCATTCTTTTGTAAAACAGTTGTCACATATGGCTGCGGAAGCATTGCAATTGCATCATCTGATTCACTCATAAGAGCTGCCACTTCTGACGCCTCTGACTTGTACTCAATTTTGACATCTTCACCCGGTGTCAAACTATTCTCTTTTAATATATAATTCAACGTATACTCCGGTGTTGTTCCCTGTCCGGTTGTGTAAATCGTCTTTCCCTTCAAATCTTCTACTGAATTTATATCATCTGCATCTGAAACTATATACAGTACTCCAAGTGTGTTTATTGCTGCAATCTTGATTTTTCCGCCTGTCTTATTATATAAAACAGATGCCAGATTACAAGGTACTGCTGCTATATCTATATCTCCTTTGACAATTCCTGCTGTAATCTCATCTGCTGCTCCATATGCTGTACAGTTGTATACATTAAATGTTTCCAGCTTCTCACTGTCATCCCATGCCTTGACAAATCCAATTCCTGTAGGTCCTTTTAATACTGCAACATTGTATTCCCTTGCATCTTCCTGGGTAAAATCCTCACCAACAAAGCTTTCTTCTCCTTGTGTCACATTATCCTTTGTATCACCATCAGATTTCTTTTCTCCACAACCAGATACGATAACCGCAACCAGCATCACTGCCATCATTAATGCGATTAATTTTCTAAACGTATTAGTCTTTTTTACCATGTTCTCCGTCATAATCTCATCCTGCCTTTCTATTACATATGTCTTTACAGCTGAAACTCAACTGGCATTCACAAGAAATTATATAACGTGCAGTTTTATTTTGCAATACTTAGTTAAGTGTGCTATAATCCAGTTAAACATAATTATTATATTTCTATTTTTTATAGGAGAGGTGTTACATATGAAGTGGTCAGATTCTAATAATTTTTCAGATATCCAGAAGATTCTTGCAGATATTTTTGAATCCCAGATGGGCGCAAATGTTAAAGTCCATGATATTATTGACTTATCTTATGATGAATATATGGCTATTGTTAATAAAATTAAAATAGCAGATACGATGGAAACTGTAAGAAACTTTACTTTATGCCTGTTTGTGGCATGGGTATCTGCATATAAGTTTAACACAATGGACGAGTTCTACCGTCTTATGAAAGATTTTATTTCAAGACTTCCACAGCATCAGTCCAGAATTGCTTTAGACGAAATTAATGCAGCATGTTATGAATATCAGATTGATACTTTTGGTTACAACTTCCGTTCCGTAAAAGACATCAAAAACTTTATCAAAATTCATGCCGGTGTTTCTGAACCTGGTTCTGTATAAAACCGTCTATGAATTTGTTTCATAAATTTAAAAAGCAATTTACAGATAATTCATAGCTGTACCAGAATTGTTGATAAGAAGTTGATGGTGGTAAGATAATACAACTATTTTAGAGACAGGCCGCTGTACAAGACATGCAATAGATGATGCCGTTTTGTTCCATACAGCAACCTGTTTTTCTTTATTCTTTCTATATATATTTTACCAGCATTTGTGCAAATTCCATGATTTTTTCTTTGTCTTTATCATTTAATATTTCATAATACTTGTCAATTCTTGAATTACTGTTAAGCTCTCCATACAATATATATGACGGAGAATATCCGTATTTTTTACAAATCGTCATAACCATATCCGACTTAAGCGTTGCCTTACCGTTAAGCCATCTTGTAACCGTCCTCTGGCTTTTATTCATATCTTTTGCAATCTCTTCATTACTCACCTTCTCATTATTGATTTTACTACTATTTGTAGTTCCATAATTATGTTCACCAAGTAGTATTTCCCTAATCCTGTCGTCAGGAGTAATTTCATTATTTTCATTTTCTCTAATCACTGCTACCTGTGATTTCTCATAAATGTTAGCCCTGTAATCACTCTGTTCACTTACATTTTGAGTTAAGATCCCTCTGATTTTAAATATCAGAATATTACATATATTTTCACGCCTAACCTCTCCCACATCTATGAAAATATCAGCAAATTTACTTTCATTAGTCTTCGTGCCGAGCAGAATGTAATCTATATCCTCATAAATAGTGTGAAGCATATTTATCACATCTATATTCGGAAGATATCTTCCTTTTTCTAACAGTCTGTAATATTCAACCGATATTCCCAGTTTTTCTGCCATATATTCCTGTGTCATATTCAATATATAATTTCTCACATATCCAAGCCTATTACCAATATCAACATATTTTTCTGACATTCTTTATTCCCATGCATATAATTTTCATAATGATACTTCCAAAATAAAAAATTGAAAGAAATCGGAATCTGCAGTTATCCTTTCTTTCATTTATTTCTTTCAACATAAATGAATTGTTTAAGTAAAATCCGTTTATAAAAACAACTTTACATTATTGTATCAATGAAAATTCTTATTATACATTTACGTTTTGTCTAAGTATTAGACATTTGCTTTGTAATTTGAATACAAAATAGGAATTTGTCAGAAATTTTAACCTAAAAAATATATCTGCAATACACAAAATTGTATATTGCAGATATCTGTTGATTCGTTGCAAGGCTAATTTTTCTTCACAGCAAGCACTACATCCTCACCGTTGATATTCCATTCTTTCTCATATCCGTCTGTACTTCCCGTCACAATTTCTGTTGCAAGTACATCTGACATGATGGTTTCTTTATTTCCATTTAAGATTTCGATTACCTTCTCATTGTCTTTTGCGTAAATCGTAATCTTATCCATTACCTCAAATCCAGCTTCTTTTCTCATTGTCTGAACCTTACTGATGATTTCTCTTACAAAACCTTCCTCTAAAAGTTCTTCTGTCAGATTTGTATCAAGCACAACTGTAATCTTGTTGTCACTGTCTGATACATAGCCTTCCTTCTGTGCAATATCTATCAGCAAATCGTCCTTTTCAAGGACAACTTCTCCACTTGGAAGACTTAACTTGAGTGTACCTGTCGCATTGACCTCATCCATTGCATCATTACCGTCAACTTCCGCAAGTGCTGTTCTGATTTCATTTAACTGCTTGCCAAACTTCGGTCCTACTGTTTTTAACTGTGGTTTGAAGCTGTAAGAAGAGAAATCTCTGACATCGTCTGTAAATGCTACTTTCTTCACATTCAGCTCATCTGCAATAATATCTGTATAGAACTCTGACAAATCAAAGTCTGCCTTCACATACATTTGGCCGATTGGCTGTCTGTTTTTGATATTAGATGCATTTCTACATGCACGTCCCATTACAACGACTTCAAGAAGGTCCTCCATATCTTCCTCAAGCTTCTTATCAATCAACTTCTCATCTACAACCGGGAAGTCACAAAGGTGAATACTTTCCGGCGCATTTTTATCAATGCTTCTCACAAGATTCTGGTAGATGTCTTCTGTCATAAACGGAATCATAGGAGCTGCTGCCTTTGAGATTGTCACAAGTGCTGTGTACAATGTCATATAAGCATTTATCTTATCCTGCTCCATTCCTTTTGCCCAGAAACGCTCTCTTGAACGTCTTACATACCAGTTACTCATCTCATCCACAAACTCATCCAAGGCTCTTGCAGCCTCTGGGATTCTATATTTGTCAAGATTATCATCTACTGCCTTCACTGTAGAATTTAACTTCGATAATAGCCATTTGTCCATAACGGATAGCTTATCATATTCAAGCGCATACTTTGTAGGATCAAATTCATCTATATTGGCATAGAGAACATAGAACGCATATGTGTTCCAAAGTGTTCCCATAAATTTACGCTGACCTTCCGTTACAGCCTTTGCATGGAACTTGTTCGGAAGCCATGGTGCACTGTTTGTGTAGAAATACCAGCGAATGGCGTCTGCACCGTGCTCTGCAAGTGCATCAAACGGATCTACTGCATTTCCCTTTGATTTTGACATTTTCTGTCCGTTCTCATCCTGTACATGACCAAGCACAATAACATTTTCATATGGTGCCTTGTTAAACAATAATGTAGACTCTGCCATAAGTGAGTAGAACCATCCTCTTGTCTGGTCAACTGCCTCGGAAATAAACTGTGCCGGGAACTGTTGCTCAAATATCTCTTTATTTTCAAACGGATAATGATGCTGTGCAAATGGCATTGCTCCTGAATCAAACCAGCAGTCAATGACCTCCGGCACTCTGTGCATATCCTTACCACACTGTGGACACTTGATGGTGATGGCATCAATATAAGGTCTGTGAAGCTCTACTGTCTTCGCTTCCGAATTGCCACTCATCTGTTCTAACTCTTCGCGGCTTCCGATAGCATGCTGGCATCCGCACTCACACTCCCAGATATTAAGTGGTGTTCCCCAGTATCTGTTACGCGAAACACCCCAGTCCTGAATATTTTCAAGCCAATCCCCAAAACGACCTTTACCGATTGATTCCGGCATCCAGTTGACTGTATTATTATTTCTTACCAAATCATCTTTGACTGCTGTCATCTTGATAAACCATGACTCTCTTGCATAGTAGATAAGTGGTGTATCACATCTCCAACAGTGAGGATAGCTGTGCTCAAACTTCGGTGCATCGAATAATAATCCCTTCGCATCAAGGTCTTTTAATACCATTGGGTCTGCTTTTTTACAGAATACACCTGCATATGGAGTCTCTTCTGTCATCTCACCCTTGCTGTTGACAAGCTGTACAAATGGAAGGTCATAGTTACGTCCTACCTTTGCATCATCTTCACCGAAGGCAGGTGCGATATGAACGACACCGGTACCATCTGTCAGTGTTACATATGTGTCACATACAACATAGTAGCCTTTCTTGTGCTGTTTTGCCACAATATCTAAGGCACAGTCAAATAACGGCTCATATTCTTTTCCTTCTAAATCTTTACCCACATAGCGCTCTACAATTTCAAACGGAGCTGTCGGCTTGTCACCACCGAGAATCTTCTCTGTCAAAGCCTCTGCCATATAGTAAGTATAACCATCAGCTGTCTTCACCTTGACATAAGTCTCATTCGGATTCACACAAAGTGCAACGTTTGACGGAAGTGTCCAAGGAGTTGTTGTCCATGCAAGAATATAGGCATCTTCATCTTTTACCTTGAATCTTGCCACTGCGGAACGTTCCTTAACATCTTTGTACCCTTGGGCTACCTCATGGCTTGAAAGCGGGGTTCCACATCTCGGACAATATGGGACAATCTTAAATCCCTTGTATAAAAGTCCTTTATCCCAAATCTGCTTTAATGCCCACCACTCTGACTCAATGAAATCATCATTGTATGTGACATATGGGTTGTCCATATCTGCCCAGAAACCTACTGTTCCTGAAAAATCTTCCCACATTCCTTTATATTTCCAAACGCTTTCCTTACATTTTGTAATGAATGGGTCAAGTCCGTATTCTTCTATCTGTTCCTTACCATCAAGTCCGAGAAGTTTTTCAACCTCAAGTTCAACAGGAAGCCCATGTGTGTCCCATCCTGCCTTTCTTGGAACCATATAACCTTTCATTGTTCTGTATCTTGGAATCATATCCTTGATAACTCGTGTAAGCACATGACCGATATGTGGCTTGCCGTTCGCTGTAGGAGGTCCATCATAGAATGTATAAGTCTCCCCTTCCTTGCGGTTTTCCATACTCTTTCTAAAAATATCGTTGTCTTTCCAGAACTGTTCTGTTTTCTTTTCTCTTTCTACGAAATTAAGATTGGTTGATACCTTTTCGTACATTTTTCTCTTCCTTTCCTTATTGATATTTGGCTATAGATTGAATTAAAATGTCAATAATTTACTTTAATGGCATCATAAATCAAAAAGAGAGCTTGCTCCTGTAATAGGACGAAAGCTCTCGTATCGTTTAAAACCACCTGTTACAGACATACGGATAAGCATTTTATTCATAGAATCCAATTCTATTCTGTTATCATGGCTTATCATAATATGCGTTCCTTTTAACGTTGGAAAAACGCCGCCACTTACTAATATAATCAGACAACAAATCTTATTCTAAACATCGATTTTAATTATATATTCAGCTCGGAGCTCCGGAGTGATACTACATAACCGCTACTCATATCCGCTCACACCATTACGGACTCTCTGTAATTTTCACGAAGATGACATTCTCCATCATTGCCTTTACTCATATTCGGAATTTATTATACTAATATTTCACTTCATTGTCAAACTGATATTTATAAAACAACATACAGGTATAAATGTCATCATTATTTATTCTGTACTACTATCATCCGTTTCAACAGCCGGCTCTGTCGTCTCACTCTCTTGTGGCATTTCCGGTTCAGAAGTGTCCGGCTCACCTGATGATACAGGTTCTTCTATTGTTGTTGTCTCTTCTTTGGCAGATGTGGTGCTCTCTTCTTTTGGAGTTTCTTTTTCCTTTGTTTCCTTTGGTTCTTTAGTCTTCTCTTCCCCTTCTTTACTGGTTGTATCTGTCTGTGATGTCTCATCAGAAGATTCCTCTTCCGATTCTTCTTCCTCCTCATAGTAACCTTCACCATCATATTTCATGCCATCATAATTGATTTCAAATTCCTCAAATTCTTTTTCTTCGAGATATTTGTGTATTTTTGACATATAATTCTGCCATATGTAACCTGCACATGTATTTCCTATTCCGTCATTGATTTCTCTAGGCATATCATATCCCACCCAGACTGCTGTGGTATAATACCGGCTGTATCCGCACAACCATACATCCTTGTTGTCATTTGTTGTTCCTGTTTTAGCTGCACATATGGCATCATCTATATTATACTTCACGCCGGTTCCCTGTGTGAGAACACCCATCAATACATCTGTCATCATTCTTGATGCGTTAGTGTCATATACCCTTTTCACTTCAATTGTACTCTTATCATCGCCTGCATCACCGGTATTATCCACTAATGTATCACCCTCTACATCCACTATCCTTTCGATACATGTTGGTGAACGAAATACCCCATCGTTTTCAAGTGTTGCATAGGCAGATGCCATCTCAAGTGTTGATACACCATATGTCATACCACCTATTGACATCGGCAGTACATAATCATCAGGCACAATTTTATGGAAATTCATTTGTTTTAAATAAGAGATACATTCATCTATTCCAAGCTTCTCAAATAAATTCCATGCAACTGTATTCTTTGATTTTTCAACTGCATATCTTATCGTAATATCTCCATCATAAACATCAGGCGAATTAACCGGTCCGTCTTCAATCGGCTCATCTTCCACAATGGTTCTCGGTAGTCTGTCTTTCTCAAATGCAGGTGTATATACAAGTATTGGCTTGATAGTACTTCCCGGCTGTCTGTAACTTTGAAATGCCCTATTAAGCGTATATCCGCTGTAATTCTGACTTCTTCCGCCTACTATAGCAACCACTTTTCCTGTCTCATTATCAATACAGGTTGCTGAACCCTGAAAAGTATAGATTCCATTGTCATCCAACTCATCATAATCCTCCAATTGTTCATCAAGAGAACTTTGAAGTGTTTTCTGCATGTCCATATCAATACTCGTATAGATTTTGTAACCCCCTGTATAGAGATTTCCGGAAATCCTGTTATAAAGTTCCTCATATTCTTCGTTGTAATCTTCTTCTTCTCCTTCTGTTAAGAAGTAATATTTAAATTGAAATCCTGATTCTTTCATAAGAGCCTGCGTAGCACAATAGATAGCATATGTCTCCACATAATTACTTCCTTCACTTTCCTGTGGATTGAGAAGTACTTTCTCAGCAATTGCCTCATCATACTCACTCTTCCCTATATCTCCCTGCTCATACATCTGTTTCAAAATTCTATCTTTACGTTTTAGGGTATTTTCATTGTTTGTAAAAGGATTATAAAGTGTCGGGTTATTTGGTATGGAGCAGATATATGCTATCTGGGCTAATGACAATTCTGTAACTGATTTGTTAAAATATCCCTTTGCCGCTGCTTCAACGCCATAAAAACCATTTCCAAAATAAATATTATTGATATAAAATTCCAAAATCTGCTTTTTGGAATATTTCCTTTCTATCTCCTTTGCAATGAACATTTCTTTTAATTTACGATCCATTGATACCTCATGTGAAAGAAATACATTTCTTGCAAGCTGCTGTGTGATGGTACTTCCACCCTGGGTAATCACACCTTTGTTTCTGACATACTCCACAAATGCTCTGACAATTGCTTTCATGTCAACACCTGCATGCGAGTAAAATCTTCTGTCCTCTGTTGTCACAAATGCCGCTTTGACATACTTTGGAATGTTAGCATCCTCAATATAATAAGCGTCATGCGAACCTGACAATTCTGTAATAATATTTCCATTTTTGTCATATATGGTACTGGTCTGGTTTTGCTTAAACGCCTGAATCCCACCTTCTTTGACGATTTTTTCTGCCTCTTTTTGGTACTCCATATATTTAGGTCCATATTTAAAAATAAAGACCATCATGACTGACATAATGATAAGCATAATACCTAACAAAATTCTTCTGATGATTCTTCTCTTTTTACTGATTGGTTTGTTCTTTTTTCCTTTTACCTTTGCATTTTTTATCTTTTTAATACCTATATTGTTACTATTCTGTTTTGTACAGTTCTGCCTTACATTTTTCTTTTTTGACGGATTCTGATTACCCACAGCATTCATATTCTGCATGCTTTTTGTAGTTTGCAATCCGGTATTATTCTGTACCCTCTTCGCATTTTGCGTTCCACTATTATTTTGTGCACCTTTTACATTTTGCGTTCCTCTATTATTTTGAGTACCTTTTACATTTTGCATTTCACTGTGATTTTGTGCATTCTTTGTATTCTGTACTCCTTCAATAAGATGTATCTCTCTGTTTCTCTGTGCATACTTTGTATTCTGCGTACCTCTGCCGTTTTGTCTGTACTTTGTACTCTGCGCACTTCCGGTATTTTGTCTGTACTTTGTGCCCTGTGTGCTTCCGGTATTTTGTCCACTTTCAGTTCTTTGTGTATTCTTTTTATTTCCGGCACCTTTGTTTGACTGCGTATTTTTTTTATTCTGTGTACTTTTCCCACTTTTAACATTTGTTCCGGGTTTTTTTGTATTTTTCCCACCATAATTGGTATTTGCCATAATAATCCTCCATCTAAGTATCTATGCAGGCTTGTCATAAACAGTTAAAATGATAATAAATTATTAGCGCACTAAAATTATAAATTCATTTATTTTATAATTTCTTTGTGCGCTTTTCTCTATGTTATGTTGTTACATGATTATCAGAACCACTTCGTGAACCTAATAACGCTGTAAACCTTCGGTTTTCAGCCGACCGGCTTATCATCCGACACCAGTTTATAATTCACAATTATTGACTGTTCTTGGGAATGGAATGACATCCCTGATATTTGCCATACCTGTAAGATACATTACGCATCTCTCAAATCCAAGTCCAAATCCTGCATGTCTTGTAGAACCATATTTTCTAAGGTCAAGATAGAAACCATAGTCCTCTTTATTTAATCCAAGCTCATCCATTCTTGCAACAAGCTTGTCATAATCATCTTCTCTCTGGCTTCCGCCGATAATCTCACCGATTCCCGGAACGAGGCAATCCATAGCAGCAACAGTCTTGCCATCCTCATTCAACTTCATATAAAATGCTTTGATTTCCTTCGGATAATCTGTTACAAATACAGGTCTCTTAAAAATAACCTCTGTAAGATATCTCTCATGCTCTGTCTGCAAATCACAGCCCCATGAAACCTTGTAATCAAACTTATCATTATGCTCTTTCAAAAGCTCAATTGCCTCTGTATATGTGACATGACCAAAATCAGAGTTTAACACACCATTCAGTCTGTCAATCAATCCCTTGTCAACAAAACTATTAAAGAACTCCATCTCCTCTTTTGCATTTTCCATCACATATCTGATGATATATTTGAGCATCGCCTCAGCAAGCATCATATCATCCTTCAAATCTGCAAATGCCATCTCCGGCTCTATCATCCAAAACTCTGCTGCATGCCTTGTTGTGTTGGAATTTTCTGCCCTGAATGTTGGTCCGAATGTGTAAATATTTCTAAATGCCATTGCATAAGTCTCGCCATTTAACTGTCCAGAGACGGTGAGATTTGTCTCTTTATTAAAGAAATCCTTTGTATAATCTACCTTTCCTTCATCTGTAAGCGGAAGATTCTCCATGTCAAGCGTTGTCACTCTGAACATCTCGCCAGCACCTTCACAGTCACTTCCTGTAATCAGTGGAGTGTGCACATAAACGAAATCTCTCTCCATGAAAAATTTATGAATCGCATAAGCGATAAGAGAACGTACACGAAATACTGCCTGAAATGTATTCGTTCTCGGTCTTAAATGTGAAATCGTTCTCAGATATTCAAAAGTATGTCTCTTCTTTTGAAGTGGATAATCCGGGGCTGATGCTCCTTCAACTGTCACCTCATCTGCCTGTATCTCAAAAGGCTGCTTTGCGTTAGGCGTTGCAACCAAAATACCCTTCACTATAACGGCCGCACCTACGTTAAGTTTTGATACTTCTTCAAAATTCTCCATCTTGTCATTATACACTATCTGGAGTGGTTCAAAAAATGTTCCATCGTTTAATACGATAAATCCAAATGTCTTGGAATCGCGAATACTTCTCACCCAGCCACCTACTGTGACTTCTTGACCTACATATTTGTCAGTCTCTCTGTACAAATCTTTTATAATTGTTAAATCCATTTCTTTCCCTCGTTTCCTGTTTCTGACTCTGGTATGCTAATTGTTTTTCCTGTCTGTGTTTTGATCTGTCTCAGCGATACCAAAGTTTTACAGTATTTTCTAACATAAGCTACATTATAATACATTATTGCGAATGTGGCAAATCTTTTCTTTCAAAGTTATTATAGCTGTTTCTCTCATATTTTCTATGATAAACTATTTTTCGTAACTACGAAGGCACCACCGGTGTCCAATACTCCTGCTCATAGATATCAGTGAGCAGATATGTTATCATAGAGTCCCCACCAACATCCACATTGCTAATTTCCATTGATGAACTGTAGGATGTCTGCTCTCCAAGATAATAACTGTCAAGATATGTTCCGTCATACGCATAATAATCGCACACAAAATCAATCTTGTCTCCCTCGGAAAGCTCTGTAATACCTTTCGCTATTGTCTCAGTCTCACCATCAATATAATCATATCTTGCACCAGCAATATATCCGTAAGGATTGTCATCATCGAATACAAGAATCAGATTCGCTCTCTCGTCATTAAGCATCACAGGAACACGCCCTATGATGGTCTGTGAATTTCCTTCTTTTATCTCACTCTCAAAATAATAAGCAACCGGCTGCCCGTCTATCGCAAGCCATGTATTGTCAGACTCTCCAATCAACTTTCCGTCATCTGTGAAACTATATACATTGTCAAGCCCAAGGTCAATATACCCCTCTCCGTCATCATAGAACATGTTCATCTGCAATGACTGTATCAGTTGCCACTGTTCTTTCGGAATTTCCATCAGATGTTTTCCATCCTCTTGCTTCCACACAAGTAATGAACTGTCAAATTGATGATTTGCGATATATTGTGCTGCTCTTTCTGCATCAAATACTTCCGAATCGTTCATATATTCCGTATTTTCATCATCTATTCCCGATATACTTCTTCCTGACAAAAATGATGATAACAGTGATGAAATCGCCTCTGAACCTATTGTCTGTACAAGTCCCGAACCGCCTGTAAGTGACGGAACCGGTGAGGATGCTCCACCCGATGAAATCTGTCCGCCAACTTCCATTCCCGCAAATGCTTTGATACATTTTGTGTATTCCGTATTCATTCCTATACGACTGTATGTTGTCGCTATATTGTTGACACGTTTTGCATTTCTGTATGGAAAATAGATAGAAATACCATATGCATTTGTCATATTAGAAGATGTTCTGTTATATTTCACACAGCTAAGAAGTGTATCTGCCAAATCTTTTGCGCTGTCTGTTCCGATATTTACTGCAAGACTTACCAAATCCACCTGGTCAATTCCTGATGATGTTGCAAACTCTCTCGCACCGGCTCTTGCATCCGATATTTTTTTGTAATTATCACTTTGGATTGTATTGCCTGTCTCTTTTGAAAATGCTGATAATTTTTCTGGAACAGTCGCCTTTAATTCAGCCAAATCAACCACAGAAAGTGTTGTCTGCTGTCCCTTACATTTCTTCGCACACTCATCAACAAATCCGTCAACAATATTTTTGCCTATCTCGATTGTAGGCATTGCAGTATTTTTCGAAAGTGCATTTAACCAATCTGTATAATACCAGCCGATACCTGGCTCTGTCTCTTCTGATGCAATCATGTAATCTGCATAATTACTCACCATCAAAGATGTCTCAAGTGTTGCCATCAGACATGCATCAAAACCTATGAAATCAAAAGTTACACCTGCATTCTTAAGCGCTGTGTCTATTCCCGACAAGTCCATCGAACCTGCCTTGGCATTTTTCTCATCATAGCCATAACCGCTGATAGAACCGCCACCGTGATCCCAGAAAATCAGATCATTTCTGTTTGCCGGATAATTAGTACTACAGTATTTAATAAAACTTGTCAGCGTGTTAGGATCTGTCATCACCTTATTGCCATCATCTGCGACAAGAAGCTCTAATTTTCCGTCAGATATTTTATATATCTGATTAACCTGACTGCTGATGCCCTTTGTTTTCCATGTTTTGCATCCGCCTGTGTAGATAATAATATTGATATTTTTATTTAATGAGGCTTTGAGCATCTCATTCATATCATTGGTTGCCATACCATATTTTGACTCAAGGTCTGTACCACACATATAAACCATGATAGTAATGACATCGCTTCCGTTTCCAATGATATTCGTTCTCTTTGCCTCCGCTTTATCTGAAACATTTGTATTGAGCTTTCCTGTATTGCTGCCATTTGTCCAGCTTGACAAGGAGGAACTTCCAGAAAATCCTCCAAACAGTGAAGCAGTACTGCCGCTGCCATCACCTGAACCGGAACTTCCACCAAGTAATGATGAAAGTCCGCCACCGCCACCTACGAGTGCCACTATAATAAGTGCAATAATTGCTAATGGGTTCGTTTTGGCTCCTGAACTTCTCTTTGCACCTGAATCGGAACTTCCTGACGAACCGGTTCTGCCTGAATACCCATCACTTCTTCCAACAGGTCCTGTTCCAAGCCCGTCGCCTCTCTTGTGGACTCCTTTGGAATTACCTGTCACGTTTTTCTTTCTTCCGGAATTATTATTTTCCATAGCTGCCTTTCCTTTCGCTTAATTCAATTTCAGACTATATTATATAGGCTGAAATCAAAATCGTAAAGAAAAATTTTCTACTGTATAATATGACAGAAATTCATAAATATTTCAGGCTATACCATCATGCCCGCCAATATAATGCTTGCCGCCACTCCTGCGAATGTACTGATTAATGCACCCACAAATGTCCATCTGACTTTTGTAACTTTTACAGTCATATAGTAGACTGACATTGTATAAAATATTGTCTCCGTACTGCTCATCATAATAGCTGATAATATTCCCTCATAGGAATCTGTTCCGTATTGCTTAAATATATCAAGTACAAGTCCTGTTGCGGCAGATGATGAAAACATTCTTATGATAACCGGAGGCATGACGGCTGCCGGGATACCTATACTTTCTGTCACCTTTGAGATTTTAGAAGTTAAAAATTCAAGAAATCCGGACGAGCCAAGAACTCCTACACCAATCATCAAACCTATCAGAGTCGGCATCACTGTAATGACCGTCTTCATTCCCTCTTTCGCTCCTGTGACAAAATCATCATATACATTCTGCTTGTTTGCTATTCCGATTGCTACTATATAGAATACAACAAATGGTATGATTAAATTTGAAATATAAATTAGAAAATTCATTTGAAGTCCTATGTATTCAATACAGACCTATTTTACGTTCATAACCTGTATGATAACTATTTTACGCTCTCATAGTCTGTATGATAAAAATGCTTTTTTTATTATATGAGATTTGTCACAACAATATGAATAAAATGTATCGTTATTTTTTATAAAATAAACTGCCACATTAAACCTATTCTCTGCAGTAAAATGTTAATTTATTTTCTTACATTTTAACATCATATATTGCAGCTTCAATTTAATGTGACAGCCTCTATATAATCTTTGTATAATCTCTATATAAACTAAGATAAAAATACTATTGGTATATCATGAATAATTATACAAATAATCCCTTTGGATTGTTTGAACGCTTGAGTGCCATCTCCTTTGTAATCATTCCCATCTGAACTAATTCTTTCAAATTCATATTAAGTGTATGCATACCTTCTTTGACACCTGTCTGCATAGATGAATCAATCTGGAATACTTTGTCCGAACGAATCAGGTTACAAACAGCATCTGTACCTACAAGAATCTCTGTTGCTGCAACACGTCCGTCACCACTCGCAAGTGGTATAAGGTTCTGTGTGACAACGCCTTTCAAAATACTTGCAAGCTGTGTTCTAATCTGGTTCTGACTGTGAGGTGGGAAAACGTCTATGATACGGTTAATTGTATCAGCAGCACCTGTTGTATGCAGTGTTGACATAACAAGATGTCCTGTCTCTGCAGCCGTTATTGCGGCTGAAATTGTCTCAAAGTCACGCATCTCTCCTACAAGAATAACATCCGGATCTTCACGAAGTGCAGAACGAAGTGCACCTGCAAAGCTATCGACATCTCTTCCAATCTCTCTCTGATGAATTGTTGATTTGCCCGGTGTGTAAATATACTCAATCGGATCCTCTATTGTCAGTATATGCTCCGATCTTGTTCTGTTGATATAATCAATCATGGCAGCAAGAGTTGTACTCTTACCACTACCTGTAGGTCCTGTCACAAGTACAAGTCCTCTTGGCTGGTCTGCAAGGCTCTGTATAACCGGTGGCAGATTCAGACTCTCAAGAGTAGGAACTTTTGAACCCATGATACGAAGACATGCTGCATTAAAACCATTCTGATGGTATGCATTTACACGGCAACGAATGTTGCTCTCCTTTGTCTGATAGGAAAAGTCTAAATCTTTTCCCTGACTAAACAGATTGAGCTGTTCATGGTCCATCATCTCCATAATAATATTATCCAGCTCTCCCGGGCTATATTCCCTGTCCATCTTTCTTAACTGTCCATATTGTCTCATTGAAATCTCACCCGGACTGGTGATATGAATATCTGAGCAATTGTTATCTCTAGCATACTCAATTAAGTGTTCAATACTCATTTCATTTTCCTCCTCTTTCACAAACATATATTTATATTTTTATATGCCGAAAACACATATATCTAGTATAATATTTTTTTGTTAATAGTGCAATAAATTTTCATCAATTTTGCAATAATTTTATCAATTTTTTATAATATTTCTTTGATTTACAACTAAATATAGCCCCCCTTTCTCCTCCTGTCTTATCAACTTTTCCATGATTTGTGCTAACACATTATGTACTTTATTTAAAACGATAAAAACTCTTGAATAGTTTTCATATTTGTATTAAAATATACACATGCAATAAAAAAGCAAACATTAAGGAGGATTTTATTATGGCACGTGTTATTAATGACGGTTGTTTAATGTGTGGAGCATGCGCAGGCGCCTGTCCTGTTGGTGCAATTTCTGAAGGCGATGACAAGTATGTTATCGATGCTGATGCATGTATCGATTGTGGTGCTTGTGAGGGCGGATGTCCTGTCGGCGTTATCGCTGCTGAATAATACCATCTTTAAACACTTATTACACATCAGGTTAGTTTTTTAACCAGTAAAAAACTGTAAAACCATAAAGGTTTTACAGTTTTTTTAATTTGGCTAATAATCCTTTATTTGATTTTGTCTTTTCTTTTGACTTTTCTCTATTTTGTGTCTGATAGGTCCTGATGAGCTGATCGAGCTTTCGAAATCTTTCCTCTTCCTGCATTTCTTTCATCTGCATCAAAAAATCCATCTCTTTGATTACATTGTCAGAAACGATATCACTGACTTCTTTTCCAAGACTTCCATTATTTTCTTTTAGCGCATTTGATACCACTTCCATAATAATCATCTGGAACTGTTCAATCTTATTATTTTTCGGTATTTCTCTGATTACTTCTCCTGTTGTCCGCTGCCTGTCAATCTTATCCTGCTCTACTGTACTGCTTTCATTTTCATACATCAAAATATCATGATTTTCATCTATACTTTCAAAGACATTTTTCTCCTTCATTTCACTACTGCTTCTGTCCCGGATTACCCTCACATCACCATCACTGCCTGTCACAGAATTGATATTGCTTTTCTCATCTGTTGCTTCCTTTCCATTCCCCTTTTCGTTGTCCTCACTCATAGTACCTTTTTCATCTATATCATTCTCTCCATCGGATGCCTGTGATTTTCCTACAACTACCTGTTCTGTAATTGCCTGCTTGATGTAACCCGACATAAATCCACTATTTTCTGTTTCTTTATCATTATCATTTTTTGTAACTACGTTATAGTCTGATGATTTCATCAGCTTTTCAAACAGTTCATCTTTGAGTGTTCCATATGTACTTGTCCCTGCTGAATTTCCATTAATCTCCATTAATTCAGGCAGTATCATCTTAATTGCCTTGAGCTGAAATCCACTTTCTTTTAATTCTTTAATCTTCTTAAACAACTCAATGTAATAATTTGTATAATATCTGTGCCCCATCTCATTCCTCGGAACTTCTACTTCCAACTCTTCTTCCCAATAGCGAAGCACATGAGATTCCACCTCTATCATCTTTGCCGCATCAGAAATAATATACCTCTTATCTCCTACACTAAAATTCATACACCCTTCACCCTTTCTTAATATGATAACCTTTCTTAACATGTTAAGACTTCCCTTCAAGACTTTAACATATCATTATTGATACTAATAAAATACCACATTGTTTCAAATGTAACAATGCGGTATTCAAAAAAATTATTCAATTTTAGGATCGTAATTGCCGAATTTTGTATAATTAGGTAACCAGACGAGTTTCACAGTTCCTATAGGACCATTACGCTGCTTTGCAATAATCACCTCTGCAATTCCCTTCTCCGGACTGTCAGGATTATAATAATCATCTCTATACAAAAACATAACCACATCGGCATCCTGCTCAATCGCTCCGGATTCACGAAGATCTGAAAGCATCGGTCTGTGGTCAGTTCTCGCCTCCACTGCACGGCTGAGCTGTGAAAGAGCAACCACCGGAACATTCAATTCTCTGGCAACTGCTTTAAGTGAACGCGATATTTCAGATATCTCCTGCTGTCTACTCTCTACATGTCCACCCGCAGTCATGAGTTGGAGGTAATCGATAATAATAATACCAAGATTGTGTTCCAGTTTGTATTTTCTACATTTTGAACGCAGCTCTCCAATTGAGATACTTGGCGTATCATCTATGATAAGATTGGAATTTCCAATTACATTGGCGCTTTCTATCAGTCTCTCCCAATCACTGTCTTCCAAATCTCCTGTTCTTATCTTCTGCGAATCTACATTTGACTCAAGTGAAAACAATCGGTTCACAAGCTGTTCCTTTGACATCTCAAGACTGAATATTGCAACTGTCACATTCTTTCTAAATGCCATATGTTCAGCAACATTTAGCACAAATGCAGTCTTTCCCATAGATGGTCTCGCTGCCACCAGGATAAGGTCAGAATTCTGAAATCCTGATGTCTTATAATCAAGGTCTATAAATCCGGTCGGAACACCCGTCACCGTTCCCCTTGTCTTTGACACAGCTTCTATTTTTTCCATTGCATTAATTACAACCTGTCTTATCGGCACATAATCACCTGTTCCACGGTTCTGAACAAGTCCAAATATCTTTTTCTCTGTTTCTTCCAAAATGTCATCTACTGTTTCTTTTCCGACATAACAGGTATTGGCAATATCTTCTGTTGCACGTATCAGGTTACGAAGGATTGCCTTTTCCCTGACAATTCTTGCATAATATTTTACATTTGCAGATATTGCAACGGATCCTAACAAATCTTTCAAAAATTCCACACTTCCAAGTTCCGGAGGAACATCCATATGACTTAATTTGTCCTGAAGTGTAAGCAGGTCAATCGGTACACCTGCCGAATACATATCTATAATTGCCTGAAACAATACTTTATACTGACTGTTGTAGAAATCATCTGCTGTAATCAGTTCCGTTGCTGATAAAACTGCATCCGAATCCATCAGCATCGCAGCAATAACTGACTGCTCAGCCTCCATACTGTTCGGCATCGTTCTTCTTATTAATGCTTCATCCACAATTGGCACCTTTCCTTTATATAATTTTCATGTCTCACAAGGCTGCCGCAAAAATTCTTGGCTCTTTTCCTGCCCATCCTCTTAATTTTCTTCCACAACATGAACATTCAAAGATGCCGTTACCTGTGGATGAAGTTTTATCTTGACAATATGCGTACCAAGTGACTTGACAGGTTCTGCAAGTACAATTTTTTTCTTGTCAATGTCGATATTTAACTGTTTCTTAGCAGCCTCTGCAATTTCCTTTGCAGAGATTGCTCCAAAAGTCTTACCGCCTGCACCTGTTTTCATCTTCAATTCAACACTCAGCTTCTCAATTTTTTCAGCCAGTTCTTTTGCACTGTCTAATTTTTCTTTTGCAACTTTTTCGCTGTTTGCATTCTGTAACTTCAAATCATTTAAATTGGCTGACGTCGCCTCAACCCCAAGTTTTTTCTTTAAAATAAAATTTCTTGCATATCCTTCACTTACATTGACAACTTCGCCTTTTTTGCCAAGCGATTTTACATCCTGTAATAAAATTACTTCCATATCTCAAACCTGCCTCTCTATAGTAATCACTTCTCTTTAATAACAGTAATCATTTCTTTCATAATCACTATTTTTTATCAATTGACGGTCATTATACATCTTTTTCCTGAACCATCATTACCACAGTTTTCTTAACAATTTCTTTCGCCTCATTGATTGAAACATTTTCAAGCTGCGCCCCTGCAGTATCAAGATGACCTCCACCGCCTAACTTTTCCATGATAAGCTGTACGCTTAAATCACCTGTCGAACGGGCACTGATATATATCCTGCTGTTGTGCTCTGTCAAAACAAACGATGCCTTAATTCCTCTGATATTCAGCAGCTCATTTGCTACCTGTGCACCTACAACTGTCGGGCTGTCAAGTCCCTCTGACGGACACACTGCTATGGCATATTTTTCGTCAAATACTTCTGCTGACGAAATCGCCTTTGCCTTCGCTTTATAATCTTCCATGGAATCTCTGAAAATCTGCCTTATTCTCGCCACATCAACTCCACATTTTCTTAGAAATGCGGCGGCCTCAAAAGTTCTCACACCTGTATTCTTGCTAAAATTATTCGTATCTATCATGATACCGGCATACATTGCTTCTGCCTCAATCACTCGTATCTTGATGCCATCATAGAAATACTGCAGAATTTCGGCAACCATCTCTGATGCTGATGATGCATACGGTTCAATATATGAGAGTGATGCATTTTCTATAATATCACTGCTCCTTCTGTGATGGTCAAGCACTACGACTGCCTTGCTCTTCAATAATATTTCAGGACACTCCACATAACTTGGTCTGCTGACATCTACCACAACAATGGCTGTGTTGATATCCACAATTGCCCTTGCTTCCTCGCTATTGATAAATACATTTTCATACTCTTCATCCTGATTTAACAAATCAAGCATCGGTCTTATTGATGATGTTATCTCATTGATGACAATATATGCCTGCTTATTCAGTGTCTTTACTGCCCTGAGTATTCCTATCGCTGAACCTAACGAATCAATATCACCAATCTTATGACCCATGATAATAACTTTTTCTTTTGTTTCTAATAATTCTCTCAAAGCGTGTGCTTTCACTCTTGCCTTTACTCGTGTATTCTTCTCTACCTGTTTTGACTTGCCGCCATAGAAATAAATCTTCTCACCATCTTTGACAACTGCCTGATCTCCGCCTCTTCCAAGGGCAAGGTCGATAGCAATTCTTGAATATTCACAGTTCTGAGTATACTCATCACCATTCACACCAAGTCCAATACTGATAGTCACTGCCATCTCATTTCCTATATTGACACCCCTGACTTCATCAAGAATAGAGAATTTATTACTCTGTAGTGCTGAGACATATTTTTGTTTAATCGCAATAAAATACTTATCCTTCTCTAACTTTCTTACAACAGCATTGTAGGTCGCAAAATATTTATTAATCTTTCTGTCAATAAGACCGATTAAAAGAGACCGTCTCACATCTTCAACACTTTCAAGCGCATCATCATAATTATCAAGATAAATAAGGCCTGCAACCATCTTCTGGTCTGCATTTTCCTTGGTAAGTCTGTTAATCTCTGTCTCGTCAAAAAAATACATGGCAATGAGATATCTTCCGGTACCGGCGATATCCGCCTGTTGTTTTTCTTTCTTTTCCTGTTCTTTCTGAGGTACTTCTCTGCTATCTGCCTCATCCGATGCCGGCGTATTGTGCTTTTTTCCATTCTGGCTTACAAACTCTTCTTCTAAAGGAATTTTCACAAAATCAACCCTGTAAAATTTCGAATCATATGTCAGATATGTTGAAGGTCTCTCATTCTCTGAATTAAAATCTATAATATCCATCTTTATTTCGTGAAAAACGCTCTCTATAGACTTCATCTCAACATTTCCACACATATTTTCTAATGCATTATTATACCATAGCATCTTTCCATCTGTATCAATCAATCCATACGGCAATTCAATTCCTTTTATGAGCCTTCTTTGAATCTGCGTATAATCTGTTGCAAACTCGACAAGTTCCTTGATATACCTTTTTTTATCTACAAAGTATAGTGTCACTGTAATAAATACATACAAAACAAATATACTGCTTGTCACTATACACATTTGTTTGTCTTTAAGCCATGTATAAACTACCAAAGGAATAAAGAGTATTGAATAATAAATTGGAAATTTCAGATAAATTGATGCATGTCCCCGAAGTCTGCTTCTCATCAGCTTATATGATTCATTGCTTTTTGCTTTTTTCTTGTTAATATCAGTATTTTTTTCTGTGTTTTCTTCCATCTCATTCATATCGCTCATACAATACCCCACTTTCAGGTAAATCCATACTGCAATGTCAAATTGCATTGCAACAATTAACCTATAGTATAACATAAAAAAACGTATCTGTCACTATTCATATAACAGATACGCCTTATGTCATTATCATTTATTACGATTAACAGATAACGATGAAAATATGACTTCTACTTTATATTCTTAAGTTCTGATGTACAATGAGGACATCTGATTGCTGCTACAGGAATAGCACTCTTACAATAAGGGCATTCCTTTGTTTCCGGTGCTTTCTCTTCCTCTTCCTTCTTTCCTGCTTCTAAGAGCTTGTTCATTCCCTTTACAAGAAGAAATACAATAAATGCAAGTATGAGGAAGTTTACAACATCTGCTATAAATGTACCAAACTGAAGAGTCTGTCCATGAATTTTAACTGACAGGCTTGCAACTCCGCTTTCGCTTACATTTCCAAAACAATTCAGTATAGGATTGATAATGTTATCTGTTAATGATGTGACAAGTCCACTGAATGCACCACCGATTAACACACCGACTGCCATACTCATTACATTGCCTTTAAGAGCAAATTCTTTAAACTCAGCTAAAAAGCCGCCAACTTTTTTCTTTTGTTTTGCTGCCTGCTTTTTTGCTTCATCTTTCACATTAGCCATCTTCTTATCTCCATTCTGTTAAATTTGTAATAGTAAAACTTTACTTATCAACAATAACATATTCATAATCAAATTACAATCAAAATTATTATATTTTTGAGATTGTGTGTTACTATATTGCTATTCCAAAAACCTGACTATTCAATGTCACATTCTAAAGTTTTCATTTTCCACCTGATTAACAAAATATATATTAAAACCTGAAAAATAACTGCACCTAATGTATCAATGCACACATCTCCCACACTTGGACCTCTTCCATCCACAAAGCTCTGATGATATTCGTCAAGTGCTGCATAAATAAGACAAAATCCACTTACAAATATCATCACTTTCCAGTTCCACATCCTGCCACATGAATGAATAAAGTTAACTATTAGAATTCCAAGTATCCCATACTCTGTAAAATGTGCACACTTTCTAATCAATGTATGGAAGCTTTCAAACTTTATCATTTTTTCATTAAGCGGAAATCCATACAAGGCTTTTGCTATCCCAAAACTCAGTCCTGCTGATTCCTCTCCTGATTTTGCTGACATTCCAAATATGAACAGCATCCATACTACTAATACCAAAAAAGAAATGCTGAAATAAATTTTATTTTTCATCACCAATCCCCTATATTCTGCTAATTTTCCCAAATCCTATATTTTTCTTTTTTCAGTAACAATTTTGTATTATCTTTCAAAAAACTTGTCAAGAGCTTTCTATAGTCTTTTTTCAAAATCGCCCTGACTGAAAAAACTCCGACATTTTGCAAATAGAAAAACAACAATTCTGCCATATTACATTTCAAATAATGTTTTAAGTAATAAAACGCACTCAGATATAAATGATATGTCTGAAATGCTGTTCCTTCCTTTGATGTAGAATTTGCTTCTTTGTGAAGCACCTTTGCATTAAAATCACATGCACAAAAAAGACCAGCTTTTTCCAGTTTTTTCGCAACAATCCACTCTTCCGAATATAGAAAAATGTTATCATCAAAATATCCCATTTTCTTAAATAAATCAGAAGATATCAAAAAACAACAGCCTCTGACCATTCCCTTAAATTTGAATATGCTGTTATCCTTGTTTATCCATTTCGGCTTGGAATATTCCGTCCTTGTACCCGAGAACCTTCTTCCTATATACAAAAATGGCTGTTTACTAAACAAATACAATTTCGTATTATATGTTTTCCTATACAGTTGAGATTCTTTTTTATCGAAAGACCTGCATGATGGTCCTATGACTCCTATATCACTCTCCTTCTTTATCGCTTCTAACATTGTATCTATTGATTTCTTATAATAGATTATATCAGCATTTGAAATTAATAAATAGTCACACCCATCCAAAACCGCTTTTTTAATTCCTATGTTGTTACCATATGAATATCCGCCATTACAGTCAGACAAAATCACCTCTATTCTATCACATTCCATAAAATGGTCTCTCAGATGGCTGTATGAATCATCCGTGGACAAATTATCAACAATATAGATACGATAGTCCGTTTTAGTTGTTTTTAGTATTGAATTCACACAGCTTATAACATCATCAGATGTATTATAGTTTAAAATGATTATTCCTAACATATAGCCACCTGTCCCTTACTTGTTATCACTTAGCAATTCATCACAAAACTTCATCATATTATCATGTGCATTAAAACCCTTTTTCCAGACATCATATGCACCGTTGCACAGATTGTTATAGTCTTCTCTGTTAGAAACACAACGAATTACCTGTTTCGCAATTTTATTAAAATCCGCTCTCTTAATCCGATTACTGTCAAGCAGATAGCCACTGATACCATTTTTCACTAAATCCGCATTTCCACCTACATTTCTCGCAATGACCGGAATTCCAACAGACATAGCTTCCATCGCTGATACAGGGACTCCTTCCGAATCACTCATATTGATAAAAAAATTCACCTTTTCTTTTCTATAAACTTCAAATAGCTGTTCATTATCTATCTTACCAAGAAATTCATATTTAATATTCAGTTTTTTCTCTGCCAGCTCTTCTATTTGTCCCTGCGATTTGCCATTTCCTATATGCAGCCAACGAATATTCATATTCTTAAATGCAGGACTGCTTAAAAATTTGATAATCAAATCAAGTCTCTTTCTCTGCATAATATAGGAACATGAAGCAAACACAATTTCATCTTTATCATCATCAATTCTTGAAATTTTGTCTTTGTCTAATGTTCCCAGATATGATATCTCATATCTCGCCTTCTCCTTTTTATCTGAATAGTTCTTTTTTGTATAATATTCAAGTCCGTCTTTACTAATAAAATAGATGACATCCAGATTTTCATTAATGAATTTTCTAAAAGGCAGATAACTTACTACATTTTCCTCCTCATATAAATCATATCTGTGAGTACGTGAAACAATTTTTCGAATCTTTTTGCTTCTGTTTAAATTAAAAAGTGATATAGCATATGCCGGTCTGCTCAGCCAAAATGAGTATAAGTATATCTCATCACTTCCCATAACACTTTCAATCTGATTTTTTACACTTGCTGCATAAATTCCATAAAACATGATATAACAAAATTTTTTTATCGCATTTTCTGACTTGCATTTTCTCTTTATTTCCAAAATAACATCATGTGAAAATACCCATGGAATAAATGTTAAAATATTTTTTACGATATTTTTCTTAAATGATACTTCTTCATATGTAAATCCATATTTTTTGGCAATTTCATCATATTTTTTTTGATCGCCTTTATATACCAGAACATGAACATTATCAAACCTCTCCACTAATGTTTGTATTTCATTTACAAAAAAAGAATTCATATCCCCTGTTACATAAATTAACTTTTTCATAGTCTACACCAACCTTTTTCTTTTAACATACCTGATTTTTTTGTACATTCCCCAAAATAAATTGTTCATAGTCAAGCAGATGCTTTTACACACACCAAAACCCTCTTCTTCTCTAAAAAGTGCATAGTGCCAGTAAACCAACCAAAGATATGATTGATTACTGATAGAGCCCTGCCTTCTTCTGTAACCCGAAAGAGTGCTGCAAAGAAGATAACAGTCTGTCTTCTTAATCACTTCAAGCCACATTGCATAATCATTATTCTTTTTGATATCTGTTATCTGAATATCGCCAACTTTTCTTCTGTCATACATGACGGTAAGACAGCCAGGCCAGCAATAATCATACATTCTGCGTCTTGTAATATGTTCCGGTCCCGAAACCACAGTTCCTGTGAGCTTTGAATTTTCATCAATCTCAACATAATTGGTATAGGAAAAATAATACTCATTCTTTTCCATAAATTCTATTTGTTTTTGAAGTTTTTCCCGTTTCCACAAATCGTCACTGTCAAGAAATGCAATCCATCTTCCTTTTGCCTCTTTCAACGCCCTGTTTCTTGATATCGCAGCACCAAGATTTGCCTCATTTCTATAATACCTTATTCTCTTATCCGCAAGATATTTTTTTAATATTTCTTCTGTATTGTCCTGAGAACAGTCATCTACAATAATAAGCTCCCAATTGGTATATGTCTGGTTTATCACAGATTTTACAGACTTTTCAATAAATTCTGCCGTATTATATGACGGCATGATAACAGATACTAACTCATTCATATTACACCTTCTGTATGTATTTACATTTTCTTTGAATTTCTTCCATTCGAAGAAGACCGGATATCATACATGACAACTTTCTTTCATTTCCAATCTTTTTTCTGAAAGGATATAAAATCCTGACTGCAAGTGAAACAGGAAAACGATAATAGATTTTCAAATTACAATATGCCTTTCTGAACCCAAAATATTTTTCCAGATAATCCTGAAATGCCGTCTCATGCACCACTGACCTTGAACCATCACTGATATAGAACCCATTTTCTCCCAGTCTTGTATCAAAATGTTCAATCATACCATTGATAATCGCTGCATTAATACCAAGCTTCTCATACTCTGGGATTGTTCTTAGTACGTTAAAATCTGTATAATTTCCATAATCCTTCAAATAAGCAAACCCACACAGACTCCCATCCTCTTTCGAAAATCCTCCAAACACCACGATATCCGTCCACTGCATTACCTCTTCTTTTAACCTGCCTGCATCTGTGTCTGGTCTGTATTTTTCCGGATAAGCCGAATATGCTTTTATCATAACTTTCACCATTTCATCTACATAAGAAAATGGATTGATTAATTTTACATCAAAATTTCTTTTTCCTTTGTTGATTTCATATCGTCTCTTTGCTTTCAGCGCATTGATATCAAACTTATCATCTTTGATAACATACCACCATTCTGTCTGAATATCAACATCAAAATCCGTTACCCATCTTGCCATCAACGGATGTCCCTGCCAGCCTGACCAGAATTTTCTTTTTCTTACAACTTCTGAATCTACTTTTTCATGGGGTGCCAGCGTAGGTATCAGTGCATGATTGTAATATCTCCATCCTTCTGTCATTCATTGTCCTTCCTAAACTGCTCTAACAGCCTCTGTGCAGTTTTTTGCTTTCTGTCATACTCTTCTTTACTTACACTCTTACGTTCCACCAGATAATCACCATAATCCTGTGCCGTGGCCATCTTGCCCTCTGTGATACCTTCCTGCTTTATAAACGCTTTTTCAATTGTCTCAATAACAATTTTTACATCATTTGCAAAAGAAATGTCCTCAATATATTTAAGGTCATAATTCAATTTATCTTCCCAGTCAATGTCATTCCTTCCATTTACCTGCGCAAGTCCTGACAGTCCCGGCTTCACGGTATGTCTTCTTCTCTGTTTTTTTGTCATAAAAACCATATCCCTTACCAACTGGGGTCTGGGACCAATCACACTCATATCTCCCTTTAAAATGTTGAACACCTCAGGAAGTTCATCCAAACTGGTCTTTCTAAGCATCTTTCCAAAGTTTCCAAGTCTTACCTCATCTGGCAGTAATTCCCCATTCTCGTCTGTCTCATCAGACATCGTTCTGAATTTATACATCATGAAAATTGTCTCTCTCTTCGTTTTCTTATCAATTATGCCCGGACGTGGTTGTTTAAAAATGATCGGCGACCCAAGCTTTAATTTCACAAGCAGTCCCACAATGATAAAGAGCCATCCAAAACACACTATTGCAAGTAATGCACACATAATATCCAAAAATCGTTTTATATATTTTCTATAAATTACACCCATCAATTCATCACCTGAAACACTTTCTGATAATCCCTATTATCTTCTCCATATCTTCATCAGTATTTTTAATATCTGACGGAAGACAAAGCCCCCGGCTGAATACATCCCTACTAACACTCATATCAATCACATTATCCGCAACATTCGCTCGGTTCATAACACCATCTTCCATCACAAAAGGAAAATCTGCAAATACGGGTTGCATATGCATAGGTTTCCATATATGCCTGCTCTCAATATTATGCTTTTCAAGCTCCAATATAATATCTAATGGTGTGACATTACTGTCTTTTTTGATTGTCATACACGATAGCCAGTAATTTGCCTTACAGTTAGCAGGTACGGGATTCATCTCTATTGCTTCGATATCAGCAAATGCCTCTTGATATCTGTCATATATCTTCTTTTTGAGTACTATGTGCTCATCAAGATAAAGCAACTGTCCCCTTCCTACTCCTGCTAAAATATTACTCATTCTGTAATTATATCCAATTTCTTTATGTTGATAAAATCTCTCATTTTCACGAGCCTGTGTAGAAAGAAACCTTGCACGATTGACATACTCTTCATTATCAGATACCAGCATTCCACCACCTGAAGTTGTTATAATCTTATTCCCGTTAAATGAAAATACCCCTATATCGCCAAATGTTCCTGTCTGCCTGCCTTCATAAACTGCACCTAGACTTTCTGCCGCATCTTCGATTAATGGTGTATGATATTCATCACATATATTTCTTATCACATCAAGCTTTGCCGGTGTACCATATAGATTTGCCACTATCACTGCCTTTGGTGCACCATATACTTCAAAAGCTTTCTTAAGAGCTTTTGGCGACATATTAAAGCTATCTCTTTCACTGTCAATAAATATCTGCTTTGCCCCAACATATGTAACCGGATTAACCGTTGCAGAAAATGTCAAATCAGAACAGAACACAATATCACCCTCACCGACCCCAAGCAATATAAGTGCAAGATGTATCGCTGCCGTTCCCGAACTGAGTGCAGCCGCACTGCCGGTTTTTATATACTCTGCCAATTCTTTTTCAAAACCATTTACATTTGGTCCAAGAGGTGCAATCCAGTTTGTCTCAAATGCTTCTTTCACAAATCTCTGTTCATCACCATGCATTGTCGGTGATGCCATATATATTCTATTCTCTGACATTTTCCTATTGCTCCTTTACTTTTGCTAAGACTTTATACCTTCTTATTGTATTGATATGTTGTAACTATCCTGCTCACATAGCTTCTGATATCAACATCATCCTGCTCACACATTTTCTTCAATTCTTTCAAATTCCCTTTAAACTCTTCCTCATCAAACTCAATCGGTCTGCCGATATAAATCAATTTATTATCTGTCTGCTTTAATCCTTCCTCTCCCATCAAAAGCTCTTCATATAACTTTTCACCCGGTCTGAGTCCTGTAAATTCAATAGGTATCTCATCTTCCGTATATCCTGACAGCCTGATAAGATTTCTTGCTAAATCTAAAATTTTTACAGGTTCACCCATATCAAGGACAAATATTTCGCCGCCTTTAGCATATGCTCCTGCCTGAAGTACCAGTGAAACTGCTTCAGGAATTGTCATAAAGTATCTAATAATCTCGGGATCCGTTACCGTAACAGGCCCCCCCGCTTTAATCTGCTTTTTAAAAAGTGGGATTACACTTCCGTTACTTCCAAGAACATTGCCAAATCTCACAGCAACAAAATCAGTATCTTTATATTGATGATTAAACATCTGGATAATCATCTCACATATACGCTTAGATGCTCCCATAATATTGGTTGGATTGACAGCCTTATCCGTTGATATCAGCACAAACTTTTTCACTCCAAACTCTGCCGCTGCCATTGCAGTTTTATATGTTCCAAACACATTATTTTTTATCGCTTCATTCGGACTGTTTTCCATGAGGGGAACATGTTTGTGCGCTGCTGCATGATACACAATATCCGGACTGTAACATTTAAATATCTCATTCATCCTATGTGTATTTCGCACAGACCCTATCAGAACAACAAGATCCAAATCTTTGAATTTCTCTCTCAATTCCTGTTCTATATCGTATGCATTATTTTCATAAATATCCAAAACTATCAGTCTTTTCGGTTTATGCATTGCAATCTGCCTGCAAAGCTCACTTCCGATTGAGCCGCCCCCTCCTGTGACAAGTACTGTCTTGTCACTCACATAATCCATAATACTGTCTAAATCTACTTTAATCTGCTCTCTTCCAAGCAAATCTTCAATCTCTACATTTCTTATGTCATTGACACTGACACTGCCATTGACAAGCTGATAAATTCCCGGAATTCTTTGCAGCTTACAGTCTGTCTTCTTGCATATGTCCAATATATCACGAATGACCTTATTTTCAGCAGTAGGAATTGCAACAATAATTTTTTCTATCGCATATTTTTGTACATTTTCAAGAATAGTACTTCTGTCACCGACAACCTTTATGCCCAAAACATATTTCCCATGCTTCTTAACATCATCATCTATGATACACTTAACATTATACTTTGCATATTCGGAAGTTTTGATTTCTTTTATAAGCATAGCGGCTGCTTGTCCGCCACCTACTATCATCGTAGACATCCCTTTTTTATCAAATAATGAATTTTGTTTTACTGCTCTTAAAAACCTGTATCCAAATCTTATGCTGATAATCATTGCAAGCAGAATGATAGCAAACATGAACGGATGACTTCTTGGGACTTTGTAATTTGTGAAAATCATCTCTATTATCTCAAGCAAAAAACAAATCGCACAGGAAAATATAATATTAATCATCTCATCCACACTTGCAAATTTCCAAATGCTTGAATACAGCCTGAAAAAGAAAAATACAACTATCACCACTGCTGTATTTAATGCTGCGTAATGCCGAATGGAGTACAAAAATTTAGTGTCAATATCAATCAATTTAAAATCGTATCTTATATACAGTGCAAGAAATGAAGATAATTGTACTGCTAATATATCAAGCAATATCAGTATCAATACTCTTGACTTATATATTTTGCTTACAACCGGTTTATCCATATGCCACTCCTATCACATGCCAACAAAAGCAGATTTCCTAAATCTCTTTTAAATATCTTGCTAACGCATCCTGCCATGTCGGAAGCGGTGTAAATCCGTTCGCTGCAAGTTTGCTCTTGTCAAGTCTGCTGTTAAATGGTCTTGCCGCTTTTGACAGTCCATATTCTTCTGTTGTAACCGGTATGACATTAGTGTTTAAACCTGCCTGCTTATATATCTCACAGGTAAAGTCATACCATGATATATAACCGCCTTCATTTGTTGCATGATAATAGCCATACTTCTCTGTTTCTGCCATGTCAACAAGAAGTCTTGCAAGATCATATGTGTATGTTGGTGTGCCTATTTGGTCATTGACTACTTTGACAGTATCATGTGTTTTTCCGACATTAAGCATTGTCTTGATGAAATTCTTTCCATTCACACCAAATACCCATGCAATTCTGACAATAAAATACTTCTCAAGTGTCTGCGAAACAGCAAGTTCCCCTTCTAATTTTGTCTGACCATATACATTCATAGGCTTATAGTCTTTGCAGTCAGGCTCCCAAGGCGTCTCTCCCTGACCATCAAATACATAGTCTGTACTGATATATATCATCTTACAATCCAATTTTTTGCAGACATTTGCGATATTTTGTGTTCCACCTGCATTGACGGCACGAACCTTTTCCACCTTGTCGTCATCTTCTGCAAGGTCGACCGCTGTCCATGCGGCACAGTGAATGACCACATCAGGATTCACACTTGTTATCTTTTCCTCTACTGCCTGTGCATTGGTGATATCCATCTGTATATAAGGCATCTGTGCGATTTTTTCATCCGCAGTTATTCCACTATACTTTTCAGCAACATCACTTCCTACTGCCTCATAACCTCTCTTTGCCAACTCATTCATCACATCATATCCCAATTGTCCTGCTACACCTGTCACTAATACTTTCATTTCTTACATACCTCTTTTCTATATTGTCGATTCAGCACAATACCACAGCAATTCTGCTTGTATTTCTGAATATCTATTTTTTATATTCTGCGGTACACTTTCTGTCATCCTATACCCATTTTTATTGTAAAACTTTATGGCACGCTGATTGTATTTTGATACACACCAGAATATTTTTTTAAGACCTTTACTAAACCCAAGCTTTATAATAGATTTCATCCCAAAAGCCGCATATCCCATACCCATTGCCTCTTTTCTTACTGTTATGGCAAATTCTGCTGTAAAGTTATCATATGAAATATTTTTTAGACTTACTGTACCCATGTATATGTCGTTATTGTTCGTTATTGCCAAATGAATATTTTCTACGCTTTTATCCGATTCAATAAATTCTTTTGCATCTGTCATTTCTTCACGTATAAAACTTCTGCAATCTTCTAATGTTTTGTCTTTGAAATGACCTCTTAAATCCTTTGTCACATCATCATCATGCATCCATTCATACATATATTGTGCATCTTTTTGACTTAAAATTCTTATTCTCAAACCAAACCTCCGCTTCAAATTCTTCCTGACTTGTATACTATTTTATTAAGTGTATGCAAGTCACTTAAAACCTGAATTAAAACTGATTAATTTTATCGGCCACATACTCTATCTCTTCATCCGAAATTCCATAATACATCGGTATACTAAGTATTGTCCTGCATATATTTTCAGCAATCGGATATGTTCCTTCACCTTTTTTCAAATCCTCATAGGCTTTCTGTAAATGTATAGGAATAGGATAATGCTTAACCGTTCCGATTCCATTCTCATAAAGATACTTCTCCAGCCCATCTCTTTCCTCACAGCGTATAGCAAAAACATGATAAATATGCCTATATTCTTCACTATTCTTTGGCGGCAGAATGATATTTCTGTTATTAATTTTATCAAAATACTTTTCTGCTATTCTCTGCCTTTCACTATTCCACTTATCAAGGCTTTTTAGCTTGACTCTTAAAAAAGCCGCCTGCATTTCATCAAGCCTGCTGTTAGAGCCTTTATAGATATGGTGATATTTATAGTCAGAACCATAATTACCAAGTGTTCTAATCTTACATGCAAGCTCTTCATTGTTTGTCACAACACAGCCACCATCTCCCAATGCTCCAAGATTTTTTCCCGGATAAAAACTAAATGCTGCTGCATCTGACAGTATTCCTGCCTTTTTTCCTTTATACATAGCACCATGCGCCTGTGCTGCATCTTCAATTAGATACAAATGATGCCTTGTGGCTATGGCTTTTATATTTTCCATATCTGCCATTCTTCCCTGAAGATGCACAGCAATGATAGCTTTTGTCTTATCAGATATTGCAGGCTCGATTTTTGAAACATCTATATTATATGTTGATATATCAACATCCACTAAAACCGGAACTGCTCCTGTATACGAAACAGCAAGTGCCGTAGCAATAAATGTATTTGCCGGAACAATTACCTCATCACCATAGCCTATGCCAAGTGCCTTCATGATAAGATATAACGCATCAAGCCCATTTCCTGTTCCAACGCAGTAATCCGTTCCACAATACATCGCAAATTCTCTTTCAAACGCTTTACACTCACTGCCATATATATACATGTTTTTTGACAGTACACTATTAAATGCGGATGTAATTTCTTCTCTTATTTCACTGTGCATCACATCAAAAGATACAAATGGTACTTTCATCAATTCTGACATCTTATTCCTTGCTTTCCCTTTCTGAAATAAACTTTAAAAAATCATCATAATCTCTTATATAATCGTTATTATCATATAATTCGGAGGCAAGAACCAGTAGCACTGCATCCGGAGAAAAATCATACATTTCCCTCCATATATCATTTGATATATATAAACCTTCATAAGGCTTTTCCAAAGGCACTACTTTCTTTTCATGTCCATTGTCCAAAAGCACTTTACAACTTCCATGGATACACACCAGAATCTGCTCCAATGATTTGTGTGCATGAAACCCTCTTCTCACACCCTCCTTTGTATCATACATGTAATATACCCTTTTTATTCTAAATGGTATATCTATGAACTCTTCTAACGCCACAAGCTGTCCACGCTCATCACCATGTGGCTGAAAAACATATTTTACTACCTGCATATTTCACTTCTCCATCCTAATTTTATATTTTTCATGTATCACCTTTACAAATCTCATGCAAAACACTACCGGGTTTTTCAAATATACTTTTATACGTGACATGAGACTTATTTCACCATTAAAATCACATATATATTTGATAATCATTCTATCCACTGTGTTTAAACTTTCAAAATGTTTTTTTCTCTCTATTTGATTATATCTATTGGAATCAGCCACCATTAGTGGATTTCTCATACCATTTGACACTCCACCAAGACGATAATAAATTGCTCTCACATTATAAAGTATTTCCAAGTTATTTTCCCAAAGATACTTTGCAAAAAAAGGAGCATCCTCTAAAAGGATATATTGTTCGTCAAACTTTCCAAGTTCTTCCCACTTTTTTTTTCGTAAATACAAAACACTGCCTGAAGAACATTCACAGAATCTGTCTGTTATATGTGCCCTATACTGTTTTTTTGCAGTGTCATATTTTTTTAGGATCTTTTTGTCACTTATATGTGGAAGATAATACAATGGTTTCAAATCTTCATTGCATACAACTCTCATGGCTGTCAATGCATCACAGTCTCTTTTGATGAATTCCCTAACTATCCGACTCACTACACTGTTATTAAAAAACACATCATCTCCTGATAATGGCATAAGATATTCTCCCTGTGCATATGCATACGCCCTGTTGATATTCTTTACTGTTCCGACATTTTTTTCATCATGAAGAATTGTAAATTTCTTAAGATTACTTTTTGAATGCTCTGATACAAACTTTTCAATCTCTTCTTTAGGAAAATTATCAGAGCCATCATCTGCAATAATATACTCTATATTAGGATAATTCTGAACTAGCACTGAGCCTATTGTATCATATATATAATCGAATTTTTTGTATGTCAATGTAACAATACTGACTAACGGATATTCTCTCATTTATACATACACTCTTCTTTCTGATAAATATTTTTCTTACTAACCTTGAAATTTAATAATCCAAAAATAGCTTGAAGTTTCTTTTCGGTTGGAATATTGAGTCTCCCATGTATGTCCACTATTCAATACCGAAAAACCAGACTTTTCATCAAATATTCTGCTAAAGATTTCACTATATTGTTCTATATCTCTGTATATTGCACTATATTCGGCTTTCATCTCTTTACTGTAAAATTTATTCAGTGTCAGTCTTTCTCCTACACCTACAGATTCCTTTATATATATGACTCCTCCCGGAGCCATATATTCTTTAGCATTTGATAGACATTTTTCAATATCATCGTCATTTATGTACATAAGAACACCGTTGATAAGGATTGAATTATATAACTTCTGTTGGTTATTTTTCTTTAATACCTGTTTTAGTTCCTGAAAACTGCCCTGATAAAAATGGCAGTTACTATTTGACTTAAATACTTCTTTTGCAAGTCCAAGCAGCGAATAACTAAAATCAACTCCAATGTAATCGCCATCACTAATCATTGGTGCAATGGTATCAGCCCATCTTCCTACACCACATCCTATATCAAGAACTCTCGAATTACTCTTTATATTAAGCCAATTGATAAATTTTGCCTTTTCATATCTGTCTCTCTCTATTGCAAGTTCAGGATTATCATCTTGATACATTACATAGTTGTATCTATGAGGTAAATGCTTTTCAATTCTTTTCTCAAAAAATTCTTGTGTATCATTGATGGATATATTCTTCCCCCACACTCTTTTTTTTTCATTTTCGTTACTTTTTTTCATATTATGAAACTCCTTCTGTACACCATCTATTAATGTCTGTTTTCATACAAACTTATATGATGTTTTATTCCTTATAGCGGATTTTTAATCATGATATCCGTTATTTACCCATTTTACCGCATTATTATAATCATTTTCTGTATCAATCTCTTTGGTACGTATTTCAAGTACATCTATCGGCATCAATGGTTCAATCATCATATATACGTGATGTGTTCCAGGTGTCAGACTTGCTGCTTTGAGTTTGGCAAGACCTGTCCACTCCAACTCTCCATGTTCGCGAGAAAACTCTGTTATCTTCCCATTCTCATTAATTGTCATAAGAACCGGGTTATCCGTTGTCGGTATACAGCCTCCAACACATTCACCTTCATGATTCAGAAATTTCTCCATATCATCAGGATTGACAAGTAAATCACCATCAAGAGCTACCACATACTCTTTAGAATCCTGAAGCCCTTTGGAAAAACTTGCCGCCGTACCTGTTGTTTCATATTCATTATTATATAGAAACGTTATATCATCGCGATATTTCTTTGCAGTTTCAATTACTTTTTCTGCCTGATATCCGACAACAATCCTGATATCATCACATTTATCAAGCTGCTCTAACTGATGAATAATAAGTGGTTTTCCATTCACTTCTATTAATGCCTTTGTGCATCCCTTTCCAAGTCTTATTCCCTTTCCCGCACAACTGATAACAATTGTGATATCTTCATAAGAATTCATCTATATCTCCTTTCTGTTTTGCCAATGCTTTATTAATATAATCATATATATATTGTGACGCTACAATTCCATTCGTACTCTTATAATCCATGTATTTAGAAAAATATTCTTCTCTTTTTTCAAACATCGGATCTCTCTCATCCAACACCATTTTGATAAACTCTTCAATTTTTTCCAAATCATCTCCGGAACAACTGTAGTGTACCTTCTCAAGACTTCTTCCCAAATCATTAAATGTTGCCTTATTGGATTTCAGATACAGCATCGGTTTATGTACATACAGTATCTCAGCCATATAGGAAACTGAATCATTAATAATGGCATCACATGTTTTGAATGCTTCCGAATAATCCCCTGAAATCTGAACTACACAGTTGTCAAGTGTTCTCCATTCATTAAGAAAAGCATTCCATTCCTCTGGTGACTTAAAAACTCCGGCATAATAACATGCTTTTTCAAGTAAAGGATGCGGTCTGAATATCCAGCTTGTTGTATCACTATACTTTTTCGCCATTTCCAAAATAAACTTATAATTATCAAGAAATGTGGAATGTTGCAATCCCGAATCTTCCATCTTAATCGAATGATGAGGTGAAAAAATAATTCTTTTTGCATCTTTCTTCCCTTTCCATATGTCTTTCTTAACATCTGTGTCATTATCAACTTCTTTATCATCATAAAATATATCCATCTTCGGATATCCGCTGAATACGACATTTCGATCGCCAATTTCTGAATATTTTTTAAACATTTTTTTCGTTATCTCTGTCTCACAAAAAATTTTCCAGAATAAATGATGCGATTCCTTATTGTTAAACTGACTGTTCGGAATATCAGCGAGCAAAAAACCATAAGGAATATAAAAACTCAGTACACTGATTGGCAGATGTGATGGTTTCCATTCTTTAGGATAATTCGTCACATATGGATTGGCAACAAATACAATATCCGGTGAACCGCATTCTTTATAATTTTTATTTTTTTTCATGCTTTTATCTTTTGCCGTTCCAATCACTTTTATATTTTTTTCATAAAAAAATTTTACTGTTCTTTTATACTCATGATATACACTTGAATCTGTTCCGTTGAAAAACGGAACTACTATGACATAAGGCTCAAACCTTTTATCAGCACGAAATAATTCAAATAGCGTATCCCCTGTCCAGTACGACGATGAACCAAACAAAAAGGCTATCCTGATTTTTTTCTTTTCAGCAATTCGTTTACAATTCTTTTCATTAATTTCATCTGTTTTCTTTACCATTTTTCTGTGTCTACACAATTGCTTTATATCACGATCAAATAATATCCATAATATCATTGTATATATTTTTTTAGGTATATACTTTTTTAATTTATGACCTATTTCTCTTGTTTTATTCACCTTTTTCTTCCTTTCTGCCCAATTTTCTAATAGAAAAAGATTTTTTTCTGCCCCATATCATTAAGAATACAAATGCAATAGCGTCAATTACAAACCTTATCAAAAAGAAATTATAGAGCATCATCCCTGCAAAACTGAGAACAATAAAGATAATCATTAACATCATCATTTTCTTAATATCAAATCCATAATCTTTAATATTTTCCTTCTCTGCCAATTTCATCATTGTCCTATAATTTGCCACACAAAAAATAACATAACTGAACAATGTTGTGTATCCTGCTGCCAAATAGCTTACATTTGGTATCAGAGCTGCATTTAAAACAACATTGACTAACGCTGCACCGATTGATGCCTTTACCAATGTTTTTTTATCCTCAAAGAAAAATTCAAAGTTAATAAAAAGCTGAGAATAAAATAACAATAGAATACTAATGGCAACCGGAGGAACAATCCATATTGCCTCATGATATTTTTTTCCGGCAATGACATAGATGATTTCCGGTGAGAACCAAATGACACCTATCAGCAATACCGCCATTAGTATTGATATCATCAGAGAAACCGACTCATTTTCTTTTTGTTCTCTTTTCTTTAATTTCTCATAAAACCACGGAACATATGAGTTATTAATTGCTGTCAACACAAAATTCAACACCGTTGCCAGGCTATATGCCACACTATATATTCCTGCCTTATCGTTTCCCGAATAATGACTAATCATAATACGATCACTTTGGTTAAAAATAATCTGTGACAAATAATATGCCAAAAGAGGAATATTAAATTTTAGTGCATATATCCAAAATTCTCTATTATATAATTTTTTCCCTTTGCACAAATTGAAAACAAAAACAGTCGTGCCGAAAATGATTGTAATAAGAGACCCGCCAATAATTTTGGCATATCCCTTTTCGTCACTGTGAACAATAAATACATAAGATAATACTGGCGATAACACTGACATGATGAGAGTGAGCGCTATGACACTTTTATATTTATATTCAAAACGCTTTTTTCCACTCCACAATTGTATTGATGTTGTAGCCATGATTTCAAACAGCATCATTATAATTATGACTGTCGGCAGTTCAAAAAGCCTGTTCCATATCTCTGAAAAAGGAAGATATATGATGGAAAACACAATCATCAGAAGAATACAAATCCCCTGAATTGACGAAATATATTCATATCTCCTGTTCTCATATTTCACCATAGCAGTTGAAAACGAACCATATGTAAGATTCAGCGTAACAAAAATAGTAATAATACTCAACCACGAGCTGTAGATTGTCCCCTGCCCATATTCACTTGTTGTTAACATTCTCGCAAATATAGAAAGTGTGATAAACGATATCCCTTTTTGTAATATACTGCATACTGCATACGAAACAGAAACCTTCACCGTCAAAGGCACAGACTTCCATTTATTCATCAATCTTTTCAACAAAACACGAACTGCCTTTCACTTACTAAATATACATATTTAATATATTATCATATACATACCTATTTTTCAATAATGGCACAAAAAAAAGAGTAAAAGATTTTCTTTTCTCTTTCACTCTTTTCAATAATTTTCGTATTCTGCTTAATGTGACAGCCTCTTCTAGCTTGCACCTTTCCCCAAAAGTACAACCTTCACCGTTTTTAATAATATCTTTATGTCCTTACTGATACTCCAGTTATTGATATATTCCGTGTCAAGCCGGACAACTTCTTCAAAATCTGTAATATCACTTCTTCCGCTGACCTGCCACATCCCTGTAAGTCCCGGCTTAATTGCCATTCTCTTTCTGTGATGAAGCTTATACTTTCCCCACTCATCGAGTGTAGGCGGACGTGTTCCGACAAGGCTCATATCTCCCTTTAAAACATTGAAAAACTGTGGAAATTCATCAAGCGAAGTATTTCTGATAAAATTACCAATGCCTTTGCCGTTCTCTCCACCGATAATTCTCGGATCATTTTCTATCTTAAACATCATTCCATCTTTTACTTTATTGTGTGCCATAAGTTCTGCTTTACGTTCTTCAGCATCCATATACATACTCCGGAATTTGTATATCTGGAATTTCTTTCCATTTCGACCTACTCTCCACTGTTTAAAGAAAATCGGTCCCGGTGATTTGATATAAATAAGTGGCGCAATAAATATAAATATAATACCCGTAAATATAAGTCCTACAATTCCACCGGCTATATCTATACACCTCTTCATTATCATCTGTTTTACGGTGATAATCTTAACGCCATAAGAAAGAACTGTATAATCACCTATCTTCTGAACAAATCTTACACCGGTCTTTTCCTTGGTCTCTCTCGCAAGATATTTGTGTGCCGTAATCCCCATAATAACACAGTCTTCCACAAGGGTACTTTCCAATTCAGAATACTGTTCCGGAAGAGCAATGAACACTTCATCAATCCAGTTTCTGCATAAATAATCTATAACACTTTCACCATCTGCAATAACATTTACATCTGATATTTTCTTTCCTGTCATCTTCTTATCAGTAACAACAATCCCAGATATAACATATCTTGAATCCGCCTCTTTTCTTATAGATTCAATTACTTCTTTCGCCTTATCAGCAACAGTGACAATGACAAAATAATTTCCGGATTGCCTCGCATTTTTTACATTTTTTTTGACAACAATTTTCCACAACTGCCTTTCGGCATATGTAAGAATCACCGCAAACTCCCATGTCATAATGTAAACTGTTCTGGAATATGTCCCTGAATTTTTAGTCAGATATAAATATACAATCAAGAGCACGGTTATATATGTAGCTCTCTTAAATACAGAACAGAATTCTTCCCATTGTTTTCTTTTCAGAATATTATAGTAACTTTGAATAAATATAGCCTCAACAATACTAATGACAAGTAATGCAATTCCTACACTTTCATATAATTTCGGGATTTTTGATAATTCCGTTATCCTGCCATGTCTTATGACATAAGATAAAAAAAACGAAACTTCCAAAACTATCATATCCAAAATCAAAAAATCAAATCTTTTTATCCAGCTGGGTACTTTCTCTCTGTACACGTTAATCCCCCCTGTATATACAATCTTTTTTCCTCTTGCCCCATATGAATATATCCTTATTCCTCTCCGGTCTTACTACTTCGTATGTCTTATGTCTATTAATTATACCAGACTATACTAATATTCTCCATAGTTGCCATAATACTTACCATAATACTTGCCATAATATTTTCCATAATATCCGTTTTTTCCAAAAGTTACTTTATTAAGGACCGCACCAATTATTCTGCAGTTAGATTTTTCCATCTGCATCTTTGATTTCTGTACTGCTTTATAACTTATCTCATTAGCTGAAATAACAAGCACAACTCCATCACATTCCTGTGCCACTATAGCTGCATCAATAACACTGCCAATAGGCGGTGTATCAATAATAACATAATCATATGTTTTTCTAAGATCAGCAATCAGTTTTTTAAAATATTTATTGCCTAACAACTCTGCCGGATTTGGTGGAACAGGTCCTGAAAAGACTACATGAAGATTATCCACATTTGTCGCATATACAACTTCATCAAACGGGTTTACTCCCGAAAGATAATGCGTAAGACCTTTAACCGCTTTATTTATCTTATAACGTCCTACCAATACTGATTTACGCAAATCTGTATCAAGAAAAATTACTCTTTTCCCCGATTCTGCAATAGAAGCCGCAAGATTGAATGAAACACTTGATTTTCCCTCATTAGGAACGGTACTTGTCAGTGCAATCACTTTTATATCATCTCCACAAAATTGTATATTAGTTCTCAGACGTTTGTATGATTCATTTGTAGAATTATCAAGTTTCTTTAATTTGTCTATATTAATATTTAACATTTATTAACTCCTTTTCTATCAACACACAACCTGTAGCATTACACCATCTAACATCAAACCATTGCTCATTACTTGCTTTTCTTTTTCTTTTTCTTTTTTCTAGCTTCCGCTTCGCTCAAAGGAATACTTCCAAGCACGCTTAAGCCTATATATTTTTCCACATCATCAGGTGTCTTAATTGTATCATCAAGCAAATATCTGATAACAATCACTGCTACAGCAATGATTGCTCCTAAAATAAACCCTAACATAATGTTAAGTTTCATATTAGGTCCTACAGGCGAATCAGGCACATTCGCCGTTTCAACATCATTCACTGATTCCACACCAATCACTTCAACAATTCGGATTTTTGCCGCTTCCCTTACTGCATCTGCTATACTCTTTGCCATCCATGGATCAGTATCTGTTACTGCTATCGTAATGATACGTGTATCAGACGGTGTGCTTACTGATATCTTCGATGCCAATCCGCCTACAGACATATCCAGTTTCAGTTCTTCAATTACTTTTTCCAAAACAGGTCTGCTCTTACATAACATACGATAATCATTTGTCAGGTAATTACTCGCCTGGAGTTCTCCAACACTGACTTGTTTTACGTCACTAGTTGAGGTATTGTTCATAACATATATCTGTGTTTTTGATGTGTATGTTTTAGGAATCATAAATTTTGTATATGTAAATGCAATTAATGCCCCTAAAAATGCAATTAATACAATAACTGCCAGTTTACTTAACAAAAGTACAAATATTTCTCTAAAATCAATCTCAATTTCATCATTTTTTCCTGTTTCCATTACTATATACCTCTCCTTTGTTATTTTTTATTATCAGTAAATTCATTAGAATTTCCTAATGGCTGTCCGCGTTGCGAACGGCTCAGGCTCACCCAAATATCGTAACAATTAATACATACTGTTTCCATTTTTTATCACTAAAATATGGCACACTTGCACCTATATTTCTTCATTTTTCAGTATTTGTAATGCATTATCTCTCAATAGCAGTTCAATTGTTTCTTCGTCTGTCTTTTTTCTAAGATAATTGATACATTCACTAAGTACAGGTGACCTTCTTCCATCGCTATGGGCATCTGTTGAGATAAAATGAATCAAACCATTCTTTATCATTTTCAATATTTTTCTCTGCATAAACCAGCCTCTATGTCCGGCTACAGTAGAAGCATTCGTCTGTATATATACTCCTGCATCTGTCAGACGTTCCAAATTCTGATGCGATTTCATAACATCATCATAACGCTCTACATGCGCCAATATAGGCGTGTAACCTGCATTAATGATTTCATATAAACTTTTTTCTATATAATCAAATTTATCATTTGGTGAAAATTCAACAAGCACATAAGAGGAACCCGCCATAGTAAATATGGTTCCATCGTTAATTTTATCAACTACTCCATAACTATAAAAAATTTCATTGCCAAGAAATAGATTAAAATCTGGAAATCTTTCTGAAATCAATTTTTTTAACTTCAAAAAATTTTTCTCTATATCTTCCTTATTCTCATCATACCTTCCAACCTCATAGTGAGGAGTAACTATCATCGTTCTGATGCCATTACCATATGCTATACCAACCATTCTGAGTGCCTGCCTCGAACTCCTTGCACCATCATCTACATGTGGAATTACGTGGCAATGCATATCTACATATCCCTGTAGTTCATCTATATTATTATAATTTTGCATTTCACTCCTCCATCTTTATATACAGTTTAAAATTATACCATAGAGGGTTTGATTTTCAAGTTTTTTTTACATCAAAGATAAATTTTTCATAATTTGTCAAAAAAATAATATCCGTTCAAACCATCCATTGTATATCATGCATAACCAACTGGATTATTTTTCTGCCAATTCCATGTATCTCTACACATATCTTCGATAGTTCTTACGGCTTTCCAGCCCAGTATTTCCTGTGCCTTTTTTGAATCCGCCCAATATTCCGGCAAATCTCCGGCACGCCTGTTTCCAAACTCATATTTTATTTTAACTCCACTTGCCTTTTCAAATGCATTTATCATCTCAAGCACACTGTATGGTTCGCCCGTTCCAAGATTAAAAACATCGAATCCTTTGTTATTTTCAGCATATTCTACTGCCTTCAAATGTCCATTTGCAAGATCCATTACATGTATATAATCTCTTCTGCATGTTCCATCTTTTGTCGGATAATCATTACCAAATATAGTAAGATGTTCTCTTCTTCCTACAGCAGTTTGTGCTATATATGGCATCAGATTGTTCGGTACTCCCTGCGGATCTTCTCCAATCTCTCCTGATATATGCGCACCTATCGGATTAAAATATCTCAGTATCACAACAGATAATTCTTTATCTGCACAGGCTGCATCTTCCAATATCTGTTCCATCATATATTTTGTCCATCCATATGGATTGGAACAGTTCCCTTTTTTCATTGTCTCTACATATGGTATAGGATTTTCCTCCCCATAAACAGTTGCTGACGATGAAAAAACAATCCTTTTTACACTGCTCTCTTTCATACATTCAAGAAGTGTGAGGGTTGTATCTATATTATTTCTATAGTATTCAACAGGATTTTCAATCGATTCTCCTACCGCTTTCAATCCGGCAAGGTGAATGATACAATCCGGTTTTGTCTCTTTCATTATAGGCTGCATACTCTCTTTATCTTTTATATCTGCCTCAAATACCTCCAACGGCCTACTGATTATTTTTTCTATTCTGTCTATAACCTTCTTGGAACTGTTACTGTAATTGTCCACAATAATAATTTCATGTCCCTTTTGTGCCAGTTCAACCGCTGTATGTGAACCAATATACCCTGCTCCTCCTGCCAATAAAATCTTCATTCATTTCTCCTTTTTCATGCATATTTTTACTTTTATATTTTATCGATTTTTCTACTACTATTTTTATATTTATAAACAGTTTTTCATATATATTTATATACATATAGATTTATTCTGCCTATATCTGCATTCACACTATTTTTAATTTAACATAATTTATGCTTTTTTTCAATCTGCAAATCATTTAAATTCTTTTCTATTGTTGCAAAAAAAGGTAAGCCCTATTCAAAATAGCATTAAGGGTGTGATTATCACGATTAATACTGATAATCACACCCTTAAATTTTTCATTGCTTGAATACAGGTCAAATGTGAATTACATTGATTCTGTATCGCCAATATAATGCTTCAATACCAATAGTTTTTGTTTTTCACTGTACCCAATGTCCATTGCTGTCAATATAATATTTTCCGTTTTCTACCCATTCACCTGCTGCCATTACACCATTTGACTTGAGATAGTACCATACGCTTCCTTCTTTGTACCAGCCTGTCTGCATATATCCACTGATATTAAAGTGATACCAGTTTCCATCTATCTTCTTCCATGTGTCCTTTGGATAGGTTCCATCGGCATTATGATACCACCAGCCTTTACTGTCATGTATCCATGTTCCTGTCGATTGTGTTTTGCCTTCTACCCATTTTCCATTGGCATCAATGTAGTATTTACCATCCTCTACCCATTCATCTGCTGCCATTACACCATTTGATTTCAGGTAGTAATAAGTTGTTCCTTCCTTGTACCAGCCTGTCTGCATATATCCGTTTGCATCGAAATGATACCATTTTCCATTAATCTTCTTCCATGCATTCTTTGGATAGGTTCCATCAGCATTCTGATACCACCAGCCCTTGCTGTCCTGCTTCCATCCTTCTTCTACTTTTACTTTACCTTCTACCCATTTTCCATTGGCATCAATATAATACTTATCATTTTCTACCCATTCATCTGCTGCCATTGCACCATTTGATTTCAGGTAGTAATAGGTTGTTCCTTCCTTGTACCAGCCTGTCTGCATATATCCGTCTGCACCGAAATGATACCAGTTTCCATCTATCTTCTTCCATGCATTCTTTGGATAGGCTCCATCTGCATTCTGGTACCACCAGCCCTTGCTGTCATGCTTCCACCCTTCTGTTACTTTTACTTTACCTTTGACCCATTTTCCATTGGCATCAATATA
>CADACD010000009.1 GCA_902786365.1 uncultured Lachnospiraceae bacterium | reverse complement strand
TAGGTGAAGAAAAATTAACTAATAAAAATGCAGTTAATCCTTGAATTTTAAGCAGTTACACTAATTGGCAATAAATGTGTTTCACGGATTCAGGTATAAATTTATCAAATGCCTTTCCTAAAACAGTGTGAGCTGCTCCGGCTCTCCCACTTTTACATGGCTCATCACCATCACATCCGGTTCACTGCCACGCACATGGTCGGTTCTTAAATACTGAACACCCCGTTTCAGTCCTGCCGATACAAGATTCAACACATAAATATTGTCAAATCTTCCATAAATCGAATCTCCGCCAAGACCCGTCAGACATATCAGCTGTGTATTATTTTTCTTCGCTACCTTCATAAGCGGTTTTAACAAATGTTCGGAATAAGTTGCTGCAAACGGATTGTCCATTAACAGAACTTTTCCTTCATTATTGTCAGCAAAGATGTCATTGTCGTCCTTTCGCATGTAATACAGCAGGCTTGACAATATGACAAATGAAGATAAAAATCCCTCTCCACCGGAATTTTTTGCCACTTCTGCCCATGTGATAGGATATTCCTTATACTGTTCTATCTTGAACAGTTTTATTTGCACATTACTGATTCCCACCACAACATCATAAAGATTTTTGGTATTGATTTTTGTTCCAAAATAGTTAAATGCATTCTCATTATTGTGATAGAGTTCCACACCCTTTTTTGTAATATCATCCACAAAATCTTTCACTCTGTTATCATACATTCCTGCATTTTCCTGCCACTGTGGAAGTTCAATCCGAAGCATCTTAACAGAACGCTCACTCTTTGAATTTTCCCTCATTTTAATAGTGGAATTACTGTCGATTTTCCCCAGATTATCATGTACCTCTTTGACATACTCCAATAGCTGGGCAACTATCTCTTCGCGTTCCCTCTCAATCATGGAAATATCCACTTCTATCTTTTTCATCAACTCATCATATGATTTTATCGTAATTTCAATCTGCCTTATCACCTCTCCCGGTGTATCAACAAGCCTTATCATCGCCTCGATAGGCTTTTTAAAATACTCATCCTGAAATTGTTCTATCTGTACAATTTGATGAAGTCTTCTCTCTAAATGCTCTTTGCATTCCATCTTTTCCTTTTTGACTGCATTGTAATCTCTGATTAAAATTCCCTTGAAATTCGTCAGTTCACTTCCCGACATACTGCGAAAATCTTTGTTAAAATCAACTTCATCTATTAAAAGTAAATCATCAAACTCAGCAAGTCCTGCTATATTTTCTCTATAACTGCTAAGCCTTTTTTCTAATGTTTCTTTTTCCTTTTTTACCCCTTTCTCCTTAAATTCCAACTGATTCTTCTCTGCATCAAATTTTTTTCTGACAAGCTCACTTTCATGAAGAGGTTCCTCATTTCCTGTCTCACGTTTCATATTTGCCTTTATCTGCGTTATCTTCGTATCTGTCACCTGAATGGCAATATTTTCATCATTACACTCTTTTTCTTTGAGCTTATACTGCAATTCGTACTGGTCTTTGACAGCCTGTCTGCGGTCCGCTTCTTCTTCATCATAAACAACTGTTTCAAATTTTTCCTGTTTAATGTTATATTTTTTGCTAAGTCTGGCTAGCTCTCTTTCTGCTTTTTCAAAACGTTCTGCCTGATTTTTAAGTCTGTCTTCAAGTTCTTGTTTCTCCGAAGAAATTTCCGATGTAATTGCCTCATATTCTGCCTCAAACCTTGCTATGTCAAATTGTGTCATATCAGTAAAGTCATTCGATAACTCCGCATATGATTGATACTTATTCAACGCATCATTACTGTTTGTCAGTGCAAGTTTCATACCATTTTTTTTATTTTCAAGCGTTTTAAGCCTGTCATACATGTTTTCCATCTGCTTGTTCATTAAGACCTTCTTATACTCTACTCCTGCTATCTTCTTGTCACAATCCGACTTTTTATCCATCTCCTGAAGATATTTCTGATATTCTTCATAAAGTTTTCGGATACTTCCAATCATATCACGCAAGTCACGTATTTTCTTTTCTTCTTCCTTAATTTGATTCTCAAGCTGTTTTATCTCTTCGCTATTTTTGTCTCTGTCAGCACGAAGTTTTTCAATCAAATCATGCAGTTTTTCAATCTCACTCTGCGTTTCCAAAATTTTATTTTTCATATTTTCATAGATTTCATTTGATAATTTCTGGTGAAGAATGATATTTCTCTTATCACTATAACTATTTCTCTCTTCTGTTCTGCGTTTAATCTTATCTTTGATATCATTTATCTCCCCTTCTTTTCTCATGACAAGAATACGCAGTTTCTCTTCATCCAGAAAATTTTCATTAAAGTATACATAAAACCTGATTTTATCAAATGAATAAACCCTGTCACCAGATTTCATTTCTCCTGACTCAATATCTTCCCTTGCGATAATCGGAATTGGAAATGAAGTATAAATACCGGCATTTTGATTCTCTAATTTTTTAATGTCATTTCCGGACATAATGAGAGCATACGGAAGAAACGGATTGTTTCTCACAAGCTCAATATTCTCTTTATCCTCTCTACCATTTTTCTTAAGCCATTCCAGCCCAAAGATAATGTTTATCTCCAGATTGTCAAGCTCGTCTGTAAATTCCTTTGGCAGCTCTAATATCTCACCTTTTGTAAGTGCATTATATTCCCTTTCAAGTTCTCTTTCCCTGATTCCAAGCTGCTTTATCAAACCATCCTTTTCATTCACTTTTCTATCAGCTGCCATAACAATTTTTTCTCTGTCATACAGATACTGCTCATCCAGTTCAAGGTAGGTCAGGATATTTTTTCTTACAGACAGTTCGACCTCTAACTTTTGAAGTTCTTCCTCAAAACTTTGCCAGTCTCTTTGCTTATTTGCTTTGTTAATATCTGCGTTTCTTAAATCGCTTTCTATTCTCTTACTGTCATTTTTCTTCTCTTCCAGCAGCCGGTGACTGTTTTTGAAATTACTCTCCAATTTTTTCAGATTTCCATCTGATTCTTCCATAAATATCTCAAAAAAACCTTCCTCATATTTTCCTAGAATATTTCTCGAAAGTTCTGTTTTATATTTTTCATTAAAGTCCATTTCCCTGCTGTCATAATTCTTTATCTTTGCCCCAATGGCTCCAAGCTCTTTTTCCAGTTTTCTATGTTCTGTTTCAAGTTCTTTGATATCTGATTGCAGTCCGGCAATTTTCCGGTTTGTTTCTTTGATTGTTTCTGTTATTTTCTCAAGTTTCTCATGGTAATCGTCACAGATTTCACTGTAGTGCCTATACAAAATGATTCCAAGTTCATTACGGCGTGGTGCTTTTTCTTCCTCACTTTTATCAAGAGCCTTCTTTTTCTCATTCAATTTTTCATATTCCTGATGCTCAAATTTCTTTGTCTCATTCACCTTAGCACACTCAAGCGTATGTATCTTTTCCACTATCTGTGTTATTTTCAACTCAATATCATTCTTTTCTAGCATTGCCTGTAAAAATAGTCTTTCATGCTGTTTTTTTTCGTTTTTGAGGTCATTTATTTCACAGGAATACTTTTCATAAATGAGGCGTGAAATCTCCAAAACAAGTTCACTTATCAATTCTTCTTTCTTTTCGATTTCATCAGCTGTATCCTCTTGAAGAGATTTCAATATTCTGATATAATTTGCAATCTTATTCTCCTGACTGCTCTCCTCATTTTCCTTCGCCACAAATTCACCTGCAAGTGTGTGGACACTCTTATTCTCCACATCATGAATGAAACATTCTTTGAACAGATTGATGATATCACGTCTCTTAATCTTGGATTCATTTTCACTGTACTGTCTTACATGCTTGTCTATGATATTCTGAAACTCATTCATACGGTTATTTTCAGTGCTCAACTTCTCCTCAACCGTTTCCAAAAACCATTTTTCAACAAGTCCCTTCTCATCTTTGCAGTCAGCAAATAAATCCGACAGACCGGATTCTTTCAAATTCACTTTTTTGATGATTTTTTCCCATTCCTTATAGTCAATTTTATATTCCTTTAACTTATTAAAATACTGCTTTGACTGTGCCTGCATGTTCATATCGTAATAAAAAAACGTGAGTGAACTGTCCTTTTTATAACTTTCAAAAAGCTGTTTGCATGCACCATAATTTTTTAAAACCATTTCTTTTTTGCTTTTTTCAACTACCGGCAGATTGTTGATATCACAGACACATGCATCTTTGTAAAAACTTATGATAGATATAAGTTCAAGCGTCTCACCGTTCTCATCATTATCTGCCTGATTTCTCCTGACCATAAGCCCGGTAAGAAGTTTCCCTGCACCGCCGTCAAGATTCCATTCCAAAAGAATAAACGATGGCTTGGAACTTGTAAAATAACTCTCAAACGGTCTGTCTTTTGCATCACGGTATTTCTTGTGTACAAATGGTGACATCATCATCTGAATAAGGACAGATTTTCCGCCTCCGTTCTTTAAGGAAACCAATGTACTTTCTCCATTGAAATGCATTGTCTCGTCATTGATTTTCATGGAATTGTTATTATAATTAATATTGATAAATCTGACAGAATTAATCGTCGCCATCGCTATTGACCCCCAATACTCTTAGTACTCTCTGATAATTATTCTGATTTAAAATATTCCAGTCCATAAAATTGTCAAGTTTCTTTGTCGGTATAATTGTCTCATCTTTTTCAACATATTCAATCAATCCCTGATTCTGCAAAAACATAAGAATATTGTGTATAAATCCTTCCTTTGTTGTCTTTGCCCTTGAACCCTTTTCATCAGAACGCAGAGCCTCATACGCCTCTAACATATTAGAAAATGCAATGCCTGTCTTCTCTTGTTTTTCTTCGTCTGTTTTGTCTGCACCCTCTTTCAGTCTCACTGCCACTGAATTTTGAAGTTCTCCGACTCTCATGAAATCTCTTGTCTTACTACTGCTGCCCTGTCCGTCATAAAACTCGACAAGTAGAACAAGTATGGTAAACTGAGCAAGATAATAATCTTTATCTGTTCCATTTGACTTGCACAGTATACTTTTTAACTGTGCTTTGGAGTAGCCTAAAAAATGATTATCTTCTTTTGGGATAAGATAAATGACATTTCCATAACGCTCAATTTCACTCTCAGCAATACTTCCCTGACTTCTGACAAGATTCTGAATCTCTTCATTCTCAGCAAACATTTTAAATAGTGCCTGCTCACGATCTTCTCTAATTTCATGTTTTTTTAGCAGATAATAAAATATTTCCTGACTCTGCCTGACAATGTCTATCGTGTATGACATGTTGTTGCTTCCTTTCTTTCTGTTAGAATAAAAATCTTTCACATTACCGGAACCGTTTCTTAAACTTAATATAGTGACCTCTTTTACATAACATTTACTGTCTGACTACTACAAATCTGATATCTGAACATCTTATGCTCTTTTTTGTTCCATCTTCACATATTATATCAGAAAATATCACATCTCCTCCTGTTGTCTTTAAAACAATCAGATTGGTAATTTCTCCGTCGGGGTCATATTTTTCAAGCATATCAAGAATCATAATATTCGGTTCAAACACTTCCAGACTGTCTGTGATAACGGTACTTCTCTCTTTTTTTAGTGCATGGATATCAAGATTCTGTCCCTTTATCAGCTCAACCATGACTTCCTTAAATACATCAATTGACGGAATCAGCTTTAACCTATCATTTTCATTTTCTTCGATTTCTGCTTTCATATCACTTAATAAAATTTCCCCTGCACGCACCACTTTCTCGATAATATAGGAGACACTGCTTTCATATTTCTTTCGCTTTTCTTCCCTTAATCTTTCCTGCTCTCTCTCCCATACCTCCTCATCAAAGTCAATCTCTTCCACCGAATCTTCCTCCTCCTTGTATCTGACCGGCTTTTGAAACTCACTTGCCTTGATGGGATTATATATCTTTTCTATCTCTCTGTTAAATAACGGTGCCAAAAAATAATTGAAATTTTCAAGAGCATCCGGATTTTCTATCACCTTATCATACAAATCCATCTTCACAGAAAATCGCTTAATAGATGCCACCTTCGCCAGCTGTTCCAATTCCTTTGTATATAAATCTTTCAGATCAAAATGTGTGTTTAATATCTTTTGATGCTCATCAATGGTCTGATTTAAATACCCGCTAATCACCCTGAGATTAGCGAGATTTTCTTCATCCTTCCGGGTCAGTTTTCTGACATTGATATTTTCATGTTCAAGCTCTGCCACTCGCTGTCTCACATGCTCTCTGTAATTTTCAAATTTCACTTTTGTATCAGTGATTGTATTCAGATTTTCATTCAAAATCTCCTCATATTCGGCAACAGAATATTCAAGGGCATTTCTTCTGATTCGAAGCATCGCCTCCCGAATCTTTTGAAGCTGTATTCTCATCTGAAGAAATATATTTTTGATATCATCCACCGCCTTGTCATAACTCTGTTTCTCCAAATGCATCTGAAATATCATCTCATGAATCGTCAGTTTCAGATTGTTTTCCACCTCTAAAGTGGATAACATCAGATTATAGCCGTCATCTGTCAGAGAATAAGATGTACGCTTGACATCTCCATCAATGTAGACAACCCTGTTTTTCACATAACTGATATTGACAATATGATATGCCCTGCTCTCAAAATCGTATCCGTCAAAACTCATTAATTTTCCATCATTCGAAAGAATTGTATTCACAATGAAATCTCCCAATTTTCTGCAGTCATTAAAGGACAGTTCCTTGCAAAAATAAGCCCCATTGATATTGTCGATATAGGCTGCTATATCGTCAATCGTACAGTAGTCTTCTTTTAACGACTGTTCCATGATATATAGTAATACTGCGGATACGATATTTAACTGCTCGGAATCGGTAGTGAACCTGTACTGATTCCACGTTGTTTTGCTTGTTGTATTTAAAACCAGCCTGCTATACAGACCGACATTTTTCATTCGCTTTGGAAAGTTTTTCAAAAAATCGTATTGCATATGTCCCTCCATATTGTTGACTCGTGTTTATTCTGCTTCGCAGAATTGCATTCAGGACTCCGTCATGCCTTCGGCATGACACCTCAATTATTTGCTTCGCAAATTTTTCTGCTTCGCAGAATTGCATTCAGGACTCCGTCATGCCTTCGGCATGACACCTCAATGCAAGGATTGATATTGTTTCCTGGGGGATGTATTTGTCATGTGCGAGTATGTTTTTCATTTTCGTTACTGTATCTTCATCAAAGTGTGAAAAAAATTCTTGACCGATATTTCTATTCTGTCCCTCTTTTGTCTTTGGAAGAACAGCGATGTCATCTGCCTTTTCAAGCATTGCAAGATATGCCTCACAAAATGGCAGTATTTTAATTTTACCGGAATATCTTTTGATAAAGCCCTCATATATGCCTATTCCCTCATAGTCAAAGTCTCCAAAATAGTATACCACATTACCGGCTGCGCGCATATATGGTTCTGCACAAATCTCAAAATCTTCAAATGCCTTTGCGATTCTTTTTCCGCCACCATAAATAACCGTTCCAAAAGTAACTCCAAGAATACTTCCATTTCCGTTAATGAGGTGTTTTCTCATGCTATAGAATGTATCAAGATTTTCAATCATAAGCATGTTTTGTGGTGTATTTTTTGTAGCAGAATAATAGGCAAGCGGTTCTGCCGTCTCGTAAAAATTCAATCTCTCTTTATCAATACCACAATGACTTAATACGGTTCTTCCTTGTTCTTTTGATAAGAATTTTTCACGTTTCCAGATATCATAACTTCTCTCATTCATTGATATCTGTACATCAAGCCTGTCCTTATGATGAGTAAGATAATCACTTAACATAAGAACATATTCCCTCTCTTTCTTATACGCCTCAGGTCTTTTAAGATAGTATTCTATATGAATATCAGGTGACAGCCTGTATTTGATTTCTTCAAGAAGTTCACCATAATCTACCTCTTCTTCAATCCACCAATATTTCATTGGCAATGCAGGCTTCTTTCCATTCGTTTCTGAATTTTTGATAGGGATTATTTTCTTTGTGTCTATCAGATTTTTAACAAAATTTACTTCATCAGAATATGATGTAAACCTTTTTTCATGTACTAGTTCGTCATAAGTTATCTTTTTTCTCAATTTTGCTCCTTATGCTTTTTGTTATTTTGAAATACTATTTATGTATGAAATTGCAGCTGTTTATTCAACTTTCCCTTATCATCAACGCATCCCATAGAATATAAACATGCATTTACCAATTGCAAAGGACAGCTTAATGCTTCATGGTCTTCTTGTTTTGGAATCACTTTAAAAATACCATCTCTTCCGGCAAAATAATCATTTGCAACAACCTTACCATAGCGAATTCATAATTTCAAGAGATTTTTCCGTCATTTTTACCCATATATTTTTGTTTCCGGCATTCCATTTTCGAACCACGAAAACTCCATGCCAAAAACAGAGGGTATTGCCCTAACAACAAAAAGGACTGCCCTGAATTTTCAGAACAGTCTTTTGGTCTCAGCATTTAACAAACATTTATTTAATATGTCTCAGACACATCCTCTTCTTTTTCAGCAATATCATTGACAGGTTTTTGTAAGCCTTCAATCTTGATATTGTTCTTTTCTGCATAATCCCACAATGCTGCATGGATTGCTTCCTCTGCAAGAAGTGAACAGTGAACCTTTACCGGTGGAAGTCCGTCAAGTGCTTCCATCACTGCCTTGTTCGTAACCTCAAGTGCCTCCTGCACCGTCTTGCCCTTTACGAGTTCTGTTGCCATACTGCTTGTTGCAACAGCGGCACCACAGCCAAAGGTTTTGAATTTCGCTTCCTGAATAACTCCATTCTCATCTATATCAAGATACATTCTCATAATATCGCCGCATTTGGCATTTCCAACAGTGCCGACACCACTTGGATTTTCCATCTCGCCGACATTTCTCGGATTACTGAAATGATCCATTACTTTTTCACTGTACATAATCAATCGTCCTTTCTGACATTTGTCTGTATTTTGTCATTTCAAACTCTTTATTTCATATCTATATCATTATCGTTAATCTCTGCCTTACCATTTATCTGCTTTACTATCCAGCTTATTTTCCCTGTTTCTTTACAAAATCCTCATAGAGTGGGGACATGCTTCTCAGTCTTTCGATAATCTTTTTCAACTCATCAACCGTAAAGTCAATCTCTTCTTTTGTTGTCTTTTCTGAAAGAGTGAGCCTTAGTGAACCATGTGCTATCTCATGTGGCAGTCCTATTGCAAGAAGTACATGTGATGGGTCAAGCGAGCCTGATGTACATGCCGAACCGCTCGAACCACATATTCCCTGCTGGTCAAGTAAAATCAGCATTGACTCACCTTCAATAAATCGGAAGCAGAAGCTTGCGTTATTAGGAAGTCTGTCCGTTTTATGACCATTTAATCTTGTATATGGAATCTCACTTAAAACACGTTCTATCAGATAATCTCTAAGCTCTGTCTCATATTTGATTCTTTCTTCCATATTATCAGCTGCAAGTTCAATTGCCTTTCCAAATCCTACGATTCCCGGCACATTATGTGTTCCTGCTCTTCTCTGTCTCTCCTGTGCGCCACCATGCACAAACGAACGGATTTTAACACCCTTTCTAATATACATAATACCGATTCCTTTCGGACCGTTTATCTTATGTCCGCTTGCACTCAGCATATCAATGTTCATCTTATCAACATCGATTGGAATATGCCCAAATGCCTGCACTGCATCTGTATGGAATAATATTTTATTTTCTTTTGCGATTTTTCCAATCTCCTCTATCGGCTGGATTGTACCAATCTCATTATTAGCTGTCATCACAGAAATGAGGATGGTGTCCGGTCTGATTGCTGCTTTAAGCTCGTCCAACTTCACAACACCGTTTTCATCAACTCCCACATATGTCACATCACATCCGTTTTTCTCAAGGTATTCTGCTGTGTGAAGAATCGCATGATGTTCTATGGCTGTGGTAATAATATGTTTGCCTTTGTTCGCATAGGCTTCCACTGTTGCTTTGAGTGCCCAGTTATCCGATTCACTTCCGCCACCTGTAAAATAGATCTCTTCAGGTTTGGCATGTATCACACTCGCCAGTTTTTCTCTTGCCTGTGTAACCGCTTTATTTGCTTCTCCTGCAAAACTATAGATTGCTGAAGGATTTCCATAATATTCTGTAAAGAACGGTGTCATAGCCTCCACTACTTCTGGGTACACTTGTGTAGTAGCAGCATTATCTAAATAAATTACTTTACCCATTGTTTATACCTATCATGCATGTGCATGTCCTTTCTGCTATATCTTACAATCTAATTTATATATTTCCTAGTAAATTACTCTGATATGACTATTATATACGATAATTGGCGCTTGTCAAGAGTGGTTATCCATTTTCTTTTATATTTTTATAGATATGATATGTGTCATTAAGAATTGTAACTTTATGACTGACAATTTAACCTGTCATAAAGTTACTTTTTTATATATTCATCGCATCAAACTGTGTGATATTTTCAAGCGAGGATACAAATACATTTCCATGATCTGTACCCTGATAAGCGAGCTTTCCTGCCTTAAAACCCAACAGTCTTGTCATCGGAAGCGGTATCCAGTTATCATCATCTACAGGCTTTGTCGCAAGAATAATTCCATCATTCTGTCTCTTAAATGACAGCGTATTTTTCATATTTTTATGGGCATATAAAAGCTCTCCGTCATATATCATCAGATTAATTTTATTTCGCGGAGTAATTTCTCCCACAACTTTATCAACCACATCAAATCTCTGTTTTTCCCCAAGTGGACCTTTGTTAGCCTCTATTGTTTTATTCATTTCATCCATCAGATACATGATAATTCTCTCTGAATCTGTATCTCCACTTTGGTGGTCAGCATATTTTTCAATCATATTTCCCGAATAGACCGTGCCATTATGAATGAGTGTCCATTCCCGTCCTGACCTGTCGGTTCGCACAAACGGATGACAATTCTCTTTTCTTCTTGACCCCACAGTCGCATATCGGATATGTGCAAGCAAAATGTCCTGTTTCGGAAGCTGATGAATGACATCATCTATGATTGTACTCTCATTTGCACTTACTGTTTCTCTGATTATTTTAAATTCACCATCTGACTTATACATCATTCCCCAGCCATGAGGATTAGCATAACTGTGCTTAAAAAATTCTCTTAAAATTTCTTTATAATCATCAGGTGTTTTTGAACTTATACCAAGTAATTCGCACATGTTAAACACCTCCTATCATCTTTCAAAACTTGTAATTTTCACACACATTATATCAGTTTAAAACGCATTACAGCTTTACATACAGACCAATATATACCAAAAATCAGATAATTGCAATGAGATATTGTTTTATAGCATCTATGAAAAACTTTTGATAAAGTCCTCCACTGACTTTCCTGCTTTTATTCCCTCATACATTTTTCTTGCAGGGCTTAAAAGGCTTTCAGCTCTTTCGTACAGTGGTGTCAAATATATTTCTTCTCCATATCCTCTCTTTTTAAGACCTGCGTCTGCCATGTCAAGAATCTAAACCAGTCTTTTTTTCAATTCCTCTCTATTAATAAATGCAGGAAGTGTCACCTTTGACATCAACTTTTGCAATTCAACTGCATTATATCCATGAGTATATAGCTGAATTTATCTGCCCGTTATCATCGACACTACAGACCTCAAAAGAAAATGTATTCTGAAATTTATTTGACATTTCTAATACTTTTTCTATATCCACGGCCTTTTTATCCAGGTTTACAATAGGCATCTCAATTTCAATTCCTATATACCTGTCTTTCTTTTGCTTTGTAGGTGCAATATACTTATTGTATATTGCTTCATCTATTATCTCCTGGTTCATATCCCGATTCCTTTCATTGCTCACACAATCAAGCGAAAAAGATTTGCCTTATAAGCAAATCCTTTTCACTTTTTTTACTTTTAAATTACGTACTGGTCTGTTAGGCCTTCCTGCCATTCAAGCAAATCTTCTAGTGTAATATTGTCAACTACATTATTGATTGCATCGTTTATCTGTTTCCAGATTCTTATAGTAACACAAGTATCACGTTTGTCACAGTCTTCTTTTCCATTGACACAGCTTACAGGAGCCAGATCGCCTTCTGTAAGCCTTAGAATCATTCCAACTGTGTATTCCTTAGGCTCTCTTGTAAGCAAGTAGCCTCCCTGTGCCCCTCTTACACTTCTCACAAAACCGGCCTTATTAAGAATAGAGATAATCTGCTCGAGATACTTTTCTGATATTTCCTGTCTCCTGGAGATATCCTTGATACTGATTGGCTCACCAATATTATAAGTTCCAAGATCAATCATTAATCTGAGAGCATATCTGCCTTTAGTTGATATCTTCATAATATGTTCCTCACCTTTCTGATTTATTGTATACGATATGTTTTTATTTTTATAGTATCAATCCAAAATCCTTCCATACATTCATTCCGATTTTACACCAACACCATTTTTAATTCCAACTTAGTCAATATGAATTGTATACTTTTATCCAGAAAAAGTCAAGCCACATTCCTGTATTTCATGATGATTTAATATTTTCTGTTACTGCTAGCAGGTATTTTCCAAGAACTTACCATACATCAAAACTGTTCAATAATTTTTGCAATCTCTTCCTCACAGGAACGCATTGCATAAATTGTATTCTGTATCAAATCATTCAATTCTACTCCCATCATATCTGCGCCTCGTTCAATTACTTCCCTCGAACATCCTGCCGCAAAATTGGCACTCTTATATTTTTTCTTAACAGATTTCACTTCCATATCCTGAACACTTTTTGACGGTCTCATCAATGCTGTGGCCCAGATGAGTCCGCTGAGTTCATCTACCGCATACAATACCTTTTCCATTTCATGCTCCGGTTTAACATCTACCGTAAGTTGATAACCATGGCTGCATACCGCATGTATGATATCTTCGCCTACTCCACCTTCTCGTAAAAGCTCCGGTGCTTTGATACAGTGTTCATCAGGGTATTCTTCAAAATCAATATCATGTAGGAGTCCGACGATTCCCCAGAATTCTCTGTCTTCACCGTATCCAAGTTCATCTGCATACCATTTCATAATCCCCTCAACAGTCAATGCATGCTGAATGTGAAATGACTCTTTATTATATTTTTTCAAAAGTTCATATGCTTTTTCTCTTGATATATGTTCTCTCATATTCGTATTCTTATGCATACCCAAATCTGCGCAATCATCTTTCAGTTTATTCCAATAGGACTAACGCAACTTGTCTGTACTATCCTTTCATTCATTCTATTTTTTCGTTAATTCTTTCTTATCGTCAATTTTTGAGATACAATTTACAGCATTTGTCTGACCGCTTCTGTAATCTTACCTGCAATATAAGGATTATTCATCGTATAAAGGTGGATTCCATCAACTCCATTATCAAGTAAGTCCTCTATCTGATTGATAGCATATTCTATTCCTGCCTCTCTTAAATCATCAGGCTTGTCTCCATATTTCTGTAAAATCACATTCAGTCTGACAGGAATGCTTGCACCACACATCCAAACCATTCTTTCAATCTGTGATTTATTGGATACCGGCATAATCCCTGCTTCTATTGGCACATTAATTCCAATCATTCTCGCTTTATCTTGAAATTTATAAAAATATGTATTGTCAAAAAACAACTGTGAGATCAAGTGAGTTGCACCCGCCCTGACCTTTATTTTCAATTTTTTGATATCGTCTTCTAACGACTCTGCCTGCATATGTCCCTCCGGGTAACATGCACCTGAAATATGGAAATCATCTCCACTTACTTCCTTTATATACTCAATCAAATCGCTTGCATATCTAAAATCTGTCTGAATCGGAAAATCAGGATTCTTGTCCCCACGCAATGCAAGAATATTTTTAATTCCATGATTTTTCAAATCCTCAAGAATCATATCAATATCTTCCTTTGAGTTATAGATACAGCTTAAATGTGCTACTGACATAATTCCATACTTTTCCTGAATATCTGAAGCAATTTTACACGTCTTTGAATCTGCGTAGCTTCCTCCTGCTCCATAAGTAACTGATATAAAATCCGGATTCAGTTTTGCAAGTTCATCCAGTGTCCCATAAATACTCTCTATCGGACTTGTCTTCTTTGGTGGAAATACTTCAAATGTAAATGCCGGTCTGTCTTTTTTAAATAAATCTGAAATATACATTTCATTTCCTTTCCTTTTGTAAAACCTGAGTTTCATATAAAACTTTCATATTAGCTGTTGACTGCATTCTCAATCCTCTCAAGAGCCTCTTTGAGTATGCTCCTCGGGCATGCAACATTAATCCTTTGAAAACCTAATCCCGATTCTCCAAATATCGCACCACTGTCAAGCCACAACCCTGCCTTTTTGATAATCAGTTTCTCTAACTGTTCATTTGTTAGACCAAGTTCCCGAAAATCAAGCCATACAAGATACGTTCCCTCCAAATCAGTCATCTTAATCTTTGGAAGTCTCGTCTCAAAAAATTCTTTCGTATATTCGATATTCGCCTTCACATACTCAAACATGGCATTGTACCATTCCTCGCCATCCCTGTATGCTGCTTCGCACGCCACAAGTCCCATAATGCCAAGCTGACTATAGCCTGCTGCCGCAACCTCTTTTTCGAATTTCTTTCTAATCTCCGGATTTGGTATAAAAATATTAGAAATCTGAAATCCTGCCAGATTAAATGTTTTGCTCGGAGAAGTACATGTAATGCTTATCTCTTTGTATTCTTCCTTGATATCAGCAAATACGATATGCTTTCCCTTAAACACAAAATCAGCATGAATCTCATCACTCACAACAATCACATGATGTTTCACACAAATATCGCCAATCCTTGTCAGTTCCTCTTTTGTGAAAACTCTTCCAACCGGATTATGCGGATTGCACAAGAAAAATAATTTTATCTTCTCCTTTACTATCTTATCCTCAAAATCCTCAAAGTCAATATAATATTTTTCATTCTCATCTTGCTTTAATGTATTGCTGACAAGTTTTCGCCTGTTATCCTCAATGACCTCGCTGAATGGATAATAGACCGGAAGCTGCAATAACACTGCATCACCTTCATTTGTAAATGCTTTTACAGCCATTGCAAGTGCAAAAACAATTCCCGGTGTTTTGACAAGCCATTCACTCTTAATCTCCCAGTCATGGTGACGTTTCATCCATCCCTTTAATACTTCAAAATATCTCTCCCTCACTTCGCTGTAGCCAAATATTCCATGTTCTGCCTGCTTAATAATTGCTTCCTGAACATAGGAAGATGTCATGAAATCCATATCTGCAACCCATAATGGTAACACACCTTCCGGCTTGCCACGTTGCACGGCAAAATCATATTTCAAACAATTTGTATCATATCTGTTAATCACTCTATCAAAATCAAGATTTTTTTCAGCCATTTCTCTCTCCAACCTCTTTTCATATTCTCAATCGGATATGCATTTTCAATTCAACCCTAAAATTATATTGCATATCAGATTGTATCAGATTAAATGTTCAACGTCCGTCAATTATCTGATACCAAGTTCCCCTGCCACCTCATTAAACACATTTTCAAGTTCTTCTATTAAATCTTTCACGGCTTCAATACCGACAGACATTCTTAAAACCCTGTCTGTAATTCCGTTTGCCTCAAGCACATCTTTCGGCACATCTGCATGTGTCTGTGTGACAGGATAAGTAATTAAACTCTCCACCCCTCCCAGACTCTCTGCAAATTTTATCAATCTAACTTTTTTTAGAATTTCCAGTGCAAATTCCTTACTGATTACTTCAAAGGTAATCATTGCACCAAAACCTCTTGCCTGTTTCTTCATTATCTCATATCCCGGATGTGTCTCTAATCCCGGATAAATCACATTTTTAACATACTTTGAATTGCCAAGCCACTCTACAATACTTATCGCATTTTCCTGCGCCTTTTCCATCCTCACTGCAAGTGTCTTGATTCCTCTCATTACAAGCCAGCTGTCAAACGGCGAAAGACTCGAACCGGTTGTCAAAAGATTAAATCCAATCTTATCTGCTATTTCCTGTCGGGAAGTGATAACAAATCCTGCTAATGCATCATTATGTCCGCTCAAAAATTTTGTTCCACTGTGAACAACAATATCTGCTCCCAAATCAAGTGGATTTTGGAAATATGGTGATAAAAATGTATTATCCACAATCAACAGCAAACCATTTTTCTTCGTTATTTTGCTGAGAGCCTCAATATCTGTCACATTCATCATAGGATTTGTCGGTGTCTCGATAAAAACTGCTTTTGTATTTTCCTTTATAAATTCACTGATATCTTCTTTACTGCAATCCACACTTGTAAATTCAATTCCGTTTTTCTTGCTTATTGTGTTAAAAAGTCTGATACTTCCTCCATACAGGTCATTATCAGCAATAATGTGTGTTCCTGGCTCAAACAATTCCATAATGGCTGTAATCGCTGCCATCCCGCTTGAAAATGAAAATGATGCCACTCCGTTTTCAAGTCCTGCCACAATTTTATCAAGCTGTTCTCTTGTAGGATTCTGTGCCCTGCTGTAATCATATCCTGTGCTCATCCCTACACCTTTGTGTGCAAATGTTGCAGTCTGAAATATCGGATAGCTGATTGCTCCATATACTGCATCCCTGTTCTCATCTTCTGAATGTATACATTTTGTCTCTATGCTCTTTCCCATTTTTCATTCCTCCGGTAATTACATTTTATTTTAATGGTTCTTAATTTACCATGTTTTTCTTCATAAATAGCAATTACAGTATACCATTCGTTATCGAAATATGTTAATACATATAAAATTCAACTGGCTATAGCTTTTTTCTATATCTATTATCACATATCTAATGCGATTAGTCAACCTAGTGCACTATCCTTATATTTCGATATTTCCTCTAAATACTTTCTTCCAAGCTCACTTAACGCAGTTCCCTTTCTCTTCAGATACCCAATCGACATAACCTCATCTGACTGAAGCCTGATTGCACAATAATCTGTACCGTTAAGTTCTTCACACATAATGCCGGAACACAATGTATATCCATTCAAACCAACCATGAGATTTAGAAGAGTCGCCCTGTCATCTGCCTTAATCAGTCTCTTATATTCATAAGTACTTAAAACCTCTTCTGCAAAATAAAAAGAATTATTTTCACCTTGTTCAAAGGCAAGGCAAGGGTAGTCTGAAAGCTCCTCCAATGTCAATTCCTGTTTTTCAGAAAGTGGATGCCCCTTCCACATATATACATAAATATGGCATTTTAAAATCTCATTAAACTCCAGGTTAAATTCCGAAAAAAGCTTTGTTAAAATTTTCTTGTTAAAATCATTGACATATAAAATTCCTATCTCACTTCTGAAATTTTTCACATCCTCAATCACTTCGTATGTCTTTGTCTCATGAATCGCAAATTCATATTCATCCATTCCAAACTGCTTCACCATCTCCACAAATGCATTGACAGCAAATGTGTAATGTTGCATTGACACACTGAACTTCTTCTTGATTCTTTCCTTTTGTATGTACTTCGACTCAATCAGCTGATACTGTTCCACGACCTGCCTTGCATATCCTATAAATTCTTCTCCATCAGGGGTCACCTGCACACCTCTGTTGGTTCGCCTGAAAAGCTGAACACCCGTTTCTTCCTCCAAATCCTTAATCGCTGCGGATAAACTGGGCTGCGATATAAACAAAAGCCTCGCCGCCTCATTCATAGAATCAGAATTTGCAACTGTGATAGCATATTTTAATTGTGTTAATGTCATTTCGATACCCATGCCTGATGCAGACAACTCTGAATCTGCCTGACTGTCTGCTCTTAGCCTGCCTGCGGATGACAAATATAAATTCTGCCGGCAGACGCATTTATCCTTTCTTTGATTTATGTATCATCATTCTATAGTTTCGCTCTGTTTTACAATATGCCCCCTCAATGTAAGTAACAGCTTATTAACTACTAATCTTTATTCTTCCCATCTGACATTCTATGCAACTAATGATTTCCCTATCATTTGTTCTAGATAGTCCACTACTGCAAGGGCAAGTTTCTGATGCTGTTCTTCGTCTAAATGCTCCATATCAATACTACTTGGCTGTGCATAGTCAGAGGCTTTCAGGTAATAAATTTCTTTTCTTCTTGCAAGCTTTTCATACACATGTGGTAGTTTCTTTGAAATCTCAATGGAATGTTTATCAAACTCTCCGTCAAACCCGTCTTCCCATATTCTCTCCCCTAGAAAAATCGGTGACATAAGCAAAATCTTACTATGTGGAGCATACATACTAATCTGTCCTAGCAGTTTTTCTATTCCTTTTCCTATCAGCTCCGGCGACGAAGAATAGGCTGTCTTGCAGTCATTTGTACCTAGCATCAGAATAACAATATCAATGGGATTGTGTGCTTCTAAAAGTGCCGGAAGCATATCCACACCTCTTCTGTTATCCCTGAGTTCATCTTCGAATATTGTGGTTCTTCCACACAACCCCTCTTCAATCACTCTATATCCTCTGTCCCTCAGTTTTTCATCAACGATACTGGTCCATCTCACATTCCAGCCATAGCGCTCATTCATTGTTCCCGGCACAAGTCCATATGTATTTGAATCTCCAAAGCATAGTATATTTTTCATTTTTCCACCTCTTTATATATCATACTTATTCTATATGATTAATATATATTTTTATTCCCTGTTTGTCAATCACAAATTTTCCATTTTTTGCTTATTTCTTATTCCATTTTCCAATTACTGCTTCCATCTATTTTATATATTGTGATTGATTTTTCTATATATAACGGAAAAAATCTTAAAATTTCAGTCTCATTTGGTACCAAACTACATCTCCATGCGTTGACCTTGAAATTCCCTCATTTTTAAATCCTAATTTTTCATAAAACTTTAAAAGCTCCTCTTTACACGTCAGAACAATTCCACTTTTATCTTTCTTTCTGATTTCTTCTATCACATGTTTTAAAAGCAATCCTGCAAGTCCTTTTTTCTGGTATTCCGGTCTTGTCTCCACTCCAAATATCATAAACCATTTTCCGTCTTCAGTATGCATATTGGAATTTTCATACATTTCATCCACCAAATCCGTAGCATCTGTCAGCATACCGTTTACCATGCTTACCAGCTTTCCATCCTCTGCATTATTTTCCCGCTGTTCAAGCAGCCAAAAATAATCTGCAAATACCTGTAATCTGTTTTCAAACGACTCCCTTGACGCTGCTTCTTTTTTCGGAAAACATATACTCTCTAACGCTGCAATATCATCCAAATCCTGCAATGCTGCATTTCTTATCTTATAACATTTATTCTCTCTCTGATTATACATTTCAATTCTCCTTATAAACTTTATCGCGACTGCTACCAAAGCATAGTTCACATTTTCAACGAAGCAGCCATATTTTTATCTTTAAATCACATACTGACTTGCATCAATCTCATTGCTCCAATCTACAAGATCCTGCAATGTTATAGCACTTAATGTATCATTCACTGCATTATATAATCTCTCCCAGACTCTCACACTTACACAGACACCCCGCTTATCACATTCGAATGAACCTTCACCGACACAGTCAATCGGTGCAAGACTTCCCTCTGTTATCTTCAAAATATCTGCAACCGTATAATTCTCCGGCTCATGATATAATATATATCCTCCCTTAAAGCCTCGTATACTTTTTATATAATACGCTTTATTTAGCATTGCTGCAATCTGCTCTAAATATTTTACAGATATATTCTGTCTCTTTGCAATATCTTTGATGGCAACCGGATTTCCATTACTGTTGATTGCCAGATCAATCATAAACCTTATTGCATATCTTCCCTTTGCTGATACTCTCATTGTCTTCTTCTACTCCTTTCCTTGCATCCTTCTTTGTCACAGCTTTCTAAACCAATTTTCCTGCGTGCTGTAAACGATATCTTTCCCCGAATATTATACTTCTCCGATATGAAATGTTCCATTATATTAATTTTATTACCACTTATAGAAAAAAACTATGATTCAAATTGATTACGGACATGTTTACTTATCATCTTTAACTGTCCTGCAAAACAATATTAACAAAAAAATAGTATGCACCACATCAACATTTTCATTGATATCTTGCACACTATCTTATTTTCTTTCTGTCTATATATAATAATCCGGTTCCTCCGGCAAAATACGTGACAAGAACTGTCTCGTTCGCTCTTCTTTGGGATGGTAAAATACATCGCTAGGTTTTCCCTCTTCCACGACAACTCCTCCATCCATAAACACCACTTTATCCGCTACATCCTGTGCAAAAGCCATCTCATGAGTGACAACTATCATCGTGATTCCCTTATCTGCCACCTTTTTAATCACTCCCAAAATCTCTCCCACAAGCTCCGGATCCAGTGCAGATGTCGGCTCATCAAACAGAATCACATCCGGATCTAATGCCACAGCTCTTGCAATTCCTATTCTCTGTTGCTGTCCACCTGAAAGCTTCGATGGATAATAATCTCTTTTATCAGACATGCCAACCCACTCAAGCACTTCCTCTGCCTTTTTTATTGCTTCCGCCTTTGGTATTTTTCGTCCAACGATAAGACCTTCTGTAATATTTTGAATGGCGGTTTTATTTTTAAATAAGCCATAATTTTGAAATACAAACCCTGTTTTTCCCCTTAACTTCCTTTTATCCTTATTAGATATCTTGTGCAGTTCAACAGTATCCTCACCTATTGTCAGAGTTCCCTCGTCTGCTTTTTCCAAAAAATTGATGCAGCGCAGCAGTGTCGTCTTTCCTGAACCAGACGGTCCAAGAAGCACAACCACTTCACCCTTATCTACTTTAAGTGATACGTCTTTCAAAACCTCATTTTTTCCAAAACTCTTCTTAATATTTTTTATTTCTATCATTTTAACACTACCTCTAATTCGTGATATTTTCCCTATAGCACTTTGTCCTCTTTTCAAATACTCTTGCTATTGTTTCTAAAACGAGTGTGAATGTCCAATATATAAGAGCTGCTGCCACATATCCCTCCAGAAAACTATATGTCCTGCTACATGGAATAAGCGATGCATTCATAACCTCCATTACACCAATTGTCATAACCAACGAAGTTCCCTTGATTGTTCCTACCATATTATTAATAAGTCCCGGTATTGCCACTGGAATCATCTGCGGAATAATAATTCTTCTTAATGTCTGTAATTTAGAAAGCCCCACTGCATGCCCTGCCTCATACTGTGTCTTTTCAACAGAAACAAATGCACCTCTGAAAGTTTCTGATATACTTGTAATTGCAGCAAGTGAAAGTGTAAAATATGCAACAACAATATTATCAACATCTCTAACCTGCACATTCAAATGCAATATTCTGATGATATCTGCTATGTAAAACGAAAATAGTAGGTTATAAATAAGTAGTGCAACCATTACCGGAAGTCCTTGATACAGAGTCACAAACACGGTCAGAATTTGTGAAATCACTGGTATCTTATAATGTCTTACAACTGCAACCACCAGTCCGATTACTACGCCAAAAAACAGTGCTATAAATGTAATTTTGGCAGTTACATGCAAATACTCCATTCCATATTTGAAGCTGACTTTAAAATTGCCATATTCAAACTCCATTCTCTAATGCACCGTCCCTTCTGTACCAAATGTAAATTTCCTGTCAAGCAGATAAAACAATAATTTCAAAATAATACTTACAATAATATAAATGAATGCCACATACACATATGCTTCAATCAAATGTCCGGTGCCAATACCTATTGTTTTTGCACGACCCACCAAATCTATTACTCCAAGAGTAAATGCAATCGATGTGTTATGAAACATTCCAATCACATCCACACCATATGCCGGAATTGCTGTCTTTACTGCTTGTGGAAGCACAATTCTGAAAAATACCTGTGGTCCTGTCAAATTGATTGAATACCCTGCTTCTCTTTGTTCTGCCGGTACTGATTCAATGGCTGCTCTAAAAAGTTCTCCGAGGAATGCGCCTTCATTGAGAATAAATGTCGCCTTGACAAACATCAGCTTATCCCATGAATTGATATCAACACCGATTGTTCCTTTCAAAAGAAGTGGAAGTCCATAATAGATTATCATTAATTGAACCAACATAGATGTTCCACGCATAAATGAAATATACACAGATAATATCTGATTGATAATCAATATTTTTTTGATGCGAAGAACTGCAACAGCAAGCCCTAGCAAAGTTCCAAAAACAAGTCCTGAGAGAACTATGCGAAAAGATACGCCTATATATGGATTAAGTTGTGGAATGACCTTCCACAACCTATCCCATGAAAATATATTTTTCATAATTTACCTCTTTACTGTCTACTCAGCGTCTGACAGCCATTTATCAGCAATCTCATCAAGTTTTCCATTTTCCTTAAGTGCTTTGATTGCTTCATCAAAAGCCTGTTGTAACTCTGTATCATCCTTATTAAAAAGAAAATATCCATGGCTCTCATTGATTGGTTCGCCTACAAGTTTCAAGAAATCTTTTCCATTACCAAAGTTCTCATTCATTTTAATGATGTCTTTCTGTTCAAGAATAACTGCATCCCAAACACCATTTTTAAGGTTTGTTGCGGTTGTTTCATTATTTGTCGCTTCAGTTGATATAAGTTCAATTTCCTTCCCCGGATGTTCTTCGTTCCATGCTGTTAAAATTGTGTATGTAGCACTGGTTGTACCACCTGCATTCACTTTCTTTCCTGCTAAATCATCAATTGACTTAATTTCTTCATTATCAGTTAAAACAGCTATACGTGTAACAAATTCTGAATAATATTCTTCTGAAAACAGATACTTTTCAGCTCTCTCGTCTGTATACTCATACTCATGTGCTGCCACATCAATTTTATCAGCATCCAATGATAGAAGGATGTTATCAAAACTCATTGAATCATAAGTAAATTTATAATCGTCAAGATAATCGTCTATTGCAGCTAAAACATCATAATCATAACCAACTGCCTTTCCATTATCATCGAGATAAGCATATGGTACATAACTGATACCGCTTCCGATTACAACCGTTTTTGCCGAGCTACTGTCCGAACTTCCACTTGAGTTGCCTTTCGAACTACCAGAGTTCCCTGAACTGCTACCACAACCGGTAAACATTGAAAGGCCTAATACTGTCACCATCACTAAAGCTGCACGTTTTATCATTTTTGTTTTTGTCATAATAATCTCTCCTTTAAAATTTAAAATTTTTTGTTTCTACTCGCAGTAATTTTATAACTGAATGTCTTTCCCGTCAAATTTTTAAAATTGTTTGCTACTAATCGTTTTTTTCAATAATGATAATCAACGATTTTTGAGACCTCCTGCTAAGCAAAAAGCTAAAAAAGGTAACAGCACTGAAAACAATCTTCCAGCGCTATCACCTCTTTACAATTTACATTTTATTTTTTATATATAAGAGTCTTTCACCCTTATTAACATATTTTATTCTTCATTAGCTCATTTTTGCAAAACAATGCTTCCTCTTTTTATAATCTTCTACTGCTTTCTAATCAGCCTTTGCCTCTTCTGCTGTTGTCTCTGTAAATGTTTTTGTGTCGGCATCGTATACATATCCATCTGGTACTCCGTCAAGGTTTGCTGTTGCTTTATGAAAGAATTCATCTGCATCTAAAGAATCAGATAATATTCCTATTTCCTGTAAATCAGCGAAAGCATCCTTGAAAGTCTGCTGTCCTAAAGATACAGATGGTGTAAAGTTAAGGCTGTCTAAGACAAGACCGTTGTGTTCCGGGTCTCCTGTGATATATTTTTTATCAACCTGTGTCTGTGCAGCTTCATATGGTAATGCCTGAATATAAGCAGCTGCTTTCTGCATTGCTCTTGTATATGCTGCTGCTCCTTCCGGATTTTTTTCAATCAAATCTGCAGACACAAATGCCTGACAGCAGTATTCATGTGCGAACTTCTCATCTTCACCTGTATCTAAAAACTTCTTAAATCCAAATTCTTCCTCTGCTGTTGTTGCAACAGGATCATGAAGACCGATAGCATCAATTGCTCCATTTTCAAGTGCAGCCGGTAAATCTGTCATGGCATATGCCACAAATTCAACATCCGGTTTTGCACTGACAACATCAAGTCCTGCATCTGCAATTTTTCTCTTAATATTCAAAGTAGAACTGTCACTTAAAGATGGCACACCTACTGTCTTTCCCTTTAAGTCTGCAACAGAATCAATTCCTGAATCTGGCTTTGTATAGAACTTTGTACATCCGCGGTGAAGACCTGTTGTAAATACAATATTAAGACCGTTTGATATCGGCTCCATATAACTTGCCGTAAGACCATAAGCAGCATTTACCTGACCTGTTGCCACCAAATCAGCAGTCTGGCTTACTTCGCCTTCAACAATTTCATATTTCTGTCCAATGTTTTCAAATTCCTCATCAAAGTATCCATTTTCAATGGCAAAGTGTACTACACCTAAACACAGACTCTCTTTTGCAAGTAAAATCTTTACAGTAGTGTAATTTTCTGAACTCTTTTTGTCATCAGAACTTCCACTATTACTATTACTGCTACTTCCACTGTCACTGCTGCTTGCAGAATTGCCACATCCTGAAAGTGCAGCTGTTACCATTGTCGCAATAAGCAAAATGGCGCCGGATTTTTTTAATAATTTCTTGAATGTTTTGTTTTTAGAATTCTTGTTTTTTTCGTAACTATTAACTTTCCTCATACTTCTATCCATCCTTTCTATAAAAAATATTTTAAGAGTTATTAAATATATTTTAGTAATATCTGATTAATACAAAAATCTCCTTATCAGAATTACACTAATATCTGTTATAAGTCATCTAAATCATGATTACATCGATTTACATTTCATTCAACAATCCAGCACTGGTAAAAGTTATATAAAATATTCTGCCTCCTGCACATGTCCTGCAAAGTCTAGAATCTCAAGTATTTCGGTCCTGTATTTCAAAAATGCATCCTGACCTCTAAGCCTCGGTCTGCTAAGGTCTATATCAATCACCTTTTCAACCTTTGCCGGTCTTGCCGACATTACAACAATTTTGTCTGACATATAGACAGCTTCATCCACATCATGTGTAACCATAACCATTGTCATCTTGTGTTCTTTCCAGATATTCAATATCTCATCCTGCATCTTCATTCGTGTAAATGCGTCAAGTGCTCCTAAAGGTTCATCAAGCAGAAGTACCTTTGGATGCCCTACTAAAGCTCTCGCCAAAGATGCTCTCTGACACATCCCACCGGACAACTGATGTGGATATGATTTTTCAAATCCCTCTAATCCGACAAGCTTGATAAATCTGTCAACCTCGTCTTTTTCCTTTTTATATACGCCTCTCGCTTTTAATCCAAACGCAATATTTTGTTTGATATTAAGCCATTGAAACAATGTTGCCTGCTGAAATGCGTAGCCTCTTTCATATCCCGGCTCTGTCACTTGATTTCCATCCAGATAAATAGCACCCTCACTTGCAAGGTCAAGACCTGCAATCGCTCTAAGTAATGTTGTTTTACCACATCCTGATGGTCCGATAAGGGATATAAAGCTGCCAGGCTCCACATCAAGATTCACATCATTTAACGCAATGACTTCAGAACCATCGGGATTTGTAAATGTCTTTTTTACATGTTCAATTTTAATTTCTCCTACCACTTTATCATTCCTTTCTGCCATACAAGAATTTTATCTTTCATTTTAAATATAAGAGTGAGCACAAATGTACATATACCTGCCAGAACAATAAGACCTGCATACACCTTTGAATATAACATCATACTTTTTACCCAGTTTAAATACCAGCCAATTCCAGATTTACAACCAAGCATTTCTGCTGTGACAAGTGTCACAAAAGAACTACATGTCGCATAAAACACTCCCAAAAATATATGTGGCATTGCAGCCGGAATACCGACATGTACAATACGATAATATTTTTTCGCTCCCAATGTAGAAGCTGCCTCAAAATACGAATTCTGAACATTTTGTATACCACTGCTCGTCATCAATGTAATAGGGAACCATACAGCCAGTGCAATCATAAATATTGCTGCATGATAAGATGTTGTAAACAGTGAGAGAACAAGTGGTGACCATGATGTCGGTGGTATCGGTCCGATGACTTTTGTAAACGGAGATACCCAGTAACTTAATTTTTTATTAAATCCGATTCCCACACCGGTAATAAATCCTAAACCTGCTCCCCACAGCCATCCCCATGCCAGCAGCCTGAATGATGAACGTATACACTCCCATAACAATTTATAGTCTGTCACAAATACTTCAAAGACTCTGTCAAGACATGGAAAATATAATACCGGAAGCATTGCATATTTAGAAAATGCCAAATTAATAATATTAAGAAGCAATACAGCTCCGGCCCACAATGGTGCTTTCGTAATAAGCCATTCTCCAAATGCTTTACTTACATATGACACTACCACACAAATAATATATAGTCCTAACAGTATCTCTAAGAAATATGTAAAATATGGTTTTTCTGCCTGTGGCTGCAATGTTGAATTGGGAATTTCATTATGCAGTAAAACTGCCAGACCTATTGATAAAATCGGTAGCAGTCTTATGATATGTTTCTTCATGCAGTACCTCCTTGTTTTCTTTAATTTATTTTATTTTTTTGATGCGGTTATCGTAACATCAAATAGCAAATTGCACAATTAAAGGGATTTTGTAGGAAGCGATAAGAAAAATTTATCATTTATTAAGCCTTACAGATTATCATACAAATCTTCCGTAAATGTCAGTCCGCCCCTGTAGCCTGCATATGTGCGGTTAAAGATAAGTCTCTCACTCATTGGGAAGGAGGCTAAGATAAACTGAATATCCTTTTCAAGAGCCACTTCCCTGTCATTGCTACTTCCAATGAGAAGTGTTATCTCCTCTTCTTCATTCAAGATTGCCTGATTTATCTCATACTGGTCAGAGGCAAATACAATCTTTGGCGGTGTGGCATATTCCAAATCGGTTATCCTTTCTACGATTCTATCTTTGTCTTCCTGCCTGAATAATGGCTCGGAAATCACGACTAAAACAGGTGTAAAACTGAAATCATTTGCCAGATATCTTGTCAGTCCCACTGCATTATTCGCATCAGAAACGATGGCAAATCTCTTAAAACTGACTACACCAATTGCCTGTGCAAGATAATTGTAGACATAATCTTCTTCTGCAGCTATCACTTTTTCCACCAGTTCACCATCAAGATTCAACTCTTTTGCAACAGCTCTGACAAATTCAGTTGTATCTGTCGCACCGATGAAAAGTCCCGGAATCCTTAAGCTCGGCACACCAAACTTTTCTTCAAACTTTTTTGCTGGTCCCTTAAACAGCCATGGATTGACAATGATATTTAAAGCTGCACCCGAACATTTCTTTATATCGTCAATTCCCTGATGTTTAGTAAAAAATGTATTAACCTTTAGTCCAAGTAATGATAATATTCTGTCAATTTCTTCTAGTGTCCCACTCCAAAACGGATCATGGTATGGAACAATTCCAAAAATATTAACAAGCTTGTCATCTTTTTCCACGTTTTGCTCTATCACCTTGTCAATCATTGTATTCCACACTACTTCATATCCGAGATTGCTGTCCCCTGCAAATCCCGGTGTGTCTATCGCATAGACTTCTTCACCTTTATTTCTAAACTCTTCTGTGACGCTTTCTATATCATCACCGATGATACCTGCCGTACATCCCGTCAAAACAAAATAGGCACTGGCATCTATGATATCAATTGCACCCTGTATGGTTGTTCGTAATTTTTTTATTCCACCAAATACAACTTCTCTCTCTAACATATTGCTTGAAGGCAGTGATACACTGCTCACAAAACATGAATTTTTATGTCCTGACTGTCCCTGTTCTGCGGCAGAAGTCTGCATACAGCATCCCGGTCCCGAATGAAATACCGGACAGACTCTGTCAATCGCACCAAGAACAGAATTGATTCCTGCAAGGACACAGCCTCCTCTTGGATTTTCTAATATCTGTGACATCTCATTTTCCTCCTTTTATCATAAACTTTTACTTCTCGATATACTTAAACGCATCCTCATCATACCAGCTATCCTTATACGGAAGTTTCACATGCTGTGCCAATTTTTTATTGAATCCCGGATTTTGAAGCTGCTCTGCAATTTTATTTCCAAGATATAACAGTCCGTCATATCCCATTGTCGGACGCTTTCCGTCAAGAACATGTGTGGTTGGTATACCCAGTTTTGCTGCCCACTCCGGAACTCCGATAAACGCATCCGGTTTTAACTTATTCACAAGATTGACCTGTTCAAATGGCTGCATATTCGCAATATCCACCACATAATCCTTGTGAATATTGTTAAGATATTCAATATCTACCTGAGCATCCTCATCATAAGTCGGTGTCTCTAACCCTACAAGCTCCATTCCAAAATCATCAATCAATGCTGCTGCCGCAAATGAACGACCTGTACCACCACAGATAAAGACTCTTTTTCCTTGCAATTTGCTTCTGATTTTTTTTACAAGCGGTTCTATTCTCTCATGCTCCTTTTGAATAATCTCTTCCACTTCATCTTCTTTTCCGAGAACTTTTGCAATTCCTCTAAACCACTTATCTGTATTTCTGATTCCGATTGGCATAACTGTATGTGAATATGGAATCTCATAATCCTCCCACAAAGTTTTCATAAATTCATCTGCAAATACCTTACAGATAGATGTAGAAGCCTCTGCCGCCGGTATTCTTTTTATCTTTTCAAGAGAACTGTAAAAGGGGATATAATTTACCTTGATGTCGATTGCCTTAAGCATTCTCTCCATCTCAAGCTGATCTGCATAACTGACTGTTGTCGGTGCAAACAGATTCACAAGTCCTTTTTCTTTCTCCCTTTTTTCCTTCTTCAAAATATACTTATTAATCGCAATAAAAGCAGCATCAAAACCTGACGCACATATTTTTGATTTAAATCCTTCACAATGTATTGGCACAATCACACTGTCAAATTCCTTTTGCAAATCTGCCGTAATCGCATCGATGTCATCTCCTATAATTCCTGAAGCACATGAAGCATACACAAAAATCAATTTTGGATGGTACCTCTCCACAGCAAGTTTTACTGATTCACGAAGCTTTTCCTCTCCACCGAACACAACGCTCTTCTGATCAATATTTGTCACAATAATTCTTGGATTTTTGATATTTTTAATTCCTCTGTGAGCCTGACCGACACGATACATATCAACTGCCATAATCGAACATCCCACACATCCCTGCGGCGAATGTGAGACAAATACAGAATCCTCCAGTGACATCAATGCCGCCATACTGTTAATCTGCTGACACTGAAGTCCTTGCGCAAAGCTTCTGTCTGCCCTTTTTAGACACCCCTTTTTAAAATCCTGCTCCACCTGTCTACCGGTTGTTCCCAAATCATTGACTCTTCCCGGCCGGCTTTCTCTTACACCTGAATATATTACTTCTGCCATAATCATCCACCTTTCCTACATTTTAAATTTTCACTTGCATTTTGATTCATCTTCTATCATATCTTTTTGAATTTTTCCAATTTACTCACAAATCTCTCTCCAAATTCACTAAGTGGCATCCCTTTTCTCACTAGATATCCCAATGTTAAAATATCCTCTTCTCTTAATTTAATCGTCTTGTAATCAACTCTTCCCAATCCGTCTTCTAAGAGTCCCACACCTACTGCATATCCGTTGAGTCCGATTAACAGCTCCATCGATGTAGCTCTCTCATTGGTGTTAATCGTTTTCCTGTAATCATATGTCGGCAGTGCCTCTTCTCTGAAATAAAAAGAATTGTTATCACCCTGGTCAAATACCATACATGGATAATCCTGAAGTTCTTCTAACGACAATTCTTCTCTGTCTGCCAAAGGATGTTCCTTCCATAGATAAACATATGTGTTACAGTAAAATAATGGATGAAACTCAAGACTATAGTCTGCAAAAAGTCGTTTTAACATCTGCCTGTTAAAATCACTGACAGCAATGACACCCACTTCACTTTTCAATGTCTTTAAATCATTTATCACTTCATTTGTCTGCGTCTCACGAATTGAAAACTGGTAACTGTCCATATCAAACTCTTTGACAACTTCTATGAATGCATTCACTGCAAATGAATAGTGCTGCATTGAGACACAAAATGTAGGTTTATGATTTTTCGAATGAATGTATTTTGTCTCTATTTTTTCATACTGCTCCACTGCACTGCGGGCATATGCGATAAACGCTGCTCCCGCAGCTGTCGCAACCACACCATTATGTACTCTTTGGAATATCTGAAATCCTATCTCCTTTTCCAGTTCTCTTATTGCACTGGATAATCCCGGCTGAGATACGTAAAGTTTCGTTGCTGCTTTTCTCATCGAACATTCTTCATCGACAGTTATCACATACTTCAACTGTAAAATAGTCAATCTTCATTACTCCTTCTGCCATTATGAGCTGTTATTTATTTTGGTGAACCTTGTCAATAATGAGCATAAACAACGCTCACACATTTTTCCTTGATTTAACTACCCAAAAAACCGAGGCGCACCTTCTCCTCGGTTTTCTGTTCTATATAACTATTCATAAAAATCTTTCGCCTTCATCTCATATATTGCTTCTTGATGTGCAAAGATTATTTTTTAATTTCTAAAGCCTCTAAGCGACTGATGTTTGTCAATTTTACTAAAATAAAATGATATTTTCTGTAATGCTTCTTCAATGCTACAATCCACATCAAATGAAGTGATTGCCTTTCTTTCAAGCTGCTTTTGAACATTGAATCCTATTTTCTTACAGACAATGCAGCGACAATCTGAAACAAGCAATACTTTTTCAGATACTGCATGACTTGAGCCACATCCGGTTCCCGAACCGCACCCTGACTGTGCACCTGTTCCACAGCCGGAACCTGTACCACAATCTGCATTCGGACTGCATCCTTGCTTAGAACTATCATTTTGCAACTGACTAATCTCTGACTGCTGTTTACCAGTCCCTTCGTTTACAATGCGTTCTTCTGCTTTGTGATATCCGTCTTCTGTAATTTCATAAATCAAAAATCTCTTTGCTGAGCCAAATGACTCATCAATCATCTTTTCATCCGATGACGCAATTGCTATTTTGTATGACATTTTGATACCCATGCATATTGTGTTCTTACTTCACATCCGCATCCATGTATATTGCGTTTCAAAAACCACAACGTCGCCCATGCATCATAACTGCGGGCAGCCTGCATTTATCCTTTCATCATTTTATCTGCATATTCATTAATTCCATCTCTGAACTGCTACTGAATAGATATCTTCAATCAATCTGATACCACCTGTATAACCTACATAGAAGTCATCAAGTACTACTTTATCCTGAACCGGCCAAGAGATATTCAGATAATGTCCAAATAGCTCTTCTGTCAATTCTTTCTCATAATAGCTTCCCAATATCAATGGATAACCATGATAATCATGTTCTTTAATTTCATTATGTATCTTATATCCGTCTGTCTCAAATGCTACTTCTGCTTTCAATCCATAATTCAGATTTTCAAACTCCTTGCGGATATTCTCCTGGAACTGTTTCGGTGTATCGTCGGTGACAAACTGTTTTGCCGGAACCAGACCCAAATCATTGACAAGGAATTTTGTGATAGCAAGTGCATACTGTGCATCTGCAACAACTGAGAATTGTTTTGCCATAACACGTGTCTCAAGGAACATGTCAGCATATCTCTCGATTAAATAATAATAATAATTTTCATGTTCGTCAATTACCTTTTGGATGGTAATATCATCAACACCTGCAAACTTACCTACCTCACGAAGGAACTTACTTGTCTCATATGCTCCGATTGGAAGTGTCGGGTAGTGAAGATATGGTATGCCAAGTTTTCTCTCCATCTTCTTCATATTGCCCACAGACACCCATGGTGACACCAAAAGATTGAACTGAGCCTTTGGAATCTTTTTAATATTTTCAATGCCTCTCTGATATCCGAAGATCGTATTTGGTTTTAATCCGATTTCTTCCAAGAGTTTTTCTAACTCTCTGATGTTGCCAAGCCAGAACAAATCCTGGTAAGGAACATCTGCCCAGATATTAACAAGTCCCTCTTCCTTTTCATCTGATTTTTCTAAATACTGCTCGATTATCGCATCGATAACCTGCTCATGTCCTTTATAATTGTTTCCCTTAAATCCTGCTGTTGATGCGTAGATAACAGGCTTTTTTGCGTCCTCAAAATGAGAGACTACTTCCCCTGTATCATCACCAACAATTTCAGGAATACATCCTGTAAGAACTACATACAAATCTGCATCAATTACTTTTAACGAATTTTCAATTGTTGTCTCTAACTTTTTGACCCCACCAAATACAACATCCTTCTCATTGATACTGGTACATGGGAAGATATTTGGTGAAAAATATCCTGAACTTCCGATAGAATCCGAAAGCTTCTGTGCACATCCCGGACCTGAATGCAAAATAGGGATTGCCCTTGTGATTGCCTGAACCGTCTGCATTGCACCTAGTGCACATTTATATCTTTGTTTATCCAACAGCTTTGCCATTTGTCTTTGCCTCCTCTAAGAATTCATCTACATTTTGTTTATACCACCATTCTGTATAAGGAAGTTTTACACGTCTGGCTAAGTTCTTTTCAAAACTTCTGTTATGGATACTATCTAAAACTGACTGTGCAAATTCCAATGTGTGCTTATAACCAAAAATCATATATTCATCTGCAACATAGACTGCAGGTGTACCATTCTTAATTGCCCATACAGTCGAACCAGGATGTCTTGACAAATATAAATCAGGCTGGTATTTATTCAAAATATTCATTACTTCATAATTCTGCTGGTCGGCAACACTTGCCTCAAAATCAACATCATTTTCAAGAAGGTACTGCATAGACGGTGGTACATCACCATTCTCATACTTCTTGTCATAATGCCATGCAAGTGCCCATACAACTTCAATTCCAAGTTCATTTAATACTCTTGAAACCTCGAATGTATATCCCGGTCCCATACCAAGAACTGCCTTGAGACCCTTTAATTCTTTCTTGATTTCTTCTATCTGAGGAATATAGATTGCTCTCTGCTCCTCAATATATTTTTCAACCGCTGCTTCACGCTTCGTCACTCTTCCTATCTCACGAAGCCATGCTTCAAATCCAGCGATACCAAGAGGATTAATAGTTCTGATATATGGAACACCATATTTTTCTTCAAGACCATTTCCAAGATAATTACCAAGTGTACCACAGATACAAGTTGTTGCAAGTGACTCTGAAATACGGCTTAATTCTTCCACTGTTGAATTACAGTACAAGAAAATCGGCTCTAAATCAAAATTCTTAAACATCTCAATAATTTCCGGTCTTGCACTCTCATAGAAATTTTTGAAATTAATGGTATTTCTTTTCTGCTGTGGAGGTTTTACAATTGAACTTAAAACTGCATGGTCAGAAATATCAAAACCGGTTGCCCAGATTCTTGACTTGAACCCTTCACAGTGAACTGCCACGATTGGTACATCAATCTCTTCTTTTACATCATCCACAATACTGTCAATATCCTCTCCGATAATACCCGTCGCACATGAACTGCTGACAAAGATTGCCTTTGGTGAATATCTTTTATTTACCTCAAGGATAATTCTTCTAAGACTTTCTGCTGAACCAAATATTGTATCATTTTCATTCATATCTGTTCCAACATAAACTGTACTGGTTGTTACTCCTCGTTTTCTTGCCATTACTTTATCAAGATAATATGCATTTGCACCTGCCACTGAACATCCAGCAGGTCCATGATGGATAATAGCAACATCACGAATTGCAGAAAGCTGGTTTAATGCACAGCTTGAAAGACAGGAGCTTGATTGCGAAAAACATCTTGAACATCCCTTTAATGTTCCACATTTACTCTGATTAGCCAAATCACTTAAGCTTCCAATGTAGCCTGTAATGGAACCGATTCTGTTTTCTCTTGTTGCCACATTTGAGCTTTCCAAATTAAATGACATAATTAACCTCATTTCTGCGTCGCAAATTATCAACATATCAGATTTACTGTTACGACGCAGACACTAAATCTGATAATAAATCAAGTTCTTGCTATTTTATACTTCTTTGAACAGGTTAGTTGACAGATAACGAAGTCCTGTGTCAGGTAATACTGCCACGATTGTCTTGCCTTTGTTTTCCGGTCTCTTAGCAAGCTCTGTAGCTGCGTAGATTGCTGCTCCTGATGATGTTCCTATCAAAATACCATCTGTCTTTGCTACCTTTCTTGCTGCTTCAAATGCCTGATAAGTCTCAACTTCGAACTTCTCGTCATAAATACTTAAGTCCATTGTAGACGGTACTCTCTCCTTATCAACTCCTTCAAACGGGTGAACGCCTGTAATTTCTTCCGGTTCAGGATTTTCTTCACTTGGAAGTGAATTTGGTCCCGGCTGAATTGCTACTACCTTAATGTCAGGATTCTTTGATTTTAAGAATTTGCCTGTACCTGAAACAGTTCCACCTGTACCTACATTTGCAACAAAAATGTCTACATCGCCATCTGTATCTTCCCAGATTTCCGGACCTGTTGTAGCTTCATGAATACCAGGGTTAGCAGGGTTTGACACCTGATCAACAAAGAATATATTCTCTTCTTTTGAAAGTACCTGTTCACGGAATGCTTTGATAGCTGCCACAAAGTCACCATTTGACTCTGCAAGTGCCTTTGCGATAACAGGCTCATCGGAAAACTTGATTGTTTCTCCACCGAATGCCTTAATTACCTGAAAACGTTCCTGGCTTACATTATCCTGTATGTACACACGGAATTTATATCCCTTTGCTGCCGCGATTGCTGCAAGACCAATACCTGTATTTCCACTTGTTGTCTCAACAATTGTATAACCTGGTTTTAACAAACCTTTCTTCTCAGCATCCTCTACCATTGCAAGTGCAATTCTGTCCTTTACGCTCTGGTTTGGATTGAAGTATTCAAGTTTAACTAATATCTTTGCCTCAAGATTGTTCTCCTTTTCATAGTTCTTAATCTCAAGTAATGGTGTTTTTCCTACAAGTTGCGAAATTGATTCATAAACTTTTGCCATGATATTTTCTTCCTTTCTCCTATATTTTCTATTTCATGCTTATTTTCTTTATGTTCTTGCTTTTATGTTCACTATGTACCGATTTCATCTTCACTTTTTACCGATTTAGTGTTCGCTTTACCCCTATTTAAATCTGGTAGTCATCAAGCGCATCCATCAAACCAAACTCTAATAAGATTTCCTCAAGTCTCTCCTGTGTCATCGGTGTAGGAATTGCAAAGTTTGTATTGTTGATAACAGCTTCTGCAAGATTTCTGTATTCCTGTGCCTGTGCAGAATCCGGCTTATATTCAATAACAGTTTTTCTGTTAATCTCTGCTCTCTGTACAATATTATCTCTAGGAACGAAATACAGAAGCTGTGTGCCGAGTTCCTTTGAAAATGCTCTTAATAAATCGAGCTCTCTGTCTACATTACGGCTATTGCAGATGATACCTCCAAGACGAACACCACCTGTCTTTGCATATCTCTTGATACCTTTTGCAATATTATTGGCAGCATACAATGCCATCATTTCACCACTCGCTACGATATAGATTTCCTTTGCCTTTCCTTCTCTGATTGGCATCGCAAATCCACCACAGACAACATCACCTAAGACATCATAGAATACATAGTCAAGATCATCTGTATATGCTCCAAGGTTCTCAAGCATGTTAATTGATGTGATAATACCTCTTCCGGCACATCCTACACCCGGTTCAGGACCACCTGATTCCACACATCTTGTTCCACCAAAACCTTCTCTCATGATTCTGTCTAACTCTATATCTTCACCTTCATCTCTGATAGTATCAAGAACTGTTTTCTGTGCAAGGCCACCAAGAAGTAATCTTGTAGAATCTGCTTTTGGATCACAACCTACTACCATCACCTTTTTACCATGTTCAACAAGTCCTGCTGTTAAATTCTGTGTTGTTGTTGATTTTCCTATTCCACCTTTTCCATATATTGCTATCTGTCTTATTTCACTCATTTTTCTTATCCTTTCTTATTCTCTATTAGTTTCAAACTATTTTATTTCTATATTAAATCATATATTTATAAGCTATATGATTCATGACCTTTTATTTTTCCATGCTGACTAAAACAAACTCTGCAGTTTTTCATATACAATCAGCTTCTCTATTGATTCATCTATCATTCCCGGAAGCTCCATAGGTGTAATGCCTTTGCCTTCAAGTGCAAATGCCGCTCCCTGTCCTATTCTGCTTACCAAAACATATTTACAGTCCGAAAACAGTTTTGCCGTTTCCTGTAACCGGTTGTCATCATGATTTCCACCCTGACAGACTGGAGCTACTTTTCGAAGTTCAATAAATTCTTTTAACCAGCAGTCATTTTCATTATCAATCTCTAGCCGGTAGATTAAAAAATCCTCTGCTCTTCCAAAATGGCTGTTGACTACTATCCCGTCGGATGATGCTACTGCAATTTTATATTGATTATTATCAGCCATGAGAAAATGTCTCCTTTACCTGTAATCTTCTCTGATAAATCTGGTCTCCATATTCTGACTTGCCCGGTACCCCGACTGCATCTGCTCTACAATGCTGACAATGTCTGAAAACATCTATGTATTTTCCTGCCTTACTTCTCGCACCATCAATCTCTGCACACACAGGTGACCGTTTATCCGATAATTCTGCTTGCGGAATCAGTGGTATAATGTTATAAATACTTGCACCTGCCTCACTCACTGTCTTGGCAATCGTCTCTATATGATCACCATTAATTTCCGGAACAAGCACTGTATTGACTTTAATTGTGATACCTGCTGCAGCTACTTTTTTGATTCCCTTTAATTGATTTTCAATTAGTATCTTTGCACCCTCGACTCCATCATATCTTTTTCCATGGTAAATGATGAATTTATTAAGCTGTGCTTCAATCTCAGGATCTATCGCATTAACTGTAACTGTCAGCGAATCAATTCCCACTTCTATTACTTCGTCCGCCTTTTCATAAAGTAAAAGTCCGTTGGTACTCATACACTTTATCAGATGTGGATATTTCTCTTTCACAAGCCGAAATGTTTCTAAGGCATAATCGGTTGCAAGTGTATCTCCCGGTCCCGCAATTCCTGCCACTGTAATCTCCGGACATATCTTTAGTGCTTTTTCAAGGACTTCAATACTTTCTTTAGGAGTAATCACTTTTGATGTAACTCCCGGTCTCTGCTCTGTATCATTGATTACCCTGTCACAAAAACGACAGGCAATATTACAACCAGGACTTACCGGCAGATGAATTCTTCCGACATTATTTTTATGTCCTCCAAAGCAAGGATGGGAATTTTGTAAATCTTTATATGTATTACTCATCAGCATGCCTCCTCTTATAAAATACATTGCCCCCTCCGCTTCGCTTAGGCGGCATATGAAACAAAATGTAATTCAACATTCAATCCAAAGCACAAATGCTTTAGAAGTGGTACTGGGCGGATTCGAACCACCAACTTCAGTTTTGCAAACTTATGCCATTCCAACGGCTACAGCACCAGATTACTTATCTTTTACGAATATTTATCAATCATTTTCTGCCAAACAAAAAGCAGGCTTCACATCACCATGAACCTGCCTGAAAATATATATTCTATATTCATTTAGGAACACAAATCATATGAAAAAACAAACCATATTCATGCATACAGTCTGACAACAACACATCACTTTTTTTACAATTTCTGTCATCATCTTACTTTTCATATTATGTTCTCCTTTCTGTTTATTTCCTATAAAGTCGTTAGGAATACTATACTTAATTTATGATTATTATAGCACCATGCATTTTTTTGTCAATAGTTTTTATTGTTTGCCGCTTATAGTTTATTTCTAAATCTTGCTATAGTTTTTAGTTATACCTTTCAAAATAGACACTTACACTTAAATGAAAAGTGGAGACTGCATGCTGATTAACAGCAAATACAGTCTCCACTCTACTTTTACTATTTTTCATTAATACCCTATACCTATACTTAATGTTATAAAATGTACTTTTTTTGCCCCGGCTTTTAACAGCACTTTGGCACATTCATCAATCGTACTCCCTGTTGTATATATGTCATCAATCAATATGATACTTTTTCCTTTGACATTTTTCTGGTTAATATTAACACAAAATGCATTGGCAAGATTTCGTCTTCTCTCTATATCATTTAATTCTTTTTGAGGTTTTGTATTCACTATCCTCTTTAACGATTTTTTATCTACTTTAATCCCCATCTTCATTCCAATCGATACCGCAATGACTTCTGCCTGATTATATCCTCGCTTTATCATTTTCTTTTTATGAAGCGGAACAGGTATCAGTATATCCGGCTGCCAATACCTAATTTCATCAGAATATCTTTTCACGATTTCATCTGTATAAAAATCAACATACTCCCTTTTATTATGATACTTGATAGCATATACTGATTTTTTGCCTGCTTCCACATTGTCAATCAAAGCGATACCACTGATAAAAAAATGTTTTTTTCTGCTACAGTCATAACAATATTCCTGCTCAAATTTTCTGATGCTCCTGCCACATTTCTTGCATCTTGGTTCATGTATGTATGAAAGTTGATGATAACATTTCGCACATATTTTTCCCCTTCCAAATCTTAAAACTTCATCACATACCGGACACCTTCTCGGATATATAATATCTTCTATTTTATTTTGCACATATCTTATTTTTTGTTTTATTATGGCAAAATTTATTCGTACTTTATATCGTCTTTGCCCGTTTAGTTCTTTACACATCTTGATTCTTCCCCTTTTCATTATTTATTCATACCTGCATCCCTAACCTGTAAACACCAACAGCTTACTCCTCAATTTCAACAATCCTATCTTTCAGACCTGAATATCTTGTCTGCTCTTTATCATTTTCTTCCATATATGCAAATATCTGTGGCACTCCCACCATACACACACATTTCTTCGCTCTTGTAACGGCAGTATACAATAGGTTTCTGTTCATCAGCATCTTCGGTCCCTGATACATCGGCATTATCACCGCCGGATACTCACTTCCCTGTGACTTGTGAATGGTAATGGCATAGGCAAGCTCCAATTCATCTAATTGTTTAAATGTATAAATCACAAATTTACTGTCTTCAAATTCAACCTCAAGATATTCAGTTTCAAGATTAATTGTTCTGATAATTCCGACATCACCATTAAACACTCCCATTCCACTGTCCATCACAACATTGTATTTTCCTCTTACCTCCCATTCAAGCTGGTAATCATTTTTTATCTGCATGACCTTGTCCCCTTCTCTGAATATTCCTTTCATCACTTCTTTTTCTACTTTATCCGAAGATGGCGGATTTAAATATTTCTGAAGGATTTCATTGATTCGCTCTACTCCCAGCATTCCTTTTCTTGTCGGTGTCAACACTTGGATTTCATTGATATCTGCCTCTACATATGGCGGAAGTTTTTCTTTCAGAAGTGTCAGTGATGCTGCAATAATCGCATCAGGATCATCTCTCTTGATAAACAAAAAATCTCTGCTACGTCTGTTCAAGTCCACATTTTCACCCTTATTAATTTTATGTGCATTGATAACAATGTCACTCGTCGCTGCCTGTCTGAAAATCTTCTCTAATTTTACAACATTAAATCTCCCACTTCTAATAATATCTTTCAGTACATTTCCCGGTCCGACTGACGGGAGCTGATTGATATCTCCAACCAATATCAGTCTTGTTCCCGGCGCTACTGCCTTCAAAAGTGCCTGCATCAAAAAGATATCCACCATTGACATCTCATCAATAATAATCACATCCGTTTCCAACGGATTTAACTCATTTCTCTCAAATTGTGTATTTTTATTGTCTTCTTCAGGATTTCCATTTAATTCAAGCATTCTGTGAATCGTCTGTGCCTCCATACCGGTCGCTTCCTTCATTCTCTTTGCTGCACGTCCCGTAGGTGCTGCAAGCATCATCTCAAGTCCTTCACTCTCAAAATATCTTATGATTGTTTTAATGGTTGTCGTCTTTCCTGTTCCCGGTCCCCCTGTAATAATTAAAAGTCCACATTTAACAGATTCTATAACAGCACGCTCCTGCATTTCTTCAAGGGCAATCCCCTCTTCCTCTTCCACCTGATGAAGCTTCTTCAATATCTTTTTCTCATCTGTATTTGACTTTGCATTTAAATCTACAAGACTTCTCGCAATGGACAATTCCGTATAATAAAAATTTGAGGCATACACCTGTTCCTCTTTGATGATAATCCTCTTGTCAATCGACATATCCATCAAATGCTTATCAAGGTCAATATCAGACAATCCCAAAAGCTCTCTCGCCTGTGTTTTTAACATCTCCTTAGGCATGTACACATTTCCATTCATTCCATTCTGCTGTAATGCATATAAAATGCCGCTTTTAATTCGAAAATCCGAATCAGCACTGATACCTACATGTGATGCTATCTCATCTGCTATTTTAAATCCGATTCCATCAATATCATCTGCCATTTTATAAGGATTTACCTTAACAATCTCGTAGATTGCGGGACCGTAAAAATTGTATATTTTCACAGCAAGCGCCATCGAAATACCATAACCTGACAGAAAAATCATCGCTTTTCGCAAATCCTTCTTTTCTTCCATCTGCTCTGATATCTCCATGGCTTTCTTGATACTGATACCTTTGATTTCAGCAAGTCTTTCCGGCTCCTCCTCCATAATCCTAAATGTATCCTGCTTGAATCGATTGACTATCTTTGTCGCTGTCGAAGTTTTGATTCCTTTAATCGCACCCGAACCCAGATATCTTATCATGGATATCTCATCTTCTGGTGTGATAATCTCATACTCCTCTACTTTGAGCTGGCTTCCATAGGATGGATGATTTACATACTCTCCACTGACCTTCACGTATTCTCCCTCTCCGATATAGTGAAAAATTCCAACACAAGATTTTTCCTTTCCGTCAACATTTAATGCCATCACTGTATATCCGTTTTCATTATTTCGAAACACAATACGCTCGACATATCCTTTTATACTTTCCATTATATAACCTTTCGCAAACCCTTTCTGTGTTTTTTGACATCACCATTCACAGACATCATGTTGCATTACCGAATTAAGTAAGGTAATGAACAGACAATTTTAATCATGTATAATTTTATAAATGCCAGTCTTAACGACTGGCATTTTAATCATCAATTTCATTTGAAGTGCTTTTTACATCTTAATATCAGCCATCTCTATTCCGAAACTGCTTAAAAATGATTAATTTTTATACACTTCCTATATGTCTATTAATCTTCTCCGTCTCCACTTAAAAATTCAATAAACTTGCCTGTACCTATCGCAACTGCTGTCAAAGGATCTTCTGCTGTCATCGTATTGATTCCTGTCTTCTCCTCAATCAGTTCTTCAAGTCCCTGTAGCAGGCATCCGCCACCTGTAAGAACGATTCCTCTGTCTGCAATATCAGCTGATAATTCAGGAGGTGTCTGCTCTAATACGCTATGTACCGCTTCCACAATCTGAGATGTTGTTTCTTTCAGTGCTTCCTCTGTCTCATCTGATGTCACTGTGATTGTTTTCGGAAGACCTGTCACAAGATTTCTTCCTCTAACATCTAATGTCACAATCTCAGGACGCTTGTAAGCAGAACCGATATTAATCTTTATCTCCTCTGCTGTTCTCTCACCAATCAAAAGATTATGCTTCTTTCTCATATATCTGACAATCGCTTCATCAAAATCATCTCCGGCAATCTTAACAGATGTACTTACAACTGTTCCTCCTAAAGAGATAACAGCGATATCTGTTGTACCGCCACCTATATCAACAATCATGTTTCCACATGGTCTTGTAATATCAATTCCTGCACCGATTGCCGCTGCAATAGGTTCCTCAATGATAGCAACCTCTCTTGCACCTGCCTGCAATGTAGCATCCTCAACAGCTTTCTTCTCAACTTCTGTAACTCCACTAGGTACACATACACTAATTCTAGGTTTCTTAAAAGTTCTCTTACCAATCGCTTTTTGAATGAAATGTTTGAGCATTTTTTCTGTTACACTGTAATCTGATATAACACCCTGTCTCAACGGTCTAACTGCAACAATATTGCCCGGCGTTCTACCTATCATCAATCTGGCCTCTTCACCAATTGCCTTAATCTTATTCGTGTCTCTGTCAAATGCCACAACTGAAGGCTCTTTTAACACAACACCTTTACCCTTTATATAAACTAAAATGCTGGCTGTTCCCAAATCAATTCCAATATCTGTACTTAACATGTTTTTCTCCTTTCGAAAAATCTTAATCTATCTATCCAATTTTGTAACGATTCATCTTAAAAAGCATCTTGATATCTGTCTCAATATCAACATACCATTTATATATTTGTTGTCATCTTTGTGACATCTCTACATTTCAAATTAGAATACATTATTCTTCATTATATACAATAACTTAAAAATATGAAAGAACTTTTTTCACAATTTTACAATTTTTAGGTGTTTTATAATTTTAGTACAAATTTTGTGATTTTTTTGTTCATTTTATACTATAACAAATATCTTTCTCCAATCAATACATTCTTCCCCTCAAATTTTGGACCATTCACAACAGCCTCAATAAGTTTCTTCAAGTTCTACTACTATTTATTTTATTGAATATTCTGTTCTTCCTTATTTGCAAGCAATTGTCCCTGAAGAATCTTTGTCTCATATCCATTCCTGGTATTCGCAAGCAAATCCTTGCGTGGAGTAGGCATCTTCCGGTCTGTCAGCACTACAATGGTAGAACCACCAAACTCAAAGTACCCTTTCTCTTCCCCACATTTTACTGCACGTTTTCCATGATGATTTGTAATCTTTCCTACCAATAAAGCTCCTACTTCCATCATAAGTACATTTCCCGTATCTTTTGTGTGAATCAAAGTGTACTCTCTCGTATTCTCTTTATAAATAGGATAATAATCATTCGCTACAGGATTGACTGTATGGAAAACACCTTTAATGTGATAGTTCTTTGTCTTTGTTCCTGATACCGGGTAGATATATCTGTGATAATCATCAACGGACAGCCTGATGACATATGCATATCCATTCTCAAAATAAGCGGCAAGTTTCTTACTCTTTAAGAGTTCACTTAAATGATAAGATGTATTCTTAATATTAAGACTTAAATTTTCATCAATTTGATAAACTGTCACCTTTCCATCGGCCGGACTGACAAGAACCTGATTCTCTTCTATAGGCCTTTTTCCATCAATTATCTTTCGAGTAAAAAAATCATTGAAAGACTTATACTTTCTGTCCTCATAATCAGACATATCTATATGATTTTTTTTGATAAAACTCTTAATGGGTATAATTGAAAAACGTCCTGATAACAGCTTTCCACCAGCCATGGATATCCATGGCTTAACAAGTGGTTTTAATAACATTCTGCCTAATGCAGTAGTATATAAAAATGCAAGAAATTTATCCTGACCTGACCTATTCTTCACTAATTTTCCATTCAAATCAATATAATCCATAATTTCATCTTCTCCTAATAAAAATATTAGTTAAAAATCTTCTAAAAAATATGTAATAAATGCATTACCAAAATAATCATTGTAAACATTCCGACAGCAATGACTCCATCTTTTGGCCTTTTTAATTTAAAATCGATTATATACAGACACCCCACTACGACATGCATCGCAGCAATAACATAGATAAAGGTACGGTGCTTTACATATTTGTAAGAAATGAATACAAGTGGATAAATAACTCCGATAGTTGTAATTGGCAGTCCATGGTATACCTTTTCTGCTTCTGCCAAAGAAGGATTAAGCTCTTTCATTTCCTCTAATACATTGTAATACGCTAGTCTTATGACACCACATAATACAAAGAAAACACCTATACAGAGCCCCCATACCTTACTAAGTCCTATATGATATGAAAGTACAACTGGAGACACTCCGAAACAAATCAAATCACATAGAGAATCTATCTGTACACCAAATTTCTTCATCTCTGTTGTTCTGTTTTTCTTTGTCCTTGCAACTTTTCCATCAAACGCATCACAAATCGTTGCAATCACAAGACAGAATATCGCATATTCATATCTACCATGGCATGCAAAATTCATTCCTGCCATAGAAACTGCTACTCCAATATAGGTAAGAACAACTGTGTAATTATAAAATCCTATCATTCTCTCTTCACATCTCCTTGGTTATTTCCATTTTCACTAATCAAATGTACCGAAAAAGTTATAATTCCACTGATTATCAGTAAAATATAATAACTGTATCCCCTGCTCAAAGCCATGGCAGCAGTTGTCATTGTATCACTGCCAAATATCGGTGTAAAAATAAGCAAATATAAATGTTCGCTGATTCCCATACCTCCCGGAAGCGGAAGCATATCAACCGAAATCGATATAATCGCCTGCAATAGCACAATCTTAACAACACTGTCGCCACGAAGACCCATACTTCTATATACCACATATGTAACAAAAAACAGAAAGAATCTCTGTATAAAAGAAAATATTGTTGTCACGAATATTGTAAAGCTGTTTTCTTTTAAATACTCTGCCGCATCTTTATAAATAGTCGCTGTTCTGTCAAATCTTTTTGTGAGATTTTCTTTTTTCTGTACAAGTTTCAGTTTATCTAAAATTTTAAGAATCTTTCTTAATATAATTCTGATGAACTGCGGAAACACTATAAACATCACCATAACTGCTACACATATTACATTTAAAACTAATCCTAAATAAAGAAAAAGTCTTACTTTCGCCGGCAATGTGTGTAAAAAGCTCTGTCCAAAAATCAATGTCATTGTGCCTATAAATACCAATACAAACTTATATTCAATGGTAACAACCATCAAAACAAGACTGGAATTCGCAACACTGATTTTATTCTTTCTCATATAATATATCTGCATCGGCTGTCCACCTGATGCTGATGGTGTAATGCAACTATAAAAGAATCCTATAAACGAATATTTTACACATTCAGCTAATTTTACTTTTATTTTTAACATGGAAAGCAGATACTTAATAATGACCGATTCACTGCATACATATAATATGACCAAAGTAAAACAGCCCACTTTATATACTACACAAACTCTATTCATCATTCTCAAAATGCTTCCAACATCCTGATCATTAAAAACAGTCCAGGCTGTAAGAAAAATGAGCCCTATAAGAAAAACAACATCAAATATCTTTTTTTTACTACTTCTATTCATCATTTTCCCCGAATATGTTTTTATTTGTTTCTGAAATTTTAATTAACATTTTAGAAATTTATTTATTGATTAATTAATTTTTTCAATTGTACCACATAACTAAAAAAAAAGATACGAATATTTAAAGTTAAATTCAGGTAAATGTTGCTATTAAAAATTACCTACTCAAGAACAATCCTCATTGTCTGATAATAATCATTTTCTTCATAAGAAATGTACAGCTCATATCCGTTATCATCGTACCCTATAAAATATCCTGTACTGATTGACTTATCATAATTGTTATTAAATCCGGCTTTGATACAATCATCCACATAATCCTCAAATTTTTTAGGAGAAACCTGATATATCTCTGCCTCTACTTTATCAGTACCGGCCAAGACGACACCATACTGAAATTCCGGCTTTGGCAAAAGTGTCGCAAGCCCCTTATCCGGCCACTCATATTCATTCAAAGTTTTAGGTGCTGCAGCATATACTGACATCTTTTTATCTCCCGGTGCATAGGATACCTGCAACTCATATCCTTCCTCATTAAATGCATGCAGATAATTTCCAGAATTATCAGAATTGACATTAAAACCGGCATTAATACATTCCTTCTCATACTCCTCAAACTCCTCCTTTGAGACATTCCCTATATCCACCATAAAATTTTCCGAAGAATTTGAATACATCCATCCATTCTCAAAAACTGCCTCCGGTACCGTCTTTCCCAGTTCATTATCTGGCCACTCATATGTGTTTGTATTTATTTTGTCCATATTCTTTTGATGAACCTTTGAAACTTCTGATTGTTTTCCACCACTTTTTCCTACTGCAATGCCAATCACTGCAATAATTCCAATGGTAGCTGCAACAACCACAAAATGACCGGCTATTTTCTTTTTTCTTGCCGAATGATAACCTTTCTTATCATGATATACAATACTTCCATCTGCATTTTGTTCAAATATATATTCTCTGCTACAATATCCGCAATATGCCACATCAGAATGCTCTCCTTTGACTGTCAAAGGAGCACTGCATACAGGACATCTCAAAACATTCATATCAGCATTGACATTTTCTATCATCTTCTTTTATCTCCCTACTCTTCCTCATCCTGTGCCTCAACAGCAATTCTCATTGTGGAATAAAAATCTGTAAACAAATACAAACTAATGCTGTTTCCATCTTTATCATCTGCATTAAAACCTGCTTGTGTCTGAGATACATTCTCTGTAAATCCTGCATCTTTACATGCCTGAATATAATTTTCAAAATCTTCTTCTGTTACATTGTAAATTTTCGCCTCAAAGCTTCTATTTCTATCTTCCACAATATTGCCATATTCATTATCCGGTTCTGGAAGTAATGAACCTACCCCCGATTCTGGCCACAGATATTTTTTCATTTCAATTGGTGCCTTTGCAGTAAGATAAAACTCATCTTCATCCGTCAACAGAACACTGATATAATATCCTTCTGTTGTATAGGACTCATAAGAATTGCCATATTCCTTAACACACTCTGTAAAACCGCTTTTAATACATTCATCTTTGTAGTCTTTATAAAATTCTTCTGAAATTGATTTTGCTCTGAGCGACAATCCTTCCTTTGTATTATCCCATATTTGAATCTCATCAAGGTCGGGTTTGGGAACAACCTCTCCTATCCCCGAATCAGGCCATGATGAATCAAGAGTTACAAGTTCTGCATTATATGCCTCTTCCCTTGCTTTTTGCTCTTTTTCCTCATCCTCATGAAACATGATTGAAAAGAAAGGAACAACTAATACAAATGAGAGGAGAACAAGAACCACCAATAATCCCACTCTTATATTTTGTACTTTTTTTCCCAGTCCAAATGCCATTCCTGACACGATACAAATGCATTGAATCAATGCTATGACTCCTGATGTCGTATATCCGCTACCGAATGCTGAAATCATGGATAACAAAAATACAATCATTAACGGCGTCATGACTGTCATCAAAATTACATTACTCTTTCGGCTACTACTTTTTGCAATCTGACTGCTCTGCATCTGTTCCATCTCAGACGGAGCAATTAATGATGTATAACTACAATAATCACAGGTTACTGAAGTCATTCCATATTTTACCTTAATAGGTGCACTACAGTTAGGACATTTATGAAGGAAAAATCTGACATTATTCTCCTGATTTCCTTCATTGCCAAATCCGTTATTTTTCCTTTCGTTACCCATATTTCCGTTGATGTTGTTATTTTTTATATTACTATTTATATTGCTACTATTTGTGTTGTTCATACCATTACCATTTATATTATTCATTTTATCACTATTCATGTTATTGTTTATATTGTTCTAATTTTCCTTCAATTTTATTACAACCATTCTAACAGTAATATATTAAAATTGCAATTTTATTTTATCAAAAATTATTTTCTGCTTTTCTTGCTATTTGGATGTTTTTTCTTATCACCTGCAGACTTGTTTTCATATCTGCCATTTTCATTTTGATACTTTTCCTGTTTGGAAGAACGTATATTTTTCTCATTCTTTTTTTGCCTAATATTTTTATCAATCCTATTTTTCTTTGTATTCGCTTGATTTGCATTTTTCTTATTTGACCTATCAACATTTAACCTATCAACATTTGACTTATTCATATTTCTCGGCTTTATCAGACACTTCTTATCAAATCCTATCAAATCTGCCCGCCCTGCTTTTAAAAGTGCTTCTTTCACCAAATCGTAATTGTCGGGATTGCGATACTGAATCAGCGCTCTCTGCATCGCTTTCTCATGTGGATTGACAGTGACATAAACAGGCTCCATATTTCTCGGATCAACCCCTGTATAGTACATGACTGTCGAAATGGTAGACGGAGTAGGATAAAAATCCTGCACCTGCTCCGGCATATAACCAATATCCCTGATATGTTCTGCCAATTCTATTGCTGCCTCAAGATCCGACCCCGGATGAGAGGACATGAGATACGGCACAAGATACTGCTTTTTGCCAAGTTTTTCATTCAATTTCACATATTTTTCAGAAAATTTTTTATATACGGAATTTTCCGGTTTTCCCATTTTATCAAGAACCTTGTCCGACACATGCTCCGGTGCTACCTTTAACTGTCCACTGACATGATGTTCACACAGTTCTCTAAAAAATGTATCATCCTTATCATAAAGCATATAGTCAAAACGAATGCCGGAACGCACAAATACTTTCTTGACTCCCGGAAGCTTTCTCAGTTTTCTTAACAATTCAAGATAACTCTGATGATTAATCACCAGATTATCACATGGTTTAGGAAACAGACATTGCTTATTTTTGCAGGCACCATATTTTTCCTGCTTTTTACATGCCTTATGGTAGAAATTAGCAGTAGGTCCGCCTACATCATGAATATACCCCTTAAAGTCATCCTGAGCGGTGATGAGTTTTGCCTCTTCCACCAAAGATTCATGACTTCTCGCCTGTATAATTCTTCCCTGATGAAATGTCAACGCACAAAAATTGCACCCTCCAAAACAGCCACGCGTACTAATCAGGCTGAATTTCACTTCTGAAATCGCAGGAACACCGCCTGCCTTTTCATACGACGGATGGTATGTTCTCATATAGGGCAGTGCATATACATCATCCATCTCCTGTGTGGTCAATGGCTTTGATGGGGGATTTTGCACCACATACTGCTTTCCCGGATATGGTTCCACCAGACGTTTTCCGGAATATGCATCTGTATTACAATACTGAGTATAAAAACTCTCGGCATACTTTAATTTATCTTGTTTCAAGCTGTCAAAACCAGGTAATTCTATATAATCCACAACCGAACTCAAATCATTAGTCCTATAGACTGTTCCGTCTACATAGGTAATTTCTGATACAGGGATACCCGCAGCTAACGCATCTGCAAGTTCTATAATCGAATGTTCTCCCATGCCATACATAAGAATATCCGCACCGGAATCCATTAAAATAGAACGTTTGATTTTATTTGACCAGTAATCGTAGTGTGCAAGCCTGCGAAGACTCGCTTCTATTCCTCCAATCAGAATCGGTGTCTTTTTATAGGTATGCCGGATCAGATTAGAATAAACGATAGTAGCATAATCCGGTCTTTTTCCCATCACTCCACCGGGAGTATAATTATCATTCTTTCTTCTTTTTTTGGAAACAGTGTAGTGATTGACCATCGAATCCATATTGCCTGCTGAGACTAAAAACGCCAGTTTTGGCTCGCCAAATTCATTTATACTACCATCATCTTTCCAGTCAGGTTGGGAAATAATTCCCACAGTATAACCATAAGCCTGCAATATTCTGCTGATAATGGCAGTTCCAAAAGACGGGTGATCGACATATGCATCACCCGTCACATATACAAAATCAAGCTGTTCAATTCCTAATGCTTTCATTTCTTTTTTCGTTGTTGGTAAAAATCCGGACATCTTTTGATTCTCCCTGTTTTATAAAATCTGATACCTTAATCATATCATATAAATATCAGTAAATCCAGTAAAACAGATATAGCATAAGTGTTTATTATAAATGATATTGGGGGCAAAAAGTATTTTGCCCCCTTGATACCTCTGATTACTTCGCACTTTAAAGATTAAAATATCTGTTTAACATATATATCATCAATACTGCTGTGAAAGCTGCCCCTATTATATAGCTGACTACATATCTGATTTTGATGTTCATGTTCTTCCCCCTATTACTTTACTTTCTTCATTTTCTATAAAAATTTTTCTCCATTTTTCTTCAAACTTTCCATACTATTTTCATCTCAACTGAAACTTTTCCATTTCTCTATTCCTTAATACCATCTATTATTTCCAATAATATCCTTTTATATTCATCAATTGATGTCACTTTTTTCTCTGCCTGGTACAAAAAGTAAGGATTTGTCCCTGTCACAAATTTCAATCTTCCCTTGTATTTTTCAATCAGTGCCGGAATTTTTGAAGCATTGATTTCTGCCTTATGATACATAAGGATTTTTATATTTTTGCCGCTTTCACTTATTTCTGTAATCCATGCCTTGTGTGCAAGGGATTTCATCAGTGCAACACTTAGTAAATTGATAACCTTCTGTGGCATATCTCCAAATCTGTCTATCAGTTCATCCTGCATATCGCTGTAATCTTCTTCCGTCTCAATACTTGCCACCTGCTTATAAACATTGATTTTCTGCATTTCATTTTTAATATAAGAAGATGGAATATAGGCATCAATATTCAGGTCAATTTTGGTCTCAAAATCATCATAAATCTTCTCGCCCTTCATTGCTGCAACTGCTTCATTTAAGAGCTTGCAGTATAAGTCATAGCCAACTGCCGCCATATGCCCATGCTGCTCTGCTCCAAGCACATTTCCTGCACCTCTTATTTCAAGGTCACGCATCGCAATCTTAAATCCACTTCCGACCTCGGTAAATTCCCTGATTGCCTGAAGACGCTTTTCTGCCACTTCTCTTAATACTTTATTTCTGCGATACATCAAAAATGCATATGCTGTTCTGTTCGAGCGTCCCACTCTTCCCCGCAACTGGTGAAGCTGTGACAACCCAAAATTATCCGCATCATGTATGATGATTGTATTGACATTGGATATATCAAGACCTGTCTCAACAATTGTGGTAGAAACTAAAACATCAATTTCACCCTCAATAAAATCATACATAATCTGCTCTAACTTTCTCTCACTCATCTGTCCATGTGCAAATACAACATTCGCATCAGGAACCAGACCTGCAATTCTATTTGTCATTTCATCAATATCATTTACTCTGTTGTAGACATAATATACCTGCCCTCCGCGAATGAGTTCTCTGTTAATGGCTTCTCTGACCATTTCATCATCATATTCCATCACATAAGTCTGTATCGGTAGTCTGTCTACAGGCGGTTCTTCTAAAACACTCATATCCCTAATTCCCACAAGGCTCATATGAAGCGTTCTCGGAATCGGGGTCGCTGTCAGTGTCAGCACATCAATGTCTTTCTTTATCTGCTTAATCTTTTCCTTATGCGTTACGCCAAATCTCTGCTCCTCATCTACTATCAGAAGCCCCAAATCCTTATAGACTATATCCTTGCCAAGAAGTTTATGTGTCCCAATGACAATATCTACTTCACCGGTTTTCAGTCCCGCTTTCGTTTCTGCTACTCCTTTGGCAGTTCGAAATCTCGACATCATATCGATTCTGATAGGATAATCCTTCATTCTCTGTGTAAAAGTATTGTAATGCTGTTGTGCCAGTATTGTTGTCGGCACCAGAACAGCTACCTGTTTTCCATCCTGCACTGCCTTGAACGCCGCTCTTATCGCAATCTCTGTTTTTCCGTAACCGACATCTCCACATATCAACCTATCCATAATCTTGTCGCTTTCCATATCATGTTTCGTATCTTCGATTGCCTTTAATTGGTCATATGTCTCCTCAAACGGAAACATATCTTCAAATTCTCTCTGCCAAATATTATCTTTTCCAAACTCAAATCCTTTTTTATTCTGTCTTGCTGCATAGATTTCAACAAGGTCTTTTGCGATATCCTTAACAGCACTTTTTACCTTTGATTTTGTATTTGTCCATTCCTTTGAACCAAGTTTATTAATCTTTGGAACTTTTGCATCGGCACCTGAATATTTCTGTATCAGGTCAAGCTGCGTTGCCAGTATATATAGATTGCTATTGTCAGCATACTCAATCCTAATATAATCTTTGACAACCGAATCTACCTCTATCTTTTCAATACCTCTGTAAATACCAAGTCCATGATTTTCATGCACAACGTAATCGCCAATATTTAACTGTGAAAAATCCTGTATCTTCTTTCCGGTATACTGTTTCTTCTGTCTCCTCTTTTTTGACTTTTCTTTTCCAAAAATATCTGACTGAGTAATGACAACAAATTTAAGTAATGGGTATTCAAATCCCTGATGAACATTTCCATAGGAAACCATGATTTCTTTCGGTTTTATTTCCCTATCAAGGTTATCACTGTAAAATGCCTCTATCTCATAATCACGAAGGTTTTCTACCATTCTTTGTGCACGCATTGTAGAGTTATTCAACAGAAGGACTTTATATCCCCTCTTTTTATAACTCTTTAAATCTTTTATCAGCAATTCAAAACTACTGTTATATGATACAATATTTTTCATTTCAACATTAAAACTTTCTTTTATCTTAATGTCTCTTATCTTTTGAATCAGTGTCGTAAACACAATAAATTGGTGTTTTGAAATTTCTGAGAGTATTTCTGTATATGTGTTCATAACATCTGCCTGTTCACTTAAAATATATCCCTTCTCAATCCTGTTAATCATACTCTCTCTAAATTCAGTTTCAACAGCCTTGCTTCTCTCCATAAGCTTTGCCGGCTCATCAAGCAGATATATTACTTCTTCATTTTCAAGATATTTCATCAGTGAAGACATTTCATCATAGAAAAAATTGATATAACTGTCTATCGCTACATGATAATTTCCAAGACTTAACTGTTCACTAAATTCGTTAATGATAGTTTTTAACCGGTGTGCTTCCTCTGTCTTCATTTCTTTTCTTAAGACATCATAAGTCTTCTCCATCTCTTTTTTCAATTTCTTCACACCCGAAAAAATCTGGTCTTCATCTAATATATACTCTGTGGCAGGGTAAATCGTAACCTCTGTGGCATTTTCTATGGAACGCTGGCTCTCTGCATCAAAATATTTAATGGAATCTATCTCATCATCCCATAAATCAATTCTAATCGGTGTACTTTCTCCAACCGGAAATATATCAAGAATTTCTCCCCTTATTGCATACTGGCCGCTAACTTCTACCTGACTTACCCTCTCATATGACATACTATTCAGTTTTTTCTGCACTTTCTTCAAATCAACTGTATCCGTATTCGTAAAATGTAATACATTGTCCTTTATCACATCTACCGGCACTATTTTATCCATCAACCCGTCGATTGTTGTGATGATTACACAATGTTCTCCCTTAATAATCTTTTTTATCGCTGAAAGTCTTTCTGTCAGTGTTAGGTTTCCATGTATATCTGCATTAAAAAAAATAAAATCTTTTGCCGGATAATAGACAGCATTTTTGTCGTACAACAAATAGTCCTCATAAATCTCACGTGCTCGCCTGTCACTATGAGTTACGATGACACTATACTGATATCTGCCTGTTATTCTACTCATAAAATGTACCTGTCCGGAATCCGAACATCCGCTGACACAGATACCTTCTCCTGATGGTTTTTCACTCAGATTTTTCATTATAAGATTGTAGTTATTGCTATCCAAAAGTGGTGTCTCAAATGTTTTCATTTCCCGAATATTTCCTATCACAAAACTAATTTTTAATTATACTTATTCATCGCTGCATTAATATCTTTCTCAATAATGATACTCACAGCGTCTGCCACATCTTCTGCCGCTTTTTCAATCTGAACTTTTTGTTCCTTATCAAAATGTCCCAGCACATAATCTGCAAGGTCATATCCAGCCGGTTTCTCTCCTACTCCGATTCGGATTCTCTTGAATTTTTCTGTTCCAAGATGTGCAATAATGCTTTTAATTCCATTGTGTCCCCCTGCACTTCCCTTTGCACGAATCCTAAGTTTTCCCACATCAAGATTGATATCATCATAAATCACTATCAGCTCATCTTCAGGATTACATTTGTAAAAATCCACTGTCTCTCGGAGTGCCTCTCCACTATTATTCATAAATGTCATCGGTTTCATGAGCATTACCTTTTCTCCTGCTATCACACCCTTGCCACACAATGCTTTATGCTTATATGTCTCAACTGAAATATTGTTTAGTTCAGCAATTTTATCTATCGCATCAAATCCAACATTATGCCTTGTTCCCCTATATTTATCCGTAGGATTTCCCAATCCTGCTATCACTATCATTGTATTCCTCATTCCTTTCTATGTATTCCATATTATTTGACATGTATTTTTTATTATATGGTAACCATCATATAATAACTGCAAATTGTGGTATTTTTTGACTTAAACTTATCATTGTGGTATTTACTTTTTTTCTAAACTAATGTGTCCTAACTCTTTTTCTAATTCATCTACTGTAATTCCCAATTTCTTTGCCGCTTTTTCTTTTGATAAAACTCCATCCTGAATCATTTCAAAAATCATTTCCTGTCTTCCTTCTTCTCTTCCTTCTTCTCTGATTCCTTCTGCAAGGTTGCACATAACATTCACATCCTCCCTTGTATCGGATTCTAATGGAATCTGATACTCTGTTTCAATAATATTTAACTTCTCATCTGCTGACAGCTTATTTGATAATAATGCTCCTAAAAGACGATGTAACTCATATGTTTCATCGTGTTCCGGGATCCCGTCTGATAATCCAATAAGAACAATATTTAATAGATCGAGTCTTCCTTTCCATGTATGCATTCCTATTATTTTATCGTCTCCAAGATGTATATGATTCATACTATTTTCATTCATATTCATGCAAACCCAAATCGAAAACACTTTCTTTATATCATTGTAGTTCGTATTGACAAAATCCCTCTCCTTTTGAGACGAAACCAATCTGCACACATAAAATACTGCCCTATTTAAAATCTGATAACCTGCCGGCTCATCTTTTTGTGCCTCAACATTAATGATAATCTGCGAAATACCATCTTTCACCCGGACATAAAAGATAATATCAAATCTTATCATTCCTTCATTCACTTCGGTATTTTCAGAATTTAGCCCCATAATTCTCTCACCATTTACTTCCATTACACCATTTGTAAGTCCTGCTTCCACAGGAACTACACCGATGAATGGTTCTCCCTCAATATATGATACAATCTCCTTTGGATCCATTCCCTTAAATTCATCAACTGAATTTATCAATATATATGCAAGAATATACTTATTTCCGAGAAGTCTTTTTGCATTGTTATCGTATTGTGCTGCACTGTCCACTGCCACTACCACGTTTTTTATTTCTGTCCCCACAGACATTCCCCCTTTGTAATATTAAAATCTAATACCACACATTCCTATCAAAATACATGCCCTTATATATTATAGACCATACATTTTTCATAATCAACAAATTTTCACTCTATTGTTAAAAATCATAGCTCTACAAATAACAGCTAAAAAAAGCTGCACACATCCGGCAAATCACATGCCAGTGTATGCAGCCTTTCTAAAAATCAATTTTCTTTAAAAATATCTATCGATGTGTGTGTATATTACTCTGTCACATCTTCAGTCTCTTCATATTTTTGAAGAATAAGTGTCTGTATTTTCTCCCTTGTCTCCGAATTAATCGGATGTGCAATGTCACGATACTCACCATCCGATGCCTTTCTGCTAGGCATTGCAATAAACAATCCTTTTTCTCCTTCTATTACTTTGATATCATGTACTACAAATTCATCATCTATTGTAATTGATACCACTGCTTTCATTTTACCTTCTTTTGCTACTTTTCTGACTCTAACATCTGTAATCTGCATTCTCGTTCACCTTTCCCAATACTAGTTTTTTTATATTTTAAATCTATCATTCTTTTCTACAACTATCTTGATTTCACCATTCTCACCAACATAGCTTGCATTTGCCTTGATTGTATCATGACTTTCCACAATACAGTTTTCTATATAGGTATTATCACCTATATAAACATTATTCAAAATAATTGAATTCTTAATCACACAATTATTTCCTATATATGCCTTCTTAAATAAAACAGAATTTTCGACTGTACCGTTGATAATACATCCACTGCTTACCAAACTATTCTTTACCGATGAGCCCGGGTTATATTTAGCCGGCGGCAAATCATCAACTTTAGAATAGACATCCGGATATTGTTTAAAGAAATAATCTCTGACACTTGGTTTCAGGAAATCCATATTTGTCTTAAAATATGCATCTACTGTTGAAATATTGCTCCAATATGTTGTAAGTTTATACCCGTATATTCTCTTTACATTCTTATATCTTAGCAGAATATCATTTACAAAATCATATCTGTCTTCTGCCGCACACTTTTCAATTAGTTCGATAAGAAGCCTTCTTCTTATCACATATACACCTGTAGAAACTGTTCTTGAACTTGCTACAAGAGGCTTTTCTTCAAAGTCTATTATTCTTGCCTCTTCGTTCATCTTCACACATCCAAAGCGACTCACATCTACACTATCAGGAAAGTCCTTGCATACAACAGTGATGTCTGCCTTCTTTGCAATGTGGTATTCCAATACTTTATTATAGTCTAATTTGTAAACTCCATCACCTGATGCAATGACAACATATGGTTCATGGCTCTTTTTTAAGAAACTGATATTCTGATAGATTGCATCTGCGGTTCCCTGATACCAAAAACCATTCTGTGCAGTAATAGATGGTGTAAATACATACAATCCACCCTGCTTTCTACCAAAATCCCACCATTTTGAGGAACTTAAGTGTTCATTTAATGACAGTGCATTATACTGTGTAATGACTGCAACCTTCTGTATATGCGAGTTTGACATATTACTGAGTGTGAAATCAATACTTCTGTAACTGCCTGCAATCGGCATTGCTGCTATAGCTCGCTTATATGAAAGTTCTCTCATCTTATTATTATTACCGCCAGCTAAAATAATTCCTATCGCTCTCATCTCGTGTCACCTGCCTTAATAATATATTCACCGCTATCAAGAACTCCATTAGGATAATCTTCAGCGACGGTAATTCCTGAAATGGCAACATTCTTGCCAATTCTCACATTGTTTGGCACAAATGAATTCTCTCCGATCGTAACAAGACCACTGTTGTAAATCTTTGGTTCAAGCCTGCTCGGTTTCTCATCACCAAATCCAATCGTGACATCATTTCCAACTTTGACATTTTCAGCAATAATCGCTCTCTCTATCTTTGTACCTTTTCCGATAGATGTGTTCTTCATAATGATAGAATCTCTTACCACAGCACCCTCTTCGATAGTAACACCTGCTCCTATGACAGAGTTGTAAACTTCCCCATAAACCTCAGTTCCCTCACTAATGATACTTCTCTCTACAACTGCTTTATCCGAAATATACTGCGGTGGCAATATATCGCTCTTTGTGTAAATGCTCCAAAATTCTTCATATAAATTGAATACCGGTATCAGACTGATAAGTTCCATATTCGCTTCCCAGTACGAAGATAATGTTCCTACATCTTTCCAATATCCGTTAAACTCATATGCAAACAATCTCTGTTTTTTCTCATGACAATATGGAATAATATGCTTACCAAAGTCACAATTACTCTGGTCTGACATCTTTATTAATGCTTCTCTAAGAACCGGCCAGCTAAAGATGTATATACCCATTGATGCTAAATTACCTCTTGGATTCTCGGGTTTTTCTTCAAATTCCGTAATCTTGTTGTCCTCATCGGTAAGAACAATACCAAAACGACTTGCTTCCTCATACGGAACAGACATTGTCGCTATTGTAACATCCGCTTCGTTCGCTTTATGATAATCGAGCATTACCTCATAATCCATCTTATAAATATGATCTCCTGATAAAATCAAGACATAGTCAGGATTATATGAATCAATATAATCCAAATTCTGATAGATAGCATTGGCTGTACCTGTGTACCATTCACTATTACTACTCTTTTCATAAGGTGGTAACACAGTTACACCACCAATATTTCTATCCAAATCCCAAGGAATACCAATTCCAATATGTGCATTCAATCGTAACGGCTGATACTGTGTCAGGACTCCGACTGTATCTACGCCTGAATTAATGCAGTTGCTTAATGGGAAGTCGATAATTCTATACTTGCCACCAAAGGCTACCGCCGGTTTCGCTACCTTTGATGTGAGAACCCCGAGTCTGCTTCCCTGTCCGCCTGCCAGCAACATGGCAATCATCTCTTTTTTAATCACGTTATCACCTCGCTGTAATCTAGGTTAGCTATTCTAACCAATTTTATGCAATTATTATAACATAGAAACCAAAAACTGTGAACTGTTTTTGCATTTTTATTAATATTTTTTCCAATTTTTTTCCAATCTGTACTTGTCCGTTGTTTTATTGCACAAATATGCCTAAACAATTTGTGCAATTTTACAATATGTGTATACAATTATTCAAAATTTCACCCCTATCTTGCCATTTTTCAATGAAAACTTGTACAATCTTTCTTTAAAATCATTTTATGAAATTCTTTCCAAAATTATACATATATTTTTACATTTATTCATATTGACTTATGAGCACTATTTCATTATAATTATCAAAAATGATAACTATTATTATTTTATGATAGATGTGTCAAAAGTACATACTTTCACACCCGGATGAAAAGTATGACCTTGGGACCGTTACAAATTTTACAGAAAGGATATTTACTAATCGCATACTTTGCGATGCTTGGTCACATTTATGAAAACGCAAACCAGAACAATTAATAAAAGCAGACAGCGCGATGCCATTGTCAACTATATCATGACATATCAAAACCATCCTACTGCCGATACAATATATAACGCAATTAAAGAAGATTTTCCAAATATCAGTCTAGGTACAGTTTACAGAAATCTTACCTTATTAACCGAGCTTGGAACAATTAAAAAGCTGTCATGCGGTGGCTCTTCTGAACACTTTGATGGTGATACAACTCCACACAATCACTTCATATGTAATTGCTGTGGCAATATTACCGATTTGAAAATGGATAATATTGATTTTTTAAACGAGCTTGCCTCTAAAAATTTTGATGGTGAAATTTCAGGGCATAACATTTATTTCTATGGTCTGTGTTGCGCCTGTAAAACACAACAATCTAAATAAACAATTGCATTATGTAAGCAGGCATCTGCCTGCAAATCTATTTAAAGCACCGGCACTATGAAAGGTAGATTTCCCCTCATCTTTACTTTGATGACATTTTTTTCTATTGTATAGTGAAGCTGTCATATCACCGGATGCGGATTTTAATAATACAACCTCTGCTATTTTTGTATTTTTTATATAATTTATCCTTTTGATAATATTATATGAAATCCGCTTTAAACAGTTCCTGTTAATTTTGCTATTTTGATTTATTTAATGTTTTATTATTACCTTATCATCTTTAACTATTGCGCTTCCTCAATTCTTTCCTTGTACTCCTTTTCTTTATCTGTCAGATTACTCCAGAAACTCAAGCGGATCACATGGTTTTCCATCTTTCTTTATTTCAAAATACACATTATCGCCTTCGTTTTTGTAATAACTTGTCGGCTCTCCCACCATACCTAAAGAAGTATCCGGCAATACTCTGTCGCCTGTCTCTACAGCTATATCTTTTAACTGGCCATACGTTATTTCATATCCGTCACCAACTCCAACAACCACATAATTTCCTATTTCCTCATTTGTCGATACTTCCTGCACAACGCCACTAACACCTGCTATAACGCTTGTCCCACTTTCACTCTGAATGACAATGGCAGGATTACATTTATAACTATTTAATGTAGGGAAATAGATTGTACTGTCCATACTGTAATCAAGTATCACATCTCCCTGCACCGGCCATTTGATGGAATTGCTTTTCCCAAATGAATATTCTGCCACCATTGCTGCAACATCTGTGACATTTACATCATCTTCTATTCTGTCATCAGGCTCTACTGTTCCAAAAATATCATCTGGATTATTATAAATATATTCTTGCCCTGCCTCTTTTTCATTATCTTCTACACTATTATTTACCTGTGTATTGTCATTTTCATTTTCCTTTAAATTTTCAATCTTTTCTGTTTTACTATTTGAGCTATTTTTCGTATTCTCATCATCTATATTCTCATTTTTTGCATTTTCATCATCTTTATTATCTTTCTCATCTGTTTTAGCAACTGCCTCATCACTGTCTGTGCTACTGCTTTTATCTGCACTTTTATCATCTGTATTTTTTTTTACATTATTTAGATCAACAACATCTTCTGTATCTTTTTTCTTATCCTTTTTGGTAAGGGATGTCACTCCAAATGTAATTGCCGAAAGGCATAAAAGACAAGCAAATACCGTCACAACAATTCCTTTTGTCTTTTTATTTTTCCTGAAATAACCATACTTCTCTTTCACTACTACACCTATCCTTTCATTGATTTAGTTAGAAATGTATAGTAGTATTTTCCCCATATTGTATATAAATATTCTTAAAATCACAAAATCATTTTTCTATTTTAAAGCCTAAATCATTAAATTCAGTCATGCACATCTACACCTGTATAGTAATACCCAAGGATTTCTTTATAAGTCTTTCCTTCTTCTGCCATCTTCCCTGCTCCATATATACTCAATCCTTTTCCGCAGCCTTTTCCTTTTGAAACCATCTTGTACCCATCTGCAAACTTTTCAAATGTAAATGCTGTCGATGGAATTTCAAAAAGTTTCTGCCATTCCTCTGCACTGATATGTTCAGTCCCCACATCAACACTATCTACATACTCACTGTTTTCTTTCAAATGGAGTGTTATCATATCATTAAGATTGTCTATTGCAAGACTATCATTCATTTTTGTATTCAATTTTTCTATCATGCTGTCTGGTGTAAAATATAATATTTTCATATAATCATCCGCTTCTGTGTCAGCCTCTGATGCAACGCTCTTTAAATATTCATATTCTCCCGGATTTGTCATTCCCGCACTTAATTCATGATAATAAGGATAAATTGGTTCTCCCTGATAATAGATGACTTCTTTATTTGTCTCTTCTATCAGTTTCATCGTTTTATTATATTTGCTTTCGTATTTCTTACCCCATTTTTTTTCTAGCTCACTATATGTAGTATATGGAAGTCCCAAATTTTCATTTCTAATACTGTCACTTCCATTATTCTGCTCATTAATTTTGTATACTATGTATGTCCGAATAATGACTATCATTGTTTTCATCGTCTCCTCATCATAATCTTGTGGCATTATAGAATACAATACAAGTGGAATAAACATTTCTATATCCATTTTTTCATTTTCTCCGTTTCCTGAAACTATAACGTATTTTTCATACGGTTCTGGTTCATATATCTTCATCTGTGACTTTTTTAAATGTGTCATAGTGACTATATACGGAAACAGTAACGCAAATAATGTGATAAATACAATGATAATCATATTCATTCTGTTTTTGAGATAAAATCTTTTCAACATTTCCGCCCCCTTATTGCCTTCTTTTGTCCCCTATTTTCTGTTAAAATTTTTACCTTAATTAATATATGGTGGTGAAAATGTATTTATACATCTTATTTACTACGAAGCCTTACTTTTTTATTTTTCCATAAAATAAAAACTGATATACACAAATTTAATCAGTGTATATCAGTCAAAATATGCAAATCTTGCACCTATATTTATTATATCGACCGGAAATCAACAATTTCCATAACTATATTCACAATCTTCAGAGAAGTTTATTACATTTCAACAGTAACTTTATCAAGTTTCCAGATATCTTCTACATACTCCTCTATTGTTCTGTCAGAAGAGAATTTTCCAACATTACTTACATTAAGAATAGCCGATTTTGCCCAGCCACTTGTATTTCTGTAAGCTTCTTCTACTTTCTTTTGAGCCGCTGCGTAAGACTTGAAGTCTTTTAAGATAAAGTAAGTATCTGCACGGTCAGAACAGTTTGTATTGAGAAGTGAATCATAAATTTCTCTAAACAGTTCAGGATTTTCAGGTGAGTAAAATCCATTAATCAATTGCATCAGAACTTTTCTGATTTCCATATCACTGTTGAAAATATCCATTGGATTGTAACCGCCATTCTGCTCATAATTAATGACCTCATCAGACGACATACCGAAAATAAATGCGTTTTCCTCTCCAACCTCTTCTACGATTTCAACATTTGCACCATCCATCGTTCCAAGTGTCAATGCCCCATTTAACATAAACTTCATATTACCTGTTCCTGATGCCTCTTTACTTGCTGTAGAAATCTGTTCACTGACATCAGATGCCGCAAATATGATTTCTGCATTTGACACTCTGTAGTTTTCAATGAATACTACTTTCAATTTTCCATTGATTGACTTGTCATTATTGATAACCTCGGCCACACTATTGATGAGCTTAATGGTCAATTTTGCTCTTCTGTATCCTGCTGCTGCCTTTGCACCAAAGATGAATGTTCTCGGGTAGAAATCTATATCAGGATTTTCTTTAATTTCATTATATAAATGCATCACATGTAAGATGTTTAAAAGCTGACGTTTGTACTCATGAAGCCTTTTTACCTGAACATCGAAAATAGAATTCGGGTCTACTTCAATACCATTGTGTTCTTTGATATATTTTGCAAGCCTTACTTTATTCTGATACTTGATGTCCATAAACTCTTTTTGACTGGTTTCACTATTTGCATATGTTTCCAGTTTCTTAATCTGTGACAAATCTGTAATCCATCCGTCACCGATTTTGTCTGTTACCCATTGTGCCAGAAGAGGATTCGCATGAAGCAAAAATCTTCTCTGTGTGATACCATTTGTCTTATTATTGAACTTCTTAGGCATCATCTGATAGAAATCTTTCAATTCCTGATTTTTCAAAATCTCTGTATGGAGTCTTGCAACACCATTGACAGAAAATCCTGCACAAATGGCAAGGTTGGCCATCTTTACCTGACCATCATAAATGATAGCCATTTTTCTAATCTTTTCATGATTTCCCGGGTATTTTTTCTCTATATCAAGGATAAATCTTCTGTTAATCTCCTCTATAATCTGATAACATCTAGGAAGCAACCTTGAGAATAACTCAATCGGCCATTTTTCAAGTGCCTCACTCATAATTGTATGATTGGTATAAGCACATGATTTCGTTGTGACTTCCCATGCTTCATCCCACTCAAGTTTGTACTCATCCATAAGGATTCTCATAAGCTCTGCAACCGTAATTGTTGGATGTGTGTCATTGAGCTGGAAGATAACTTTCTCATGGAGGTTTCTGATATCTCTGTGGTTATCCATATATTTCTTTACTGCTGTCTGAATACTTGCCGATACAAAGAAATACTGCTGTTTTAATCTGAGTTCTTTACCTGCATAGTGGTCATCACATGGATATAATACTTCAACAATTGTTTTTGCAAGATTTTCCTGTTCTGTTGCCTTGATATAATCTCCTTTATTGAATGAATCCAGCATAAAGTGCTGAATAGGTTCTGCATCCCATATTCTAAGTGTATTGACAACATTATTGCCATATCCCACGATTGGCATATCGTATGGTACTGCCCTTACTGACTGATAATTCTCCTGAATATAATTATCTCTGCCATTTGCATCTCTCTCTACTCTGATATTTCCGCCAAATTTTACTTCACACGCATACTCGTCTCGTCTGACTTCGAACGGGTTGCCATTTTTCAGCCAGTTATCCGGTACTTCTACCTGATATCCATCCACTATCTTCTGTTCAAACATACCATATTTGTATCGGATACCACATCCATATGCCGGATATCCGAGTGTTGCAAGCGAATCAAGAAAACATGCCGCAAGTCTTCCAAGTCCACCGTTTCCAAGTGCCGCATCCGGTTCCTGATCTTCTATTGCATTCAAATCAAGTCCCAATTCTTCTATTGCCTCTTTTATTTCCTTTCTCGCTGAAAGGTTTATGATAATATTTCCCAGTGCTCTTCCCATAAGGAACTCCATCGAAAGATAATAAACTGTCTTCGCATCCTTCTTCTCATATTCCTTATGTGTTGCAATCCACTGGTCAATGATAAAATCTTTTAATGCATAAGCCACACCCTGATATTTATCAAGCTGTGATGCCTCATCAAGTGTTTTTCTTGATAACACCTTTACATAGTCATTGACTTCCTTTTTAAATTCTGCTTTTGAAAATGTGTCCATGTCTTCCTCCATTCTGCTGTAGCAAGTGAATTTGTAATAGTTGCCAATATAAAATTTAACCTTATGAATTACTTGGCTGAATTATTACTGTTTGTCATGTCTCGCTTCCCTGCTCATATGATATTTATTCCCATTATAAACACATACCATACTATTTTAGCCGTTTATTGTGTTTTATTCAATATAAAAATCTTTAAATTTTTATGAATTAGAAGCAACAAATTCATATGCTGCAACTGCATTTCTGACACAATCATCACATGGACATAAAACCCTTCCTGTCTCAATCCCTTTCAAATCTTTACAGATGGTGGCTCCGGACTTCTTTTCAAACTCACCATAAAGTTTTTTCGATTTAGAAAGAATAGGTTTTCCCTCAAAATTCTCCACTCCAAGAACCATAGAAGCTCCAATTAATGCACCACAGGTTGCTCCCATACATCCCATTCCTACTCCATATGCTGCACCAAGCTTTTTGATGGTTTCATCGGATAGTCCAAGTTCGTCCTTATATACCATAAGTACCGCCTGACAACAATTATATCCATTATGTTTATACTCCACTGCCTGTTCTTTCTTATCCATCATATCCCTACATCCTTTCGCATTTGTTTTTCAATTTTGTTGGTAAACCAGAGATGTCGCAATAACAAAAATGGTCAGATAATCTACCCACAAATATTATGGATTCTCCACTTCAACATGATACGTTCCACTTCCTGTGCCTGTCACAGTAATGCTACCATATACAGAAGTCTGATATGTTGTCACATCAGCACCTCCCAGCCAATTTAAGACCTTGTTATCAGCAGTATCTTCACTACTGTCTGTGATAATTGCAATCTCCGGCTGCACATCGTCAATCAAATCATCTGTATTGTCTTCTTTTCTTCCATGATGAGGCATCTTAAGAACATCAAACTGCCCGTGATTCGCTGCTAAATAACTTTTGATACCTTCTTTTTCAATATCCCCTGCAAACAGATAAGAATCCTCTCCATAATATACTGCAATCACAAGTGAAACATCATTATCATTTCCTTCTTCATTTCCATCTGCAGCCACATATGTCACATCAGATGCAAAAATTTTATAATTTACGTCGGAAAGTGTAAATGAAATATCTTCTGACACATTTTCTGCATCCAAAGAGTTCAAATTAATGACATTCATCAATTCTTTGTAATATTTACTGCTACCTTCATAGTTTGGCAGATAAATTTTTCCTATCGAAAATGTGCTTGCAATTGTCGCCGCCCCACCAACATGATCCTTGTCATAATGTGTAATGATAAAATAATCTAGCGCTTCTATTCCTTCTTCATGTAAATAATTTATTACCTTCTCTGAAGTATCAAAATATCCTCCATCAATCAAAATATTCGTTCCATCTTTTTCAATCAGAATACAATCTCCTTTACCCACATCAATATACGTTACTTTCATTTCACTTATCTCATTTAACTTTTCATCACTTTTATTTTTTGAAGATGAACTGCAGCCGGTACAACTTAATACTAATGCCAACACACCAATTCGAAATATGTTAAATAGTTTGTTTTTCATGTACTTTTTGCCTCCACTAATACGAAAAAATTTTCATCAAAACTATTATATCATGTCAGTATGTAAAACTAAAGTTAAATTCGTCTGCAAAATATATTATTTTAATTCACAATATTCAAAACACTGCCTTTATCCGTATGCCTTACAATAACTTTCTGTGAAATACTTTCTTCCAGCTTATCAACATGTGATATAATTCCAACCATACGATGTCCTTCTGTCAGCCCGTTAAGTACTGTCAACGCTTTCTCTAAAACATCTCCATCAAGTGAACCAAATCCCTCATCAATAAAGAGTGCATCTAACCGATATCCTCCCGCATGATTCTGCACAACATCCGACAATCCAAGTGCTAATGCAAGTGATGCCAGGAATGATTCTCCTCCCGATAGTGAAACGGAATCTCTTGTTTTTCCTGTTGTGTGATCATGTATGGCAATCTCAAGACCTGCTGCCTGATATTGACGTCTGGCGTTCATCTCATGCTGCAATTCATATCGTCCACCACTCATAATATCAAGATGATGATTCGCCATTTCCAGTACCTCACGAAATACATATCCCATCATATAACGCTCAAAACTCAATTTTCCACCTTCTGCATTTTGACCGCCTGTCGCCAAATCTGCCACTTCACTTAATCTTCTCCATGCCGATTCGGTGCGTGTAAGCTCTGTCTTTGCTTCTTTGACTATTTCATATGTTGTTTTATGATTATTATATAAAATGGTGTATGTTTTAAATTGTGTGTCTGCCTGTTTTATTTGCGTATCAATCACATCTGATTCATTTTTCAATTTTTCAATATCGATTACTGACAAATTTTTTGTTTCACTTTTCAATTTTTCAATTCTGTCATTGGTATTTTTTATATCATTTTCATAATCATTCATTCTCTTCTTTTTGCTGTTAAGCCATTCGTCGGCATCTATATTGCCTACCTTTGCAAAAACTTTATCTGCCTCCTCTATACTGCCAAAATGACACTCTTTTAACACCTGTTCAAGTCTGTCCCTGACTTCGTCCTGCTCATTTTGTGCCACCGGTAATTCTTTCTTCTTTGAGTCCAGTTGTCCCGAAATTTGATTATATTTTTCAACAACCATTTCATATGCTTTTCGTGCGGTTTCAATTTCTTTTTGCATTTTTTCCTTATCATCATTCTTCTTTTTCAATTGGACTTTGGCTTCCTCTAAAGATTTATATTTTAAACCTTTCTTCAATTCTTCGATTTGACTCTTTAATCCTGTACACTCTTTCTCTAGCTTATGTATATACTCATTGCATTTGTTAATATTTTCCTGATTCTCTTCCCTCTTCTTTTCTTGTTCCGGTATCAGTTTTTCATGCAATTGCCGGTATATTTTACTATTCTGTACTGCCTGGTTTAATTCCTCTTCTTTGCCTTTCTTTTTCTCTTGGTATTCCTCTATGACCGCCTCAAGATAACCAGCCTCACATAAAGATTCCCATCCAACACTTTGCGGCATTATCTGCCTGAAATCTGTCAGCACACTTTCTTTATCTTTTTCAATTTCAACTTCCGACTTTTCAATTTTTCCTGCCTGTTTCGTGTAGTTTTCCTCTGCCAGACGGAAAATCTTCTCCTCTGCATTTACCTCTTCTTTATCAGGTATATCGTCTCTATACTCTGCGAATCTGCATTCATCAGTCAGATGAAACTTAGAATGGCATACTGGACAACATGCTTCATGCTTTTCCTCAAGCTCTAATTTTAATTGTTTCGCCAAAACGCCTGCCTGTCCACTTAGGAATCTGTCATATATCCTGTCATAATTACTTTTTGCCTCACTTACTTTTTTCAGCAAATCAGTCAATGCAAGTCTATCCTTCTGCACCCTTTTCTCTTTCTTTAGTATTTTTTCCAGATTACCCTTTATTCCTATATTTTCTTCACTATGATTTATGTCTTTATCACCAATCAGTAAACTTACTTCTTTCTGTATTTTTTCAAATTCATTTTTTAGCCTCTCAACTTCCGCACCCGAACCGGCTAATTCATTCTCCTGTCTTTTGTATTCCTTAATGATAGTTTCCACTTTTTCCAAATAAGACTTATATTGTTCGTACCTGCTCTTTTCTTTTTCTCTCTCTTTTTCTTTCATTACCAGCAAATTAACTGCACTATCAAAGTCAGCATATTTCGTCAAAGAATCTTTTAGTGTCTTTATCTCTCCGACAATTCCATCAATCATTGTCTGATTTTTTTCTTTCTCATCTAATTCGCCTTTTTTAATGATTTTATCTGTTTCCAGTTTTTTAAGTTGTCCCTCGAGTCTTTGTATTTCTTCTTTGGTATTGTCAGTTTTTCTTTTAGCTTTATAATAATTTTCCTCTTTAGGTTTTACTTTATAGAACACATTTTCAACCTGCAAGGTTACCATTTTTTCCTGTTCCATCTCTTCCCTGTAACCGGCAAGTTCTTTTTGATGATGTATTTTTTCTTCAAGTTCAGCAAACTTTTCATTCTGCCCTTTTGCAGCAGCTATATCACGTATTATCTTATTTTTACTTTCCTGCAATCGAGAAATGGTATCACTTAATTTTTTCTCATGTTCTTCATCTTCTCTTACAAGATTACACAGCTTGTTTTCCAACTCTGAGTGACCCGATGTATAACATTCTGCTTCTTCTTCACTCATTCCTTCCGGTCTTTTAAAATACTCCATCGCACTATTGATCTTATCATATCCATTTTTATTTCTTTGTTCTGATAACTTTTTCTTTGCCGAAGATAATAGATTCTGATAATAAACATAATCCGAGTTATCAAACAATGTCGCCAAAATCTCTTCTTTCTTTTTACTATCGGCTTCAATGAATTTTTTAAATTCTCCCTGTGCTAACATCACAATCTTTCGAAACTGTTCTGAATTCATCCCCAACAATTCTTCTATTCTTTTTGTCACATCTTTTTTGACAGGATCTTTCTCATATTCCCAAAATATCGCTGTCGCCGTCCCTTTTTCATATTCACCTGTTTTCTGATTCTTTTTGTAATGAAATTTTCTTTCAACAACATGTTCTTTTCCCGACTGTTCAAATGTAAGCTTCACAATCGTATCCTCTGATTTGTCCACATAATCACAGTGCATCATTTCAAAAGACCTTGCTCTAATCTTTGCCTTTGTATTTTCTTCTCCACTTGATTCTCCAAATAATGCAAACATGATTCCATCAAAAATAGTTGTCTTGCCTGCTCCTGTGTCTCCCGTGATAAGATATAGATCATGCTGCAATTTTCTAAAATCTACTACCGTTTTTCCGGCATATGAGCCAAATGCTGTCATCTCTAATATAATCGGTTTCATCCTACTTGTCCTCCTTGTATATTACTTATCACTCTCTTCTTCCTGCTTTAACAAAAAGTCTAACAACTTGTCCACTTCTCTCTCATCAGGCTCACTATTCTTCTTTGCTTCATCTGCATGTCTAACCTGTTCCCCAATAAACCGAAACAGACTTCTGTCCTTGTCATCCGGTTCTGTCTGATAATTTCGCTGAATATATAATTCCTCAAAATACTCTTCTACTGGTTTGCTTCCATTACGACTTTCCCTGTCTGCCCATTCAGTTATTCCATGCTCACGATATTCTGACACAAGTTCCATCACGATACTATTTCTGTTCTTACATAATGTTCTGATAAATTCAGATATCTCCGGTGAAATTCTTCTGTCTGTGATGACTACCCGCAAATATTCCTCTGCATACCGGTTATCCTCCAACTCCTTTTTCACATCCTCATAACTTCCTTTTATTTCTCTCATCTTATGAAGAGGTTCTATTACTAATGTCTCCAATTCAGCCTCTGTATTCTTCTCCTTTAAGGTCACAAGAATTGGTCCTTTTTTCGGCTGTTTAATTTCATCAAAATGATAACAGAGAGGAGAACCGGCATATCTCACACTTTTTCTTCCAACATGATAGGATGAATGAATATGTCCCAGCGCCACATAATCATACCCATCAAACGCCGTATAATCTACTTGTCCTACTCCTCCTACCATTGATTCTGAACCGCCAAACTCTACTGTTTTACCATCAGCAACAACATTCTGATGTGCAATCATTACATTTCTCTGTGAAAAATCAATATCCTGTTCTGCTATCATTTTCCTTATGGCAGTATCATAATCCTTGATGCTTTCATCTGATAATTTGTCTGCGACAAGTGCCGGAAACAAATATGGCATAAGCCAGAAAGTCACATTTCCAAATTCATCATTCAGTTCTATATGTACAAGTTCACTTTCCAATTTCCCCGCTATGTGAATGTTTTGTTTTGCCAAAATATTTCCTGCAAAAGAAAGTCTCTGACCCGAATCATGATTTCCTGCTACCATCAATACAGGTATCTTATTTTTCTCAAGTTCGGTGAGCATATGGTCAAACAGTTCCACTGCCTCCCCTGCCGGTGCGCTTCTGTCATATACATCCCCGGCAATAACAATCGCATCCGGTTTAATTTTATCTACTGTTTCTAAAAATCTTTCAACCCATACGACTTGGTCCCTGTTATCAATTAATGACACACCATGAATTGATTTTCCCAAATGCAAATCTGCTAAATGTATAAACTTCATTATATCCCTCCGATTTTTTCACCTAATACAATCTATGTCTGGAATCCTACAAATCCACCCCATATTTTCCCAGTATCTTATTTAACTTATTCACATCACTGTCAACTGTTTTCTTAAGTTTCTCATACCGCAACTCTGCCATTATCCGGTCATAATCTATTTTTGCCTGCATATCCAAAAGTTCCTTCGAAACATTTCCGGTCTGATATGCCTCAAACATCCTCATTCCATCGTAATATCCCAGTTTCATGCAAAATGTAATAAATGTTGGTCTGAAGTTTAATGTTCCATCCAATTCGCCCAGTGAATGGCTTGGAAATACTGACCAAAATTCTACATCCGGATATTTTTCCTCATATTTCTTTTGATTCTGATTCAGACCTACAAGAATTATTTTTCTGTAACCTTCCTCATATAATGGTTTAATCGGTACATTATCACACAAGCCTCCGTCTCTATAAGGCACACCATCTATCATGACCGACTCATAGATTATCGGCATTGCTGAAGACGCCGACAAAACTTCTTCTAGCCGCTCCTTTGAAACACCATTCACTTTATAATACTCACAGAAATATTCTCTTTTTTCTAAAATTCTTGCAAGGCTGCAAAAAATAGAATACGGATAATTGCATACCTTATCATAGTTCACATAATTTCTGATTAACTCTATCATTCCATCTCTAAGTGCAAATCCCTCTACACCATCAATTTTCGACCATTCTGTATCAAAAACAGTGAGTAATTTTACATGCTTCCAGGCATCTATCGCCTGCTCTAAGTTACCACTCGCAAATAGCACAGCATTTAGTGAACCGATGGAGGCTCCTGAAATGCCTGCAACTCTGTTACAAATCCCACATTCCTTCAGCGCCTGCCACACTCCTATCTGATAGGCTCCTTTTGCACCTCCGCCGCTAAACACAAGTCCCCATTTATCTTCCATGATAATGCCTGCCTTTCCTAAATTTTATATTGATATACATTCCCGTTTTTCAGCACTGTCCCTAGAGCATTTTGGCCTCAATATAATCTGTATTAAATTCAGCATTTATTTCAGCAATTTCTTTCTTCCCATCTATATAGTCCCTATACATATCCCAAAGGTCAATTCCACAGTCCTCCAAACCATCATCATCTGGTATCCATTGTCTGATGAGAGCAATACGCTCTTCTTTTGTTGTATCTTTAATTAATATACTTTCCACTTTTGTACCTCTTTTCATTAGTTACTTTTTTACTAAGTCTTTCACTCAACAATATACTGATAAATATCTTCTCTCACCGGTGTATCAAGTACCCACTCAATTTCAACAGCCATCTTCGTTGTATTCGCCATGCAAAATTCTTCTGCATTTCCTGTTGCTGTCATGCGTCCAAGATAATAAAATTCTTTTGAAATCTTGTCGTCCTTATTTTTTCTGACAAATAAATGTACATCTATTCCTCTTTCTTTCACATACAGAAAATTCTGAACATCCTCTGATTCTTTGGTTCTTCCTGATTTTGAGATAGCTATTAATGTATGGTTATTGACAAAATGATCTTCATACTTCGTTGTATCACTGATATCATCTGATTTATCATAGTTAATAAATACCGGAAATGTCTTTGTCTTTTTATCATATTTGTACCCGCCGATATTTAAAGGCACTTCATTATTCTCCCAATTCAAAAGACGACATACATCTTCATAAGTATATTTTTGATATAGCACAAAATCTGTATTCTGATATCTTTTACTATAGTTAGAGCGGTATCTTGAAATACCAAATTCTACTAATTCTTTGACAATATCATAAAAATCAGGATTCTCTAACATTTCTTTGAAATTCCCAGATATTCCATATTCTGCCACACTATTTTCTGATGACTCACCATTTCCAACACTACTTATTTCGTTCTCATTCTTTTCATTCTTCTTATTTTGTTCTTCGCTTTCTTCTTTCTCGATAAAAATACAGGACTCATATGTTTTCTTGCCTGTTCCTGATGGAAATTCATTCGTCATGACATTAACAATATTTTTGTATGAATTTTCATCTATTGAGATTCCATAACGCTCCTTTAATGTCTTTTCCAATTGTCCCAGTATTTTATGTGGATATGACATAATATGTTTGATTAATTCGAGTTCATGTATTCTTTTACCAGAAGCTAATTTCTTACTTTCTCCATTAAATAACTTAGGATTATTATATGTTCACTTTACAAATCGTTCTATATCAATCAAATATCTTTGTACACTCATATTTTTCACCAAATAGTTAACTGTTCATTCTTTAAATTATGTACCGTTAGTTTCCCTTGTAAGTTTAAACTGCCCCTTATTTCCTCCATCAATTCCAAATGCGCTATTATCCCTATTATTAAAATATCTTCCAGCTATTTCATTTTCACTATCCAATTCCAGTACATTGTAACCATCATATTGCTGCGCGCTAACCTCCCTACTTCTGTTTACAAATCCAAATCCAATCTTTTTATCTCCATTTGTCTCAATGAAGAACGATGCACAGTTACTTTCTGATTTTGAATTTGTATCTGGGAATGATGCAACAAAACTTATTTTACTCCAAGTCTGTTTTATTGTTAGCTTCATAGTGTATTCATTATTATCACCAAACGAAGACTTTGCTTTACCCGTCCACTCTCCATTCAAATCCGGAATCTGTAAGACTTTGTTAATATATTTCGTTTTCCATAATTTCTTATCGAACCACCGATATAAAAGAGCATATATTACAGGAGCACTAATTATATCAAAAAAAACACCCAATACATTTCCTATTTGAAATAATATTTTTAACAGTTCCACCTTCTTAATACATTCACCAATGAATTCGATTGGTACATTCAATAAATATTTCATGATTATTGAGATAAAAATACCTATACAAAATATAACCTCTATAACTTTTCTTCTAATATCCTTATCTATCGAATATACATGCATAGTTGACATTCTCCTTCCTAACATTAAGACTAGTATTATTATTTGCGCCTAAAATTAACAGCATAACAACTGGTAATACATTTCCAACCTTATGCATTATTGCTGACAGACTTTCCATATCTGTAGTAGATGGTGTTGCAAACATATTGGGATGCGTATGCCATTCCCCAAGGTAATTTATCTCACCATTTGTCTCTCTCCATCTTTTATTGATAATGCTTTGTGCCTTTTTAACATCTCTTCGATAATGGATTCTTGTACTATGTAGAGAATTAATACAAGCCATCTCCGTCACCTCGTATATAATACCTCCAGCAAAGCGACCCAATAGTATACCCCCAACTTCTTTTTCATTTCCAATATAATATCTGTTGAGTTCGCATATAATGTCTTCGGGTATTATTATTGTAATCTCGTTTGCTCTAAAAATCATTATTCAATATCAATCCTTTGTATATTAATTGTTCTATCTTCTAGAGACCTATATCGTGGCTTTATAGCAATGCTATTCATCCTTGCCCATTTCATCCGACCAAACCAATCAATAACATAATTAGCCTTGCATTCTTTTTCATATACCTCTCGATGATATAAGTCAACAAAATCCAAAATGAATTTCTGAAGTTCATACCCTGCATATGGTGCATATGCACTTTGACATCCAGCCTCACTCTTCATATATTGCTTACTATTTTCGATCACAGAAATTTTAAAATTGCCACACTCGTCAAAAAGATATTCATTGGTCTTTTCTGTATAGTCTGTATTGAGCACAATAACATGTCCCGCTACTAAGTACGGCTCTACCCAAACCAATACACACTGTTTGATTCTACCTTCTTTGTATAATTTTATAAATTGTTTCTCTAACATACAGTTTCCCACTGCCACAAAAACAATATCGTATTCATCAAAAAAATCTGCAGGTTCTTCGATAATTTCTAATACATTTTTGTATATTCCTTCACAATGCATTGTAGGATACTGTTCTAACATATAATTACTTATTGCCTCTGCTTTATTTTCAGAAAGTATTTTATCCGCACCACATAAATGCCTTGCAATATTGTCTGAAGATAAAATATCTTTATCTATTATGGTTATATCGTCACTAATTCCAATCTCAGTTACAGCCTTAACTAAATACGAACCAACCGAACCACCACCTACAAATAAACACTTTTTATCAAACATTGCTCGACCATCACCTCCGCGTGTAAAGAGTCTTTTCATCCTCATATCGCATATTTGAATCTTTTCAAACCTTCTACCAGAATTTGCTCTTAAAACACCTGCAATATTTTTTCTTGTAATTCTCACATTATTACTCTTCAATTTTCCAATTTTAATCCCCAGCAAACAATCACCGGCCTTGTTATTAAAACTAGAAATTATCAGACTCTGACTATTATTTTTTGACATATAATCTAAATATAGTTTTTCATTTTTCTTTCCAATCAGCCATAAATATACATCTGCTAATTTCGAAATAAGCATAGTGATAACTACATCTGATTTTACAAACAAAACTTGTTTTAAGTCTTGTTCATCAATATCTATCCCACGTAATTTTCGTATAAAAATAATAAGCTCTATTTTACTGTCCGAACATACATAACTACTTTTCGTCATCTGGTATGCCCACATATAATGTGAAAATGATTCATCAAATCTCAACATAACAGCAAAAGATTCTGCTTTCGTATTCCAGTAAGAAACCGCTTCTAAATTGTATTCAAGCAGATTATTCTTCAATATGCTATCTTGAAATAATTTGATTGCACGTTCAATCGATATCTTTGCAATTTCAAGATATTGATCTGGATATACAGTTTCTTCATTCTCATCAAACAAGCATAGATGTTTGTTTGTATATACATGCGGTACGAGAAAATCAAATTCTTGATAACAATATATTTCTGGAAACTCATATGGATAAAATCTTGGTAGCTTCATAACCAACTGAATATCCCTAGCTTCTACACATATGTCTATTGTTATAACATTCTCTTCATCCTCGTATCTGCATATGTAGCCTTGCTCAGACAAATAACTGACAATTTTCTTATGCAAAATGACTATCTTCACCACCTAACTGAATCGGAGCGGATGTTCTGTCATAAATAGACTTATCTTTATCCTCTCCCTCCGGAAACCTATCACCAAATTCTTTTTGTAATAAATCTGTTGCCTTTTTTTCATTCTTTTCTTCATAAACTGCTTTATTCAATCTGCTTTTAAGCGTCTTAAAGCTATTAATCACATTTTCTTTCTTTGTCTCAATATATTCTGCAAACAAATCTTCGTCTATCGGCGTTACTGGTTTATAACACTCAAATTTTGTATCCAAACAATCCAATATATTAGTTACCGTATCAAGCAACGAGACATCTTCTCTATTATCAGTAACCGAATAATTATTGCAAACTAATATAGTAATTGCCATTCCAGGTATGTCAACTCCCTTTTTCACCTTCCATGCTTTCAAGAACTTAACCATATGACGAATCACTTGACCATTTTCATTTACACAATTTTGAAACCATTCTTTAAATGCTTTGGGATCACTTTCTATCCAGCCCTTACTCTTATGTGCTAAATAAGCACACTCGTTTTCAGCATCATCTTCGCCCATAATATATATCGGCAAGTCAATATGGTACTTTTCTTCATAAACGACTCTAACGCAAGTATTTTTATCAATCGGGTCATTAGATGTATGTTTATCAACTGCTTTCTTCACCCAATCGTGTACAGTTGTTGTCGCCGGCCAAGTATCTTTATCATCAGAATATCCCTGCAAATAGACTCCATCATCTAAATCAAACTCTTCATCTTCCTCTGGATTGATAGCTGTATGCATTGCATAAGAACCTTGCATATAGTATTTTGGTTTCTTTCTATCATTCTCCTCAAATTTACTTCCAATCTTATTCCTAAGTGCATTTCTTCCTGTAGTTACTTTATCCTTATATTTCTTCTTAAGTGTCAAATTATTGTTGCTACTCACTCACATTGTCACTAATTGAACCACTTAACTTGTCATCATCTGACCCAAAACCGTGTCATTTAATATTCCTAATATATTACTGT
>CADACD010000008.1:17551-107524 GCA_902786365.1 uncultured Lachnospiraceae bacterium | reverse complement strand
AATCATTTGAAAACATAATGGCTTTTTTTATTGAATGAATGGTTATTTTATCTCAGCTAGTATTGGTCAATTTAACTCGGCTTAACGTGGCTGGTTTAAAAGGGACAAGATTTCCTGAGTACACTGCGCCCGGTAATCTGATTCACTTAACTGCAATGACACCTTCAAATTTCTCCAAACGAATACTTTGAGTGGAAAATCACATGGCCGCATGCGTAAATACTATTATTCATGCACAGCTCACTTTAGTACCATTATAGTACCAAACGGCAAAAAACAAGCTCGCAAATGCCCATTTTATAGGCTTTTGCGAGCTTTTGAAAATTACTCGAACTCCTCTTTGCAAAGTTGTTATGTGGTGTTTTTTGTTGGTTTTAACGGCAGAAACCAAGGAGTTTTGTCTAATTTCTACCTGTTGCGTGGATTTTTTAGAGATTGTATTGTCATTTTGTTGTCACTCATCCGCTTCATGCAAAAAATCTAAATCCAATCTTCGAATAATGTCTATTCACATTTAGTTACTATCTCAAATTCTGTATTACATAGCTTGAAATATAAGAGATAGCACCTAATTTATCAAAATTATTAATTAATCGATTTTTTAATTCCGTTGTATCATCGAAATCATCACCGATAACCTTAATAATTTTTTCAACATCTCTTTCATAAATTCCTATATCGATAAGCATTTTTTTATTTTTAACATTTATAAAGTACAGATATTCAATAGCACTAATTATTTTCTCGTTTATCACATTTATTTGATTTTCTTCAAATCTTGCTATTTGACAAAAATACTTAATAATGCTTACTCTGTTATAAAATTGATGTTCGAGATATCCATTCTTTATTCTAATCGTTGTTGAAATCAAACTATCAATGTTCACATTTGGAAAATATATCCGAATCTCATCCACTACTTGCTTAATCTTTAATCTCCTTCTATCAAGCAACTTATTTGAAATACTTGCATCTAGTTTATTATCTTTCCCATCTGCAATGAGTATCAATAATTTTACCAGATTATACCTACCCATTTGTTCGTTTGATGCCATATTGTACAACAATTCACTTAAACCTTGTTTATTTTCTTCAAATCTTTGATAGATTCTTCTAGCAGTATCAAATCTTACTTTAGTTCCAATATTACTTAGATATTCATCAATATCAATTCCCAAACAATCCAAAAAGCTTGTTACTTCTTCATTATCGCTTATATTCTTAAATTGAATATCCATATCATCTGTTTTATCTAATATCTCAAATCTGACACTTCTTACCGCATCCGCAAATGAGAATTCCGCATCATTTGGTCCTTGTATATAATAAGCATTTCCAACAAAATGTTCATTCAAACGCCCTGTCCGACCAACTAAATTATAAAAATCAAAAGAAGTAAAACATTCTCCTTCTTGTGCATTCTTTCTAGCTGGCTGAACAATAATAATATTCTCCGCAGATGTATTTACCCCTTCTAAAAGAGTTGATGTACACAACATCTTATTAAATCCATCCTGTTCGCCATATTGATTAATTTGAAATATTCTTGTTCCAACTGGAATCTGACCATTGTGTATCAAATAACCATGTTTCAATGCTGTAATGACACACCATTCTTCATGAATTTCCTCACTAGCCCATTGAATAAAATAACCTATTTCATCGGGTAATTGCTCAATTTCTGGTTCATTCGCCACTATCGAACTAATATATTTATACATTCCATACTTTCCAGCAACTGTAGCAAAATATATTAATGTTTTCTGTCCCATCAAATCACGTAGTATTTCCTTACATTCAGAAAACCTGTCACTGCTATTAATTATTCTTCGTTGTATCACATTATTAACAACTGGAGAATAGTCAGATCTATAAAAGAACGGCTTCTTTTCCAAACTTTCGCAATCTAATATTTCTTTTATAAATGGTGCCAGTAATACATATTTTTGGGCTTTCTGCGCCAAATAGTAATATGCCATGTTCAACACAAGCACTCTATCATTCTCTTTATCTGTTTCTAGCTTGTACACTTCATCTATAACAAGAAAATCTATTTTTTCAATTTTTGCAAGAATACTCTCTTGAACAACTCGATCGTGAGTAAGCACAAAAATATTGTCCTTATCAAAGTCATATTCTTTGTCCTCGCTTATATTAGTATATATCTTATATCCTTCAAAACTACTACGATATTTCTTGATTATTTTTTTATAATATTCCTCTACAAGGGCAAGTGTAGGTACAATTAGCACCACATTATGCGGTCTATACTTTGCAATATATTCGAAAATGCAAAATGTTTTTCCAAAACTTGTTGGCGCACTTACAATCAATGCATCATGTTTTTTAATTTGCGAAATAATATTTATCTGTTCTGGATGTAGCGCAATACTGCTATCTATTTCAGAAACAGCCAGAGCATTATAAATAATAGATTCAAAACAATAATCCGCCGAATACACAGTCAGGTCTAACGCATACAAATCTTCAGCCATTGATTTAGCCCTCTTTGATGCGTTCTCTGCTTTAGCCAATTCTCTAATATACCTTTTTCTTCTTGATTGTACATTAATTCCTTGCTCCATTATACCTTTCTTCCGCCTCTCTTATTTTCTTTGTAAAAACAGCTATTGCTTTAAACTTATCAACCACAGGTAGTGAAATACAATAATATACGGTATTCAATCCCAAGACATTCTTTCTGGGAATTTTTCTTAGTTCCTTTATGACCAAATTTTCATCTACTTCCGTACCATGTGCTATAAATATAGGTATTCCTATATTTTGAACATTCGCTACACGTATAAATTCCTCAATGTTTATGCACGTTTCTGTAACTTCACCATATGTATCATAAAAAACATTTAATTTGTCTCCATACAGTCTATTACATAATACAAGTTCATACTCATCTGCTATTTGCTTTTCATACTCTGCTAGTGACTTTTTAATTAACGTTACCCCATTCTTTATTGATACAGAAAACTTCGACTCTCCGAATAATAGCATATCACTTTGTTTTGAATAAAAAAGCGAATCGATACCATATACACTCATGTTATAGTCAGTTTGCAAATGTATTTTGGGTAATATACAATCAAAATCAAAATAGTCACTTAATAAACAATAAAAGATATATTCACCTATCTTTCCAATTTTATCCTTTCGTGCAATCCGCTCCCCTTGCTCATAAGATACAATTTCTTCAATAGCTAAAATTTCCTCTATTTCTTGTGAAAACATCGGAAGATTCATTTTTTCTTTCTCCGCATCAATATAGTTACGTAAATGCCTGTAAAGAATAGTGTACGCCTTTGGCGATGGACTAAATGAGAGATGCTTATTGTTTTCACAATAACGCAACAACTTATCTTCCGAGAAAAAATATTCAAATAATTTTTCATAGAAAACTTCATCGTCTTTCATTTCAATATGAATAAACACATTATTATCTGCTTCCTCGTATACTGTAAAGCAGTCAAACGACTTTTTTATCATTGCTCATCTCTCCTTAATAAAACCCTTCTATATAAATACGGCTACCATTGCCCCATTCTCCATATCATCAATACTATAAATAGTATCCATAACTTCGAATGTCTCTCTCAAATTACCTCTCGCACTTTTCCAACCTATTCCGTCCGTAAACCAGACGAATGTAAATCCATCTATGGTATCCGCCTCCTGCGAAAGCATTTTATAACTTCTTGCCGTTTCATTAAGCTTTGAACCACCGCCGCCATAGAAGTTTGTTTCGATACCATAAATCATCTTATCTGTCTTGATTACAAAATCAAATCTCTTTGCAGCTTTTCCTTGATTAGAAAGTGCAGATAAATCTATGTTCCACTTTTCTTCAATGTCCTTAAGATACATTTCCTTGAAATAATTTATATCCTTTTCAAACCCTGCTGCCTTTATGTATTTCTCAACCAAATCTTCCATCTGGTGACCGCCCCGATTCTTACGCCCATTAGAATCCAATCCGGTTTCAATGCCCAACGCATAATCTACAAGATTATTCACTAAATGATTGGCAATCATATCAAACAATCCAGTCTTACGCATGAATACTTTGTACTGCTCCACACTGTAATTCATTTTCTTGAAATTATACAAAAACGCACCATCTTCATCCTGTGCATAAATCTCATATCCTCTTACTGCAAGAAGCAACGGAACACATTGCAATGTTTCCGGATATTTTGTCACTATTCTCTCAAAGTCTTCCTCTATGTTTCTTGACCCTATCAAGGAGTTCAAAATATTCAATTCCACCTTGATTTCTTCTACATTTCTCACAACTTTTTCAAAGTCAATATAATAATCATAACTTGATATACTTGGTCTGAATTTGCTCAGCCATTCATCAAAATTTCTATTTGCCATTTGCTACCTTCTCCAATCTCTTCTTAGATATCTTCAAGTATTCTTCGCTTACATCTATTCCAACAAACTTCCGCCCAAATCTCACAGCCTCTACTCCGGTAGTTCCGGAGCCACAGAAAGGATCTAAGATGACTTGTCCTTCCTCTGTAGATGCTAATACAATTCTTTCCAACAGATATTCCGGTTTCTGTGTCGGATGCTTACCTTCTGTCTTTTCCGATGGTTTCGTCAGTGCCCCTGTCCACACATCCTTCATCTGCTTTCCACCATTCATTTCTTTCATCTTCTGATAATCAAAAAAATGCCGAGACTTCTTATCATTCTTCTTTGCCCATAAAATGGTTTCCGTAGAATGTGTGAAGCATCGACATGCTAAGTTTGGTGGTGGATTTGTTTTCTGCCATGTTATGTTGTTTATTATCTTGAAGCCTTCCTGCTCCAATGCCATACCAATCGAATAAATATTGTGTAATGTCCCTGATATCCATATTGTGCCATTCGGCTTTAGTACCTTTTTACATAACCTAATCCACTTTCTGTTAAACTTATGTTTCTCTTCGACGCTGGTTCCACTTTCCGAAAGCTTATCCCATGAGCCTTTATTTACTGAAACCATCTTCCCGCCCTGACAAGTAATGCCGTCATTACTCAAAAAATATGGTGGGTCTGCAAATATCATATCCGCAGATTCCGGTTTCATTTTTGTTAGAATCTTAAACGAATCACCCACGATTAACTGTGATTCTTCTGTCTCGAAATATAATGGCACTTTCTTGACAAATAAGTTCTCCATTATCTCGACTCCCTTAGTAATTGCATATAATAACTTCTTCGCCAACTCTGTTGGATGCATCTGAATTAATCATACGCTTAACACTTACGACATCTATCTTGTAGCCTTTGTTCCCATATAGCTCATTTATCAACTCTGTATTATGGTTTGTGAGCATGCAATAGCAACCTCTGGCTGTTAATTCATCATAAAGCTTCGCCAATCGTTTATGGCTTTCTATATCAAATCCCTCTTTGGTATACGACTCAAAAGATGTTGGATTCAATGGTGCATACGGACTGTCAATAAAGACAAAATCGCCCTTTTTTGCATCCTTACACGCTACTTCAAAATCTCTATCTATAATATTTACGCCTTGCAAATACTTTGAAGTAGCCATAATAGCCTCTTCATCAACAGAAGCCCTGCGACTATTGTTATACGGAACATTGAAAAGTCCCTTACCATTTACCCGGTACAAGCCATTAAAACAATGCTTATTGATAAATACAAACAACGCAGCCAACTCCACATCATATTCTGCTTTCATCAGCTTATCATTGTAATGCTCCCGCAGAGAATAATAGTATTTCTTACCATCTTCCCACATTTCTTCATCAAGCTTATTTACAGCCTTCAGAAATACTTCCGGTGCATTACATATCTGCTTGTACGCATTTATTAACGCCTTGTTGATATCATTTATCAGAGCATTTGCAGGTAGCAATTCGAATGTAACTGCACCGCCACCCACAAATGGCTCATAATAGTTATTATACTGTTCAGGCATTCTTTCCTTTATTTGTGGAATTAACTGACGTTTACCACCAGCCCATTTCACAAAAGGAGCAACACTTGAATTACTCATTTTGATTCCTCTTCTCTATGTCCATAACGGGCAATCTTCTACACATCCATTATACTTGCAAACATACAAAATAACAACCAAAACTTTCACTCTTTGTGAATTATCTTACTTCTTATCTTACTTCTGAAAAACGAATATGTACTCATGTGCCAGAAGTAAAAAATTATTATTTTGTGTCTCCCAATACTCAGTGGAGCGACAATTATGCTGCTCTTTAATAATAATCTCTTTATTCACAAATCCTGCCTGCAAAAAGCATTCCATCATACGAAATCCTAAAGGAACTACTTTTCCATATTTTCTTACATCCCCAATCATAACTGCACACATTCTGCCTTTTTTCAGAACTCGAAATGATTCCTCTGCTACCTTTTTCATTTCAGATAAAAATTCACCTACAGCAAGCAATGAGATATCCCCTTCTATCCCTTTACTGTATTTAATGATATTTGCATATGGTGGATGCGTACAAATAAAGTCAATTCGACTATCTTTGATAAAATGCAAATCTGTGGCATTACCATTTCGTGTAAATATTTTTGATTTGGATTCACATTGGAATTGTAAATTTGTTTCAGATATTGAAACGGATTGCGGATTGATGTCAACACCTACCGCATGACGATTAAGTAGTTTTGCCTCTACTAAGGTTGTTCCACTACCCATAAATTGATCTAAGACCCAGTCTCCCGGCTTTGAATAGCGAAGTATCAGATTTCTTGGTACATACGGAGACCAATTACCTCGATACGTTCCTGAGTGCGTTGCCCAACTCCCTCTGTCCGGAAACGACCAGACTGTTGTTGGTTCAAGCCCAAAATTATTTGGTTGTAAACTTATAAGACATACCTCCTTCTTTTATTTTGATTTATCTATTGTAACTCAATTTTTCTGGAAAATCCATAGCAATTTTCTTTCACTATAAGTGAATTTGTTTGATATGTATTTCATGCGATAATATTCACAAATAGTGAAAGAGGTACTGGTATGCATTTCGAAAACGATACAGACCTATATCACGTTATAGGTGCAAATATAAAACATTACAGAGAACAAGCCAAATTAACACAAGTACAACTTGCAGAGCGGGCAAAGATCAGCATCAGCTATCTATCAAAAATCGAGGCCGCCGGCTGTGATAAGAGTCTTTCTATATCTGTGCTTAACCAGATTGCAAATGTGCTTGGTGTTGAAATTAATGAATTTTTTAAGGAGGTATCCGAATCATGAAACTTATCGAAGCACAGACTAGAATAGAAAAACTTGCCTATATTCCCTTCAAAGAGTATCTATCCCCTGACCAAGTTCAAGATGCCATGATGAAAATCAATAAAGGGAAAACCGGACAACTTTTAGAATTAACCATCGGATTAAATCTTTCCAATACTACTCTTGATTTTGAAGATGGCGAATTGAAAACTAACAAATGTGATCGAACCGGCAAACCGTTAGAGACAATGTTTATTACACAAACCGCCTCTATTATAGATGAATTGTTATCCAAACGCAGATTTCAGGACACGAAGTTATATAAAAAATTCCAGCGTTTATTATATGTTCCTATCAGTAAGGATGGAAATCCAGCAGAATGGATGTACTTAGCTCCAATTCAGGTAGACCTATCTCTACCGAAATATCATGCTCTTGCTCAACAACTTGAAGCAGACTATTACTACATCTGTGACCAGTTAAATCAACAATTATCTGAATCTGTCAGTTCGACTTTACATACTGCAAGTGGCGAATTCATCCAAATTCGTACAAAAGATTCAAAACCATATCATCCTATATATTCCAGTATTTATGGTCGTGAAATATCTGATAAAAACAGAGCATTTTATTTCAAAAAAGAATTTATGAAATATATTACATCTCTTGAAGATTAATAGGGTGGAGCCATGGCTCCACCCTATCTTTCTCTCCCAACATCCTTGACCTTCTCTCCGATCCACTTCATAAACTTCTCCAGCAGATTCATCCCGCCAATCACAAACTGTTTCATAAACTCATATGCCTTTTCCAGCTTGTCCTTTAGGCTACGATTCTCCTCTCGCAATATCTGATTCTGATACCTCAGCTCTATCACCTGTTCCTTCAGATAATCATCTCCATCGACCGCACCCAGAAGTTCCTTCTTAAGCCTTTCCGCCTCTTCCAGTTCAAATTCAGCCCGTTCAGTCTGTAATTTTGCTGTATCCGATATCATCATCCACTTGTCAGCCTCTTTTTTCGCCACCTCAATTTCCTTCTTTTTATCTGTGAGCTTATCTACATTCTCATAGTATTCCATCCGTAATTCTGAATTCCTTAGGCGCAAATCCGTTGTTTCCGACTGCAATTTCTGATTTTCGGCTATGGTATCATCAAGCTTCTTTTGAGCCTCATACTGTTCTTTTCTAAAACCGTCTCGCTTATTTTCAATTTCTTTTTCCAGAGACTCAATCCGTTCCTCTTTTAATTCCAGAACAACCTGTGCGCCCTCCAACTCCTCCTCAAGTGCAGCCACTTCTTTTGCCCGTTCCTGCTTTTTATAATCCAGTACGGATAAATGCTTATTGTGTGTGTCTTTCTTTTTCCAATCAATTCCGTACCGGCTCATAATAAGAGCAATATCATCTTTCTCTGCCTCCGCCCACTGCTTCCATTCAGTGTTCCCTTTGCCTTCACTTACAAATCCTCTGGTAGCAAGTGCAGCCTTAAGACTTGTCTTTGTCTCCAATCCTCTCTTGCAACCGGATACCCAAGGGATAAAATTCAGATGCAAATGTGGTGTTTCCTCATCCAGATGAATATAAGCACCAATCACATAAAGCTGTGGATTGCGAAGTTGAAACTTTTTCACATAATCCTTCAGCACCCATGTTGCAACCTCAGCAGAATAACTACCTACTCCAGTATCATCCCTATTGCCTATCTGAACGATAACCTCATAAAATAATTTTTCCTGCTTGCTTCTTGAAATCTTATCATAATAGCTTTTAATCTGCCTGTCCTTGCGTTTCTGTTTTGCATTGTATTCGTACAACGCCTTGTCAAACAGTTTATGGTAGACTTGCTTAATATCCTCGTGGATAAGTGTAATATTATTCTTGGTGCGGCTGGCATCCACATTGTCGGCGATAAAGCTTCTTGTGTTGTGTCCGATGGAACCCTTCCCATTCATAAAACTGATTGTTCTTTCCATTGTCAAAATCCTCCTCTTTCGTTATGTATGTAAGCACCTCTTTCTTATCCGTAACGAGTGCCGGATACGGCACGAGATAGCAAATTTCTTTGGGAAGGTTTTGTTACTTTTGTCAAAAGTAACGCAAAAGCACTTTTGACAGCTTCGCCATCAAAAATGCAGACCCGCAAGCGGGTTTTGCGCTCCTCGCCGGAGTGGCTGCACGGCTCTTCGAGCCGGATAAAACTCCCTTACGGGAGTTTGTGAACCGCGGATACGCGGCATATCATTTACCATTCACAACTCCATTAAATATCTAGGCCAGCTCCTCTAATGAAAACAGTTCACCACATCATGCAGAACTACTTCCTCTGCTATCATTCTTGCCTGAGTTCGTAGCTGATACATTTCCACAAAAGAATTTGCTTGCTTTGGTTTATGTTTACGTAACCACTCATTTTCAATATCCTCCAGCAATTCATAAGCCACTTCATTTACCTTGGTTGCTTTATCATGTAACTCCCCAAATCGTACCAGACTCCTGTATCGCTGCGGATATTCCTTCTGTATGTAATCCATCCACATACGACCATATTTTCCGACATCTGTACTGTTCTCCTCTCCACCTAATGTAATCAACGGATAAAAAATGCCGTCTTTTTCTATGTATTTCACACCTAATTTTTCAAATAATGTTTCTTCGCTCATAGCAGTCACTTCCTTTACATAAAAAACTATTATTCCTCATTTGGTACTGTAAGTTGTTTCATATCCGCTAATGTTCTCGGTTGTTCCTTGAAGCCTTCCAATATTTCCAGCATGGAACGGATGGGAGTAAGCAACTCCCCATCCATATCCGATGCTTTTTCTATCCTCTCAAGCTCACGCTCAATCCTTTGCAGGTTCTGCCGGAATTGTACCAGCATCAACGGATTGCCTGTGGCAACCACCTTTTGATGAAGAACACTCTGGATTATATAATCCTGCTTGGTACGAAATCCGCTGAGCTTCACTCTGTTATTCAGTTCTTCATTTTCCTCCGGCGACATGCGAAATGCGATTGTCACATTACGCCATCTGTTTTTATCATCTCTATTCTTTTCTGACATTGACCAACGCCTCCCTTTCTGTTTCCAGTTTTGCCGCCATATCCGTCTGCACCGTTGGAAATAAATGTGCATAATGATATGTGATATCAACCGCCTCATGCCCGACTCTTTCCCCTATTGCCAATGCTGAAAATCCCAAGTTAATCAACAGAGAAATATGAGAATGTCGTAATCCATGAATTCGGATTCTCTTCACTCCTGCAAGCTTTGCACCTCTATCCATTTCATGATGCAGATAACTTTTTGAAATGGTGAAAATTCTGTCATCATCCCTTATTCCATAAAGACTGTTTATAAAATCCTCCATCTCAACAGCAAGAAAATCCGGCATAACAATTGTTCTGTTACTCTTTGGTGTTTTCGGGTCTGTAATCACATCTTTTCCTTCCAGCCTCTGATATGACTTGTTAATCCGGAGTGTTTTCTTTTCAAAATTGAAATCTGCCGGCGTCAGGGCAAGCAGCTCACCTTCACGAATCCCTGTCCAATAAAGCATTTCAAATGCATAATACGAAATAGGCTTATCTGCCACACACTCTAAAAATGCCTGAAATTCCTCCTGTGTCCAGAACTCCATTTCCTTATTTTCTTCCTTACCCATGGTTCCGGCTTTTCTTGCCACATTATCCTTTAGGCCATACATATTTACCGCATGATTTAATATAGCACTGAGCTGATTATGAATGGTTTTCAGATAGGTAGGGGAGAACAACTCCCCATTATCCTTTTTCAGCTTCATAATCTCATTTTGCCACTGGATAACATCCGAGGTACGAATATCATCCAGCTTCCGTTTCCCAAAATAAGGCAGAATCTTTGTTTCAATAATGTGCTTCTTGGTAAGGAACGTATTGCGTTTTATTCTTGGTTCTAAATCCGTCAGATAAATATCCACAAAACTTTTGAAGCTCATACTGATACTCTGATCCTCTTTCAGTTTGAAATTTCTCTCCCATTCAAGTGCTTCACTCTTCTTGGCAAATCCCCTCTTGGTTTTCTGTTTCCTTGCTCCAGTCAAATCCTTATAATAGGTTCTCACCTCCCACATTCCAGTCTTATTATTCTTGATAACCGCCATCTATCCCACCTCCTTATCCGTAGATAGCCCGTAGATTCGTTTCATAAAATACTGTGTACTTACACGCCCTTTTATTGTCACGAATCCATCAGCCTCAAGTTCTGCATTCAGCCGTCGTATCAGTTTATAGGAATACGATAGTGAAACTCCCAGCATTTCCATTACATCCTGCGCTGTCAAAAATCTCTTGTTCTCCATAAGCTAATGCCTCCTCTCTTTTGTTTTTTATTATTCAGTTCATTTCTGAACGGTTGTGATGTGTATTATATTAACAGTTCATTTTTGTACTGTCAATACTTTTTATCAAAAAACATTTCACTTTTGCACTGTTAATGATATAATGTACGCAAAGGCAAAAGTGAGCATGGAGTTTTGCCGATTGGTATGCGAATCATAAACAAGCGGCAAAGCACCATGAGAACGCGCCCGCGAACGAGGAAAACCGAAGGTTTTTCGAGTTTTGCCTTCGTAGAAAACGTATTTAGTATTAATGTACGATGCATGGTTTGTACCTCGTGTCTTCGTGCATGCTACAACACTCATTACACTTATAAGGAGCAGTAAAAATGGGCGAAAAATTTACCAGCCGGGTAGGCTATTTGATTCGTAATTTTAGAATTGCATCTGATATGACGCAAAAGGAATTAGCAGATAAATGTGGATTAAACGAATCCACCATCAGAAACTATGAACTTGGAAACAGATATCCAGATGAAGCTACTTTATTAAATATTGCCAATAATCTAGGTGTCAGCTTTTATGCATTATCTGACCCTGATGTAGCAAATATATTCAGTGCACTTCATGTGCTGTTTGACATTGAATGGGCATACGGACTACGACCTACTATGAAAGACGGAGAAGTATACTTCAAATTTGAAGAACGACTTCCAAGTGCTGGTCCCCGTCCACAGGACGACCTTGATAACTTCCGAAAGATGGTTGAGTATTGGGCACGTTTACGAGACAAGCTGAAAGATGATGAGATATCGGAAACAGAGTATTACCTCAAAGAGGTAAAGTACCCAATGAACCCAACAGACCCAAATAAAGAGTATACTGTTTCGTTGAATCTTGATGATGACGACCAGCTACTGGTTCAGAATATGAATGAGGATGACGATGCAGAAGAAACCGCTGAATTGTTAAAAGATTTGTTTCCAGATTTTTCTTATGTGAAGAGAAAAAGGAAACCGAGGAAAGATTAAAAAGAATACAGAGCAACACTTAAATCGTTAATATTAAACTAAACATCCCACAAAGGAGGAGTGCTATTATGATGGTATTAACCAACGACATTCATATACAATGTTCGAGATGCAATCACGGATTTGCAATAAATAAAGACTATGGCGTTCTATTATCAAAGAAATTCGTGTTAATCATGACAAAGAAATTCAGCTTATTTTTTTGTGATTTTTGTTATACTACTAAGTGAAAGTTACCTGTAGGTGCATTTGATTCCTCAGATTATAGTATTAGTGGCGCACAGTTTACCACCAATCCTCAGTTTGAAATTCTGTATTCTCCTGAAGATTATCTTACTTATACAAACGACTATGACCGCCTGAACAATTTTTTATGCGAGAGACAAATTGATACTTTATATCATTTCACAAGAATTGAAAATCTTGCAAGTATCCTTACTTATGGTCTATTACCACGTGATACTATTGAAAACAGCAATATAGTCAGTCACTTCAATGACGCATGGCGTTATGATAACTGTACTAACGCAAATTGTTTATCACTAGAATTTCCTAACTATAAAATGTTTTATAGTTTAAGAAAAGCCGAACCCAATTCGAAATGGATAGTTCTTAAACTTAATATACAGATTTTATTTGATTTTAAATGTGCCTATTGCTGGACCAATGCGGGTGACGCAAATATATATACTACTTCTCTTCAATCTCGTATGAATGTAGATGCCTTTTTTGATTTATACAATAATCGTTCTGGTTATCCTAAACGGGAAGAAACAAAAATAAAGGACTGGTATCCAACTAATCCTCAAGCTGAAATACTTGTTTTTGGTGCTATCCCCATAAAATACATTGATTGCATCTATTTTCAGGATTATGAAACTTTATATGCATTTAAACAAATAATTCCTGATAATATTACTTCAAAAGTACATAACCGAGTGTTTAGTTATCGCTCTGATTGGAATTTTTGGTAGGAGGAAAAAAAATATGGCTATAAGACCTGTATTTGTTGTATCTGATGAACAACAGCTTTTTATAAAAGAAAATGTAGAATTTCAATTCTTTAGTGGCTTTTCAGAACAGCAGAAAAAGAAGAGTATCAACAGTTTACATCAAGCTTATTTAAATAATAATAAAACAGCTAAAATACTTGAAATCTCAAGCAAATCGGAAGCAGAATTGGGAGTAAAGTTAAGTGCATTTAATTTAATGATTACTACTAAATCAGACAAAACTTTTTCTGTAGAATCAGCTTTTCAATCAAGCAAAGTTTTTGAACATGGAGGTCCATACAAAGATCTTTTACTTGTATCTTCACGCCAAGCCAAAAAAGATGACAGATTAAAAAATAGTGGTAAATTAATTGCTTTTCAAATAGACGGAAAAACTTTCAGCACTGAACCCAAAACATATTTTTACAACTGGCTGTACATTAACGCCTTACATCTACATGATGACTTATCAGAAAAAGTACTATATTATGACGCCTTTACTGATATTGAATTCAATCCACAAAAGTCGATTAATTGTCAAGCAGAAGCTGTAGCAATTTATGTTTCACTGCATAGGCAAGGATTATTGAAAGATGCATTAAAAGGGAAAGACGAATTTCTAGAAATAGTTTATCCTACTTATAACCGAACAACAAATATTGTTAATCAACAAATGAGCATATTTGATCTTTTGCAATAAAAAAATAATCCCAAAATTATTGTCATTTGATTGTCACTGGGCAAAAAACGAGCCAAGAAACACCGTAAATTCGGCATTTCTTGGCTCATGTACACTATTCAAACTCAATCGTAGCCGGTGGTTTCCCGGTACAATCATACATTACCCTATTGACTCCCTTCACCTCATTCACTATCCTGCTTGTCACTTTACCAAGCACTTCCCAAGGCAACTGTGCTGCCTCAGCTGTCATAAAATCAGAAGTATTCACCGCTCTCAAAGCAATCGCATAATCATATGTTCTTCCATCTCCCATAACACCAACTGAACGCATATTAGTGAGTGCTGCAAAATACTGTCCTAAGTCTTTATCAACGCCAGCCTTCGCAATCTCCTCGCGATAGATAAAATCGGCCTCCTGAACAATCTTCACTTTCTCAGCTGTAACTTCACCGATAATTCTAATTCCAAGTCCCGGACCCGGGAATGGCTGGCGACTCACAAGATACTCCGGTATTCCAAGCTCTCTTCCAGCCTTTCTTACCTCATCTTTGAATAATAATCTGAGCGGTTCAACAATTTCCTTAAAATCTACATAATCAGGAAGACCTCCAACATTGTGATGGCTTTTTATCACAGCAGACTTTCCAAGCCCTGATTCAATGACATCAGGATAAATTGTTCCCTGTACAAGGAAATCTACCGCTCCAATCTTCTTTGCCTCTTCCTCAAATACTCTGATAAATTCTTCGCCTATAATCTTTCGTTTTGCTTCCGGTTCTGTTACTCCTGACAATTTTGAATAAAATCTGTCCTGTGCATTTACTCTGATAAAGTTCAAATCATACGGACCCTCCGGACCAAATACAGCCTCAACCTCATCACCTTCATTTTTACGGAGTAAACCGTGGTCAACAAACACACAGGTCAGCTGCTTTCCTACAGCCTTTGCAAGCAATACTGCTGCCACAGAGGAATCAACACCACCCGAAAGTGCACATAAAACTTTTCCATCACCAATCTTTTCACGAAGCTGTTTAATCGTTGTGTCGACAAACGAATCCATCTTCCAGTCTCCACTGCATTTGCAGACATTGTACACAAAATTTGACAGCATCTTTGTTCCTTCAACAGTATGCACTACTTCCGGATGGAACTGTGTTGCATAAAGATTTGCCTCTACATTCTCCATTGCTGCTACAGGACATACCGGTGTAGTTGCAACAATCTTAAATCCACTTGGGACCTCTGCAATATAATCTGTATGACTCATCCAGCAGATTGTATTTTCAGAAACATTTTCAAAAATCTCAGATGATGTATCTATATTTACCTCTGTTTTTCCATATTCACGAACTTTGGCTGTATCAACCTTTCCGCCAAGAACATGGGCCATCAGCTGTGAACCATAGCAGATACCAAGCACAGGAATACCAAGTTCAAACAAGTCTTTTGAATAACTTGGTGAATCGTCTGCATATACACTATTCGGACCACCTGTCAGAATAATGCCCTTCGGGTTCATCTCTTTAATCTTTTCGAGCGTAATAGTGTGTGGATGAACCTCACAATAGACATTACATTCGCGCACGCGTCTTGCAATAAGCTGATTGTACTGTCCACCAAAGTCAATAACGATAATCATCTCTTTTTCCAAAACCGTTTCCTCCTTAAATTCATAAGTAATTTTATTATTGCTTGAAAAAATATATTAAAATTCATTAGATACATTTTATTGAAATGTGCTTTTAGAATATGCATCCTTAAATTTTTTCATGCAATTTCTTTTTTCTATAATTTTGATTATAAATAAATAATGATGAGTTGTCAAGAAAAGCCATCTTGCTGTTTTACTATCCATATTGCACAAAAATTTAATAAAACAATTTTAAAAATATATTTAAATTCATCTACAAAAATTTTGGATTTTTTGCTATAATACCGTACAGATGATTTTCATCTAATCTCAGGCAAAGATTCATGTAAGAACCATCACATACAGATTTTCTATTTTATATGACTGTCATTCATATAAAGCACTCCAGGCCTTTAAGGTTTTCTATAGATTATTGTGTAACAAATTTTTATATTTGCAAGTGATTGGTTTTTACTATTCTTTGCCATTGATTTAATATATGCTAAAGTATTGTTTTTATATTTTTAATAATTTGAAATTATATTACAACTAATTTATCACAAAACGGAGGTATCTAATGGCTATTACTATTTCAGAAAACATAAAATACATTGGTGTAGACGACACAGATATTGACTTATTTGAAAGTCAGTACATTGTGCCAAACGGAGTTTCCTACAACTCTTATTTGATTTTAGATGACAAGACTGCCCTCATGGACACTGTTGACGCAAGGTGCATGAACGAATGGGCAGACAATTTAACAAATGCTCTTGGCGACAAAAAACTTGATTATCTTATCATTTCACATTTAGAACCTGACCATTCAGGAAGTATTTTGAAATTGATAGAACTTTATCCTGACGTGACACTTGTTGGTAATGCAAAGACATTTGCGATGCTACCACAGTTTTTCGATGTGCCTGATGTCGAAAAAATCACTGTAAAAGAGGGCGACCATCTTGAACTTGGCTCTCATACACTGACTTTCTACATGGCACCTATGGTTCACTGGCCGGAGGTAATGGTAAGTTATGAAAGCACTGAAAAAATATTATTTTCTGCTGATGGATTTGGAAAATTCGGTGCATTATCTATCGAAGATGAAGATGGCTGGGCTTGCGAGGCAAGAAGATACTATTTTAATATTGTTGGTAAATATGGCGGTCCTGTTCAGACACTCCTCAAAAAGGCTGCCGGTCTGGATATCAAAACCATCTGTCCGCTTCATGGACCAATTTTGGATGAAAATCTTGAATATTATATCGGACTTTATGATACATGGAGCAGCTACAAACCTGAAAATAAAGGTGTGCTTATCGCTTTTGCTTCTATTCATGGAAATACAGGGAAGGCCGCTGAGAAATTAGCTGAAATCATCAGAGCAAAAGGCGAAGAAAAAGTAGTTGTCAGTGACCTTGCAAGAGAAGATATGGCTGAAGTGATTGAGGACGCGTTCCGATATGACAGAATGATTGTTGCAGGTGCAAGCTATGATGCTGGCGTATTCCCTTGCATGTTAGAATTTTTACATCACTTACAGTCAAAGGCTTATCAAAATCGTACAGTCGGTATTTTAGAAAACGGTTCATGGGCACCTACTGCTGCCAGAACAATGAAGTCTGTCCTTGAAACAATGAAAAATGTTACTATCGTTGAGCCTACTGTTACTATTAAGACTACTCTGAAAGAAGAAAATATGGCTGCCCTTGAAGAACTGGCGGATGCTATTGTTGCTTCTGGTAAATAAGTGGCACATTTAGTTGTTAAAAAAAAGTTTGGAAATTAAATATATTAATTTCCAAACTTTATTTTATATACTGTTACTAATGGTATCGTACTCCTCAAACGCTGAAAGCATCGGCACAATTTCTTCCATTTCCTTTGAATTACCATTATTATTGTTCTTCTTATTTTTCTTAAATTTTCTGGCTGCATAATTCTTTGTTATCCTGACAACTGTTCCTGACAATCCAATCACTGCTATAAGGTTTGGTATTGCCATCAAACCGTTCAACGTATCTGCAATATCCCATGCAAGCCCAAGATTGAGTGTAGCACCAACTACAATAAAACAAACAAAAATCACCTTATAGACAATTGCAGATTTTGTTCCAAGCAAAAATTCCATGGCTTTTGTTCCATAGAATGACCATCCAAGTACTGTTGAAAATGCAAACAGTAAAATCGCAACCGCAAGTATTTTTCCTGCAAAATCGCCAAATCTTCTCGAAAATGCGTAGGACACTAGTGACACACCATTGATTTGAGAAACAGTAATCGAATCTACAACAATATTTCCCTCTTCATCTTTCATCACTTTTCCATTTTCATCCTTTAATGCATTGGCTCTGACAGACATAATGTTTGTATATACATAATCGCCTTCTGTTGTATCTTTTTGCAATTTTGCCTGTACATAATAAGTATTGCCATAAGCACTGACCTCTATATATCCGATGTCATTTTCCATTGTCTCTATATTAGGAATTTCCATAAACAGTTTGGCGTTTCCATTTGAATCAGTCTCAATCATCATTAGATTATATTCTTTATCAATTAGAGGTATCTCTTCTCCTTCTTCCGCTGCAATACTAAAATACTGCTCTTTTGTTGTAAGATTGCCTAAAACTTCATTTTGTGATGGTACATGGCAACTGCTTGACAAAAGCACAAATGAAGTCAGTGTACAGACAATAATTGTATCAAAGAACACCTCAAAAATTCCCCACATTCCCTGAATCACAGGTTCTTTCACATCTGAAGCAGAATGTACCATGACAGATGAGCCAAGCCCTGCCTCATTAGAAAATACGCCTCGCTTAAATCCCATCGTTATTGCTCGTTTTATAACATATCCACCAACTCCGCCGCCGATTGCTGATACATTAAACGCATCCTTAAAAATACTGCCAAACACAAATGGTATCTGCCTATAATTGGAGATAAATATTATCAAAGCTCCAAATATGTAGGCAAGCGCCATGAACGGAACAAGTTTTTCCGTCACACTTCCAATGCGCTTAATGCCACCTACAATCACAAGTCCTGCAATTACTGCCAACACAATCCCTGTGATGAATACCGGTACTCCAAAATTGCTGTGCATCGCATCTGCGATAGAATTAACCTGTGTCATATTTCCAATGCCAAAAGAGGCAAGCACACAAAAAATTGCAAACAATACAGCCAGAACATTGGCAGCTTTTTTCATTCCTTTCTTGCTTCCCAGTCCATCCTTAAGATAATACATGGCTCCGCCTGACCACTCACCCTTATCATTCTTTCTTCTATAATAAATTCCCAGAACGTTTTCAGAATAATTCGTCATCATTCCAAAAAAGGCAGATACCCACATCCAAAATATTGCCCCCGGACCACCTACTGTAATGGCAGTCGCAACACCTGCAATATTGCCTGTTCCTATCGTTGCTGCAAGAGCAGTAGTGAGTGCCTGAAATTGTGAAATTGCTTTTTTATCCTTCGTTTTTGTTACATCTTTTTTTTTTAAAATAGCAAAAAATGTCTCATTTCCCACATATTTTGCTCTTACAACCTGAAAAAATCCTGTTCTTATCGTCAACAAAATACCTGTTGAAATAATCAGAATCAGCATAGGCACACCCCATACCAGACTGTTAATTTCTTCATTAATTTTAGATACCAGTTCAATAACAGATAACATCCAATTCTCCTTCCATTCTTTTGCATTAACTAAACCATATATTTATATGTGTGTTCATTGACTTCATATTCATATTTTACTCTATACTCATTTCCTTCATTAATCCATTCACCCTTCTCTATATGCTCTTGATAAAACAACTTTAATCTATATGCTTTTACTTTTCCATGCACAACCTGATATACTTTTATTTCTTCAAATATTTCTTAATATACTGCCCTGTATAAGACTTCTTCACTTTCGCAACTTCTTCCGGTGTTCCACTGGCAACAATCGTGCCACCTCGGTCACCGCCCTCTGGACCGATATCTATAATATAATCCGCAACCTTGATAACATCAAGATTATGCTCAATTACAACAACTGTGTTGCCACCCTCTGACAGTTTTCTTAATATCTCCACCAGCTTATGGACATCCGCAAAATGGAGTCCTGTTGTCGGCTCATCAAGGATATAAATCGTCTTGCCAGTTCCACGTCTGCTAAGCTCTGTTGCAAGTTTAATTCTCTGTGCTTCTCCACCAGACAATGTGGTAGAAGGTTGTCCGAGCTTGATATAAGAAAGTCCCACATCATTGAGTGTTACTATCTTTCTGTAAATAGATGGTACATTTTCAAAGAACTTCATCGCTTCCTCAACAGTCATATCAAGCACATCAAAGATACTCTTTCCCTTGTACTTGACCTCAAGCGTTTCCCGATTATATCTCTTACCACCACACACTTCACAAGGCACATACACATCAGGAAGAAATTGCATTTCTATCTTGATAATACCATCACCGGCGCAAGCCTCACATCTTCCACCTTTGACATTGAAACTGAATCTTCCCTTTTTGTAGCCCATCGCCTTTGCATCAGGTGTTCCTGCAAATAATTCTCTGATTAAATCAAATACACCCGTATATGTTGCCGGGTTGGAACGTGGTGTTCTTCCAATTGGAGACTGATCTATATCAATGACCTTGTCAAGATTTTCTACACCTAAAATCTCATCATGGTCACCTGCTATTGTTCTTGCTCTGTTTAACTTCTTAGCAAGTGATTTGTATAAAATCTCATTGACTAAAGAACTCTTGCCCGAACCTGATACACCTGTTACACATGTCATCACTCCGAGTGGTATATCCACATCAATATTTTTGAGATTATTCTGTCTTGCGCCCTTGACCGTAAGAAAGCCCGTAGGTTTTCTTCTCTCAGACGGCACTGGTATTTTAATTTTCCCACTTAAATACGCCCCTGTAACAGAATTAGGATTCTTCATAATCTCCTCTGCTGTTCCCTCTGCGACAACTTCACCACCATGCTGCCCTGCTCCCGGACCAATATCGACAATGTAATCCGCTGCAAGCATAGTATCCTCATCATGTTCAACAACCACAAGCGTATTGCCGAGGTCCCGAAGGTGCATAAGTGTTGCAAGTAATTTGTCATTGTCTCTCTGGTGAAGTCCAATACTCGGCTCATCAAGAATATAGGCAACCCCCACAAGACCCGAACCAATCTGTGTTGCCAATCGTATACGCTGTGCCTCGCCACCGGAAAGTGAACCTGTTGCTCTTGATAAAGTCAGATAATCAAGTCCGACATCCATCAGAAACTTTATTCGCGCCTTGATTTCTTTTAATATTTCCCCACCAATAAACAATTGCCTCTCGCCTAATGTCATCTCATCAAGATACTTTTGCAAATCTCTGATGGAATAAGTAGTAACCTCATGTATATTTTTATCAGCAATAGTCACCGCCAGTGAAGACTTCTTAAGTCTCTGTCCCTTACACTCTTTACATGGAGTGATTGTCATGAACTCCTCATATTCCTGTTTCATGGTATCGGAGCCCGTCTCTCTGTATCTTCTCTGCTCATTTCTGATCAGTCCCTCAAATTCCACATCATAGACACCTTCACCACGCTGTCCCTTATAATATACCTTGACAGACTTTCCACCCGTTCCATGAATAATTACATTTTTCACTTCATCACTCAACTCCTGATACGGTGTGTCAAGCGAAAAATGGTATTCCTCTGCAAGTGCCACAAGTATTGCATGTGTAAAACTTCCCTCATTGCCACTTGACTGCCATCCCATAGCAACAATGGCACCCTCATTCAGACTTAAAGATTTGTCTGGTATCATCAACTCCTCATCAAACTCCATCTTATATCCAAGTCCAAAACACTCAGGACAAGCGCCGAAAGGATTATTAAACGAAAAACTTCTTGGCTGTATCTCATCAATACTGATTCCGCAATCAGGACATGAAAAACTGTCACTGAAATTCATCGTCTCACCGTCAACTACATCCACTATCATAAGTCCGTCTGATAAACCAAGAACCGTCTCTATTGAGTCTGTCAATCTCTTCTCAATTCCCTCTCGGATTGCCAGTCTGTCAACTACAATCTCTATATTATGCTTTTTATTCTTCTCAAGCTTAATCTCTTCACTCAGTTCATACATATTCCCATCGACTCTGATACGAACATATCCTGCCTTTTTTGCCTGCTCTATAATTTTTACATGTTCACCTTTTCGCCCTCTTACTACCGGTGCCAAAAGCTGTAATTTCGTTCTCTCCGGCAACTCCATAAGCTTATCCACCATCTGATCAACCGTCTGCTTCATAATCTCTCTGCCACATTTAGGACAATGAGGAATACCGATTCTCGCATACAAAAGTCTAAAATAATCATAAATCTCTGTGACCGTTCCCACTGTGGAACGAGGATTTCTGTTTGTGGACTTCTGATCAATTGAAATCGCCGGAGACAATCCCTCTATACTTTCTACCTCCGGTTTTTCCATCTGCCCCAAAAACTGTCTTGCATAGGAAGACAACGATTCCATATAACGTCTCTGTCCCTCTGCATAAATAGTGTCGAATGCAAGAGAAGACTTTCCGGATCCACTTAAACCTGTCAAAACAACAAACTTGTTTCTCGGAATATCTACATTAATCTGCTTTAAGTTGTGTTCTGACGCACCTCTGATTTTGATAAATTGCCTTTCTCCGGATTTTACAACTTTTTTGTTTATCACATTATTTATCTTTTCAACATCACTTTCGATGTCAATACTATTAAAACTATTATTTGCTTCATTTTTATAGGTCATTTGATTATTATCCATAATTCGCATTAAACTAATATATTCAGTCTTTACTCCTTTTCTTTCATTTCTTCCTTAATTCAATTATTTTCCTTACTGATGTATCTGCTGCTTTAACTTTATCATCTCATCCCTAAGTTCTGCCGCCGCCTCAAAGTTCAACTCTGATGCTGCCTTTTGCATCTCTTTTGTAATCTTCTTAATGAGCTTCTCTATCTCCTTCACACTCATTGATTCCGGATCTTTTGCAAGCTTATCAACTGTTTCAACTGCCTCTTTTGTTATACTGATTCTGTCTCGTACAGCTTTCTTAATTGTCGTAGGTGTAATGCCGTGTTCCTCATTATACTTCCTTTGTATCTCTCGTCTTCTGTTTGTCTCGTCAATCGCATTTTTCATGGAATCTGTCATATTGTCAGCATACATAATAACATGCCCCTCTGAATTTCTCGCTGCACGACCAATCGTCTGAATCAGTGAAGTTTCTGAACGAAGAAATCCCTCTTTATCAGCATCCAAAATTGCCACCAGTGTAATCTCCGGAATATCAAGCCCCTCTCTTAAAAGATTGATTCCGACAAGTACATCAAACACATCAAGACGCATATCTCTGATAATCTCAGTTCTTTCAAGTGTATCAATATCCGAGTGCAGATATTTCACTCTGATTCCTGCCTCTTTCATATATTCTGTCAAATCTTCTGCCATCCTCTTAGTCAAGGTCGTCACAAGAACCTTATTCTTCTTTGCAGTCTCTTTATTCACTTCGCTTATCAAATCATCCACCTGTCCCTCTACAGGTCTGACAAATATTTCGGGGTCAAGAAGTCCGGTAGGTCTGATAATCTGTTCTGCTCTTAATAATTCATGCTCTGCCTCATATACATTTGGTGTAGCCGATACAAACAGCATCTGATCAATCTTACTCTCAAATTCTTCGAAATTAAGCGGTCTGTTATCCTTAGCAGATGGAAGTCTGAATCCATATTCAACAAGCGTTGTCTTTCTTGACTGGTCACCTGCATACATTCCTCTTACCTGTGGCAATGTGATATGTGACTCGTCAACCATGATGAGAAAATCATCCGGAAAATAATCAATCAGTGTATGTGGCGTTGCTCCCGGTGCAAGTCCTGCCAGATGTCTTGAATAATTCTCAATTCCTGAACAGAAGCCTGTCTCTCTCATCATCTCTATATCAAAATTAGTTCTCTCTGAAATTCTCTGTGCCTCTAAAAGTTTATCTTCACTCTTAAAATATTTCACCCTCTCCTCTAACTCTGCTTCGATTGTTTTAATTGCTGCATTCATCTTATCCTGTGCAACTACATAATGTGATGCAGGAAATATTGCAATATGCTCAAGTCTGTTTTTGACTTCTCCAGTCAAGATATCTATCTGTGTAATCCTGTCAATCTCATCTCCAAAAAACTCTACCCTTATAGCATGTTCTGATGATCCTACCGGGAATATCTCAACGGTATCGCCTCTCACCCTGAATGTACCACGTTTAAAATCCATCTCATTTCTTGTGTACTGTATGTCAACCAGTTTTCTCAAAACCTCATCTCTGTCCTTGATCATCCCCGGCCTCAATGACAATACCATGTTCTGGTAATCAATAGGACTTCCGAGACCATAAATACATGACACACTGGAAATAATAATGACATCTCTTCTCTCAGAAAGAGCGGCTGTTGCAGAGTGCCTTAATTTATCTATCTCATCATTGATGGAGGAATCCTTCTCTATATAAGTATCTGTTGACGGCACATATGCTTCCGGCTGATAATAGTCATAGTATGATACAAAATATTCCACTGCATTCTCCGGAAAAAACTCTTTAAATTCACTGTAAAGCTGTGCTGCCAATGTTTTATTATGTGCAAGCACAAGTGTTGGCTTATTGAGTTGTTCAATAATATTTGCCATCGTATATGTTTTTCCTGAACCTGTGACACCCAATAATGTCTCAAACTGGTTGCCCTCCTTAAAACCTTTGACAAGTTGTTCTATTGCCTGAGGCTGGTCACCGGTCGGCTTATATTCTGAATGTAATATAAATTTATCCATGACATCCTCCTATCTGTAATCTGTTATCATATTTTTTTCAACTTCATAAATATTATGATACACCGAACATATTTTCGTATACTGCATAGCATATCACACTTTATAAAAAAAATCCAATATATTTATTGTTTTTTTCTGTTTTTTCTATAAAGCAAATAATGGCTTACAAAAACCTCTATTTTTGTAAGCCACTTAAATCTCTTTACTAACCTTTTAGAAAGCTATTAACTGAACAATAATTAATTCGTTTATATAAATCATCTAAGTATCTCTAACGCTTTGTCAAGCTGTGGATCTGTTTGCTCATCCTCTGATGCTTCCACTTCATAATCCGGTGTGATACCTATCTTATGAATATTACTTCCATCAGGAAGGTAATATTTTCCAATTGTTATCTTAAGTGCCGATCCATCTGAAAGCGGATAAATTGACTGCATAATTCCCTTACCAAATGATGTTGTTCCAACAAGTGTTGCTCTTTTATAACATTTCATTGCTCCTGAAAATGCTTCTGAAGCACTTGCACTATTTTCATTAATCAGAACCACCATCGGTGTATCTTCTAACAATACATCTCCGGTTGTAAAATAATCTGTTCTTTCTCCCTGTTTTGTTTCGCTGTAAAGAAATAATTTTTTATCAGCGATAAACATACTTGCAATATCCTTAACAGCACCAAGACCTCCACCCGGATTGTCTCTTAAGTCTATTATAATACCATTTAAACCTTGACTGTCAAGTTCTTCAATTGCCTTTTTTACCTGTTCAGGTGTGACTGTGTCAAATTCCTCTATCTGAATATAACCAATATTTCCTTCTTTCATTTCATAAGACACTGTATCAATTTGAATTTGCTTTCTTGTCATTGTAAAATCTAGTGTTTCGCCATCACGAATTACCTGAATATCAACCTTTGTGTTCTTTTCTCCCACTACCAGTCTTGCAAGCTCATCTGTCGTCATATCATCTTCAATCACCTGACCATCAACGGAATAGACGATATCATTCTTTTTAATTCCTGCTTCACTTGCAGGTGTATTGGAGTATACCCTATACACTATAATCTCTCCCGTATTGTCATCTTTTCTCACAACAACACCAATACCACAATATTCACCGCTTGTACTCTTCTGCAATTCCTCATAGTCTTCTGGAGTATAATAATTTGTATATGGATCTCCAAGTGAAGCTGTCATTCCATAATACAACCCATTTGCAAGTGTCTCTTCATCAAAATCTTCATAGTAAAACTGGTTAAGATATTTTTCTATTGTTTTAATTTTATCTTCAACTGCATTCATATTTGAAATAGTCGAAGCTGAATCTGCCGATTTATTATTTGAGAGTTTGTTTAACAGAAAATTGGAACCAAACATTAAAATTAATATGACTGCAACCCCCATAAGCGTACCTGTTATCAGTCCATTTTTGTATGCTTTTTTCCTTATCTGCATATCTTTCGCACTATCGCCATTGTTTCGGCTGTAACTACTGCTTGTGTTATAGCCATAATTTACGCCATATCCGCTATTAGCATTACCGGTTCCATTACTGCTTGTGTTATAGCCATAATTCCCGCCATATCCGCTATTAGCATTACCGGTTCCATTACCGCTTGTGTTATAGCCATAATTTCCGCCATATCCGCTATTGGCATTACCGGTTCCATTACTGCTTGTATTATAACTATAATGTTCACCATATTCTTTATTATTATTATTATTATTATTATTATTATTAGAATTATTCATTATAAATAATCTCCATTTCTGCAATTATTTAAGATAACCATTAGGATCGACATAAGAACCATTTACTCTGACACTAAAATGCAGATGGTTTCCTGTTGACTGGCCTGTTGAACCTACAAAGCCAATGACATCTCCTGTATTAACATAATCTCCTTCAGAGCAATTAAAACCTGACATATGCATATATACAGTATATATACCATCACCGTGATATATACCTATCCAATTTCCTGCCGAAGCACTTCTGTATGCCCACGCAACTGTTCCACTTCCGGCAGCATGCACATAAGTTCCAGCTGGTGCAGGAATATCAATTCCAGAATGATTTTCTGCTAATCCAGTAACAGGATTAATTCTGTGTATAAATCCTGATGAAATATAATAATATCCCGGCAGTGGCCATGAAAATTTCCCACTTGAAGTATTTGTATCACTTCCTGTGTTAGCCTTTGAGTTATCTGTAGCATTTCCTGTGTTATTATTCCCACTGTCTGTGTTTGCTGTATTACCGGTGCTGCCTCCTGAGTTGGAATTATCAGAACCGCTATTGTCTGTCTGACTATTTAATTGCTTGTCATCCTCTTCTTTCTGTGCTGCCTTACTTTCTTCTTCACGTTTTCGCTGTTCTTCTAACTTTCTTTCCTCTTCCAGTCTCTGCTGCTCTTCCAATCGGCGCTGTTCTTCTAATCTCTTCTCTTCTTCCAGTCTTAATTGTTCTTCCAGATTTTTCTCAAGTTCCACAAGCTCTGCTTCGATAGCCTCAGAAGCCGCCAATTCTCCTTCCATGGTGTCAAGTTCTGACTGTGTGCTGTCTATCTTTGCATTTGTCTCTCTTAATACCTCTGCTTTTGCCTCTACCAGTTTCTCAACTTCCTCCTGCTCATTCTCTGCCTCTAATTTGAGGTTGTTCAGATTGGTCTTTTCCTGTTCAAGAGTACCTTTTGTAACTTCTATCTTCTCTTTTGTCTCTTTCAGTTTATTAAGCATATTCCTATCATATTCTGTAATTTTAGAAAGATATTCTGCTTTATTCAGCAACTCGCTTATATTACCCGAATTTAAAATCATATCAATATATTCTAACTGCCCATTTTCATATAAAAATTTGATACGCTTTTTCATGGACTCATATTGTGATTCTATATCCTTTTGCTGTTCCGAAAGTGTTTCATTAATACTTTCTATTTCAGATTGTTTTGCATCAATCTGAGTATTTAAATCAATAATATAGTCTGTAATGCTCGACATTTTATCATCTAATGCCGAGATGTAAATCGTAGTATCGCTTTTTAACTGTTCAAGATCCTTTAGAATCTGTTCTGCATCTTCAATACCATTTTTGAGTTCAGTCTGTTTATTTTTTTCCTCTTCAATCCCCGCAGCAGCATCCTCAAGACTAGTCGCCTTCAAAGGCTGTGCGATTCCTATAATCATCGTTGCTGACAATAACATACATGCAATTGATAATATTTTTTTTCTCAAAATGTACCTCCTCATATAATTGCTCTTCTGCTGCTTTTTATCCTAAGAAATTGATTGGATTTACATATACACCATCAATTCTGACACTGAAATGCAAATGATTTCCCGTTGACTGACCTGTTGAGCCCACAAATCCTATCGTATCTCCGGTTTTCACTACATCACCTGCTTCGCAGTTAAATCCCGACATATGCATATATACTGTCATGACACCATTGCCATGATCAATTCCTACCCAGTTTCCCGCACTTCCACTTCTGTACGCCCATGCAACCACACCATCTGCTGCTGCACTTATCGGTGTCCCTGCCGGTGCGGGAATATCGATTCCCGAATGATTCTCCGGTTGATTCGTCACAGGATTTATCCTGTGTACAAATCCTGATGATATACTATAATACCCCTTAAGCGGCCATCTGAACTTTTCCCCATTATAGCCTGATGTCAGCAGACTGCTGTATTCTTCACTCGCTGCCCATTGTTTGAGCAGTCTCTCCTGTTCTTGAAGCTCTTGCTCAATCGCAATAGATGCCGCAAGCTGGCCTTCCATAGTCTCTAAATCTGTCTGTGTCGATTCTATCTTTTCCTCTGTTTCCAACAATAATTGTGCTTTTGCCTCTACCAATATTTCAATTTCAGCCTGCTCTTTTTGGGCTTCATCTTTTAGATTTGATAAACTGTTTTTTTCATTTTCTAATGTATTCTTTGTATACTCTATTAATTCTTTTGTCTTTTTGAGTTTATCAAGCATATTTCTGTCATATTCTGTGATTTTGGAAAGATATTCTGCTTTATTCAAAAGTTCACTCATATCGCCTGAATTAAAAATCATATCAATATATTCTGTCTGACCATTTTCATACAAAAATTTGATTCTTTTTTTCATTGCATCATATTGTGAATCAATATCTTTCTGCTGGCTTAAAAGTTCTTCATTGAGCTCTTTAATCTCTTTTACTTTGGCTTCAATTTGTGTATTCAACTCAACAATGTAACTTGTCAGCTGCTCCATTTTCAAATCCATTTCAGCTATGTATGTATTGGTGTCTTCCTTAAGCTTATCCAGTTCTTCAAGAATCTGCTGCGCATTTTCAATTTCTTCGTGCAGTTGTTCCTGTTTATTCTGTTCTTCCTGTATGCTTGTAGCTTTAAGCGGTTCTGCCATAGAAATAACCATCACTGCTGATACTATCATACCTGCAATAGTAACTAGTCTTTTTCTCAAAATTTCATCATTCTCCAATACTATATTCCTACATGTTCCCGTCAGACTGCACATATCCGTCTGATCCCCTGCTTTTTTATTTGGGAAATACTTTTATTTCAACATCCTATACTTTCAAATGTTTTCTTATAGTAATTTTACTTCCAATTAATCCTATGCCTGCACCTATAGTCAGCGCCATAGGCACAACAACTGAGAATATCTGCCTTGAACTTATAAATGTCACTATACTTGTAAACGACTGGAACTGTGTCATCAAATACACAATAACCTTCTGGTATATGAATATCAAGGCAATGACAGGCAATATTGCCCCAATCAATCCTATTACCACACCTTCAATGATAAACGGAAGTCTTACAAACACATCCGTTGCACCAATCAGCTTCATGATTCGTATTTCTTCTTTTCTTACCGTAATTCCTATCATTACCGTATTGCTTATCAGGAAAATTCCAACTGCAAACAAAATAACAATAATTGTAACAGATACATATCCCACAACTTTCGCAAAATCGTTCAATGTATTCGCTGTATTCTCAGAGTAATTTACCTTTCTGATTCCACTGATTGTCTTTAAATAAGCAACAAATGCATCCTGCTTCTTAAGATCATTTAAATATATCTCATAATTAGAAGATCCCGCTAAAGGATTGTCATCCCTGAATCCCTCTGCCAAATCAGGTTCTTCTGCAAAATATCTCTCTTTATAATCCTCCCATGCTTCATCTCCCGAGGTATACTTAACCTCCGATACCTCTTCTCTTTTCTCAATCTGCTCACCTATCTCTGTAATTCTTTTATCTGTAATATCATCATCAAAAAACACAGTGATACACACAGAGTCTTCTGCCTCTTTCACAAGATACTGAAAATTTGCTATAATGATATAAAATAATCCAATCAAAAATATACATGCTGTAATTGTTCCTACAGAAGCAAGTGAAAATAACTTGTTTCTTCTTATGTTTTTAATGCCTTGTCCGCAACTATAGGCTAATGTATTAATTTTCATATGAATATTCACCTTTTTTCTCGTCACTTAATATTACGCCCTTATGCATAGTAATAACACGTTTATTCATTGCATCAACGATTTCCCTGTTATGTGTAACAACCACTACTGTTGTCCCTCGTTTATTAATCTCTTCCAAAAGCTTCATAATTTCCCATGAATTTTTCGGATCAAGATTTCCGGTAGGCTCATCTGCCAAAAGAATGGTCGGATTATTGACAAGAGCTCTTGCCAGTGCCACTCTCTGCTGCTCGCCACCTGATAATTCCTTAGGAAATGAACGGTATTTTTCAGCAAGCCCCACTAATGCAAGCATTGCCGGCACCCGCCTCTTGATTTCCTTAACAGGTGTCTCTACAACACGTTGTGCAAATGCAATATTATCATATACATTTCTATCTTTTAAAAGTCTGAAATCCTGAAATACTACACCAATGCCTCGTCTGTGTTCAGGTATCTTTCTTCTCTTAATTGTATTCAAATACTTGCCATTGACAAATATCTTTCCACTTGTTGGTTCTAATTCTTTTAACAGCAGCTTAATCAGTGTCGATTTACCGGAACCACTGTTACCAACAATAAATACAAATTCACCTTCTTCAATTTTCAAGCTTATATTTTTAATGGCTGGTGAACCTGTAGAATATGATTTACTGACATCTTCTAAAACTATCATCTGTGTTCCTCCGCTCTCCTATACACTTTCTAGTAAAAAACACACATAATTTTACTACAAACTCTTTTAATAGTCCATAGTTTCCATATATTTCATATATTTAACAACCATAAGAGCAATCTTAAATGTAATTGCATCATCAAATACACGAAGATCAAGGTTTGTAAGCTTTTGCAGTTTATCCAATCTGTATACTAATGTATTTCTGTGGATATATAACTGTCTTGATGTTTCAGAAACATTCAAGCTGTTCTCAAAAAATTTGTTAATTGTAATAAGTGTCTCTTCATCAAATTCATCCGGTGATTTTGCATCAAATATTTCTTTGATAAACATTTTACATAACGGAAGCGGTAACTGATAAATAAGCCTTCCTATTCCAAGTCCATTATATGCCATTACATGCTTATCACTGTAGAAAATTTTGCCAACATCCAAGGCTAATTTTGCTTCCTTGTATGAACGTGAGACTTCTTTGATATCATTGATAATTGTTCCAAACGCAATATCTACCGATGCCATCGCTTCTGTGTTAAGCATATCCAGAAGAGTATTGGCAAGCTTTTCTAAATCCACATATGTCTGATCCTGTTCAACCTCTTTTACAATAATGATACTCTTTTCATCTACTGCCGTGATGAAATCTTTTGGTTTTCCCGTAAACATACTTCTGATAGTCTCCAAAACATTATTGTCTTTATCATGCACGGCTTCCACAATAAATACGATACGTTTGACATCTGTATCTATATGGAGTTTCTTTGCCCTTGAATAGATATCCACAAGAAGCATATTATCAAGCAACAGATTCTTTATAAAATTGTCCTTGTCATATCTTTCTTTGTAAGCCACTAACAAATTCTTTATCTGGAATGCTGCCATCTTTCCAACCATATATACATCATCACTTGAACCCTCTGCAAGAAGAATATATTCAAGCTGATTATCCTCACTCACTTTAAAAAACTGAAAATTTGAAACTACCTGGCTGTCTGCCTGTGATTCAACAAAAGCAACTACAGCCTCTTCATATTTCTCTGCCTCAGGAAATGTTGATGCAAGCACATTCCCTTCTGTATCCATGACACACATGTTAATTCTTGTTATACTCTTAAGTCCTTCTATTGTACTAAGAAGAATTTGATTTGATATCATTTGCTTCACTCCCATTTACTGTATTATCTTCCTTTTATATTAACGCATTTCTTTAAAAAATAAAAGAGAAAATGCATAATTTTTATGCATTTTCTCTTAAAATTCATTTAATTTTCACATTTGACAAATAATAAGTCTTTGATTCATTATTTGTTATCAATCAATTCAATTACTGTATTCCAAATTCTTTATCAAATTGACTTCTATATGCAAATCAATTAGTTTGTGATAACCTGCTGTGTATCTTTATCAAATATATGTAACTTAGCTGTATCGAGAGCCATTCTGATTGTATCACCAGGTCTTGCTGTTGTACGAGGATTAACTCTTGCTGTACAGTTAAACTGGTCAATATCAAAATACAAGAATACTTCTGCACCAAGCATTTCGTATAATCTGATTGTAACATCAATCACACTGTCCGGTCTTGAATCTACGAATACCTGCTCATCATGGATATCCTCTGGTCTGATACCCATTACAACTGTTCTGTCGATATAATTACCATCGATAAGTGCTCTTGCTTTTGAATCAGGAACTCTTATTGAATTAGAACCAAACAGTAACAATATATCAGAACCTGACTGTGTAACCTGAGCATCGATAAAGTTCATCTGTGGTGAACCCATGAATCCTGCAACAAATAAGTTAACCGGATTATCATAAAGATTCTTCGGTGTATCAACCTGCTGTGCAATACCATCCTTCATAACTACGATTCTTGTACCAAGTGTCATAGCCTCTGTCTGGTCATGTGTAACGTAGATGATAGTAGTCTCAAGTCTCTGATGTAACTTAGAAATCTCAATTCTCATCTGTACTCTAAGTTTAGCGTCAAGGTTTGATAAAGGCTCGTCCATAAGGAATACTTTAGGGTTACGAACAATAGCACGTCCCATGGCAACACGCTGTCTCTGACCACCTGATAGAGCCTTTGGTTTACGATCAAGTAAGTGCTCAATATCAAGAATTCTTGCAGCCTCATGTACAAGTTTGTCTATCTGATCTTTAGGTGTCTTTCTCAACTTAAGACCAAATGCCATGTTGTCAAATACTGTCATATGCGGATACAAAGCATAGTTCTGGAAAACCATCGCAATATCTCTATCCTTAGGCTCTACATCATTAACAAGTCTGTCACCTATGTATAACTCACCACCTGAAATATCTTCAAGACCTGCAATCATACGAAGTGTAGTAGACTTACCACAACCTGAAGGACCAACAAAAATAATAAACTCTCTGTCCTGAATTTCAAGATTAAAGTCTTTTACAGCAACAAACCCATTAGGATATACCTTATTGATGTTTTTTAATGATAAACTAGCCATTTAATAATCCTCCTATATATAAATATATTTATTTTTAAATTTGCTTTTTTAATTGTATAACATTTTCTTAAAAAATACCATTGACTAAAGTGCTGAAAACAAAATTTATGTTTTGGTACATTTGCATAATTTTTGTTTTTTTCCATTAATTTAACCAAGGTTTCAGATATTTACAGCCTTTTTTCATTACAGTAACACAATAGTTTTGGCATAATTTTTCACGTTTTTTATATATTTCGGAATAGTAACATAATTTAGACTCATAGCATACAGCAAACGCATAATATAATGCCAATAATAAAAACTTTATCTGCTATTTTACCGCCATATTCTTCTGAGCCATTATATCCCTGTTTAATGTAATATCCCTCTTTGTCATGGTCTTTTTTCTTCTGATACTCCTGATTGCTGAGTACCCTGTTGTCAAAACCGGTGGCTTCATTGTTTTGAGTGGCTACTTCTTTTCTACTGCTTCCAGACAACGCTGAAAGAACTCTGCTCAAATGCTCTTTTCTGTTACATCTTTTAGCAATGAATACCAGAAGCAGAACAGCAAGCGCCGTTGTAATAATTGCCACTATAAAAAGGGACCTTAATGTTGCTATCTTTTCAGCCAGAGAATAATCAGTGATTGATGACTGAGATTCTGAATTTATTAATTCTTCCGCTAATTTTTCATATTCTGGATCCGTTTCTGCCATTTTTTTAATATAATTCAAAGAAGCATTTGTAATCTCTTCTAATACAAGAGTATTCGCATTAAATGTAAAATGTGCTACCATCGATGCATAGATACTTCCTGTAGCCTCGTACAAAAGTGCGAAAAATATTCCCATAACCACAGCATAACAAAACTGGTTCACGTTCATATGGAACGCTCCAAAGAGTACAGCACTCCCTGCTACTGCCCTTTTAATTGTACTATTTCTATAACCTGTATAGATAATTCCTCTGAATGTAAACTCTTCTACAAAAGCCGGCATAACTGCTACAATAATCAAATTAAGCCAAAAGGGATTACTACTCATGCTGTCAAGATGTCCAACAATGTAATTTTTAGCAAACAACATTGAAAAGCTATTCACAAAACTTATTAGAGGAACTAATAGCAACGCATATATCATAATCAAAAAGACATTGCCCGCTCCAAGTCTTTTTATTCCAATCTCATTTAACGGTTTTCCATTATTTGCAATAACATATACGACTCCCGGAAACAAAATCAACCCTTGCGATAAAACTGTGAGACTGCTTTCGTTAAGATATCGATTCGGAATAATAGGTAAAATGCAAGTACACACCAGCAAATAAAACGCCAGTACCCCTAAAAAGAACAGATTTGTTTTTCTTGCCTTTGTCATAATTCTCCTTTTGCATGATACATTTTATTTAATCGCAATTGCTTCAATTTCAATAAGAACATCTTTAGGAAGTCTTGCAACCTCTACACATGAACGTGCCGGGCAGTTCTCTGTAAAATATTTTGAATAAATTTCATTAATCTTTGAAAAATCATCCATATTCTTGATAAATACAGTTGTCTTTACCACATTATCAGCATTTGTTCCTGCTGCCTTTAAAAGCTCACACATATTTCCTATTGCCTGATCTGCCTGGGCCTCTATACCCTCAGGTATCTCTCCTGTCGAAGGTACTACCGGAATCACTCCTGATGTATAAACCATTCCATTCACTTCAATCGCCTGTGAATATGGTCCTATTGCCGCCGGAGCCTTGTCTGTACTAATTATTTTTTTCATTCAAATCACCCTGCAGTATGTTGGCCGGCTGATAGCCGTTTGCTGCATATCCTTCCATATTTTATTATATTTATCTTGTCAGCCATTTATGCTATAATATGATGTTTTGGTCAAAAAGATTATACTTTTTCCATGCAAGCATGAACTGTATAAGCATGAAATGCACGGCCTTTTACCCCTAACCTCATACTATTTAATTATTCTAATACTTTTTTCTTCTATGTCAATCTTTCTTGCTTTATATAATCTTCCAATCGCCCGTTTAAATGCATTTTTACTTAATCCGAAATCTCTTGCTATTATCTCCGGTGATACTTTTTCGCCATAAGGAAGCACCCCTTCGTACTCTTCTATTACTTTCAGTATTTTCACACAGTCTTCATCCATCTGCATATAAGCTTTCTTATTTAAGCTTAAATTGAGTTTTCCATCTGTTCTTACCTCAGTAACCCTTGCATTCACAACATCGCCCACTGCTAATTTTGTGTGAATTTCCTTATTAGGAATCAATCCATAATATTCATTTTCGACTGCAACAAATGCACCAAGTTCACTGCTTAATTCATAAATAATTCCACTTACATTATCATCTTTTTGGTACTTATTGGCATTTTTAAGAAATTTGTGCACTTTCATGGTAGCCGCAAGCCTGTTACTCTTATCAATATACAGTGATACAAGGTATGCTCTTCCTGCTTCTGCCTTGCATGTCTGCTCTTTGAACGGCAAAAACAAATCTTTTTCAAGCCCCCAATCAAGAAATGCACCAATCTTTCCCACTGCATTTACCTCAAGTACCGCAAGTTCTCCTAATGTGATATACGGCTGGCTTGTAGTAGCAATCAGGCGATCTGATGAATCTCTATATACAAACACATCTATTTTGTCACCAATTTTAATATCACTTCTAACCTGCTTTTTAGGAAGTAAAATTTTTTCATTTTCATTTTCTCCCACATATATTCCAAAATCCACTTTTTTAATACATTTTAAAGTCTGTCTCTCTCCTAATCTGATCACTGTCATGCCTCCAATCTGTTATCTAAAGTTTTGCTTTTCCACTATTTACTGTGTTTGAATTCTATGACAGCAAACAGTTCCTCATCCTCACTTCTCAGCTCAACAACTGTTCTGTCCTCCTCATATGATACATACGGAATCACCTTTTGACCATATAACGCAGCCTTTTTATATTCAGCTCTTATCGTCTTTACCGAGGTATTATTCTCGATAAATTCCTCTGCAAGCTTAATATACCAGCCATTATTCATATGATTATTAAAATCCATTTGATACTTTCTGACTGTAAAAGGATTCTTCTTTTCATAATGGCTCCCTTTCAAAATCTTCTTTTTTTTGTAATCCATAGCAAGCGGTTCATCACATGTGTACAACCGGATATCTTCATCAGGAACTCTCACAAGCTTTCCTTTTTCTGTATCAACCACCGCCCACAAGCTGTCCACTTTAATAATATAGTTATTCTCTTCTCCTGCTCTCGCTATCGTTGCATTTCTTCTTCCACAAACACCTTTAAATTCATATGGCCATGTTGAGACAATCACTTCTTCATCATATTCAAACTGGCCTTCTATCTCAATATACCACGAACTCAGTATCCACGCTTTTTTTGTACTAATCTGGTGCCGAACTCCAAGTCCAAGTGACTCTGACTGATGATTCATACAATCTTGTATCATGTCAATCATACTACCAAACTTCAGCTCAGATTTAAAATTTTTATCACTGAATTTGATCCTTGTTTTAACTGATGTTTTCATCTACATGCACTTATATTATGCAAAATCACACAATATTTTTGTCCTTTCATTTTCTATTTGCATTCATATAGTTTCGCCATTTATATCTATCCCTTTTCATTATTATGCCGGAATTTGAATAATGGCATCTCTTTGGTACACGATTTTTTCTGATATACAAAAAAATCACTACATTAGATAATGTAGTGAAATAACTGGCCCACCAGGATTCGAACCTGGAGAATGCTGGAGTCAGAGTCCAGTGCCTTACCATTTGGCGATAGGCCATCGTCTAACGACAAATGGTATTATACTAGAAAAAATTATTTTTTGCAAGTCTTTTTTTTATTTTTTTTAAATATTTTTTATCACCTATTTTTTACCTATTTTTATCAAAAAAATTTGTTGACAAATTTAAAAATAATTGTATAATTGTTTTTGTAGAAACGAGGACGTTTATATAGCGTTCTCGTTTTTTTTACTTTCCCTCACATTATACATATACATAAAAAAGCTGTGACTCCGCACGGTCACAGCTTTTTTCATTCTTTTACATTGTTTTTATCCGTCCCAAGGTGATACTTTACATATAAGTATAAAACGTATGACCTTGGAACCCTAGTATCATTTTAATTAAATATAATAGAATAGAAGCATTTCAAATTTCAAGCTTCAACATATACATATTTTCCGTTTGATTTACCAAAATAAATCTCAGTTTTTCTGCCAGTTTTATTGATGCTTTATTTTCCCTGTGTATAATACATAGTATTTTATCGACATAGATATACTGTTGTGCATATTCACATATTGCACTACAGATTTCATACGCATATCCCTTTTTTCTGAAATTTTTATCTATGACATACCCAAGCTGTAGTGCATTTTCTCCATCCATTTCATAATTCTCAAGTCCGGCTCTTCCTATTACCATATCATTTTGTTTCAGGCACACAGTCCACATACCATACCCATAAAATTCATACATCCTTTTGTATGCTCTCATGATCTCAAGCTCTTCATCTCTGTCACTGCTCAGATTCTTATTATATCTTGAAACGGTCTCATCTGAATATATCTCATAGAACCTTTCCAGATCTTCTTCGACACATTCTCTCAGGTATAGCCGCTTTGTTTCAAGCACTCTTCATGGTTCTCCACTCACATGTGAATAAATCATTTCAAAATATTTTGTATCAAGCTCATCATATCCCTGTATAATGTAATCTGCATAGGAAGAATCAACCTCTGTACCTAAGCTGTTGTTTTCATACATAACGCAAACCATTCCTGCATTTTTGGCAGCTTTCATACCATTGAATGAATCCTCTATCACTATACATTCATCCGGCATAACATCAAGCATTTTGGCAGCTTCAAGAAACGTATCCGGTGCCGGTTTTGGATTTTTCACCTGCATACCACTCACTACAGCACTAAACATTTCTTTAACTTCCATTTTTTCAAGTGTATCGTTAATTCTTGTCATTCCTGAAGATGAAGCTACTGCAAGTTTTATACCCGATTCATAAATATCACATATCAGTTTTTTAACGCCCGGCATAACCGGATATCCGGAACTTCCATTGATTTTTTTTACATTCTTATCAGAAATGCTCATCAGCTCTTCTTTGGATAATGTTATGCTAAAATCTTTGATAATCTTGTCCCACATATGTTCTGTTGTGCTTCCAACAAACTGCATATAATACTCTCTGTCAAACTGAATCCCCAGTTCTTCCATCATCATTCTGAAAGCCTCTAAATGAACCGGTTCACTGTCTATCAGTACACCATCCATATCAAAAATAACTGCTCTTAGCATTTTTCAGGTTCTCCATAATCTTCTCCAAATGTATCAACAGTTACTTTTTTCATAACTACTTCATCAAATGGTCTGTCCATGTAATCTGTCGGCTGATTTGCAATTTCATCCACATTTTCAAGGCCTTCTGTCACCTTTCCAAAGGCAGCATACTGACCATCAAGATGTGGAGATGTTTTATGCATGATAAAAAACTGCGAACCGGCCGAATCCGGATGCATCGCTCTTGCCATTGAAAGTACACCAGGCTCATGTTTTAATTCATTCACAAAACCATTCGTAGAAAATTCTCCTTTTATCGAATATCCCGGTCCACCTGTTCCTGTTCCTTCCGGGCATCCTCCCTGAATCATAAAATTTCTTATTACTCTGTGAAAAATCAGTCCATCATAAAAACCTTTCTTTATAAGGCTGATAAAATTTCTAACTGTGTTTGGTGCCACATCCGGATATAGTTCCGCTTTAATCACTTTTCCATTTTCTAATTCAATTGTTACAATCGGATTCTTCTTTTCCATTATCCTTTACCATTTATGACGAATCATATATTCCTTTCTATTACAATTTATTTATGGTTAAATTTCTGACTTCGTGTCAGATTCTTTCCATCATATTTTCCATATTACATATGCCGTCCGCCACCTCCGTGGCTGTGTCCTCCATGACTTGAATGATGTGAACCACCATGATGTCCGCCACCACTACTGCCTGTGTTGATTTTATGTCTTGTAGTTGTCGTTCTCAAATACTGGTCTGTCATCAAATGCATCCTGACATTACTTCTGTTTAGGTATGTTCTTCTGTCTGCTGTCATTTTAGCTTTACTGCCTGAACCCATTATGAGTGTCACAACAAATGCTGTTAACAGCGAAATTCCCAGACTTACATATGGCTTTTTTAAGTTGTAAAATATATTATGTGTTATATTCACATATTCATCTTCAAATTCTTCATATGTTCCATCAAAATTTTTCCATTGTGCAAGATACTCATCAGCATAAGAGGCTTTATTTTCAACAATCACATCATAGGTTTTATTGATAAATACAAATGCCGCATTATAATAATCTCTTTCCGGTATATACTCGAATACATCATCAAGTATATCCTCAATATCATCATCTTCTATACAAAGAATCGCAAAACCTGTTGTATCAATATACACCTGCTGATTGTCAAAATCCAATAAAAGCATCACACATGACTGATCACATCTTCCATCATCTTCGTATCCGAGACCATTGTCATCCATAAAATCATCTGCATACTCCACATAACCCTTATATCCTGTATCTGCTGTTGTCGTGATGACAAAATCAATCTCAACCCTTTCGGACGCATTCTGACATTCTTCCGAAAGATATTCTATCTCATCATCACTGTAGATTCCCGCCATATCATATACATATGTTTTATCACTGCTGTCAGCAAATGCGTTTTCTTTTTGCAAAATAACCGCCAAAAAAATCAGCAGACACGTACCAATCATCATAAACGAAGTTTTTAGAAATTTATTCAATCTGATCATTTTCCAAAAAACCTCCCTAATAGCATCAATATTGTAAACATAACCACTGTAATTCCAGAAAACCACCCCGCTGCTTTTCCTTTTGATATAGGTTTGTCTGCCACTATCTTTCCCGTCTGTCCATTTAGTGTAAACATTCTCGTAACGCCATTATATGTGTAATTTAATATCCAGACAGGAAGTAATGCATAACTCGCACGGATATTACGCATCTGTATATTTTTTTGTACAACATTAACTGTAGTATAATGCTTCGCTGTTATTGTTTCCATCCCTGTCTGATCTATGTATTGCCAAACTCTTTTCTCTACACGTGGCTGCATTTCCTGACTGTTATAATTATATCTTTCTGAATAGTAACCTGATAAATACGGCATTTCAAATTTAACCATATCCTGATACATAAATGGTTCTAATTTATCCATCATATCATCCGGCATTTTTTCCGAAGCATCGGCCGGTATTCTATCAAATTCTGCTTCCATCTGTCTCATCACTGCAAAATGGTCTGTATCAACAATCTCGTAATTTCCGCTTATATGCCTTTTTACCCTTGTACAGCTTGCATTTATGTATATTTGAGCATCAAAGTCATACAACCAGAAAGGGACATACATTCCTGTTATCTTATCTATTGTGGCCTGTGTTTTTAAAATCGACGGTGTAAACTTTCCTTTTTTAACCCATTTTCTATATATCTCTTCCGCATCTTCCTTTTTGATTTTAAAAGGAATTACATACTGTGGCATTAATGCTCCTGCAAGCCTGTCTTCCATAAGTGATGGTCTTCCGCAAAAGCTGCAAAACGTTGCTGCTGTGTAATCATCCGTTAATATTTCCGCACCACATCCTCCACATCGATACACTTTAAATGTGGTTCTATCATAACTGCCCTCATTGTTTCCATCATACAAGCCATTCATTCCGTTTGAAATGTTGTTGTGTATTCCGTTGTATGTGTTACCATCATCATTATGATTGGTGCTATCACCAGCAGAACTATTTACCTGATTGACACTCTCATACTTCTGTTCAGCTTCATGCACTTCCATCTTAGTACCGCAGTGCATACATACCATTTTCTGTTCAACTACATCAAATTGCATCGTAGAACCACAAGAAGGACATATGTATGATTTTACTTCCACTGTTTCTATCACTCCTTTCTGCTATATCTTCTGCTTTGCCCCTAATATCATTATATCAGATTATATCTCTTTGGTCAAAAAAAATTGTTATGTTCACAATTTATTCTTAATTTATTTTTTAAAGATTAATAATATCCACATTATTTATTAATGATTATGAGTTATTATACTAACTATAGAAATCGAATTATCTTTTTTCTATAATTTTCATACAAATCCACTTTTGTTTCACAAAAAAACGATATGCCAGCCACATATCGTTTTTTTACTTTCTTTAAATTTGTTTCACACAAAAAATTCCCTCAGTAATTTATCACCAATAAACTACTGAGGGAATTTTATATCAAATCAGACAAACTCTTTGTCCTCTTCAAAATACTTGTATTTCCGGCATAAGCCAAATTACACCTCAAATATCAAATCACCATAAGATGGCATTGGCCATAATTCTTTGTCAACAATCATCTCCAATTTGTCAACAGGTGTTCTTAAATCTGCCATAGCTTCCTTCACAACATCTTTGAAATATGTAGCCTGCTCCCTGCCTTCTTCTTTTGTTGCTGCATCCTCTACCGCTTTCTTAAGATTTGCAAGTGCATTCTTTGTCTCTGCAAGTAATACTGATGTCTCAGTCAATAATTCTGTCTGTGTACTTATATCAGCATCAGCACAAGCTGATTTCACTGCATTAATTGAAGTTGAAAGTTCTGTCGTTGCTTTAATAACCGATGGGATAATCTGCTTTCCTGCAATATCAATCATTGCTCTTGCTTCTATGTTAAGTGCTTTTGCATATGCTTCATACTGAACTTCTGCTCTTGACTCTAACTCAGCTTTTGTAAATACACCAAATTTCTCAAACAAAGCCACTGCCTTATCTGTTACAAGTGCAGGTATTGCATCTACCATAGTCTTAATATTTGGAAGTCCTCTTCTCTCTGCCTCTGCTACCCATTCATCTGAATAACCGTTTCCGTTGAATACGATTCTCTGATGTTCTGTAGCAAGTTTCTTGATAATGTCATGTACAGCAAGGTCGAAATCTTCTGCTTTTTCAAGTTCATCTGCGATATCACAGAATGCTTCTGCAACAATAGTGTTAAGTACAATGTTCGGGCTTGCAACCGAGTCTGAAGAACCAACCATTCTGAACTCGAATTTATTTCCTGTAAATGCGAACGGAGATGTTCTGTTTCTGTCTGTAGCATCTTTCGCCAGTTCCGGAAGTGTGCTTACACCTGTCTTTAACTGACCTGCTTTGATACTGCTTGTTGCATCACCTGTGCTGACTAACTGATTCAATACATCATTTAACTGATCGCCAAGGAACATTGAAATGATTGCAGGAGGTGCCTCATTAGCGCCTAATCTGTGGTCGTTTCCAGGATTTGCAGCTGATTCACGAAGTAAATCTGCATGTGTATCTACAGCTTTCATAATTGCTGCAAGTACAAGCAGGAACTGTTTATTCTCATGTGGTGTCTTACCAGGGTCTAACATATTGATTCCGTCATTTGTAGTGATTGACCAGTTATTATGTTTACCTGAACCGTTCACTCCTGCAAATGGTTTCTCATGAAGCAGGCATACCATTCCGTGACGACCTGCTACTTTCTTTAAAATCTCCATAGCAAGCTGGTTGTTATCTACTGCAATATTCGCCTGTGAATAGATTGCCGCAAGCTCATGCTGTGCCGGTGCTACTTCGTTATGCTGTGTTTTCGCTGTAACACCCAGTTTCCACAATTCTTCGTTGACATCTTTCATGTAGGCACCGATTCTCTCACGAATTGTACCAAAGTAATGATCTTCAAGTTCCTGTCCTTTTGGAGGCATTGCACCGAACAATGTACGACCTGTAAAGATAAGATCCTTTCTCTTTAAATATTTTTCTCTGTCAACAAGGAAATATTCCTGTTCAGGTCCAACGGAAGGTGTCACTCTCTTAGAAGTTGTATTTCCAAACAGTTTTAAAATACGAAGCGCCTGTGTATTTAATGCTTCCATTGAACGAAGAAGCGGTGTCTTTTTATCAAGTGCCTCTCCTGTGTATGAACAGAATGCTGTAGGGATACAAAGGATAACACCTGTTGCATCTCTCTTGACAAATGCAGGTGATGTACAATCCCATGCTGTATATCCTCTTGCCTCAAATGTTGCTCTAAGTCCGCCTGAAGGGAATGAAGATGCATCCGGCTCACCTTTTATCAACTCTTTACCCGAAAACTCCATAAGCACCTTTCCGCTTGCATTTGGTGCTGAAATAAACGAGTCATGTTTCTCGGCAGTAACACCTGTAAGTGGCTGGAACCAATGTGTATAATGTGTTGCACCTTTCTCGATAGCCCAGTCTTTCATTGCATTGGCAACCACATCGGCAACTACAAGTCTTAACTCTGCTCCCTCATCAATTACTTTTCTTAATTCCTTATAAACATTTTTTGGCAAACGCTCTTTCATGACTGTGTCATTGAATACATCTTCACCAAACATTTCTGATACGTTAAAAGCTTCACTCATAGTTATACATCCTTTCAATTTTTATTTTAATTTAGTTCACTCACACAAATTAATCGAAACCTCCGATTTGTACCGGATTAGATGTTCCTATAAAAAAGGGCGTTCCCTTCTTAAGCAGGAACGCCTTTGTCCTCATAAAATCATGCGTATATGAAACAATATATGTTTCTTACTTGTATAAGATAACTCATTTATCAAAAAAATGCAAGCACTTTTTTTATATTAGCATTATGATGTATGGTAAGTTATGTAATTTCTTCGCCTCGTATTAACTGGACTATCATACGTTTTGACTGATCATGTCTTGTACATGTTGACAATGTAACAATTTTATTTACGACTGTCACCTCACTGACATTTGTTGCATAAAGTCTTTTACTCAGACAAAGATTGATATAATTCTGAAATTCTTCATCACTTGCAAAATTGTATGAATATGTATCTCCAATCTGGTCAGTTTCATAGGCCGCAAATACATAATATTTATAATGCTTCTCCCCAATATAGATGTCGAATGTAGGGTGTGCATCATAATACGACTTTGTTCTATACTTGATAAGAGTTCCAAACATGGAATCATTCAGCATATCATGTCCATAAATAATACAGTTATTCGCTTCAAGACCACCTTCAACCCTATAATCAAGGAATATGGCTCCTGCCTTATTTTCAACATGAAGAGCATTATGCGTCAGATAATAAGTATTGTCTGTACCTGCAACTATCGGATAGCTGATAATGTTATCCTGCTTAATCCAGCCTACAGCATCACTGTTTGCATTTAAAAGTTTTTGAAAATCATATGTCCATTCAATCGACTGATTTGAACTGATAACGGTATTTCCAAACTCATCTGTCTGCTCCTCCACCACTTGGATATCCGGTACCTCAAACATCTTTTCCATATTGTCATATGCATCATCTCCATCTTTGTAATCAAGATAGATATTCGTAAGCTCATATGATGAATATGTAAACACGCACAATGCAGCAAGCATAATTACTTTTCTTATTCCTTCAATAAAATAGTATCTGACTGTGTGCTTCTTTTTCTTTGATGATTTTGTCTGAGACAAACTCGCAGTTTCTGTAAAAACTACCTTATCCCCATCAAAAGTCAAATCATACACTTTTCCGTCATCTGATGTATCATTTGTCTCTTTCATCTCTACACCTATGCATATCTGCCCTGCCAAATGACTATCACAGCAGGGCAGGCTGCAATTGCCCTTTCTTTTTTAATCTTCCATAAATTTATATTATCTAAAATACTCAACACCAGACTCAAATATTCTCATATCCTGATTGCCTGTAATATTAACTGCAACTGACTGACCAAATCTTTCAGGATGGGCCATTCTTCCAAAGCATCTTCCGTCAGGACTTGTAATACCTTCGATTGCATAGTAAGAACCATTGACATTCCATTCTTCATCCATTGTCGGTATTCCTTTTTCATTGACATACTGAGTTGCTACCTGTCCGTTATCAAACAGTTTCTTAATCCACTCTTCGTTTGCAACAAATCTTCCTTCTCCATGTGAAGCCGCATTGACATATGTGCCTCCGAGCTCAGCTTTCGCAAGCCATGGGGATTTATTTGAAACAACCTTTGTGTAAACCATCTTAGAGATATGACGGTTAATTACATTGTATGTGAGTGTAGGTGCATTCTCATCCTGTCCTGTAATCTGACCATTCGGAACAAGTCCGAGTTTGATAAGTGCCTGGAATCCGTTACAGATACCGAGCGCAAGTCCGTCTCTCTCATTCAACAGCTTTGTCACTGCCTCTTTAATCTTTTCATTTCTAAACGCTGTTGCAAAAAATTTTGCAGAGCCATCAGGTTCATCACCTGCACTGAATCCACCAGGGAACATGATAATCTGTGCCTGTGAAATTGATTTTTCAAATATTTCAACAGAATCTCTGATATCGTCTGCTGTCAGATTCTTAAATACCTTTGTAATGACATTGGCACCTGCTGCCTCAAATGCTTTTCCTGTATCATACTCACAGTTTGTACCAGGGAATACCGGTATAAATACAGTAGGTTTTGCAATTTTATTTTTGCATACATAAACACTTCCTGCTCTGTATGTTCCTGTATCAATTTCTGAATAATCTTCTGTTTTTCTTGTAGGGAATACACTCTCAAGTGTAGTTGTCCATGCTTTGAGTGCCTCTTCCATTGTGATAACAACATCGCCATATTCAAAGGCTTTTTCACTTGTCACTTCACCTATGATAGTTCCTGTATATTCGTTTCCATTTTCAAGTTCTGTTACCTTGTCCGCATCAATTTCGGCAACAATGTTTGCAATGCCTTTTTCAAATAATTTTTCTTTTGCAATATCTGCATTTATCTTTACACCAAGTTTATTACCAAATGCCATCTTACTTACTGCTGCCACAACACCTTTTGCATCAACACAGTAAGCTGACTTTATCACACCACTTAAGATTAATGCATGGATTCTGTCATATAATGCCATAACCTTTTCATAATCTGGCAAATCGTATTCATCCTTTACAATCTCAAACAAAGCAATCTTATTGCCAGCTTTCTTAAATTCCGGTGAAATAATCTCTTTTTCTTTTGCCACATCTACTGCAAATGATACCAATGTCGGTGGTACATCTATCTCATTAAATGTTCCTGACATACTATCCTTTCCACCGATTGACGGAAGTCCAAATCCAAGCTGTGCATCATAAGCACCGAGAAGTGCTGCGAAAGGCTGGCTCCAACGCTTAGGATCCTGCGACATTCTTCTAAAATATTCCTGGAACGTAAATCGAATCTTTTTGTAATCTCCACCATTTGCCACAATCTTGCCGACAGACTCAACCACTGCATAAATAGCACTGTGGTACGGGCTCCAGCTTGACAAATATGGGTCAAATCCGTAACTCATCATTGTCACTGTATCACATTTTCCGTTCAGAACAGGAAGTTTTCCAACCATCGCCTGTGTCTCTGTAAGCTGATACCTACCACCAAATGGCATAAATACCGAACCTGCACCAATGGAACCGTCAAATCTCTCGACAAGACCTTTCTGCGAGCATACATTCAAATCAGCAAGTGTATCAAGCCATGCCTTCTTCACATCAGTAACTTCCGGTGTCTCAAAAAATTTGTGATTCTCATCCGGCATCTCTACCTCTACTTCACATTCCTGATGCGCTCCGTTTGTATCAAGGAAAGCTCTCTTTAAATTAACAATCTCTTTTCCTCTCCACTTAAGAACCAGTCTCGGATCTTCTGTGACAACTGCCACCTCTGTTGCCTCAAGATTTTCTTCATTGGCATATTTCATAAATTCCGCAACATCTTTCGGATCAATTACTACCGCCATACGTTCCTGTGACTCAGAAATAGCAATTTCTGTTCCATCAAGTCCTGCGTACTTCTTCGGCACTTTATCAAGATTAATATCAAGACCGTCTGCCAGCTCACCTATCGCAACTGAAACACCGCCGGCACCAAAGTCATTACACTTCTTAATTAACTTACTTACTTCTTCTCTTCTGAACAATCTCTGTAATTTTCTCTCTGTAGGTGCATTTCCTTTCTGAACCTCTGCTCCACATGTCTCTATTGAACTTTCTGTGTGAACCTTTGAAGAACCTGTCGCTCCGCCACAGCCATCACGGCCTGTACGTCCACCGAGCAGTACAATAATATCTCCCGGATCAGAATTTTCACGTTTTACTGCATACCTTGGAGCCGCTGCGATAACAGCACCAATCTCCATTCTCTTTGCTACATAATCCGGATGATAAATCTCTTTGACAAGACCTGTTGCAAGTCCAATCTGGTTACCATATGAACTGTAACCGTTTGCAGCACCACGGACAAGTTTCTTCTGTGGCAATTTACCATGAAGTGTCTCACTCATCGGTTTTGTCGGGTCTGCGGCACCTGTCACACGCATTGCCTGATAGACATACGTACGTCCTGACAATGGGTCTCTGATGGCTCCACCAAGACATGTCGCAGCACCACCAAACGGTTCAATCTCTGTAGGATGGTTGTGTGTTTCATTTTTGAAATTGACAAGCCATTCCTCTGTAATCACCCCATTACCGTCTTCTTTATCTATCTCAACCGGTACAACAATACTACATGCATTAATCTCATCTGATTTTTCCTGGTCATCTAATTTACCTTCTGCCTTGAGCTTTCTCATCGCAAGAAGGGCGAGATCCATCAGGCAGACAAACTTATCATCTCTTCCTTTAAATATAACTTCTCTATCATCAATATATCTCTCATATGTTTTCAATATTGGTGTTTTATAATATCCGTCATCAAACTTCACACTGGTAAGCTCTGTGTTAAATGTAGTATGACGGCAGTGATCTGACCAGTATGTGTCAAGAACGCGAATCTCTGTCATCGACGGGTCTCTGTTTTCATCATTCTTAAAATAATTTTGAATGTGTAAGAAATCCTTAAATGTCATAGCAAGTCCCAAAGAATCATATAATTCTTTCAGTTTTGTTTCGGCCATATCCTTAAATCCGTCAAAGATAATGACATCTTTCGGCTCTTCAAATTCTGTTACGAGTGTCTCAGGTTTTTCTAAATCTGTAAGCCTTGAATCAACAGGATTCACCTGAAATGCTTTGATACTCTCAAATTCTTCGTCTGTCACGGTTCCCTCAATCACATATGTCGTTGCTGAGTGAATCACAGGATTTTCATCTTCTTTTAAAAATTTAACGCATTGCTCTGCAGAATCTGCTCTCTGGTCGAACTGTCCCGGAAGATACTCAACACTGAATACTCTGTCTTTTTCTTCATCATACGGAAATGTTTCTTCATAGAGTGTATCTACAGGAGACTCTGAAAATACTGTATTACAAGCCTTTTGATAAGTGTCATCTGACAATCCCTCAATGTCATATCTGACTAAAACTCTCACACCTGTCACTGTCTTAATTCCAAGATAACTTGAAATCTCATGTTTTAATTCCTTTGCCTTGACAGCATATGGTGCTTTCTTTTCAACATAAACTCTTCTGACCTTGCTCATGATTACCTCCAAATGTTTCATCTTTGTTATTATGGTTATGTTTTAACTTATCATCACCAAAAAGCCAAAATTGATTGGCACAATTTGTGAACACAATTTCAGCTTTTTTATATTTTTCTTAGATTTAGTTTACAATATCATGTTTGGATTGTCAAATCCATTTAATGTGAAATTTTGGTGTATCAGGATTAAATACACAAGTCAGCGGGATAAATAACCAGATTCGTCGTTCTCATATCAGATTGACAAATATTCGGACAACAAAAAAACGATACCCAACCGATACCGTTTTAATGAAACAAAAGGGAATAATTTTAAAAATTTTAAAGAAAATTTAATTTCTATGGTTAGTATCATAATCCATCAATTTTTATAAAAAATGTGGATTTTGTTAACCTTAAAATTTTTTTTGCAGACACTCAACTTTTTCATCTTCTTCCTATCTGTTTTAATGCAGCCTGTCATACGACTATTATAGCTAATAGATATCAGTGCCGTGCAATCTTTTACTTTTTTGTTTATTTGATTTTTTTATCACTTCGAATTTGCCCTCCGCTGATTTCTCAGCGGAGGTTTTTCAATTACCACGGCGGTTTTGTTTTGTATTATTATCTACCCATATACGTTATTCTTGCGAAGCCGTCGCCGGTGTGACCCGTTTCACTGCCTCCGTAGGGAGCTGTAAAGGTCTGATTGCCGGCAATTGTCTCGCCGGATATCAGCACTGTTGTGTTGACGTGACCCGAGCCGCCGCCTCCGCCGCAGATTTTGCTTGAGCCTCCGCCATACCAGCCGCCGCCTCCGCCAGACAAAGCAGAGTTTATATCCTCGGAATAGCCACCCTGTCCGAACTCGCCCGATACGCCGCCGTCTAATGAATATCCGGGAGCAGCTGCACATGTACCTCCGGCGGACTGCGTACCTCCGTAAGCGATATTCAGATATGATGGATATGGACCTGCTACATAATTATAAGTGGACAGACCTGACGTACCACCACCTGCGCCGCCATAGCCCATTCTGCACCAACCGGTATCGATAATGTTATAACTTGACCCGCTTCCGCCGCCGCCTCCGGCTACAAGAAGAATATCCGACTTTGAATCACTGTAGTTTTTCAAGATTCCTTTATTTGTCAAAGCAAAGTGAGTCGCGCCACCGCCGGAACCTACGTAAAACATGGTCTTTGTGTTGTTATCATAATAAAATCCCGTGGCATTACCGCCACCGTTATAGCCGCCACTTACCAAGCCGCCGGTAGTCCAGTTACGGGTTGCTACGTCATTATCTACAAGAGTATCTCCCTTTCCGCCGACAGTAACATATATCGTGTCACCTTCATTCAGATAAACTGTACCGTAGGAGTAGCCGCCTCTGCCGCCCTCGGATTCTTCCCAGTTTTCTACTTCTTCCTGCGTTGGAGTATAAAGCTTGGTTGGGTTAACCTTGGCACTGCCGCCTTGTGCGCCCCACGCTTCGAGCAGGTAATTGCCCGATTTCGGTGCGGTGTACGCTTGTACTGTTTCGGTGCAGGTAAAGCTTGCGGACTCGGCAATATAGGTTATCCTTGCATGACCGTCGCCGCGGTGACCCCTTTCTTCCGAGCCGTCGGGGGCTGTGAAGGTTTGGTTGCCGTAGATGGTCTCGCCGGTTATCAGCGCTGTTGTGTTGACGTGGCCGGAGCCGCCGCCTCCGGCACTGCCCCATGTGTAACCACAGTAGCCGCCGTACCAGCCGCCTCCGCCGCCTGAGCCAGTCGACTTATATCCGGTGTACTGACCGCCTTGACCGAATCTAAATCCGGACGTTTGGCTGCCGCCTGTTGCTTGGTCGTTTCCTCGACCAGACTGACCCTGTAGTCCTCCACCACATCCGCCGATGTTAGGTAACATCCCTCTACCGTCCATAACACCGCCTCCGCCGCCTGCTCCGGCAACGAGAAGCACCTGATCCTGAGCGGATTCATACTGTGAAAGGACTCCCGTACCGACCAAGGACGAAGCAAAATGTGTCGCTCCGCCGCCTGCTCCCCAACCGGCTAATCCGTAAGCTTTGCTGTTACCTCCGCCGTTGAAGCCGCCAAGCCCTATCGTGCCGTAGTTTCTGTTTGAAATACTGCCGCCCTGACCGCCGACCGCAACGTAAATCTTTTCTCCTTCTTCAAGGTAGATGTAACCATAGGAATAGCCGCCGTAGCCGCCTCTTGTTCTTTCTGTATAATCAATCCCTGTTGTCAGGCCCACATAATTACAACCGCCGCCCTGTGCACCCCAGCCTTCAAGGAAATAGATACCCGATTTAGGTGCAATGAATTCTTCGACCGTTTCTGTGCAATCATAATCTACAGTAAGGGGGCCAATAACTGCGCGTAGCTCCAGTTCACGAAGTCCGCTGTCATAATTTGCAGCAAGATAATCTTTAACTGCCTGTTCGCTTGAATATAGCTTTGTACCTTTTCCGCTGCCCGAGATGATCTCCCACCCCAAAAGACCGAATTCGCCGCTGATTATAACAGGTTTGACATACTGTCCCGACACAGCTGTTTTTGCACCGCTGCTGTCGTCGTTGTAGTACACGGTGTTTATGCCGATCTGCTTGCCATCAACATTGAAAGCGCAGCTATTATTTATATCGCTTCTGAAAATGACTTTTTGTGACTCGATCACCTTATAAGGACCTATCGTGACAACAAAGTTTGTTTTGTAATTCTTACTTTCTTCGGTAAACTGCGCACTCAGCATGAAGGATTGTTCCGCATTCAGATAGCCGTTATCAACCGTCCAGTTCTGTGGAAGAACCGCCGCTATTTGTTCGTCCGTCATTGCAATGCTTGTTCCATCATCATAGTTGATGATACCCGTCAGCATATCCTTTGTAATCGTGAAGGTGTTATGCTCCGTCCGCGTACAAGCGATGTATTCGTCCTTCAATTCCAAACTAAAGCCCGTAATTTTGCTCTTTGACGGAATGATATTGTTGATAGCATCCGTGTGGCTAATCTGGCTATAATTGTCGAGGGTATTATAGAATTTCACCTCCGCTGTCTGTGGTATTCCACTATCAGAACTCAGGTTAAAGAAAAATACATTTTCGTTTATGGAACGGTTTTCATCGGGAACCGTTGTACCTTCCTCCACATACTCCGTTCCCGTAAGCTTATACCGGCTCACACGAACTTCGGATACCATGTAATTCCCGACAGGCACCTGAACGGTTGCTGTACCGCTCAGAGAGTCACCCGACAGGGTTATCATGCGTGTATAATCCTCATTTGTGTCGGTGTTGACAACCTTGAAGGTAAATGTCGGTGTACCGAAAACCTCCAGTTTATTGTCAATCTCCTTGTCAATACGGATGAGGCATTTCATAGCGAAATCCTCACATTCAAGTTCCTGCACCGCAAGACAGCTTGATGCATTCACAGTAAAACGCACTTTGTCGCCAAGTGCAAATCCATCGGGTGCCTTTGTTTCCTCAAAGTAATAGTTCCCCCAACAGATACCGTCTACACGTATCTGACCATCTGCATTTGTAGTCATTTTCAGCACTGCATCTGCATCTGCGCTTTCGCAAACAGTATAACAATTAACAGTTGAAGTTGAATGTGTGATTGGGTCGGTAACCTCTTTTGTTGTAGGCTTTACATAAACTGACTCTCCCGAAGAGGTGAATAACGTAAATTCCGCATTTGGTATGCTCTCGCCCACAGAATAGGTGTGTCCTACAACCGAAACAGGCTCACCGGCGATTTTGTTGAGGATTACCTCGCCTTTTTTACGCTCATTAACGGGCTTAATGCTGTCAAAGGTTACAGCGGCATTTTCAGCCGTGATTTCAAAGCTGTAAATAGTTTCATCTTTGTTGTAACCGCTTGGAGAGGAAAATTCCTTGAAATAGTATTTTCCCCAGTCAAGACCCGTGATTACTTCAAGCATACCCGCTTGCCCGTTGATGGTTTTTGTTTCCATATTCAGTCGGATAGCAATATCCTCAGTATCTCCTGGTTGTAGAGGGGTGGTATCTATCTCACCATTCACCATGTACAAATCAAATTTTGCACCGTTTAGCGGTATGCCATCATCACTGTATTTTCTCAGACATGCTGATCCTAAAATACGTTCGTTGGTCTTGGTAACTTTCTGCGTTGTTCCAATCGTTTGTGCGTTGAGCGTCACCTCATCTGAGTATTGATTATTGGTATCCAGTTCATAACCAGTCGGAGCGATAATTTCTTTAAAACGATAGGTACCGAATTTCAGTTCTTCGACTGTGACGATACCGTTCCTTCCCGTCTTGAGATACTCATAACCACTGACGGTGACCCAATCGCCCTCATTATTTTTTCGTTCAAGTGCAAACCATGCATTTGCAAGAGGTGTAACACCATCACGATCATATTTTGTCAATCGGATGGAGGCCGTCTGTTCTGTGTCTGCCTGAGAACAGTAGACAACAATCGCATCGTTTTCTGTTTGCTCCTCGACATTCACATTTCTGCTGACATTAGCCCATACCTTGGTATCGTTCATATCGTAGCCTGCCGGTGCAGACTGTTCAAGTAGATAATAGTTCCCCCATGGTAGATTTGTAATGATGATCTGACCGTTATCATCTGTTGCAAATTCTGTTTTTGTACCGCCTGCTTCTTGATATACATTGTTTTCGTCCGTAAAAACGCTTATTCCGTTCGCATCGAACAGAGCATAAACGGCGTCCTTTAAACCATCAACATTTTCATCATCTGCATCCTTTTTGGTGAAGACAATCTTACCGGGGAGTCTTTCATTTTGGATGATGTATGAATCATTCTCGAGATACGATATATCATATTGGTAAAGGTCGATTCTTCTCAGCGTACTATCAAGATGATAACCTGCCGGCGGAACGGTTTCTTTGTACCAATATGTCCCTGGTTCAAGCGAATCTACCACTAATTCGCCCAATTTGTTCAACTTGACATTCTGTGCAGTGACATTTCCTTCCCAATCTATAACCGGCTGGGTACCCTCTGGATCAGTATAGAAAGAAAATTCAGCTCCCGTCAATATCTTACCTGTTGCCCCGTCTTTCTTTATCATCTTTATCAGTACAACAGGAGGCAAAAGCTTTGTGCTGGCAGTTCTTGAATCAAGTTTTATTCTTGTATTGAGATTTTTGCTCATGTAATAAGCCGTATACTCGTTTATCGCAAGCTTACCAATCAGAGAATTTTCCGAGTCAATTTCCTCCGACGACAGTTCAGGGGCAGTCAGGTTTTCTATAACATATATCTGCTTTTTCGAGATAACATCATTCTTCATTCCTGCCGTACTAAGGCGTATGACAAGAGATCTTATCCCTCCGATTGGTGCTGTCCATACGCCATCATTCCATTCTTCCTCAGTATCGGAGGTATATTCATCAAGATTGTTCACCCATACTCCGTTACTCTCACTTCTTTCGGAATAAGTTATTTCCTGAGTGGAATAATATACACTCGGTGTAAGCCCAAGACTTATCGCATAAGTGAAATCAATATTGTTCAACGTACCTCTCCATTCGCTACCGTCAGCACTTTCCAAAACGTCGCTGAATAAAATGTCAGATGCTCCCGAACCAAGTTCTATACTCAAACGGTAGGAATAAGTTGCTCTCTTGTTTTCCTCCTCTCCCAACTGACTACTGTAGGCATTAACCTCCGTTTCTGAATACCAATCTTGAGCCGTGCTGTCATACAGCATTTTCCATGTATCATCACGGTAGGATTTTACAAGTTTCATGGCTGTATCTTTCCACTGTTCAACTACATTCTCATATGAAATGCTGTGGTATGATCCTCCAAGAACCTCGTTTGTCCTTCCGTTGAGGTTAAAATCGTATGTATCAAGTGCAGCATACTGACGATATGTAGGTGGATGATTGTTTTCGACTCCTTCAATCCTACCTGCCCCCTCATCCTGTATCATCGTGAATGTCCGCACCTCAAACGACTTGTGAACAGTGGTTTTCAAATCGGTATACAACACCAGTGCAGGAATCTTCATATTGATGTATGTCATCTTTGAGCTTTCAAGAGGGTTTTCCGAAAAATCAAAATCTGCGACAATGGCCCTGTCTCCGTCTGAAAGATTGATAATGCTATATGTTACATTGTTTTCAAAATCGGTATTTCCAACCGCTTCCCCAAGCTGATTTACCGCATAACAGTTCTCCAGCTTAATATCAGAAAGCCTGTTGTTAATCGTTAGCAACTTTGGTATCTTGACATAAAGAGAGAAACGTTCTAGCTCGCCGGGACTGTCATCCTTGACCTTGATGGTTCCCTTTGAATCAATGGATACACTATATCCGCCACCTTCCTCCTTGCTCTGTGCCTTTGATGTTACCGTTGTTTCAGAACCAACCATCGTCACAACATCTCTCAGATACACATTTGCCATGGAATGATATAGAAGTCGGTTATAGCCACCGTTGTCCAAATACATCATAAGCTGACCGAAGTTCTGCATATCTATGTTCCCTCCGGCTTCTTTGAGAAATGTACTGCTTCCTATCGAAAAAGCATCATTGCTTGTTCCTGCATAGAGTGCTCTCATGAAGCCATAGTCTGTGATTTTTCCGTCCGTGTTGATCCTCAGCCCTTCCTCCAGCAAAAGGTTTTTCTGTTGATTAAAGTGGAATGCGATATCCGCCTTATAATAGGGATAGTATTCACCAGTAAAATTCTTGATCTTGATGTAGATTGCTTTTACACCGTTTGTATAATCACTAAAACCTTCCTTTGATGCAATATCTGTCAGGTCAAATACAGAGTATGTGCCTGTTTTTCCTGTAGCAAACAGCCTGTATTCATTTTCTGCCGCAACACGATTTGTTTCTGATGTGAAGCCAACATTCGATACATAAAGCTCATATTCATAATTTCTACTGTCGTTCGGACCTATTACACGAGTAAATGTGTACTCATCGCTTTCGAGCATACGATAAGCTCCGTTGTTCAGATCAACGGAAAGCCTGTCATCACCTAATACAAAATCAAAGGCCGTTTTCAGATCGGCATCACCAGGACCAATGTAACCATTTCCCAAAGGATCAGTTGATGATGTTGTTGAAGCAGTTTTCATCAATGATTTTGTGGAAGCAGAAACACTTGTTGACATACGATAGGATCCGCCGAGCGTAAAAGTAACTCTTTCGTTACTAAAGATTTTCTTTGCAAGCAGCCTGTCCGAGTATTTATAGGGAGGGTATCCTCCATTTGTATATGAATTTATTTCATAAGGGCTAGACTTAGTCATGCTAAAGTTTCCGTCCCCGTACCAAAATGAATATTCGTTTATCAGTACCTCATCATAATCATTCAACATCTCGTTCGTGACGGATGAGGTGTAATTCACATACTCGTTTTCTTCATAATACAAAACAAGAAGTTCTGTATCTACCCTCGCTGTTGTTGATTTCAGTGATTCCGGATATGAAATCACAAAGTCGTGTATACCAAGATTTTCAGTTTCTATGTCTCTAAAGCGATAAAAACCCCATACAGTTTCACCACTTACCGGATCTGTCATCTGTGTAAGATTCTCTTCCTTTTTTACATTTCCCACCCAATACTGAGCTATTATCGCCGACATTTGCTCATCCGTTACCGTATCACTGTCAAAGCTCACCTTGACAAAGTAACTGTTCCGATATCCGCCTCTCGCTCTCGCCTGCAGATGGAAGTACGTCTTGTAATTATATGAAACATATCCGCTTTTATTTATCGTTGGATCCTCATACTGTTCATAGCTGAGGAAGTCTCTTTGCAGGTCTATTATGTAGAAATCCCTAATAGTTTCGCAGTTCAACGTCAGTGGAGTCATTCTTGTACTTTCGTTCTCAAGAGTGAATATAGGACTTTCCGTCATCGAAAAATCCGTCATACTTTGGCGGCTTTCTACAGTCCAAAGCATTTCGAATCCACCGGAGATCGGTTTATCTGCTTCAAAGACCTTAGCGTTTGAAAAGATATACATCTGCGTCTGGATATCATATTGACAATTCCAGTCAGTATCATCTTGATCACCAGCTGTTGTGATCTTAAATGAAGCTCCGCTTCTTTTCAGCACACCAAAATCAGGTATTGCAAATTTAATCGTTCCGGGCTGGTAGCTCTGAGTCATTGCGTAAAGTGGTGCATAATAAGTCACAGACAGCTTCAAAGTCATATTCTCACTTCTTGATGAAAGAATATCAAGTGTTTTTGTACCGTTTTCCCATACGCAGTCTACCTGCCATCCGTGCAACGTATCACCGTCATACATAATAGGCTCGTCCGCTGCAACAAAAGTTTCTACTTCGATAAATAATCCGTTGAATACTAGCAACACTGCCAGTAGAACACAGATATACTTATGTTTTGTATTGTTCTTATACTTCATGTTTTCATCTCCTTCATTCAAATAACCTTTTCTTTTCCATCTTTCTTCAGAGTTTTCGCTACACATAACGTTTCCATGTTTCCAGTATCTCCTTCATCTGCATTGTATATATCAAACCGTCTGTATATCGACTTATTGTAGGAATTCTGCAGAAAACACTCATCTAATAGTGCAATAACACCATAATCTTCACTTGTTCGAATCACGCTTCCCACTACCTGCAAAACCTTATTCATTTACTCCCCTATCAAAACGCTTTTCCCATCTTTCCATTGCAAGATTTTCAAGTATATCCGAACGATTTTCATATTTAGTTGAAATAAATGTTACAAGCATAGTCTTGCCAAAACAACGTGGACGGGCAATAAGCGTGACTGTATCACCATTCTCTCACCACTCCTTAATAAAATTTATTTTATCAATATAAAAATAGTTATTCTTTATGATATTCTCAAAATTTTGTACTCCTATTGCAACTGTTCTTGGCATGTAATCTCTACTTTTAGTTTTTCGCATCTATACTCTATCTATATTTTCATATATTAAATGAAATATGTCAAGTATGTAAATATATATTTCCATGCACCTTTTCTATTCTTTCTATTCGACTTGATTTCCTGTCTGCTTAACCTATACGAATTTTGCCAAATTGTTTTTATCGAAAAATTTCAAAAATGACAAAAAATATATACAACAGATCTAATCTTTAAACATATTTCCAGAATTTTTCCACATATTCTTTCAGATTTTTTATATCTGTAACTTTAAAATTACACCATTCTCTCGGAAACATCGCCTTATAAGAGTTCTGCAGAAATCGTTCATCCAACAGTGCGATGACGCCATAGTCTTCATCTGTCCGAATTACCCTCCCGGCCGCCTGCAAAACCTTATTCATTCCCGGATACCGGTATGCATAATCAAAGCCATTATTGCCTGATTTATCATAATGATTTTTTAGAATTTCACGCTCCGAACAAACCTGTGGCAGCCCCGTTCCCACGATGATGCTTCCTATCAGACTTTCATTTTTGAGGTCTATCCCCTCCGAAAAGATTCCCCCTAAAACGCAGAAACCTAACATGGATTTTGATTTTTTATCGGCATTTGTATTATATGCTATTCCATTTTTATTATCATTTTCTGATTGAATATGATTTTGATATATCAGATGATATCCTAAATTTTCTTCTAAATTTTCAACATTATTATTAAACCTACCGAGGAACTCTTCTCTCTGTTTTTCATCCATACCACTATGTTGGCAGATAATATCATATTTTTCTGTCAATTCATATTCTACTGCCAGTTCATACACCTCTTCCATCAGTTTATATGACGGAAAAAATACCATATAGTTTCCCAGACATCCACTAACAATGCTATCAATATAATTTAGTATTTTTGTATATTCTTCTCTTCCTCTTCTTGTATACTTGCTGCTCACATCCCTTGCAACAGTAAGGAATCTCTTTGAAGTATCAAATGGTGAATCGATATAAATAGCATAATCATTGATATCTCCACTGAGCAGTTCCTTATAATAATTGACAGGCAAAAGTGTCGCCGAAAAAAAGATGGTAGAAATCCCCTGCTGCATACATTCCGACAGATTTCCCGACGGATTGACACAGAATAGTTTCACAAAGAATTCTCCGTTCTCATTAAAATCCGAATAAATTTCGTATTTCTCATCAACTAATTCATACACATCAAGATAATTTCTCACATTAAAATATTCATTCAAAATTTCTTCACGACCCGGAAATTCTTTATTGTCATCAAGAAATTTTTCCAGCTCCTGTGACAGACGAAGCAAATGTTTGACAAGTGCTTCTGTTTCATAGACGATTGTATAACTATAGCCTGCCTGCTCTCCTGTGCACTGATGTTTTAATGCAAGCATTTCCTTGTTACATTTTTCAAAGGTATTGTATAGACGCTTGCTCTTTTCCTTAATGATTTTTTTGCATTTCAGGAAATCCTCTTTTACAAGAACTGCACTATACATTTCCCTTGCACGTTCCACCAGGTTATGTGCCTCATCAACAAGAAAAATATAATCTCCTTTCGCCCCATCTGAAAAATACCTCTTCAGCCTTGCATGTGGGTCAAAAACATAATTGTAGTCACATATCACGCCATCCATAAAATTGCTGATATCAAGACTCATCTCAAACGGACATACATTATGTTTGTCTGCATATTGAAGTATCTTTTCCCTTGTAATCTTATTTTCGTGAATAATGATGTCAAAAAGCGCATTGTTGATACGGTCAAAATGTCCCTTCGCCCTGCTGCATCTGACAGGATTACATTCTACTTCCGGCCTTATTTCCTCTTCTTTTTCTTCATCAATATAATTAGAACAAATCTTTTCTTTCGCTGTTATTGTAACTGTCTTAAAATGCAGACCATTTTGCCTGAGGGTATCAAATGCTTCCTCTGCAACTGTTCTTGTGATTGTTTTTGCTGTGAGATAAAAAATCTTGTCCGCAATATCCTCACCTACTGCATGTACTGCCGGAAATACGGTTGATATTGTTTTTCCGACACCTGTTGGTGCCTGCACAAACAGTGTACTTTTATTTTTGATTGTCTTGTATACAGAAACCACAATGTCTCGCTGCCCTTTCCGATATTCAAATGGAAATGCAAGGTTGCCAATAGAAGCTTTCCTCATCTGCTTTTCTTTGTAAATATATCTCGCCCACTCTACATATTTGTCAATGATATCCTTAAAATACATACTCACTTCTTCGTATGTATACTCTGTCTTAAATCTTTTGACCGTCTCATCCTCAAGATTACAGTATGTCATCTGCACTGATATTACCGGGAGGTGATTCTGGCTTGCATAAATACAGGCATAACACATTGCCTGTGCCTTGTGAACCTCGACCGGCTCCTTCATTTTCTGCACATCTTTATACATTCCTTTAATTTCATCAATTGTCACACCACTCTCCTCTGTGATGATTCCATCAGCCCGTCCTTCCAGTCTGATGTAAAATTCCTCATAATCTACATTCATCTTGAGTGGAACCTCTGCCTTGTATTCCACTCCCATCCTGCTTTGTATTTTCCGATGAATCTTCGCCCCTTCTGCCATAGCATCCAGACTCATCTGTCCCGTAATCCGGTTGTCTATATCACCACTTCTCATAATAAATTCAACCAGACTACGTACTGATATTTTAATTTCATATTTATTCGGATTTTTTTCCTTAATTTCATTTGTTTTCACTGCTTTTTTCTCCGTCTGCTTCTCTTCTGTCAATCTCTGCAAGCAGTTCATCATACTGCACATACATTTTCTGCACACCATTTTCCAAGAGATAATAGTGATTGACATACGGAACAAGAAGAATTATCATCAGTAACGCAAGTGCAAGAAGTCCTACATTCTCCGAAAGCAGATATGTAAAAATCGTCATAAATGTTCCGAGTGCAAACAATACTGTTACAACAAGATGAATAAATCTTTCATGCATGAAAAAATAGATTTCTGTCATGTGTTTCTTCATTGTCTTGTCAAGATTTTCTTTTGTTTCATTTGGCATATTTTCAAGATATTTGTCCATAAACGCAAGATGCCTTAAAATCCTTTTTTTCATAAACACCAATCCTTCCTTAATACTAATTTACATTTTATCGTATCTCTTGTCCGATATCAATCAGTAATTTAAAAACAAAATAAAAAAACCTGATGTTGCAAACTTACTTATCATTCTTGTGTTATTCACAGTTTTTCAAAGTAAATTCGCAAACATCAGGTTACTATTTAACTTTCATTAGACTCCTGTCAATTAAGCCTTGCCAACAGAACCGAATAATTCCATCTTTTCCTTTACTGTAGCCTTGATAGCTTCAAAACCAGGTGCCAATAACTTACGTGGGTCAAATCCCTTTCCTTCAAGGTCTTTGCCTGCCTCAATATACTTACGTGTAGCATCTGCAAATGCTAACTGGCACTCTGTATTAACATTAATCTTAGCAACACCAAGTGTGATTGCTTTCTTAATCATATCAGCTGGGATACCAGTACCACCATGAAGTACTAATGGCATCTCTCCTGTAAGCTGCTGGATTGCATCAAGTGTCTCAAAGCTTAATCCTTCCCAGTTATCAGGATATTTACCATGAATATTACCGATACCTGCTGCAAGCATTGTTACGCCAAGGTCTGCGATAGCTTTACACTCGTTAGGATCTGCACATTCACCCTTACCGATGACACCATCTTCTTCTCCACCAATTGAACCAACTTCTGCCTCAATAGACATTCCGTTTTCATTTGCTAATTTTACTAACTCTGTTGTCTTTGCAACGTTCTCATCGATTGGATAGTGTGAACCATCAAACATGATTGAAGAAAATCCTGCTTCGATACATTTTAAGCATCCTTCGTAACTGCCATGGTCTAAGTGTAATGCAACAGGAACTGTAATGTTCAACTCTTCAAGCATTCCATTTACCATTCCTACAACAGTCTTGTAACCTGTCATATATTTACCGGCACCTTCTGATACACCTAAGATTACAGGTGAGTTTAATTCCTGTGCTGTTAAAAGAATTGCTTTTGTCCATTCAAGGTTGTTGATATTGAACTGACCTACAGCATAATGTCCTGCCTTTGCTTTTTCGAGCATGTCCTTTGCTGAAACTAACATTTTTATTACCTCCGTGAAAATAAAATATTTTAGATTAGTAAAAAGTGTCTAACCGTTTTATAAAAATCCTGCGACTTTCATCGCTCAATTTTTAGGATATAACTAATACACACATTATACCTTATTTTTCCTTTATTGCAAACTATTTTTTTTAATTTCATCACTTTGTCAGATAAATACTTACTATTCACTGATATACAACATACTATGTCACATGCTATTTCTTCATTACTTTCAAATTCTCTCTATACCTCACCACATACTGTCTCACCCTTTCAACCTCTTCATCTGTAAATTCTGTCCTATCACTATCATACTTATATCTGTAAATCAGCTCTAAAATCTCTCTTACACATTTCAATTTCTGAAGTTTTTCTACCATTTCGGCAACACTTTCCCTGCCACAATTTTTTTTACTTTCGATTCTTTGAACTTCTTTGTCGACTTTATCAGTTATCTCTTCTTCAACTGTAGAAATATTGACATTCATCGAAAACTCTATTTTTGATTTCTTAAGGCATTCCTCAAAAATCTTCATTAATATCATCATATTTTTTCTGTTATCATCTGTATTGTAATCATTTGCTTTCTTCTTTTTTTCTGCCATCTTATAAATTAGCAAAGATAACACAATAAGTACTGTGGCTCCTCCCATAATCAGAGCGATTATCGTGTGCGAACTTTCGTCAGAACGACCAGCTATACCTATGTCGCCTGCATTACCTATTTCACTGCTCTCTATATTACCATTCTCATCAGTTGTTGTCTCGGAAGGATTTTCTTCTTTCTTTGTTGTTTCCTGCCCATCACTTGTTGTTTCCAAACCTTTATCCTTACTTGTGTCCGGCTCATTCTCCTTCGTCTCGCGGTTTTGTAAAGCAGTATCACTTTCCCTATATCCCGGCGTAACCTCAACCGGTGCAAAACCAAGTCCGGGAACATATACTTCAACCCATGCATGTGCACTATTATCTTTTACCTCAATATTGACTAATGGCTCCTGTAAATACTCATCTCTAACATTTAAATCTGTCCCCTCTTTTTCGTTATAATGCTCACTTATGGATGATAAATCATTCATCTGGTTTTTGTAATCAGAAGGCTGAATAATATATCCTTCCACATATCTTGCCGGAACTCCCATATACCTCAGCATAAGAACAGCTGAGCTTGCATATGCCGTACAGTATCCTTTCTTTTTATACAAAAGGAAATCTTCTACAAAATCCGGATATGTCAATTTTCCCGGAGTTAATGAATACTCTGTATTTTCTTCAAGATATTTTCGGACAGTTTCTATACACTCCTCCAGTTTTTCCGGCGTCTCATCATAACAATCTTTTTCAAGCTCTGGTATCGCCACAAATACATCTTTAAGATTCGCCGGAACCTCAAGATTTGTGTCTTTTATATAATCATCAATATTGATATCTTCATTTGATAAAGAATATTTTTGATACATTTCATATTCTGATATGCTCGCATAGTTATATTCATAAACATCTTCACTGGTATCTCCATTCATTTTCGGTCTTATTGTATAATATAGACTTAATTTTGCATCCTCTGCTATATCACTATAATATGGGAAATATCTATATACTGCCGGGTCATTTTCATAAGTAACTGTCATTTTTTTGTTCATTACATTTACATAATTCTCATATCCCGCCAAAAATACATTTTTCTTGACTGCCTCTTTTTCATCGGAAGTAGCAGCATCATATTTATCATAAAGTTCATAAATCTTCGCTTCCATATCATCTGAAGCTGTCGCCCAACTTTTCCCTTTATATTCGGTACCAACAAAGCCCTTTAGATATATGTTGCTTTCTTCCGGTATCATTTGTACATTTAACATAAGGGTTCCCGAATAAGTTACAGAATCCACACCACCAAGTTTTCCCCCATTGACTCCTCCGTTCGCCATTTTTCCATCTGCCTCTTCTTTATTTTTGCCATTTCCCTGAAATATAGAACTAAAATTTTCCTTCGAAAAATTGTCAAGAGACAGTTTTTCTGCTATATCATTCAATTTTTTATTGGCGCTCATGTATCTGTTCTCACCATCATATGCATATGGAGGACACACTAAAAAGATAAGACCGATAATACAAATACTTAAGATGACAAGTGCCATTAATCTTGCCGGATAAATCACTTTGCTGTGCTGATACATAAAACATGCCATATAATATATCATCAGCACACTGATATAAAATGAATTTGGTACTTCACCGAGTACCAGTCCCGGTAAAACTAAACACAATGACAGTAATATGTGAATAGATGCATACATCTTGTACCACGTTGCTGTCACTAGTATCAAAGAATACACCGCAGCCGCTATCACTGTAACAATAGCGTTATCCTTTTTAAAATCATTGTAACTGCCAAGTCTTCTAATCTCAAAAAAGCGAATATTCCCGCCAAAATAGTTATTATAGACATCTATGATATTGTTTGATATGGAATATATCCCTGTAATAAGCGACTTACGCAATATCACAATAAACATTATAAGAATAACAAAGAATGCTGCATAAAATATAATTTTATACTCTTTATGAGTTCTTGAAACGGCAAGAAAAATTGCGGCAAAATTTATTGACGCCAATATCACCACCGGCATATGCATCGGTATATCAAACATATTAATGAAAGCGCCGAGACTTGCAATAACTCCCAGCGCAATAATCATCCATTTTCCAACAAAATCAACTTTTTTTCTATTATAAAACATTACTCTATTACTTCTTTCATAAACCTGATACCCGCTATATTTCTTCTCTCTTCTTTTCCATACAGCGGACATGCCATAAGTTCAATAATTGCGTTCTGGAGTTTGTCAAAACTTGTAATAAGCATTCTTTTCTGTATCAGATTTCCAACTCTTCCATTATACTCCATCCATGCAATATACAAAGGATGTCCCATGTTTAAAATCTTTGCACTGAGTGATACCTTTTTTGTAAACATATCATTGATATTCCCATCATCACACAAATCAAAGAATACATATATCATGGAATCGTATTCCGTACGCCCTTCCCTGACCATCAGTTCATCCTTTTTAGAGCTTAATTTCCAATGGATTCTGTTTAATTTATCTCCATTTGCAAATTCTCTGATATCATACTTTTCAAGTCCTGTTTCTGTGACTTCCTCACCAAAACATTCCTCTGCCTCCTCCTGTGTAAGACTGTATAATTCCTCTTCCTCAACAAGCACATCTGCAACTGCCGGAAGAACAATCATACTAAATCTGTTTCCCCTTAAAAATGCGTTTTTTCTGAGACTGATACTCGAAAATCCAAACATATCATATAAAACAACACTTTCAATATAAAAATCATAATATCCACATGACAGCTTTCCAAGACTCAAATGATGAATCTGCCTTTTTCTCTCACAAAGATCAATACGCACTTTTTTCCTGATATACTCCCTGTCATATCTGTTTTTGTATTTTAACACATACTCAACTTTCTTAAACGGATAGATACTTCTCTTGTTCAATTGGAATACTATTTCTGCATTTTCATCATTATAGACAATATTTCCTTTTGTGCAATCAAAACTTATTTTTACTCTTCTTGCAACTATCATAAATGCAACAATCTGAATAAGCATGACATCAAATACAAGTTTAAAAGGTATCTGTGCACTGTAATCTGTATACAAAAACATGATGCACAACAGCATCATAAGAATCATCGCCATATAAAGTATGTTAGTAACAATACGAACCTTTCTTCTAATCTGCATGACTTTCTCCTTCTCTGAGAGCTCCACTTTCCATCTGTTTTATTTTTCATCGTATGTGATATCTTCATCTATCAGCCTCTTTACTTCGCTGCCTCTTTCAAAATCTTATTTACCACTTCATTAACTGTAGTTCCGGATACTTTGGCTCTTGAGTTCAAAATAATTCTGTGCCTTGCGCATGGTCCTAAAATATCGTTGATATCATCCGGGACAACATAATTTCTGCCATTAATATATGCTGCCGCTTGCGCCGCTCTCATAATTGCAACGCTTCCTCTTGGACTGATTCCCAGTTCTATCTCTTCCATATTTCTGGAAACCCCTGCAATTCTTGATATATAGTCATATATCTGGTCGTGTATAAACACCTTTGCCGTTTCTTTTTTAATAATGCCAAGTCCTTTTGAATCAATGATTGGTAAGACATTGTCTAACGGATTCTGACCATATTTTTCCTTCAACATCTTTGCCTCATTCTCAACAGAAGGATATCCCATCGAAAGGCAGAACATAAATCTGTCTAACTGTGACTCCGGCAGCATATGTGTTCCCACAGAACCTACCGGATTTTGTGTAGCAATAACATTAAAAGGACTTGGAAGCTCATGTGTTACTGAATCAACAGTAACCGTTCCCTCTTCCATCGCTTCAAGAAGAGCTGACTGAGTCTTTGAAGAAGTTCTGTTGATTTCATCTGCCAGAAACAGATTACACATAATCGCACCTTCTATAAACTCAAACTCCCCATTTTTCTTATTAAACATTGTAAAACCGGTCACATCTGACGGAAGAACATCCGGCGTAAACTGCATTCTGTTATAGTTTAATGACATTGCCTTTGAAAACGCAAGTGCAAGCGATGTCTTTCCAACTCCCGGTATATCATCTATCAAAATATGTCCATCTGCTATAATAGCAGTAATCACATGTCTGATAACTTCATCTTTTCCTACTATTACTTTTTTTACTTCCCCCATTATCCTTTGTATTGCTTCATTTCCAGTCATTTTATTTCCTTTCCCACTGCATAATCCGGTTGTTACTATCGAAGATGTACGATAAGTTTCGCCTTTAAGGCATCGTACATCATAGATGTACGATAAGTTTCGCCTTTAAGGCATCGTACATCATAGATGTACGATAAGTTTCGCCTTAGAGGCATCGTACATCATAGATGTACGATAAGTTAAGATGTTATATCCGAATATCGTATAGCCACACCTCTTGTCGTATTTTTTCCATGATACAAAGCAATATCTGCATGCTTTTGTAACTCGGAATATTCTTCTGTACTGGAGATTCCATGTCCCGTTTCTATTCCTATAGAACATGTTGCCATACATGCCTCCGGAATCTCAACACCCTCTTTTTTATATTTCTCTACAAACTTTCTGAAACCTTTTTCTTCATCAATCTGCCTATAGATACTTTCTACCGTTTCACCTATAACGTAATCCTCTATCGTATTAAGTAAAATGATAAACTCATCACCGCCAAATCTGATAACATCACCGTTGGAGCCACACGCCTCTTTAAAAATCTGCGCAAATCGGATAAGCAATGCGTCTCCCAAATCATGCCCAAATGTATCGTTATAATATTTAAAATGGTCTAAATCCATATACATAATTGTGATATCGACATTCTTTCCTGTTCTGTTTGCATAATCAACATATCTGTCAAGAATTCTGTAATACCCCTTTCTGTTGTACAGACCTGTAAGTTCATCTGTGATTGCCTGATGTTTCAGTTCTTCATTTAACTTGAACTTCTCAATTGCATCTATAATCTGTCTGAACACAATCATATACATATTTCTCTCATCATCATCAAGTGCTCCTCTTCCAATAGGAGCATTCCATGTATCAGGAACCTTGACAAATGTGATAAATATGCTGTGCAGCTTTTCAAACCTGTAAATCGGTGCACCAATAATGGAGAATATCTTGCTTCTCTCAAATATGTTCAATATTGTCTGATAATCATTGTAGTTATTGCTGAATTTTGAAAGCGAAAAACCGGTTGTATTTACCTTAAAATAGGAGACGAGCTTTTCTAAATTATCTTCTGAGATTTTATATTCCAAATCACTAAATTCAATTCTGCCCTTTCCATTCTCACAGCTGATAAAGATAATATTGTCAAGGTTAAAATTCACTCTGAATGTTGTTATCAATTTTTCCATCATATGTCTTACAGAGTTATATTCGTTATTGACAAGCTCCTGAAATGTACCAAAAAATCTCAGATGACCTCTTGTCGAAACTGCTTCATTTTCAATACTTTTCAGTTTGACATAGTCAACAATCTGTCCTATTGTCACACTTGTAAGATCCAGAGTCAATTCAGGCGGTGTCCAGCTTCCTTTATTGATATAATCATCGAACATCTTCAAACGTATTGGACTTCCCATATCATCAAAATACCTTCTTGCTTCTTTTAAAAGAATGAGTGCTTCATCAATACGGTTCATTTTCTTTAAAAGTTTTGCCTTGTCTTCTGCATAAAAAGCAAAATTAAAGAACTTGCTTCCATTACTCTTAATCATAAAAACCTCAGATTCTTCATAGAATCCAAGTGCCTCTTCATATTTACCTGCCGCTTCTTCCATAAGTGCCTTAACATAAAAGTAAAGGAACATATCATCACTCCACATATAGGTTTCAAATTCCTCTATACTTCGATAGATAATATCCCCAAGAAACTGTCTTTCTTTGTTATTATACAGTTGTGCTACATAATAATTTCCCTGCTTAAATGCAGCCACTGCAATCAGTCCAAATACTTTTGATATATTGCACACTCTCAAGCTGTCCTTCTTTAAAATCCTTAAAATATTGCTTACAGTTGTCAGATACTCAAGCGCATGTGCATAATCTGCCCCAAGAATTGCATTGATTCCCATGTTGTAGAGAGTCTCCAATATAAAGTCTTCTGACTTCTGGTCATAAAATATCTTTAATGCTTTATTATAATATTTGTGAGCAAGCTCAAATCTGTCTGCTGTACAGCTTGTATAACCAAGTCCGTTATAAATATTCGCCTCTTCAAATTTATTATTATTCTTTTTCACAATTTCCACTGATTTCAGATAGAAATAATAAGCAGTATCAAAATGTCCGTTGCAGGATGCCATCATAATGCACTTTTTAAACGCCTCCAAAAGAAAGATATCGTTTCCAATCTCTTTCGTCAGCTCTATTCCTTTGATAACCTGCGGTATCTTCTCTTCAATATCTTCCGGTCCGGCATAGCTTTCATAATCATTGTTGAAACTGTACACAAGAATATGTGCAAGATGATTGACATAATTGTATTTGCGACATTGTTCAACCAATTCAAACGGTAAATCTTTTCTGATATCTCCGGTCCAGACATTCTTCCAGCCCGATATCCCTGCCATATTTTTAATCAATGACGACTGAAAAATGCAAAACTCATCATTTAGAACCCGTGCTGCTGCCGCACACTTGTCAGCCTTTTCTTTTGCACTGTCTTTATTATTGATATACATTTCGGCAAGTGCCTGATAATAAAAATATTTGTATCTTTTATAATTTTCCTTCTCTTTTGCATTAAACTCATTAAACTTGTCACACAATACAAGTGCATAAGAATAATTCTCTCTGAAAATGCTTGTAATTGTATAGAGAGATAACAACTCAAGCCTGTAATCTATAGTGATAATTACTTTCTCAAACTCTATTTTTTGATAAATCATTCCCAGATAATAATCCGCCTGCTCAATTGCCAAAGTATAAAACATATTCCTAATCTTTGCAAGTTCATCTGCAGAATATTTAAAAGAGATTGCCCTATCTTTTTTACACTCTCTTCCAACTTCACCAAATGCCCAGTCAACGACAATACCTTCCATGTCACTTTGCTGAATAAACTGACTATATCTGTCCTCTACATAATTTTTGATTTTACTCATTTCATCTGTGATAACCATTACTTTCAAAGTATTGCTTTTTCTATTCTTAAGTTCTTCCAAAACAGAAAGAGTAGAATCACACATATAATTGCCATTATTGATAAGAATAAATATCCCTTGCTTTTCGGAAAGATTCATCAGCAAGTTGACAATACCATTAACAAACCGTTCTCTCTCATAATCCCTCTCTCCAAGTAACATATCCTCATCTCTTGTCACTACACCGGTTGCCAAATAGCTTTTAAATGAACTTTTCTGAAGGCTGTATATTTCTGTCTCTTCTATCAATGTATCAATATCAATTTTATACTTTTCTACTATATCCTTTATAATACACAAAAAAGGGTCATATGCACTGATAATCTCTGACCCTGAAAACTCACAAAAATATTTATTGTCTACCTCTGACAAATCTAAATTCTCTACATCATCTTTATCTATCTCCGAGGCATAGTTTTGTTTCATTATACTGATAATATTTTCATCACGAAACATTCCGCGTATAAAATTTGAAATATATTCCAATCTTTCTTTAGTCATCCAAAGCTCCATCTCCTGATTTTAACTAAATTTTTCTATTTACCCTTCATATATTCCAATCTCTTCTTTGTCTCATAAATTAATACTATCCAAATATCCAATAAAAGTCAACCACAAATTCGTACATTTTTTCACAAAAAAAGGAACAAACCAAAAGGTTGTTCCTTTTCATTATATCTGTCAGTTACTTATTACCATTTATCAATTATTTATTCATCATTCGCGTCTTCACCCTGCAATGCATCAAATCCTTCTTCGCCTGTTCTTACCTTGATAACATTTTCAACATCATAGATGAAAATCTTACCATCTCCGTAATTTCCTGTGTAAAGAACTTTCTTCGCTGTATTGATAACTTCTGTTACAGGAACCTTGCTGACTACTACTTCAACCTTTACTTTAGGGAGAAGAACCATATCTACTTCAACACCACGATAGTACTTTGGATTACCTTTCTGAGTACCACATCCAAGAACCTGTGTCACTGTAATACCCATAACACCTATTGCATTTAGCGCATCCTTCAGTTCTTCAAACTTGCTCTGCTTACAAATAATATCTACTCTTGAAAGTTTTACATCACTAGCGATATGTCTGTCATCTGAAACAACCTGAACAGGAACTGCTTCTGACTCTGATACCTTAGACTTCTTATCATCCTTCGAAGTCTTTGTGCTGTCGCCACTTTTCTTTGCTTCCTTCTTTGATGACTTGAGTGGAGAATCTCCTGTTAACACAGTAGGAACAGCCGGCATAAAGTCTGCATATGAAGATTCAAGATTGTGCTCTGTAATATCAAGACCAATTACTTCTTCTTCTCTTGATGCTCTAAGACCGATTGTATGCTTAATTACAAGGAATACAATCGTCATTGTAACGAATACCCATGCACATACTGCAACAACACCAAGTGCCTGTATACCGAGTAATTTTGCACCACCGCCTGTAAATAATCCTTTTGCTGACTCTCCGTCCACTTCAATTGTACCATCTGAGAAGAGACCTACACATATTGTACCAAGTAAACCATTGCAGAAATGAACACCAACAGCACCTACCGGGTCATCAATCTTTAATACCTTATCTACAAATTCTACTCCAAATACTACTGCAAAACCTGAAATAATACCGATAATTGCTGCACTTGTAGGAGATACTGTATCACATCCTGCTGTGATTGCCACAAGACCTGCAATTGAACCGTTAATTGTCATAGAAACATCAGGTTTCTTATATCTTATCCATGTAATTACCATTACTGTAAATGTTGCAACTGCTGCTGCAAGGTTTGTTGTTACAAATACCTTACTTGCAAGTGCAATATTTTCGCCTTCCATTGATACTGTAGAAGCACCATTGAAACCGAACCAACAGAACCAGAGGATAAATGCACCGAGTGCACCAAGTGTTAAACTATGTCCCGGAATTGCTTTTGGCTTTCCGTCTTTGCCATATTTTCCAATACGAGGTCCAAGGATTGCTGCACCTACTAATGCTGCTGCGCCTCCGCACATATGTACTGCTGTAGAACCTGCAAAATCATGAAAACCTCTTTCGGCTAACCAGCCGCCACCCCAAATCCAGTGTGCCTCAATCGGGTATATCACTAAACTGATAATAAAACTATATATACAATAAGAAATAAATTTTGTTCTCTCTGCCATTGCTCCTGAAACAATTGTTGCTGCTGTTGCACAGAACACTGTCTGGAATATCAGGTATGCATAAAACGGAACACCATCCGGCAACATTGAATTTCCGTAATTTGCTTCTGTTGCGATACCTTTGACAGTACCGATGAATCCGTTTCCATCCCCAAACATCAAGCCAAAACCTATCAACCAAAATACCGGCGTACCAATACAGAAATCCATTAAATTCTTCATTATGATATTACCTGCATTTTTTGCTCTTGTAAAACCTGTCTCAACCATTGCGAATCCTGCCTGCATAAAGAACACCAATGCTGCTCCGAGCAGAACCCATATTGTATTAACTGAACTAAATTGCATATCAATTCCTCCATTCATTTTCTTAGATTTTAGAATTAACTCGCGCGATATAAAAGCAAAAAAATAAGGACATCTGAGTTACCTCAGACATCCTTGCCTTTCACGAGTGTTATTATACACCATATTTTTTTAATGTCAAGCAATTTTTTATTTTTTTGCCCCATCTACTTTTTTGTTATGCTTGATAAGATTTCTTTATTGTGCTATATTTCTATTTGACTTTAATTGAATGATACCAAGGTCAAATCATGTATGGAGGTATAAAGATGATAGAAGTTAAAAACATCAAAAAAAGCTATGGTTCTAATCATGTATTGAAAGATGTTAGTTTTAGCATCTCTCCCGGAGAACTCATAGGAATTGTCGGAGCCAACGGAAGTGGAAAAACTACTCTTCTTTCTATCATGTGTGGTCTCAACAGAGCTGATGACGGAACGATACTTGCTGATGGAAAAATTATATCAAATTCTCCACGAAAACTTTCTCAGTATATCAGTTATGTCCCACAGGATAATCCGCTTATCAGCGAGTTAAGTGCATTTGACAACTTACGTCTTTGGTTTGATGGTTCAAAAAAGTCATTGAGAGAAAAATTGAAAACAGGCGTTTTTAAGGAGCTTGGAATTGATGGTTTTCAAAATACGATTGTTTCAAGGATGTCCGGTGGAATGAAGAAAAGACTGAGTATAGGAATTGCACTTTTAGAAAATCCAGATCTTCTCATTCTTGATGAGCCGAGTGCCGCACTTGACTTATATGGAAAATACCGGATTCGGGAATACACAAAATATTATACTTCCCAGATGAATGGTTCTGTTCTCATTGTTTCACATGATTATAGTGAACTGAGCATATGCGGCAGACTATATCTTTTAAAAGATGGTATTTTGCAAAGTATTGACACTGGTCTTTCTGAGTACGACATTATAAAACTACTAAAATAAAAAAATCGTTCTACAATAAAACAGAAAAATATGACTGTTCATAATCAATAAAAAAATAATATGAACAATAATAAATCACCAATAACGGAGGAAGGATATTAATAGATGAACTTATTTCGAAAAAAAAAGGATACCTGGGATGATCAGATTTCTGATTTGTTCTTTCAGAACGTTTCTCCTGATCCCTCACATAATCCGCCAGACAATCACGATTTACCAAAGAAAAAAAAGACTATTTTGATTTCTGTGGCAGCCACATTGCTTATTATCATATCAGTAGCGGTATTGGCTGACAAATTTGAAAAAAAGAAAAACACAAATGACGGTGCACCTGATTTTTTTATTTTCACAAATGATTCTGTATTTGCCGGAGCTATTAATTTTGATACTCCGATTACGGAATACCTGGGTACAAAGAACATATTATATACCATGTCGGCCGGTTATGCATCTGTGTCGGGCAATATTACTTTAGAAAATTTAAAAAATGCAGGCAATACGATTTCCGGAATGTCTTTGGAGTTTGATTTAAAGCATAATGCTCCAAATAAAGTTGTATCTCTCAATTCTTCATTAATGTATAGAGGTGAAGAAGCTCTTGCCATAGAAGCATACCTGAATACAGAAGCTTTGTCATTTAAAGTACCAAAAAAATCCAACAAATTATATTGTGTATCATTTAATCGTTTAAAGGATAATATTCAATCAGAACAGTCAGAAAATTTGACAAATGATTTTAAAATTAATTTTATTCAAAATCTTTTGTCAACAAGTGGTATTTCAAAGTTCTGTGGCGACTGGACACAAATCTATGGCGGTTCGGATATTATCACACTGTACTTAAATGCAATAAAAGAAACTTATCCTAAAGATTATGAAACTATCTTAGATAACATTATTGTAGAAGATGCTGAACCTGACAGTTATCAAAATCCGGGAAAAACTTATACAATCACCGAAACAGGTGTCGAGACTTTGGTCAAATGTATTCTCACTGTTACATTCGAGAATGCGGAACTTTATAACAGATTTTACCCTGTTTTGTATTATATGATAAAAAATGATTTAATCCATATTCCTGACAGCAAAACTACATCCGTTGAAAATGATACTGCTGTAGTTGAGATGAATGAGCATAATTCAAACGGTAAAAGCCAATCCTCTGATAATAATAATGATAATACTTCGGACATTTCAACTGCGATAGATGATTTATTATATGATATTCAATCGACTGCTTTAGCATTTGCAACAGTTTACAGTGATTCTATGAGCTTTACTGTATGGTACAATGAGCATGGCATGCTTGTGGGACTCAAAGGCGAAAATGACATTCATATTAATAATGATGTTGTGTCTATCAATGTGATTTCAGATTCAAAAAATGAATCAAATCCTATTGATAATTCAAATACAAATCTTTTAATCGCCTATGGCAATGATTCTTTTGAAGTACAATTCAGCCGCCGTACAGAACGGAGTGATATCTTAGAATCTGTTAATTATATTTCATTTAATATGAATAACAAGAATAAAATCGAAATGCATTCAACAGAATCGTTAGACACTTCTGATAACGAATATGAATTTGATCTGGATATCACCTCCAATGAAGATAGCAATACCAACATCAGCTTAATGTGTGTTGGCAATTTTTCAAATATTGTAAAGGATAATTCTTTTGATTTTCATATAGAAAATATGTATATCAATGAAGGTTTTTCTAATCTGATTACAGTAAATGGTGATCTATCTGTAGGTACTAAAAAACCTGACATCTCTAAATTATCCGGTGAAAAATCGGAATTAACAGAAATGTCTGCCGAGGAACTTGCAGCACTTCTCGGATTTTCAACGAAATAACGAAACTAAGTGAGGCATAAAATGAATAAATTTATTTATTTTAAACTTGAGTTAAAAAGAAATTTGAAACTATTTCCTTATCTTATCATTGGCACTGTGGCAATCTCGGCTGTAATGAGCCTGATTGCCTTTTGTTCGTCAAAAATAATGTATTACCACAAAACTCCCGATAAGGCAACTATCGCACTGGCAACAGATGATCATTCCCAATTAATCAATATTGTCATTTCATCTCTGTCAAAAAACGAAAGCATCAACTCCCTTTTTCAGGTAAAGCTGACAAACAGCAAAACTGCCAAAGATATGGCAAAAAATGATGATGCCATCATCAGTGTCATTATTCCTGAAAACTTTATGAACAGTCTGTCAAGAGGAATCAATCCTCCCATCAAGATATATTTTTCATCGATAAACTCTATCCGAACAATGATTTTAACACAGTTAAGTCTTGCTGCCCAAAATTCTCTGCGCGCAGCAGAAGCCGGCATTTATACCAATTATGACTTTTATGCTTCTTATAAAGAATATGAAGCTGAACGCTTAGCAAATGAAACACTTGATTCAGATTATCTTTCAGAAGCACTTGTCCACAAAAAGATTTTTAATAAGGTGAAGTTATCCGCAACAGGCTCTCTTGATATGAAAACCTATTATATTGCTTCTGGAATCATGGTTGTCATGCTGTTATTAGGCTGCATTTTTATTATCAGAGCAAAAAATGTGGACACTATCATTTTTCTAAAATTGAAACAGAATAAGATTGGTGCCTTTTCCCAGGCTGTCATACGAACATCCTGCATTTTTATCACCTCTTTCTGTGTTTTTTGTTTAGGAATGATTGTATTTTATCTGGCAAAAAGCCATATCAATATCACTGCTGAACTTACATTCAAATCAACCCTTATCAATGGTGTTTTATTATGCCTGTGCTGTAGTGCAATCATATCATTTGCATGTTCACTCATGGATAACAGACTCAGTGCAATATTATTTCTTTTTACGTTTACAGTCGGGGCTGCTTTTGTATCAGGTGCCTTTCTCCCTTCAATTTTGCTTCCTGACACATTCAACCACTTGGCAAAGTTTTTACCTACAACTTACATTTTAAAAAGTGCAGGATTTATTTTTAAAGGCGAAATAATAAAAAACAACAGCATCATGCTTTTCTACTATTTTGTCGGATTTACCCTCGCTGATATCATCCTTACATATTTTTCATTACTTTGCCCGAAAAATTCTATAAGGAGGAACGCCTCATGAAGAAACTCTTTTTATTTCATTTCCTTTTGTTAAAAAGAAGTTTTAAAAAAATTTCATTTATTATTCTGCTATTATGTATACCAATACTGTGCTATTTAATGAAAGATAATTTCACAAACCGCAACAGAAGTACTATTTATATCGGTGTTTATCTTGATGAACACAATGAAATTGCAAAGAAGGTTTTTGAGTCTGTTTCGACACAATTTGACAGTTTTTCATTCAGTCTGTGTGATAACATCGAAACATTAAAAAACAGAGTCATAACAGGAACATATGACAGCGGATATGTCTTTGATGAACAATTTGATGAAAAATTACTCTCGAATGAGTTGTCTGACTTATTAACCTGCTATGTGTCTCCATCATCGACAGCCTCAGCTATCACGAATGAATATATTTTTTCGGAAATCTTTAAAGAACATGCTTTCTATATGATGATTGATTATATCAAAAATGATGTTGTCTTTAAAAATAAAGATTTATCAGGGATTGAAGAAGAACTCCGACCTGTTTATGATGATTATTTAAACGGAGATGATACATTTTCTTTTGAGTATATATCACCTGAAAATACAAGTATCAGTAATGAAAGTATATTTGACTCTTTTACGCTTTCCTCCATCAAGGGGCTTATCGCACTGCTAGTGATGTTTGCCGCTTTTATCGGTACACTTAATATTTATAAAGACGATAAAACTGGTATATTTTTTGCATTTCATTCATCTTTTAAGATATTTTATAAAATGGCAGAAATTTTTACTGTCACATTGATTGCAAGTGTGTCAGGTCTTATTACCATTTATCTGTGTGATTTAAGTGACGGCCTTTTACTTGAAATTTCAAGATTACTGTTATATACTTTTGTATGCACAATTTATTTTTATGTAATTTATCTGGTGACACCTAACCAGTATATTTTTGCAACATTGATACCTGTCCTCATACTTGGCAGTATCATATTCTGCCCTATTTTCGCAGATTTGTCAGAGGTAGTTCCTATACCTTTGTTTCGATACATTTCGTGGTTTTTCGCACCGAAATATTACTTTATATGGTAGCAATATTATAATTTATGAACAAATGAAAAGAAAGGACTCCTTATGGAATATAAAATTATCGTACTTGATTTAGATGGAACATTAACCAATTCAAAAAAGGAAATTTCAAAAAATACGCTTGATGCACTTTTGGAAATTCAAAGAAATGGATATAAAGTTGCCTTAGCTTCCGGCAGACCTACTCCGGGAATTACCAAACTTGCTAAGCAGCTAGAGTTAAAAAAATATGGCGGATATATATTATCATTTAACGGTGCAAAGATTATCAGCTGTCGTGACAATGAAGTGATTTTCCAAAAGACTTTACCTGCCGAAGTCATTCCACAGCTTCACCAGACTGCGTTGGATAACAATATTGGTATTATAAGCTATGACGATGGAATGGTGATTGCCGGGAATGGAATTGATGAATATATCGAACTTGAGGCAAGGATTAATGGTCTTGATATTAAGGAAGTTCCTGACTTTGTTTCATATATCAATTATCCTGTCAATAAATGTCTTATGACAGCTCCACATGATGTACTTGAAAATGTCAGAAAGCAGTTACAAAACAAATATAATTCTCTGCTTAGTATCTATTTTTCTGAACCGTTTTTCCTTGAGATAATGCCACAGAATGTGGATAAAGCACAGTCACTTCTCACACTCTTAAATACAATCGGTATCAGCAGTGAGGAGATGATTTGCTGTGGCGATGGATTTAATGATATCTCGATGATTCAAGTTGCCGGACTGGGGGTAGCGATGGAAAATGCTCAGGAAGCTGTCAAACAGGCTGCCGATTATATCACACTTTCTAATGATGATGAGGGTATTTTACATGTGATTAAGAAGTTTATGAATTAGTATTCATTAATATGATTTTTCTTACATATCACCCAAAAAAGACAAAAATAAAGTGCCATTAAAACAGCAATGCTATTGTTTTTATGGCACTGTTTTTTTTGCATATCTATCAATTATTACTATTTAGTCACCTTCTCAAAATCCGATGCAGGATGCTTGCAGATTGGGCATATGAAATCCTCCGGAAGTTCCTCACCGACATATTCATAGCCACATATCACACAACGCCATATTGTCTGTCCATCTTCAGTCTTTCCTACTTCCTGTGGCTTTGGCTTGATATTCTTGTGGTAATAATTGTATGTCACAGAGGCATCATCACTCAATACTTCTGCCTTTGTCACCTCTGCTATAAAAAGCGTGTGACTTCCCAAATCTTGTGTTGTTATCACCTTTCCTAAAATATAGCTGTTTGTTCCTTTTGTGATATATCTGATACCATTGTCTGCTGTTTCATAATCCTCAAAGTTCTCAAACTTGTCTACATCTCTTCCTGACTGAAATCCGAAACGCTTAAACAAGTCAAACTCTGCTTTTTCACTGATGACAGAAACTACAAATTCATTTGTCTCCATTATCATATCATGCGTGTAATTAGCCTTATTGACTGCAACACAAATACGGTTCGGCTGTGAAGTAACCTGCTGCACCGTATTAACAATACAGCCATTGTCCTTTTCTCCCGACTTCGCTGTCAGAACAAATAATCCATAACTTAATAAATTCATTGCATTTTTTCCCATATACCATTTCTCCTTCTATTTAAATATTGGTTATGCACTTGGCATCTCCTGCCATAACGAGCACTAACTTAGTATTTATTATATCAGAAAACATGGAGGAATATCAACATGCACTGTGATGAATTTACTCTTTAAACGTAACTATTCAACCTTTCACAAAAGGCACCACAACTACACCGGCTTTCCCATGATTACAAAGCCTTCCTCATTTCTCCACGGCTTTTTAGTTCCGTTTACTGTCACAATCTTCTTAGGTATAAGATTGATTCATTTCGCCAGCTCCGTAACGCTTATCTTTCGTTTGGCAAGAATAACATCAATGTTAAAAATAATTTCACCTTCCATATGCCCCTCCCGTCAGATTGTAAGATTGCTCTGTTCCTGAAGGACATCCGCCTTCTTTACCAAATGCGACAGTGCTGCGGCAGCTACAGCGACAGCTACGCCTGCAAAAACCACGAGCAGAGAGCACGTTCAGGCCCCATAGCTCGATGATCTCCGGTAGCACTTGATAAATTGAGTTTCCTTCAAAATTTCCTTTCTGAAGCTGTCTGGGAGCAATGCGATTTCCAGATTACCGGAATAACCGTTATTGTCCACCGTAGTTAAAGTTTACGAAGAGCTTATATCCCGATTTTCAGGCAAAAAGCAGGCAGATAAATCACTCTCCTCCGACCAGGCATTTGTACCCTTTATCTCATTACAATGGGAATGCCACAGCTTCTTTATAAAGCCTTTTCAATATTTCAACAAACTTTATTACTCCTTCCCTTGCATCATTCTTGTGTGTACAAAGCACACAGGAAAAACTTTCTTTACAGTCGAATGGTGTCCATGCAAACTGCCCGCTGTGATCGTTCAAAAATCCCGGAGCCAGACATATGCCTCTTCCGGCTGCCACATTAGTAAGTGTTGTGTCATGATCAGCGCTGTTGAAATAACTCACCTTTCCCGATGATATCAGCCTGTGTTGAACAGCCTTAAGTGCAGGCGGCGATCCGCCTCCAACCATCAACATCTTCCCATACAGATCTTCTTCAGTAAGAAAGTTCTTTGCCGCCAGCTTATCCTCTCTCTGAGAAATCAGATAGATATGGCTTTCAAACAGATCATGTACATCAATACCCGGTATCCGCTTTGTTCCTTCCTTCAGTGCAAAAAGGATATCCGCATCATTCCTGAGAAAACTTTCAATCCCGTTTTCATATTGAAACTTCGGCGTGATCTAGATGTCCGGTTCAACAACCTATAAAAATGCATCCAATGAATCTTTATGGTCAGTTTCAGTGACAGGAACATTTACATATACCGGTCAGAGTTGTACCTGCACATCTGTAAGTGGTCAGAGCAAAAGCTATTCCTCTGTTTGGAAGGTTTCTACCGCTACTTCATCAAAATCTGGAAACACCGCAACCGCTAAAGCTACAGGAACTTTCGCAAAAGGCACCACAACTACACCGGCAAAAAAATAGCCGGTGTACCCATAAATAATTTCTTTATATTTTCCCATTGCCATCGTACATTAACCTCACTAAAATTCCAAACTATCCGCATTAAGTAGAAAATACTTCATTCCCATGATTACAAAGCCTTCCTCATTTCTCCACGGCTTTTTAGTTCCGTTTACTATCACAATCTTCTTAAATGAATCAGGTATATTTCTAAATGAATTAAGTTCCTGCGTTTGCTTTTCCTCAGAAGTCATATCATAAGCTACCTGAATATAATATCTCTGACTGCCCTGATTGACTACAAAATCAACTTCAAACTGCTTACGAGTCGTTTTCCCTTCATTATTTTTTGCATATACTTCTACGATACCAACATCCACATTATAACCTCTGATAAGCAGCTCATTATAAACGATGTTTTCCATAATATGAATAGGTTCCTGCTGTCTAAAATTCAATCTGGCATTTCTAAGTCCCACATCTGCAAAATAATATTTTAGGTTAGCACCCACATATTTTCTTCCCTTAATATCATACCGTTCCGCTTTAGAAATCAAAAAAGCCTCTGCCAGATAATCTATATGATTGGATATGGTTTTATTGCTATAATTGATACCTCTTTCACTTTTAAAAGTATTTGATATTTTAGTTGGATTGGTAGGTGCTCCTATAGCAGAAGCAAGAATATCTACCAAAGTTCCAATTTCGTCAACATTTTGAATTTTATTTCTCTCTACCACATCCTTGATATAGACATTGGTAAAAATATTTTTTAAATATTCTGCCTTTTGGCGCTCCACATGAAACCCCGCCACCTGTGGTAACCCACCATATATCATATACTCCTCCCAAGCATCATCATAATCTCCCTCATAAGCATTATAGAATTCTGCAAAAGATAACGGATAAATTCTTATCTCATCTCCTCTGCCTCTAAATTCAGTTACAATATCACTAGATAAAAATTTTGAGTTGCTTCCAGTCACATATACATCAATATTGCTAATCCTAAGCAAACTGTTCAGCACTTCCTCAAATCGAGGCATAAACTGTACTTCATCCAAAAGCAAATAGTACTTCTGTTCATCTTTCATTGCATCTATGATATATTGATAACACTTTTTCGGATCTCTCAGCTCCTCATTTTCAATACCATCTAAGGCAATCTCAATGATATGGTCATTTTCTACACCACTCTCCAATAAATATTTCTTAAACAATACAAATAACAGGAATGATTTTCCGCATCTCCTGATTCCTGTGATAATCTTTATCATCCCATTATCTATTCTTATCTTTAACTGTTCAAGGTATTCATTTCTCTTAATTTCCACAGTACACTCTTTATTTTTGTGTATTAACACATTTTTTAGTAATAGCATTATACCATCCAACGTTCATTTAATCAATAGCCATTACTATTTTATGTGTATTTGCACGTTTTTATGCAGTGGATAACCACATAAAAAGACAACGTATAACATTACAACATCAAAAATGTTGAAGAATTCTTCTGAAAACAGAAGGAAAAAAAAGACTTTATTAACATATCAGCTTGTAATTATAAAAATATCCACAGTAATTTCCAAAATGGAAATTTACTGTGGATATCTCTATAATTATCTGATTTAAATAACTTTTTTGGGGTTAATGCTGAATAGTTACCTTTAAACGATAATCATTATTCTGCCACTTTAAGAGAAGCATTTTTAAGACGACAGTACTCATACCCGTCTTCTGTATAAATCTCAAACTCCCCCGTCACTTCAACCTCAGTCTCATCTGCCGGATATTCATCCGGATATACATGGCTTCCATCTCCCCAAATGAACTCAATGCCCTGCGCACAACATGCTGTTGCATCCTTTATAATCACACAGTGATAGTATTGTGCAGTTCTCTCATACCATGTAGCATAATAAGTGCCCTTCATCTTCACTGTTTTTCCAACATAATCTTTCGATTCAAACATCAGCTGATATACTGTTGCATATACCATATCACTATCCATTACAGTCAGGTCAATATCAACATTTTTATCCGCTTCTTCATCCCCGGCGGATGTATTACTGTCACTGTCTGTTGTTTTCTCACCATCTTCTGCATCAGAAATATTATTTTGCGAAGCACTTTCATTATCTGTTCCCTTATCTGATGACGATTTTTCACTGTCTGCCGCAGCCTGACTTTCCAAAACTTTATCTACACTATTTCCATTCGATATCCTGCTTGCCTTACTACTTCCACAGCCGGTAAGTAACAACACACATACAGCTACAGCAATAATCTTTTTTATATTAACCATACAAATTCTCCTAATTTTCAAATTATTTTTATCTGTTTCTTTCACTTGCTACATATTTTATTCAAAACCTTTTATATTACCTTTTCAAGCTTCCAATAACTGAACAAATGAAAAATACTATCATATCTGCAACTACAATTGTAGAACCAACCGGTGTTGAAAACAGTATGGATACAAACATTCCTGCAAGTGCACAGCATACAGAAATAATGGCGGAACAAATCACAACACCTTTAAAATTCTGTATCATTCTCATTGCAGAAAGTGCCGGAAATATAATCAGTGCTGAGATAAGAAGCGAACCCACAAGATTCATTCCGAGCACAATAATCACTGCAATCATAATGGCAATTAACAAATTATATCTGTCTGCCTTTACTCCGGTTGCTTTGGAAAAGTTTTCATCAAATGTCACTGCAAAAATCCGGTTGTAGTAGATGATAAATAATGCAATGACGATAAAAGACATTGTCACACACAGCCATACCTCGCTCTGACTTAATGTCAGAATTGAGGTAGAGCCAAACAGCGTACTGCACACATCTCCTGAAATATTTGCCGATGTTGAAAATACATTCATAATCATATAGCCAATCGCAAGTGAACCCACTGATAACATTGCGATTGCAGCATCACCTTTTATCTTTGCATTCTGTCCTGTTCTAAGCAATAATACCGCCGCAATAATCGTAATCGGCATTGTAAAAATCGTCTTATCTGCTATATTCATAACTGTGGCTATTGCAATTGCACCGAATGCAACATGTGATAATCCATCTCCAATAAATGAATATCTTTTCAATACTAAAGTTACTCCCAGAAGCGACGAGCATAATGCAATCAACACACCAACTATCAGTGCATATCTGACAAATGGAAATTGCAGATAAAATCTTAATTTTTCTATATTACTCATCATCGTCGCCTCCATGACCAAATAATTTATATGCTTCACTACCTAAATAATCTGAAGTTTTCCCAAAAAATAACTGCTTTCTACCAACATGTAAAATGTGGCTTGCATACTTTGTAGCCGCATATATATCGTGTGAAACCATTATGATAGTTACTCCTGATTGATTCAAATCACATATCAACTGGTAAAATTCTGCTGTAACCTTCGGATCAAGTCCACTGACAGGTTCGTCTAAAAGAAGAATATTGGTAGTGGCACACAATGCCCTTGCAAGAAGTACTCTCTGCTGCTGTCCGCCGGAAAGATTCCTATAGCACTTTTTTCTCAAATCCCAGATATCCATTTTCTTCATATTTTCTTTAGCTATCTTTTTCTCTTCCTTACCATAAAAAGGTCTGAAACCGCACTTCGCAAGATTTCCGGAAAGAACTATCTCATAAACCGATGCTGGAAAATCCTTTTGTACCACTGTCTGTTGCGGCAAATATCCTATCTCATAAGGCTTGATTCCATCTCCATGAACAATTTCACCTTCAATCGGTTTTTGAAGCCCTAACAGCGTCTTCATAAGTGTACTCTTACCGGCACCATTTTCACCTACTATACAGAGATAATCACCTTTATTCACTTCAAAATTGATATGTTTTGTAACTGCTTTACCATCATAACCAAGTGTCAACTCTTCACACTTTATATATGCCATGACTACTTTACCTCCATCTGCTTAATCAAGTGCTTCCTTGAGCACTTCCAGATTCTTTCTCATAACTGATAGATATGTTGTCCCTGAATCAATATCTTTTTTCGTAGTAGACTGCATTGAATCTAGTACCAAAATTGCCTGGTCTTTTTCTGTCGTGTTGCTGATGATTGTCTGTGCAATTTTCTTATCAGAATTTTCAATAACAAAAATGTTCTTCAAACTCAATTCATCAATCTTACCTGCAAGAAAAATCACTGTCTCAAAACTTGCTTCTGTCTCTGCGCTGCATCCAACAAAAGCGGCATAATATTTTAAACCATAATCATCAGTTAAATATCTGAATGGAAAACGGTCACCAAACAGTATTGTATCTTTTTGTGCATCTTCTACCACACTTTGATATTCTTGATCAAGTTCATCTAAATCTGATATATAATTATCTGTATTTTTAACATATATCTCCTTGTTATCTTCATCAATTTCCTGTATTGCATTTGAAATTGAATCCACTAAAATCTCTGCATTTTTTAATGAAAGCCATACATGTTCATCATATTCTATTTCATCTTCGTCTTCTTCGTCTTCCTCTTCTTCCATACCTTCAACAACTTCCTCTTCCTTAACATTGTCTCCAAGTACTTCTAATAGGTTAATGACCTTCATATCCTTATTGACACTCTCTTTCAGTGCATCTTTTACCCAGGAATCTGATTCTCCACCAACATAGATAAATAAATCACATGTTGATATTGTAAGTATATCTTCTGCTGTTGGTTGATAACTATGCAAATCCACTCCGTTATCAAGTAAAAGTGTCATATTAAATTTATCACTGTTTTCTCCAATAATTTTCTTTACCCAGTCATACTCTGGAAAAATTGTGCATACCACACTATATTTGTCACTTTTTTTATTTGTTCCACTTTCACTTCCATTGTCATTTCCATTATCACTTCCACTTTCACGTCCACAACCTGAAAGCAGTCCTGCTATTAAAGTCATTGCTAATACAAGTGCAAGAATCATCTTTTTTCTCATACGAATCCTCCATAATCCAATATTCTAATTAGTATTTTTATGATTTATTAGCCATTACAACGCTTCAATTACTTGCAGTCCTCACATATTCCTATAATCATTGAATCCTTAAAATCCAAAATAAATCCATGTTCCGAAACTATATAATCATTAAATTCTTTCATAAATGAGCCTTCAAGATGTAATATTTTACCACATATTTTACATTGTACATGCAGATGTTCCTTACAATGACTGTCTGGTTCTGTATACTGATAGAAGCAGCACTCATCTGTAGGATTCTTTGACTTAAGCAAAATACCATTTTCTGTCATCTTATCAAGATTTCTATATACTGTGGTCAGATTGATTGTCACACCATTGCCACACATATATTCAAATACATCTGAAGCACAAAACCTCACATCTTTATTAAGTCTTAAATATTCCATAATATCAGCCTTAAATTTTGTTCGATATTCTTTTTTCAAAACTAACATCTCCCATAATGAAATAAAAAAAATGCAAATTACTTGCATTTATGATAATAATACCTTTACTGAAAAAAAGCAAGTATAATTTGCAAATATTTTGCAGTTTTATAACGTATATAAGTACTTGCCACTGACTCTGAAATACCGGATAGATTTTTTACGCAACAAATCTATCCGGTATTCTGTACTGACCATATATAACCACTTTTCAAAACAAACTTTATAGTTTGCTTTCTCTATACAATTTCATATACTGGTAAATAAATTTCTCTTCTTTTTCTGGTATATTATGAAAAATTTTATATATCAGACTCTTGTATACAAATTCCTTTTTTTCAAGCTGTCCAATGTAAAAACAATCTATCGGAACATCAAAATAAATTGCTGTATTGTATGTGTTCACAAATGAATACATATTATTCCCACGTTCTGCATTTCCAACAGAATGTACTTCATTTCCAAGAATTTTAGCCATATCCGATTTTGTAATATTTTCACTTTCCCTAAATAATTTTAACATATATCCGATTAATGAACTGCTTTCTCTTCTACTGTTATCAAACATCATATCAATAATATCTCTGTCATACAAATTAAGAATGTCATATTTTTCGCACCAGCTTCGAAGTATCATTTTAATTTGCTGTTTTTCATCTAAACCATCAATTAGTGTAAGATATCTTTCATCGATTTGTCTGTTTGTATAACTGTCATCTATAAACGAACACATTGGTCTGCCGCTCAGATTTGCCAACATTACTAAGACTGACATTTTCGGATACGTCTTTCCTTTAATCAGATTTTCTAATGTTGTATCTCTTAACGCAGCTACACTTTGTTTTAATTCTGCAATTTGTAAATCACTCAATTTCCTGGCATACTCATTGATGCGCCTGGCAATCTGCGATTTTATCTGAACTTCATTCTGCCCATTTAAAAACAGTATATTATTTTCACTTCTATTATTCTCATTAAAATTATCAATCAAACCTATTTCACCAATATCCTTAACCGTACTCTTATGTATGTGAAATAGTATAAAAAAATCGTAATTAAAAATTTAGATAATTTCCGAGGTTTTTGCCTCGATTTTTCCTGCATTAATTTTAATATGCCGTAAATCCCGAATTTATATACGTTTATATGCATTTCAAAATTTCTATAAATTAATAAATTCCATAAAAAAATGAGCCTGCACAAGTTTTCCATTCACTTATACAAACTCCACTTAAATGATGATTTTAATGATTGTATCTATTTCGTTCTTTTTCAGTTATTTTTGCTTAATCAGGCTTTCTATGGCACCAATGCATTCAACAGCAAAAATCGTTGAATGCTTCATTCTCCTAAAAGATTTCATTTCAAACCTTTCAGCCCCGCCAAATACACTCTTGCCTCTATTTTACTCTCTTTTACTCCCTTTGTGTTTTTGACCGATTCAATCAGCTTTTCTTTATCAACAATAGCTCCCGAACGCGGATGTAGAAAAATCTTTGCCGAATAAATTGAACCTTCCGAATCGTTTGTTCCTTCTACCTGCAGATTTGTTATCGCCATTTTATGGTCTTTACAATATCTTAACACACTGTCAAGTGCCGGTTTATGATGGTAACTTAAATAAATGACATATTCCGGTTCATGTTTGATTCTTCTTCCAAATCTGAAAAATCCTGTCTCTGTAATCAATATCAATGCTGTTGCAATAATGGCGCCCTCATAAAATCCTGCACCAATCGCAAGCCCTATGATACCTGTCGCCCAAAGTCCTGCTGCTGTTGTCAGCCCCTTTACCTTTGGCTTTTTCGTAACAATAATTGTTCCTGCACCAATAAAACCGAGTCCTGACACAACCTGCGCTCCAATACGCGAAACATCGGTCGGAATATTCTGCTCCAAATACAAAAATACTCCTGTCATTGAAGCGATTGTTGCACCAATACAAACTAATATATGCGTTCGAAAACCTGCCGGACGGTTCTTATACGACCTCTCTAATCCAATAACCCCTCCACAGGTAAATGCAAAAACCATACGAACGAAAACTGAAATAAAATCTACATCTCGCACCTTGTCAAAAATAGTTATCATTACAATAATTCCTCCATTGTACAAATATAATATCCTCTACGAAATCAATTCCTGCACAGAACGTACACATGTTAATTCTGCTAATGAGGATAATATTCCCGAATGTGATGCACTTTCTTTACTAAGTTTTATTGTAACTATTGCCGAAGGATACTTGTCCCCATCTCTTTTCATTCTCTCTATATCAAAATCAAAAATCTGCGCTCCACGTTCTAATATGGTACCGGTAATCACATTCACATCTTCCACTGTATTATATTCCACATGAATCGTTATATTTCGAAGTTTTCGTTTATAGATTACCTCTATTGGCTGCATAAACTCCATTGTGATAATTATCGGAATGACTGCCAATAAAACACATTCATAAAATCCGGAACCTGCTGCGATTCCAAGGCAGGCTGATGCAAACAACCCAATGGCCGTTGTCAATCCAGATACCTGCTGGTGCTGGACTGCGATAATGGTACCTGCTGCCAAAAAACCGATACCATTGATTACCTGTGCCGAAAATCTTGACCCATCAAATTTCAGTTCTGTCAATTTCGTAATTTCTGCCCATGGTCCCTTTAGCATCTCATATTCATACATTGCAATCAGAATGGTAAGTGCTGCACCTATGCTTGTCAATGTATAAGTCCGTATCCCTGCATTCTGCCTCTTTTGTGTTCTTCCATATCCCACAACTCCTCCTGCCAATGTTGCAAGTAAAAGCCGAAATGCTACAGAGACAAGATTAAAATCCCTAAGATATTCTAATGCGGCATGCATCTTTTGATACCTCCATATATGATTCTATTGTTTTTTCTTATTCTGTATGTTGTTGTTCTTTATGTGATATTACTCTTTTTAAATAATATTACTTTTTTATTTTTTACAGCCACCTCTTTTTCTTAAAATAGATAAGGCTGACAACCACAATGATCAGACTGACTGCTATGACAATGGGATAGCCAAGATTTGTCTCAAGTTCCGGCATATATTTAAAATTCATTCCATACCATCCTGCTATCAGCGTCAATGGCATAAAAATTGTTGTGACAACCGTCAGCACTGTCATAATCCTGTTCTGTTTTACATCCAGCTGCGCCTGATACAAGTCTCTAAGCTGCACTGCATAATCACGAAGTGCTGTGACCACATCATACAATCTTGATACCCTGTTGGAAAAAAGATGAAAATATCTTACATTTTCTGCTTTAAAAAAGTTATTTTCATTTTCCTCTAATTCCTGTGCCAAATCCATCAGCTGGTCATAATGCGTCTTCAAATCACGCAAGTCATTTCGAATGTCATTTACCCTGCCAAGATCTGCCTCTTCATTGCCACTTAATATCTCATCTTCTATGCTGTCGAGTTCTCTTTCATATTTTTCTAAGAGTGCCAGATCCCCATATACAATCTGTTCCAAAAAATCATATAAAAATCTTTCAAGACTTGGCATCCGCCATTTTCTTGTACTCTGCACTCTCTCTATGATATCATGTACATTTTGATTGTCATCAATAAAAACGATACCTTTTTCGTCGAGTGCAAATGCAAACTTAAAATCTTCACCTGTGACATCTTTTCTGTCAGGTATGGAAAAAGTTCCTGTCAAAGAGTCATAATTCACTTCTGCCTTTGTATTGTGAATCTCCAATATCTCCGGCTCCAAATCGATTCCCATCTCAAAGCTGTCTTTCCTATCCTGCCATTCTTCTGATGTCAGAATCGCCACATATTGATACTCGTCTTTGTGGAACTCTTCCATATCACATTCAACTAATGTATCTTTGATAAGATAGTACATCTTGGTCTGCTGTCCTCCATAATCTATTTACTAATATTCAGGGCTTTGGCTCTTCAAATCCCGATTTTCTCTGCCTACGGCATGACACCTCAGTATAATTTGCTCTGCAAATTATATTTTGCTTCTTCGAAGCAAAACGCACTCAGGACTCCGTCATGCCTACGGCATGA
>CADACD010000008.1:0-17540 GCA_902786365.1 uncultured Lachnospiraceae bacterium | reverse complement strand
CATGACACCTCAGTATAATTTGCTCTGCAAATTATATTTTGCTTCTTCGAAGCAAAACGCACTCAGGACTCCGTCATGCCTACGGCATGACACCTCAGTGCCAATTGTATCATAAATCATAAAAAGGAACCATAGGTTCCTTTCAAGTTATTCATTTTTATTAAATTTTACTTATTTTTTACAATTAAAAACGCAAATTTTACTTATTTTTTACAATTATTATGACAATTAATGCATCCTTTTACCAATTTCAACTTCTATTCTATTCCATGTCTTTATCTGCCCTTTTCTTATTTTATTTCGTCATTCATTAATAATCACAAATATCCATCTTCATCAGTCTGCGTCCCTGTAACAATATCACCGGCACCAGTACTATCACATTACTGATGACGATTCCCTGTAATGCCATTTTATTGTAATAGAACAAGTGATATCCATGATTGAAAAGATACAGGTTGTTAAACAGCCAGATTCCAAGCATGAGAATACTCATTCCTATGACAATTCCAATGATATCCATTATTACTACTTCACTTACAATTTTCATTTTTATTTTCCGCTTTGGTATTCCGATTGCCTTATAGAGTGCAAATTCTCCCTGTCTTCGCTGGTACATTCCGGCAAATGCTGTATTCACTGTCACTGCCATCGTGATGGCTGTCAGAATAATCACCATAAAATAAATATAGTGGAAGCTTCCTATCTGGCTCATAATAAACTCTTTATAATACTCTCTATCACAGACAAATACATGATATTCTGATTTTAATTCAGTCAAAAATTTTCTAAATTCACTCTCCGTCATTCCGGTTGACAAAATCATATACCTGTCTGCTTCCATATCATTAATATAGTAGATACAATATCCCTCTTCATCGGTAATGGCATTGAGGTGAAAATCTCCATACAATGCCTCATCGGATTCTATGATTTTAAGTTGACCTCCCAACTTCATCCCCCGATTGTTTGCCTGTAGCTCACTCATGATGACACTCCCGTCTTCCAAGTTGCTTTTTCCTTCTGCTTTTGTCAATGAAATTCCTTCAAATTCACAAAAAACAGAAAAGTCCTCCTCACTTAAAAAACAATACTGCATTACACCTATATTGAACCCCATAATAGATTTTGTATAAATATTTCCATACCCCTGCCTCAAAAGTGTCACTTTTTCATTGTCCTTTAACATCTCAACTGCTCTTTCAAACTCCACATTTTCTTCATCCGATGCTCTCGGCATTAGGATTGCAAAATTCTTCAGCTTATCAATCGAATTATCAAATATGCCCTCTATATTTGAAATATAAAGACCGGCTAGATAAATAGAAACTGTAAGGATATACATAAATATAATCAGACCTGCTCTCAATTTGTTTTGTTTGATATAATAAAACGCTGAAAATGGTTTCAATTCTGGTCACCACCTTTTGGATTAATCTTTGCATTAATCATTCCATCCCACATTTCAACAATGTCATCTGCATCTTTTAAAATGGAAATATCATGTGTAATGACCAATACAAGATGTTCTTTTGAATATTCCTTTAAAATATCCATCACTGCAAATGCATTTTCATGGTCAAGTGCTGCTGTCGGCTCATCCGCAAATAATACTTTCGGTTCGTTCATCATTGCTCTTGCAATTGCCACTCTCTGTCTCTGTCCTCCTGACAACTTCGCCGGTCTTTTCTTCTGTTCTCTTTCTGAAAGCCCTAGAGATTTCAAAATCTTTTCTGCCTTTTCATTGGTTTCTTTTCCTTTTGTACTCCCAGCCACAACAACATTGTCAAGTGCTGTCATATATGACACCAGAAAATGCCTCTGAAAAACAAAGCCGAACTCTTCTCGTCTTAAATTTTCACGCTCTGATTCCGTTAAATTTACAATGTCTTTTCCATTGTAAAGAATGTCACCGGCAGTCGGTGTTTTTAATGTAGAAAGACAATACATAAGTGTTGACTTGCCACTTCCCGATGGTCCGATAAAACCGATTAGCCCTTTGTCCGGCAGCTCCAAATCGAAACCGCCCAGTGCATACATTTTGCTCTCTTTTTCGATATCATAAATCATTGTTATATTTTTTACCTGAAACATATTGATTCTCCTTTTGTTATTGTATGGATTCTTGGTTATTATGTAATTTTTACTGTAGTCAAATCTTATTCAATTTGGGGATTCTCCTATAAGGTATTGCCCCCTCTCTTCGTTCGGCGGCATGTCGGAGAATCCATTTAAGAAATGCTTCTCGCCGAAGCTTAACATATAGCTTCGCTATATGTTAAGCTTCGCATTTGGGATTTTCCTACATATCATCATCGATGGCATCTATGGTTTTGATATGGTAGATTTCAATTCGAACCGGTATCTGTAAAAGTCCAAACAACACGACAAATGCACTCAATATCTGAATCAATGTCTCTTTCATAAAATACGTACATTTAAGTCCCATGTTCTGAATAACCACTAAATCTAATATTTTCATTGCAGCCAGACTTATCACGACAGCAATGAACAGTGAACTTATAAATGTAAAAATCATTTCTCTCAATATCGAACAGTAAATCGTTTTTCTCCCATATCCGATAGAGGAATACAAACACCATTCACTTTGTCTGTCCCGCAAATAAGAGATGTTGACAATTGTTACCAAAATAAATACAATCACCATAAACCCGATTTGTATAAGACTTGTAGAATTGGAAATCTGATTTTCGATATCCTTTACATTCACCTCTCCATTTTTGACATCTATCATTTTGGAATGTTCAAGTTCAATTCCTTTTTCCTTTAATGCAGCTCTTAAATCGCTGATTTTTCCATCTAAAAGGATGCATATTTCCGGATTATGAAATGCCTCTTCTTCATTTGCCAAACCACATCCAAAATAGTATTCACAGTCAATGACACCCACAACTTTTACATTTTCATTTTGACTTAATGAATCACCTATTTGATAACCATAATTTTTCATCAATCCTCTGTCTAATACAACCTCATTGTAACTTTGTGGAAATCTTCCATCTATCAATTTTGCATTCATTTTTTCAAGCATATTTTCCATCTGCGATTCTGTGACCAAAGGAATCTCTACATACCAGTTTCCGACAATACTTCCGATATAGGTATACTCTACCTCAGCTATATACACATCCAGAACACCTTCACATTCTTTGATAACCGGTGCTATCTCATCATATTTTCCCCTGACAGCCTCCATGTAAATCTGTATATCCGTTTTATCAGGGTCGCTAAAATCATACTCCAAATCATCCGAATCCAATTCTATATATTGTACATATTTCGTTGTCTCTTCCAATACAGAATGAAACGTTTCAGATGTAGTCGAAAGTAAAAATGATGCGATATAAATTGCTATAAAAAACAGTGAAAGACTTATCACCAGTACGGCAATCCTTCTCTTATTATTTTTGATATAATAAAAAGCTGATATTTTCTGTTTCATACAATGTTCTCCTCTTATACTATATGTTGTCCAATTACCATCGGCATTTTAACTCATTTTTTCTATTCTGTGGTTTTATCAATGGCAGTCTTTCCTTGTTTTCTAAATTATACAGAATTTTTAGATTTTACAGATAATAATACCAACATATTACTGACAGTAACTATCATAATTGTTTTTGTGAAAAAATAAAAGTAACCACAGTCATGTTTTTATATATGACTGTGGTCATGTATTACCATTTATTTGTTTCTATATTTTATTTTTATCATTTCTGTGTTTTTGAAGTTTATTCATTTTACACTTTTTGCTTCTGCGCTCTATCCATTTTACACTTTTCTACTCCTAGCTTTGTTCATTTTGCACTTTATTATCTTCATTTATTTACTCTCTTTCATCGCAACAATCAGCTTTGCTCTGTCATGTATACCGGTTTTTTCATAAATGGAAGACACATAGTTCTTTACTGTTCCCTCTGATATATATAATTCATCTGCTATCTGCCTGTTATTCAGACCTCTTGCAAGGAGTGTGCATATCTCTTTTTCACGTTTTGTCATACATGAAAGTAATTCCAGATATGACTCGGCACCTTCACTGTCATGACAGTTTCCGGCATTACCATTATTCCCCTCGTTATGAATACCCTGGCTCATGCCACCATTTTCCTCTGCCATATCATAATGATTCTCTTTGTACATCATCAGATATGCCATTCTGACCATCACTTTCTGATCTATTACACTCTGTCCTCCTATAATCCTGTCTATCGCCCCAAGTATTGCATTTTTTCCGCTTCCCTTTAACAAGTAGCCGTCTGCACCACCGGCAATTGCCTCTGTGATATTTTTGTCATCATAAAAGGTAGTCAGCACAAGAATTTTCATATCAGGATACAACTGCTTTATCCTGCGAATCAGCTCTATTCCACCCATTCCTTTCATATTCAAATCAACAAGTGCTATCTCACACTGGTGACTTTTTAGCAATTCCAAAGCCTCATTTCCATCGTGTGCCATTCCCGCAACATTTATTTTACTTGCTGTCAAAATAATCTCCAGACTCTCAAGAAGTAAAGGTTCATCATCCACCAATAATACATTTGTCATACTTTATCGTCCTTTCAACGAAACTTTCTTATATTTCTGCAAAGTTATCATCATACCTATGTTTCAATATTTAATACAATTTCCGCCCGAAATCCGTTTTCATTTTTCAATTCCACAACTCCACCATTTTTTTTGACATATCTGATAATTTTCTTGATACCAAAACCATTTTGTATTCTGACTGCTGCATTTTCACTATTAAAATCACTCTTTCCATGATCTTTGACAACAATCTTGATATGATGGCTGTCTGCCAGAAGATAAAGTACAAACGACTCTGCCTGTCCATGCTTTATGCCATTTGTAAAAAGCTCTTCCACTGCTCCTGTCAAAAACTCCGTATGCTCATGTGGAATCTGTATCTCATTTGATAAAATTTCTTTGTCAAACTGCACCTTAACATCTGCATCAATTGTAAAATTTTCAATAATCGCATCAATCTCAAGTATAAAATCTTCGAGAGAGATATTTTCCGCCTCTGCATCCAGCACCCTCACTGCGTGACGAATCGATTCCAGTCCTGCATGTATTCTCTCATTGGCTGTCACCATCTTATCAAATGCTCTGCCGGAATCTGTGTCCCACAAAATCTCTGCCGCATCCAAAGCCATTCCTGCTGCTGTTATGGTATGTCCCACACTATTGTGAATATTACGGCTGATGTTTTCTCTCTCTTCCAACCTCGCATTTCTCTCAGCAATATTACTCTGTATCAAAAGTCTTTGACTTATTTTCTTCTCTTTTAATTCATCCAATGCCAGCTGCTGTATGGAAACAGATATCTTCTTTTTATAGTCTATATAGTATGTCAAAATTTTTCTGATATACCATATCATCAGAGAACCAATCGATAATAGGAGGAATTTCATAACTATAACAGGCAAAATTTCTTTTATTCCCTGTCCATTATCAAAATCTGCCGCGAAATTTCCATCAAAATTCGCCATGTTTGTACAGGCTGCAATCTGCCATGCTATAAACAAAACTTCCGGCAACAGAAATCTTATTTTGAATCTTATTCCGATTCGTTCAAATCGTTTTTCACACTTTTTTTCTGATACACCTCTTCTATATCCGGCTTCTGTCCATATCAAAAATATAAGAAATCCATGGGAAATTGCACAAAACAAAAACATTAATATACTTTTAAGCAATACTACTATGATATCTGTTTCGTCTGAAAGATTTTGGATTGTATTGATAACTAATAATAATCCTGCAATACATAGCAGATAGTATGGCTGATTTGTGTAAAACAAACCATAGGCGGCTAATACCAATGTCAATATCTGTGTTATAAAATAATCACTCATATTTTTCCTTCCTAATCACGTAGGGTTATTTTTAGATACCCTACAGGACTGCTTTTTGTTCCTTCCACATAATCATACCTCAATCCACACTGTGCAAATGCAATTATCCTTCCATCTTATGCTACCATGATGACACTGTCATCTTTCTTGATATACTCTTCCAATTCTTCTGACAGCTCTTTTATAGTATGCGATCCACATTTGCACTGCAAGCCCTGCAATCGTCTCTACGTCTTTTTCTGCTGCCTTATTTTCATTACTTCACTTCCCATCTTAACCAATTCATTGTATGCTTCATTCTACAGTTTTTATTTTAAAATTGCAACCCTATATCCGATTTTAGTATTCACTACTATTCATTAACATCAGTGAAATAACAGCTAAAATCAAATTACAAAACAGATAATTCTGTTTGCCTACAGCCAATTCATCCTATTCTTAAATCTTACCTTCTGCTCTCCCTTTTCAATCACACCAATTTCATAGCAGTCATACGTTTTTCTGACATGCTGCATCACAAAATCCTTATCATCTTTACCGACAACGATGGTAAATCCAACACCACAATTAAAAGTGTGCAGCATTTCCTTGTCACTTATATTACCACTATTTCTGATATACTTAAATATATTTAAAGGCTTTATTTTTGACAAATCGATTGTTGCACTTAATCCAGCAGGTATGACTCTGCATAAATTTCCCTCGATACCACCGCCTGTAATGTGTGCCATTCCATGTATTGCATCTTTATGAAACAGTTCCCTGATGGCTTTATAGTATGGCGTATGTACCTTCATAATCTGCTCAATAAATGTAATTCCATCTATCTTATCAAGTTTGACCTGTGGGTTTTTCTCCATCAGCAGCCTTATTAATGAATATCCGTTGGTGTGAAGACCATTGGACGCCACTGCCAGCACCACATCTCCCTCTCTGATTTTTGAACCATCAATAACCTTTGACTTTTCAACAATTCCTGCAATACTTGAAGTCAATACATAAACTCCTGAATCAACAACTAATGGCTGAATGGAAGTCTCTCCTCCAACCAAAGAACACTCATTTAATTTACACGCCTCTGACACTCCCTTGACAAGGCTTTTGATGGTATCCTTCTCGGCATTTCCACATACAATTGTGTCCAAAACTGCCAAAGGTCTTGCTCCCATAACAATAATGTCATTTACCAGATGGTTGATCATGTCATGACATATTGATTCTGTATATCCAAATTCCATTGCCAGCTTTTGCTTTGAGCCCGGCTCCTCTGATTTCAACACAAGTACAGGTTCCTTTATCTGTGGAAAATAGATGTCATATAATGAGGCAAATTGTCCCAAACCGTTTAAAACACGCTTATCATCTGTTTTTAAATGTGCTTCCATCTCTCTTTTGATTGCGTCTGTATATGTGATATCAATTCCTGCCTTACTATATGATAATCCTTCCTTTTCCTTCTCATTTCCTGATAATATCTCATCCACTGTTACTCCAAGTGCAATTGCCAGGTCATAGAGTATTTCTACATTTGGATATGCTGTGCCTGCTCGTGTCAACCCCAGACCAAAAAAAATTGATTTTTTTACCCTCAAATATTACTTCCCATTATACCTGTTTTTGAACTATATTGAAAGTAATATCTGTGCATCCACTAAGTATTCTTTACCTTTTGTATTGATGTTTTTTTAATTTTGCAAATAAAAAATTACCAAGTTTTAAAATGCCCCCTACAACAACTTGCACCATAAAGAAAATTATTATAAGCAAGGCAATACCATAAATATCAGCCGCCGCATCATAATGGGTTTGTGTCTCAGCTCCCAAATTTATTCCCCTCATCCCTATTCCGTATATCCCTTTAGGATGATATATCAAAATAAGCAAAAAATATGCAACATCCAAAACTATTAAATTTATAAACTTATTGGTTAACAACATACAAAAAATTGAACTAATTATGCATGTAATCAGAAAAACTTCGTCTATACAATTTCTCATTACACCAAGCATAGGCAAAAAACAAAATTGTATCATATAGCAAAATACTATTACACATATCGAAATTATATTTTTTTTGTTCATAAGGAATGCATCACCTACCTTTACACTGAAATTCAAAATATCAAATTTATTATTCCATCCTTTTCTAAATCTTATTGTTGCTCCACTTATGACATGACCGTTAATTGCATTAATTGTATGTCCTTCTACATTTGAAGTAAAATAATCTAAAATCCACGGCACCACAACAATATTTTCCATATATATTGTTTCATCAGGGTTAATTTTGACATTTTCAGCAACACAAGGCAAATATCCCTTGGCATATATATTTAAATTGTAGGTTCCCTGGGTTAAGTCTATTGAATGTTATATTATAGGCAGTCTTTGGCACACTGGCAGACCATGTTGTATCATCAACCTTAACCATATCATAATAATCATGACCATTCGTGTTATCAACCAACTGAATAACTGCATTATCATTTTTTACCCATTCTTCTGCTGTGTTGTCAATGAAATATAAAGTTCTTCCTCTTTAATGTTATTTTGATTTTACTTTCTTTATATTTTTACATCCTTTGTTCATCAACAATGTGCTAATTTATCTTATGTGAATTTTTCAGATAAAAGCCCATTACGAATATATATTAATTTTCTCACCTCCATCATTTACGTATCACTCTAAAACACTATGTCGATTTCTCTCATATCCATAATTAATTTATCTGCTTCATCTGTATATCAGAATATAAATATCCAAAGTCCATAAATTTTTTTGTAAATTCATTAAAAGATTATTTATGTTTCTAATCCATTAAATATATCATTTTTTATTAATTTACACAATATCACTTGCAGAAAATGAACTTTTTTTACTGAAAACGGAAACCAAAGTGATTACTACAACAATAAAAATCACCATTTCAAATGTTTCATCTTTCTTTCATTGCATTACTTACATTCTTTTTTAATGGTTCTAAAAAATAATTCATAACAGAACGTCTTCCTGTCTTGATTTCAATTACTGTCAGCATGCCTGATACAAGTTTTATGTTTCTGTCCTGTAAATCCTTAGATGTTATCTTCACTCTGGCTTTATATCCATAGTTACCATTACTATCTCCCAATGCTGTATCTGATATATATATTAGTTCGCCTTTCACAAGCCCATATTCCGTATATGGATATGCACTTACCTTTATTGCCACAGCATCACCCACTTTTATATTTCCAATATCTGATGTCGAAACTAATGCTTCCACTTCCATCTCAGTATCTTTTGGTACAACATACATAATTACTGCCCCTGCGTCAACCGTCATACCTTCAAGTCCATCTGTGAGTCCTGTCACTATCCCTGACCTTACCGCTCTCAGTTCCTGCCTTTCGGCTGTCTTAGATGCCTTTTGCAGACTTAAATTCAATTCCTGAATCTGAATATTATTAGAATTAATTTTACTCAATGTCTCTACATAATGCTGCTTAACTATTTCACTTTTTCTCTCTTCATCCTCAATCTGTTTTAATGAATCCTGATATATTTTTTCCTGTTCAATTATATAACTTATATCAATACTTAATATGTATTTGAGTTCCTCATCATCAACCATATTTTCTATATTATTGATACCATCTTCGACATTTTCACCTTCGACATTTTCACCCTCAACATTTTCACCTTCCGAAATCACATCTTCGGCGCTTATCCCATCCAGACTTTTTCCATCAATTATCATCTGATATACTTTATTTTCCTGTTTAAGTCTGTCTATTGTATTTTGTAATGCCTCTTCTTCAACATCAGCATAGTCTGCTTCCACATATGCAAGAATCTGTCCCTCTGCAACATAGTCACCATTACTTATCTTTACTTCTTTTATCATGCCGCTGTATGGCATCTGGACACTTTCTATCCCTTCTATTGGCAAAATACTTCCCTGTGCTGTCACAACAACATCTGTTTTTGATACAGCTGCCCATATGACTGCAATGGTCACAAATAAAAATGAGGACCATATGATGATTTTTCCTCCCCTTCCAGCCGGTTTCTCAATGATTTCAAGTATGTCCGGCATAAAATCATATTTTAACTGTCTGTTCTTTCTTTCATCAGAAGAATTTTTCTTTTGATAAAAAAATGATTTTATTTTTGTAAATATATTTTCTGTTTTTTCTCTCTTTTTCTCTTTTTTTCCTGACATCTCAACCATTAATATATCTTTCCTCCTTTTTGTCTGCTGTGAAGATAATAATATAATCCTTTTTGTTCAATAAGGTTTTCTTTTGTATCATACTCTGCCAGCCTTCCATTATCTATCACCATTATTTTATCGGCATCATTTAATGTTGAAAGTCTGTGTGCTATTATAAGAACGGTCCGTCCCCTGCATATTTCCTTCAGATTATTTTGGATAATGCTCTCGGATTCATAATCAAGTGCCGATGTTGCTTCATCAAAAATCAATATCCTTGGATTATCTATTATTGCCCTTGCTATTGCGATTCTCTGCTTCTGCCCTCCTGATAATCCCACACCTTTCTCGCCTATAACAGTATCATACCCATCCTGCATGCCAATGATAAAATCATGCGCACCTGCCACCTTTGCTGCTGATATTATCTTTTCCATTGTTGCATTCGGGCAATGTATCGATATGTTTTCCGCAACAGTGCCATTAAACATAAAATTTTCCTGTAATACAATTCCTACCTGCCTTCTTAGCCACGCCGGATCTGCCAGGGAAATATCCATTCCATCAATTAAAATCTTTCCGCTTTCAGGAATATACAGTCTCTGTATCAGCTTTGAAAGTGTGCTTTTACCGGAGCCACTGCGTCCCACAATACCTATCATCTTCCCTTTTTCTATTTGAAAGCTCATATTTTGTATTACCTGTGGTGCATCAATTCTATATCTGAATGTAACATTGTCAAATTCTATATTTCCATCAATGTCGGGAAGTGCCAGCCTCGTTTTACCTGATTTGGGTTCAGGCATGGTATTAAAGATATCACCAATTCTCTTTACAGACATTGAGGCCTGCTGGTATTCCTGATAAAGCTGCACAAAACGCAGCACCGGTCCGCTTACTCTGCCTGACAGCATTCTGAATGCAACCAGCTGCCCCACACTAAAGCTGCCTTTCATTACCATCTTTGCCCCCAGATATAAAATAAGCAGATCAAATGATTTTTGTATAAACTGTCCTATGGTATTTGATGTTGCCGCAACCATAGATGTTCTATATCCTGCCTTCACATAATCTGATTGCAAATCTCCCCATTTTTTCTCAAGTCTTGGTTCTAATGCAAATGACTTGACTGTCTGAACACCTGTTATACTTTCCACAAGGTATGACTGTGCCTGTGCTCCTGCTGTGAATTTTTCATCCAGTCTCTGTTTAAACATGGGTGTCACTATAATGGAAAGCAAAGCAAAAACAGGTATTGAAGCTATCACTACAAATGTGAGTTTTGTACTGTAAAAAAACAATACAACAATATAAACAATGATAAACAGTAAATCAAGCAGTGAAGACAGCGGCGTCCCGGTAAGAAAAGATCTTATATTTTCAGATTCCCTTACCCTTGCAACTGTTTCTCCCACCTTTCTTGACTCAAAATATTTAAGAGGTAAAGAAAATAAATGCCTGAATAATCTGTAGCTGATGATTACGTCTATTCTGTTTGTTGTGTGTGTAAACACATAGTTTTTTGCCAGACTTAACACCATCTCAAAAATGTAGCTCAAAAACAGACCTGCTGTCAGAACATACAACGTGGATAAACTTTTATGTACCAGCACTTTATCCACAACAACCTGTGTCATCAGCGGTGTAAAGATTCCAATTAACTGGACTATAAATGCTGCAGCCAGCACTTCTATCAGCTCTGCTTTAAATTTTATTATGGATGGAATGAACCATTTGAAACCAAATTTAGTTTCCTTATCCATTATCCCCTTTTCACTCAAAAGCACCACAGTTCCATCCCATATTTCAGATAATTCCCTCTCATTCATGTATGCCGGCTTTTGTTCTTTTGGAAAAAATACCCTTGCTCTTTTCAATGGTTCTTCATTAGGCACCCCTTTTTTATTTTCTTTATCCTCGATTTTTCCGATGACAAAAAAATCTCCACTTTTATCCTTTGCAATGGCTGCTGTATCTAAATTTTGAAGGGTACCAAGTGAAAGCTTTTTTATTTTTCCTTTCAGACGAAGTTCTTTTGCCACAATCAGCATATCTGTTTCAGTCATTTTATCTATATTAAATCTCATCATATTATTCATCTGTTCTTCAGATATACCTACATTTAAAATATGTGCAATCATCAAAAAGCAGGATAAACCTGTATCTATCTTTTTGTTGTTTTCTTCCGGCTTCATTTTATCAATTTCCTTTCCTGTATTTCTTTTTATCCCTTGGACTTTCGTAAAAGTTTCCTCTAATATTCATACTGTCTGCCCCGTGAATACATAAATATCCCGAATAAATTCAAGCTAAAATTTGAAGTGCCTTATAATCAAAAATTATATGGCACTTCCTGCTATAGACACTATATTTATCAGGTATTTACCTGACTATCAAATAGTCTGGCTATTATCATTTGTACTATTTTACTGTGTTACCCATAACTGTTCATTACTATTGGCGGTATATGTATCAGAATAATTTTCCATACTGCTTACTGTTTCGTCTCCGGATACAGACATCATATCCGCAAATATTTCCGCCTGTCTGAGTGTTGTTTCATATACATATGTTCCATTCATTATATCTGCAATGTCACTATTTGAAAGCTCTGTTCCGTCATCAAACCCATATGTAAAATTCTGATAATTATTGTTATAGTAATAATTATTGATAATTACCTTGTTTTCTGTATCCCTGATGGACAGCTCCAGATTGTTGCCATTTCTTTCTGCTAATAACGAATCAACTGTTATGTCACTTCCAAAGAAAATCTTATTTGAACCGGAATTATCACATATTGTATCTGTTTCAAAATTATCCTCAAATATGTAGGTATCATTTCCGGCTCCGCCTTCAAGATAGTCATCTCCCATACCACCTATCAGGGTATCATTTCCATAGCCTCCATACAGTTTGTCATTTCCGGCTTTTCCATCTATCACTTCCGATACATTGTAATTGTATCCTGCATCATATCCTCTGATGACATCATCGTCATCTGTTCCTGTTATATATCTCGCCTTGTCTGACAGCACACTTCTATCCCATACTGTTCCGTCTGCAAACTCCACGCTTCCTATGTAATAATATCCGTAGCTGTGTTCGAATGCCCTTTGAATGGTAATTCTGTCTTCGTTATTCACATTTTCATCCCAGTTGTTTATGATGTCCTGTCCGTCTCCCAGATTGAATATATATGTATCTGCCCCGGTTCCTCCCTCAAGGTAATCGTTTCCGGTTCCTCCTATGAGGGTATCATTTCCGGCTCCGGCATATATCTTATCATCTCCGGCTCCTGTTGTTATAACATCATTTCCGGCTCCGGCATTTATTATGTCATTTCCGGCTCCTGTTGTTATATACTCGGAGGTATTATAATTATATCCTGTATCGTATCCGTTAATTATATCACCATCATCTGTTCCTGTTATATATCTTGCCTTGTCTGACAGCACACTTCTATCCCATACTGTTCCGTCTGCAAACCCCACGCTTCCTATGTAATAATATCCGTAGAATTCTGTCTTCGTTATTCACATTTTCTAGAATAAGGTCATTTCCACTTCTTCTGACTCTTATATCCTCTTCTCTGATTCCTTCGCCAAACAGTATTTTATCGCTTGTCCAGTTGTATGTATCCCAGTTGTTTATGATGTCCTGTCCGTCTCCCAGATTGAATATATATGTATCTGCCCCGGTTCCTCCCTGAAGATAGTCGTTTCCTTTTCCTCCGATGATGTAATCATCTCCCAAGCCTCCGTAAATCTTATCATCTCCTGCTATCCCTATTATAATGACATGATTTCCATTAACAGAAATTGTATCATCTTCTTCTGATCCTAAATAAATATTGCATCCACTGATTTTGCCTATTTCCTGCATATAATCCTCCATGCCTACATATGCCTGTATATAATCAGTAAAGCTGTTGATATTGGCACTGCCTACTGTCAGTATGTATCTTCCCATATCTGCCACAACTGATTTCATATCCGTTCCCTTTTCAGCACATATCTTTACATATTCATTAAACAGTGTTGTATCAATGTATGCTTTTCCGTCTTTATCAGTCATAAATATCAGTGTCATATAGTCTTTCAGCTTTGTCGCACCGTTTAAAAGATTAAAATACATTTCATGTATTCCGGTGTATATTTCTTCAAGAAGTGGTGCCGCACTATCTACAGGGTTGCTCCCTTCTGTTCCCACAAAATTTCTTCCCATGAAGGCTTCTATTACTGCCAGCTTCTTCGCATCAAAATTCGTTCCCCTGCTTCCATATGCAACATCACATGCACCTGTTATAAAATAAAGTATCTTTGTAATAAGCTGTTCTTTTTCATTATTATCATCAGATGCTGCAAAACTCTCAACATATCCCTTTAATACGCCTGTACTGTCATTCTGCATGAGTGTGTGGAGCGATTTTACATTTCCGATTGCTTTGATGTCCGGAAGTCCTGCTATATCATCCGATATTTCTGTTATCTCCTTTTCCTTTGTATTGTAAAGCTCGGCATCAAAATAAAACTCACCTATATGTGAGGTACTTTCATCATCATACGTAATATCTGCCGTATTGATTCCATCCACCATTCCGGCTGACAAAGAGATTGATTTTATTCCCATTTCAGCAAGAGTCCTAAGCTCGTCTGACTGCGAGATTCCGTCACTGTTTAAATCCTGCCAGATGAGGAGTCTTGAATACATGTCATCATTTTCATCTATCACTCCGTCTCCGTTTGTGTCATACTGCATCAGTGCCTCAAAACCGCTTTTTGCAAGACTTCCGTCAGGCATGATTGTTGAGGTTCCGAACAGCTCAGAGCCGTCATTAATGATTCCGTCTCCGTTCAGGTCGATGGCAAGAAGTCCGTCATCCGGTGATACCCACTGCGTTTTTTCGGCAAGTCCTTCATTATTGTCATCGAAGTATACCCCATTCATGACAGATGTAATCTCGAAACCATCACCGTCAAGGTCAATAACGAGAGGGTCGGCTATGTGGCGCCGTGTTGAAAAGGCATCCTTAAAAATATCATCCAGTGAAGAGAAGAAATATTCCAAACCTTCTTCGACCACTGCTACCATAGTTTCTCCAAAAGCACAGCCGACAAAAAATCCTGTCAACGCAACTAAAGGGTGTCCCATTCCCATACCGATTTCAAACATTTTAAGACCTGCTGCCAACTTGACCACATATTGGCTTCCTTTTTGAATAGCACCTCCTAAATCTTCTTCTTTGCTCATTTGATATATCAAGCGTAAATCATTATATGAATCTGTTAACACTTTGATTCCTGCATATACCTCCGGCACCACATATGCTGTATATAGGATTATCCCCATTTCTCCCACTATTGTATCTAACAAAATCCTTGTATCTCTATTGCTTAAACCATCTATCAATGCATCTTTACCGTCTCCATGTGCCAGATCATTTAAAATCATTCCCAAGCCTTCTAATGCTTTCACCTCATCTAACCATGGTGTTAGCTGTGCCATATCAACGGCAAATCTTGAATATGCATTCAGAAATATATATTCCATGCTTGGATAGCCTTCTTCCTTAAAGTTACCATTCTCATCTATCAATTCAAATGGTAAATGAAATCCTATAATAAAATCTTCCGGCACTCCTACGTCAATAAATACTTGTTTAATTCCTGGTATAGGATTCATCATGGCTCCTACTATACTCGTTGTCGGGCAGTAGCTGGTAATCTTTCCCGCACATAATGATATTTCTTTTTTGTATTTTTCAAGAAACTCGTCCGAAAACCCCTGTCCATCAAATGACACACATTTCGTTATATCATTGTTTGCATCATAGTTTTCACTTCTTTTGTATGCAACTGTCACGTACTGTGCCTGATTTCCTCCTGCTGAATGCCCACTTACTGTAATATTCAGGCTTTTTTTGTATCTTTCATTTTCATCTTTTTCCAAAAAACCTTTTTCCTTAAGATACTCTCTTGCTGCTTCAATAGATTCTTCATAGAAGTCCAGCGCCCTCTTCTGCTCAGCAGTATCAGCTTCCACTGAACCTACTACATTTTCTATCCATGTTCCAATATCATCCTCTTTATATCTGTAATATAAATTTTCATAATTTCCACAGTAAATTACATATACATCATTTGTTGCCGGATCCACAAGGCATACTGATGATGTTGTATCATCTTTTTTTATTTTCGGATATACAATAACCAATGAGCTAAGTGCAGGATTACTGTTAACCAAATCTATGATGTTATCCATCCCTTCACCATCTTTGTACCATAAGGTATTATCAAAATATGTGACATATTTTTGGGGGTCAGTATTATCATTTTTATTATTAATAAAATCACCAATTGCTACATTTAAACTGTCATCGGACAACTCTTTATAATATGCTAACGAATCTAATAGTAATAATTCTTCATCAATCATTTTAATGTTAATTCTCCTTTATACTAAAATAAATATGATTCCTATTTCCTAATTTTTTATCTATTTTTCCGTTTTCTTCATTTTTTTCTCTCTCCATGTAAACTTCTTCTGAATAAACATCTATCATAAAACTTACTCTATCACCTGATATTAATACCTCAAATTTACTTTTAATATCATCTTCAAGACTACTTCTATACTCATTTTCCGGAATCTCTATCCAACAATACAAATCAATATCATATCTTTCAAATACTTCACTCATTAAAAAATTTTCCTCATCTAAAACCGGAAAATCCTTTGGTGTTGATTTTCCTATTCCATTCATTTCCACATAACTGATAAATCTTTTCATTCCCACCTCTTTTAACAATTCATCTGTCTCAGTCTTTGCCAATGGACTGAGTATTTCCATCATATAATCATCGGAAATTATTTTGTAATTATCATAATATCCATCCTTATCCTTATCATCTTTACCATCTGGATATATTGTTACTTTATAATTTATATTTTCCTCATCACCTACTCTATTAACTAATACCTCCACCCGTATCGGACCATACCTCACCTGCTCATTACTTGACACAACCACAAATTCCACACCATATTTTTCCTCAAGATAGTTAATTGCTATTTTTGCACATTTTTCTTCATCCATCATTGTCCGATCCAAAATTCCCGAAACTATTATCAGCCAGAGTACAACAATAAGCACTGCTGTGCCCTTAACTGCTATAATTGCACACTTTATTAATGACACCTTCATTGCTGAAATCTTTTTTGATATAAATTGATATATTTTAGACCTTTTATCTTCATTTCTATCCATAATATTCTCCTTTCATTTATGTTCCATTTTTTAGGCGTTTGCGAAACACCACAAGCCGCATAAATACGGCATTTTTTTGTTGTCAAAATTAAAAATCTCCTCACGGTTTGTGATATAATGGAGTTGTTGAGAAACCATAAACCACGCCCCGAAAGGAGACATATCTATGATACCACAAAAACAACTCAC
>CADACD010000007.1 GCA_902786365.1 uncultured Lachnospiraceae bacterium | reverse complement strand
CTGGCATATAATATCCTGAGACTGATTGGTCAGGAATCCCTTAAAAGCAAACGTGCTCCAAAGAGCAAACATCCGGTTAAACGTCGCAGAATCAGAACTCCTTTGCTAAAGAGGAGCTTTAGCTGTCAACTCTTGTCTTACGCTGCGTAATCAACTTTATGTGGATATGATAACAGCTTTTAAAAATAAAAATCCCCACCAAAATGGTGGGGAAAAAACACTTTCCGTAAACTATTTTATTCTGTTGTCAGGCGCTCCAGCCCATGTTCCAGCAACATTTCATCTATGTCGTAGAGATTGTATATCCTGTTGTTTATCGCTACTATAAGCACAGCATCTCGGGGATCCTTTGCATACAATTCATTAAGACCATATAATTTCAACGCTCTATTTGTCTCATCCCAGTTAAAGTGTCCTGCGATGCAGAATTGCTGAAGAAGCAGACAATCCATAGCCCACCTGCTCCGGTGCTGCATAAAACCTTGTACCCATATATCTGGTGTCATCCGTTTTGTCCGGGTCATACCATTTTGCAACGTTCATATCAAGCAGATAGATCTCGTTCTCCGACGTAACCATAATATTGGACGGCTTAATATCTCTATGTATTATCGGAGTCGGAAGACCATGAATAACCTCCAAAATCCTGCAAATATCTATGGCAATGTCTATCGCCCGATCCTCCGAGAATGCATTATCCTCAAGTAAATCCGCTATCGTTTTTCCCTCTATGCACTCCTCTATGACAATGAGACAGTTTTCACTCTCATATATCTCATGGATGGTCGGCATGTGTTTTACTGGGTTATCCTTAAGATAGTCATACACACTTCGATTGTATATAGTAAGCAGCTTTTTTACATACTTTCTGCCCGTTTCACGATGTCCTACCAAAATGATATCTGGGCGATTATCTATATGCTCTAAATCCTGATATACAGATAGTGCCAGTGCGTCCTCATCGGAAAGCCCCTTGTAAGGACTCCTCTGCTCTGCCTGAAACTCATCCTCTGAGGCATTCGCTTTGTCCATTGTAAATATAACACATTCAAAATGGCTTGAAAAGTGCAAAAAGGTGGTATCTAGGTAGAAACAAGGTGGTATTCAGGTAGAAACGAGGTGGAAATCAGGTGCGGACATATTCTCAGATTGCTCTGATAAATCCCATCAATCCATCCAACATTGCTTTCAGAAATTCAACCGCAAATAACAGCGCATACACTGCGGCCATTATCAATAAAGCTATGGCAAAGTCTCTCCATAAATGATTAAATACGCAAAAACCTATGATGAAAATCATAAGCCATATGAACAGGCCAAGTGGCAGCTCTACAATCTTTGTTGCCAGACAAAGAACTCCCTTAGTAAGAAGGAGCAACAACGACACCGGTGCCAGTAAAGTCTTAAGCACTAATCTCATAAATGCTTTTAGAATATTCATTTGTCATTCCTCCTTCTTTCTTTTTTCGTTATATACCTTATAAGCGATCAGCCGAAGTACATAATCGGGCATAGCCCTGCGCTCAAGTTCCCATTCCTGCATAGTACGATATGGGATACCAAGCCATTCTGCAAAATCCTTTCTGTTCATACCTGATTCCTTGCGGATCATTTTAAAACAATAAGCTAGGATCCTACGCTTTTCATCCTTATCATTGTGATCGTACTTATCAACTTCTATCTTGATTCCTTCGATGTTTAGCTTCTCTTTCTTCATATTATCGCCTCCACCGTGTAGTCATTGCGTGCGTTTGATTATATTATATGCACGCATTGACTACATGTCAAGGTAAAAAAACTCCATGTACTTTGTTTTGCCGCGCTCTCTCACTTCCTGTTTTTTAGCATAAGAGAAGCACCCACCGTAGTGGATGCTCTTATAATCTGTAATATGTGATCAGTATTTTATGTCCGTCATATCAATTAGCGATATAATATTTTTAGGATTCAAGTAGTAGTCAATATGTTCCGGCTTGGTTATTTCAATGTTCTTTATAAGTTCTTTGACATACCGCTCAGTCCTAAGTTCCTCTTCTGGAATGGGAATGCCAATATCATCAGGTGTTTTTATTCCCATCACCTCTGAAAATGCCTTCATTATCTCGACATAAACATAACTCTCAAGCAGCATTCCAAAGGACTCTTCAATCCAATATTCCATCATTGTTTTTTTGAAACTTCTTCCAATCTCTTTTGTTGCGAAATATGAAGCCACATCGCCAATCCCAATCCAGATATCGGCAAAGCAATAATCGAATTCTCCATCATCAATGGATTTCAAATACTCTATTGCATCGGCCTTGATAATCTTTATCTTATCCCTGTTTTCAAACTGCGGAAGAATAAATGTGTTAAACAAATCAATTACATCCTGTTGAATCTCAACAATTGTTATTGACTCCACGTCTTCTTTCAAAGATGCCATATAAGCAAAATATCCCATACCACAACCGAGTGTTAACACCTTCCCTTTTGCCTTTTTAATCGGCTTTTTCATAGTAAATACTTCATTCGGAGATACAGACATCCATGTACTTTTTATGCTGTTTTGGAATACAACCGGATACTTAAATGTCTCTGTAAAGCAACTAATTCTCGGAATATGTATGTTTAATTCATCTATGTGTTTTGGAATATCATAAATATCCAATTCATACGGCATCATTTCGTGATAGCGAAGTTCATAATCACCCTGCTTATGATTATCATATGAAATATTCTTTATATAAGGATCCTCACAAAACTCCTTTACATCAAACACTTTGCATTCATGTGCAATCCATCCCATAAAGAAATCCATCAGTCTTGAATTGTTTCCAATATATGGGCCCACTATAGACTCAACTGCTAATAGGAGCATTGCCTGTTCTATAGAATATACATCCTGTCCGTATTGAGCCATCTCCTTTTTCATATTTATAGCTTCATTACGTAGCCCTTCTATGTCGGAAGGTATGATGGAGTTTTCCTTTATGCCTTGTGTTATAACAGTATTTACAGTACTGGCTGCCTGATGAATATCTAGCATCATAGCCATCTTTTCAGCTATTCGTTTTGTATTATTTATCTTCACAAAAAAATCTCCTCATATATCTTCCGGTATAAACTACCATCAGTTTCTTAGTTCATTTTATTCCTGATATTACAGAATAACTTTCTCTTGAATCATATCCTTGTATTTCTCGTATTCCTGCTTCCAAATCTCACGAAGACCGTCCGTGATGACATGCGCCCTGCCTCTGGCGATCAAATCCGCTTCACGTTCTTCCGGCGTTTCTTTGGCACGTGGTCTGATTTCTTCGCTTTTACATTTGCTTAAAAACAGTTTAAAAGAATCCGCTATCTGTTTTACTGCAAATCCTCTCTCATGGTCGCAGAAGTAAATTCCGCCTTTATTGTCATCGGTTAATCCTATTACAAAGTAATTCCCGAAAGAATCCGTTCCTATCGGCAGATACTGCATATTCTCACATACCGGTAACTGAAGATAATCTTCAATACTCTCTTCTGTATTTATCCCGTAAAGGTATCTGAGATCTGTTGAACAGCCTCTGATTCCCACATGAGTATTGGGTGTATCTCCACCGTTATACTTAACCAGGAATTTGCAATAATCCTCATCAAGCACTATGCCATACTTGCCCTCAAACTCTCGCACAAGTTCTTCCGATCCATTCCCATATTTTGAAATCAGCATATTAATACCTCGGTTTCGTTTATTATCCTTAGTAAATTATCCTGGAAGATAATCTTTCCATGGTAACAATCCTATAACATAAGTTATTATATATTATTGGGTGCCATTTTTCAAGTACATGTTTAAAAAATGGAAGTGGGCAAAAAAAAACTCAAGCCCACTTCCAATAATTTGCTCCTTACGTAAGTATCAAATCCATCTAAGTATTAATTCTTGTTGTCCTGTTGTTCCTTCCACTTCTCCAAAAGAGAAATGATAATGCGTTCTCGCTCGGGTGTGGACATGTACTTCGGAAAATACTGATTAAGCTTCCTCTTGGTGAATACAATCTTCTCCGGGGCATCCGGAACATTTTTCTTCCCATTGAGATATTCGTACAGATTTTCCTTTGTAATGTCCTTCTGGGGAACTCCGCTGCGAAGCTCTGCAAGCTCATTCCACTTTGGTATACGGACATCCAGGCAATACTCATGGATCCAACCCTGTATCTTATTAGTAAAGAAAGACATTTCCACACCTACAATGATCGGAATCCGCTTCTCATCAACAAGATCAAGAAGCTCCTGTATAAGTTCTGTAAGACGAAGATATCTCTTTACCTGATTACGGCTTTCACCTACTTGCTTCCCCAATATATCTGCGGTTTCCAACTTCCGCCCATTTTGGGCGGAAGTTAAATCACTGCGATATTCCTGACGTTTCATAGCATCATATTTCATCCTGTATGAGAACGCCTTCTCGCTTGGAAGAAGTTCTTCCCGTTGAAGATTTGAATCTACCATGTAGATTATAGCTTGATCATCGTTCATTTCTTTAATAATGGCAGGAAGTGTTTCAAGCCCCGCAATCTTCGCGGCATGCAGTCTACGATGGCCGGAGATCATCTCATAAAGATCATCTCTGTCCTTTCGCACGATAACCGGTGTGAGGATTCCGTTTTCTTTTATACTATCAACCAACTCATCCATCTTCTCGTCATCCAAAACCTTGAATGGATGATTCTCAAACGGATAGATATCTCTTATTGCAATCTCTGTGGTACCGGACGAATCCGGCACACACAGAAGCTCATCAATGCTTGTCATTTTTATTTTCTGCCCAGGTCTGTTATTAGCCATTGTTCGCACGCTCCTTTCCCAGAATATCATCCACCAGTGACATATATGCGGATGCCGCTTTTCCCTTTGGATCATATTGATACAGGCTGGATCCTTCTGCAGAGATCTCAGCCGCACGGACCGACATAGGAATCTGTGTGTCAAATACCCGTACTGCAGATGAGTATGCCTCATGTACCTGGCGAACAATATCCTTTGCATAATTCGTTCTGGAATCTACCATTGTGAGAAGGATTCCCTCAATCTGCAGTTTCGGGTTAAGCTGCCGCTTCACACGACCAATGGTTTTTATGAGCTGTTCCAATCCGCGGACAGGAAGGTATCCGGCGGATACAGGGATCAACACCGAATCCGCACAAGCCAATGCATTGATCGTGAGGAGACCTAAACTCGGCATGCAGTCGCAGATAATGTAGTCATAGTATTCCCGCATCATATCTACATACTGCCTGAGGACAGTCTCCCTGCTGATCACACCGTTCATAGAAATCTCAAGGCCCGAGAGTTCAATATTTCCGGGAAGAATATCCACTCCTTCCGAATGATGCAGGATCCCCTCATCCGGACTCACGCTTTCGTCATTGATGATCTTCATCATAATGGTAGCCAGGGTGACATCCATCTTGTCCGGGTATTCCCATCCAAGGCTGATCGTAAGTGATCCCTGAGGATCCGCATCGATCATAAGAACCTTCTTTCCTTCACGGGCAAGACCAATCCCGATATTTACCGAGGAAACCGTCTTGGCCACCCCGCCTTTCTGATTTGAGATACTGATCACTTTACACATCAATCTTCATCCTCCATTTCAAAAGCCTGGATAAACTTATCCAATTTCTGAGTATCAATGAGTGTCACCCCGCCCACCTTGTAACAGGCTCTTGCATCCTTCGCCAGTTTCTGGAAGGTGTGAATCCCCACAGAATAGAGAATCGCGCCCTCATCATAACGCACCCATCTCTTGGATCCTTCAGCTACTAATCTCTTGATCTTTTCAACATCCTTATTTCTTTTTTTCATCTCTCTCACGCTTTCCTTTCTATCTGTGATTTCGGGTTCTATAAGACAGTTCTCATCCAGATACCTGTCAATTGCAAATGTATCCGCAACAGCCATCCTGTGAAGATCCACTGTTGCACCTGCATCTTTAGCAAGATGCACGAAAGTCCAATACGGCAGGTCATAATAATATGCCCCTTTTCCGTAAAGCATATAATTATGCTTATATCCGCGCTTCTCTACATGTTCCCGGATGTGATCCGGTCCTCTCGACTTTCTGATCATGTGTTACCTCCGTAATCAATTGTTTGAAGATTTCCCAAAGCAGATAAACAAAAAAGACACCCACGATCGTATTTCTACGAAACGTAAGTGTCTTCTGTAAGTATTTCGCTGTTCCTCTGAACAGTTTCATACCGATTTTTTTCAGTTATTTTTGTCCCCTTTTTCGACTTTTTTCAGTCCGAAAATGCCCTTTGACACACTTTGACACAATCCATAGAGAGCATCATTTTTTTAGGGAACTGTCCATACGAGTCCATCAAAGTCCATCGAAGTCCATGTTGTTTACCGTACATTTGTGTTACAGGACGGACTGATTTGTACTCCTATGGATGAGTACGGATACCTATGAGTCCATCCGTTAATTTTGGCTTTTTAACGTCGGGAAAAATAGAACATCACGAATTGCAGCCGAATCAGTAAGTAACATCACCATTCTATCAATACCAAAACCAATACCTCCTGTCGGTGGCATACCAAGCTCTAACGCATTCATAAAATCTTCATCTGTTGTATTCGCTTCCTCATTACCCTGTGCAAGCAATTCTTCCTGTGCCTTGAATCTCTCTCTTTGGTCAATCGGGTCATTAAGCTCTGAATAAGCATTTGCCATCTCCCATCCATTCATGAAGAACTCAAAACGCTCAACATACTCAGGATTGTTCGGCTTTTTCTTTGTAAGTGGCGAAATCTCAATCGGATGATCCATAAGAAATGTAGGCTGAATCAAATGCTCCTCAACAAATTCTTCAAAGAACAAGTTAAGAATATCTCCTTTCTTATGAATTTCTTCGTATTCTACATGATGTTCTTTTGCTACAGCTCTTGCTTCTTCTAATGTATGAATCTCGTTAAAGTCAACACCTGCATACTTTTTAACTGCATCAACCATTGTAATTCTCTCAAATGGCTGTGACAAATCCATCTCTATTCCATTGTAGACAATCTTTGTTGTCCCAAGGACTTCCTGTGCCACATATCTGTAAAGATTTTCTGTTAAATCCATCATTCCATTGTAATCCGTATATGCCTGGTACAACTCCATCAATGTAAATTCAGGGTTGTGTCTTGTGTCAAGACCTTCATTTCTGAACACTCGCCCTATCTCATAGACACGCTCAAGTCCGCCGACAATGAGTCTCTTCAAATATAATTCAAGCGAAATTCTGAGTTTCAAATCCTCATCCAAAGCATTGAAATGTGTCTCAAAAGGTCTTGCTGCTGCTCCGCCTGCATTCGCTACAAGCATAGGAGTCTCCACTTCCATGAATCCCTGCTCGTTTAAATACTTTCTGATAGCACTGATAATCTTCGAACGCTTGATAAATGTATCCTTAACCTCTGCATTCATGATAAGGTCTGTATATCTCTGTCTGTATCTTAAATCTGTGTTTGTAAGTCCATGGAACTTCTCCGGTAAAATCTGCAGACTCTTTGATAATAATAGTATCTCTGATGCATGAATTGATATCTCACCTGTCTTTGTCTTAAACACTTCACCCTTGATACCTACAATATCACCTATATCAAACTTCTTAAAATCCTTATACACATCTTCACCAACACTGTCTCTGGCAACATATGACTGTATATTTCCTTTAAGATCCTGCACATTACAGAAGGATGCCTTACCCATTACTCTCTTAGACATCATTCTTCCTGCTATTGTTACATTTTTTCCTTCAAACTCGTCAAAATTATCTTTAATATCCTGTGTATGATTAGTCACATCATATTTTGTTATCTCAAAGGGATTTTTTCCATCTTCCTGTAACTGTGCCAGTTTTTCACGTCTTACCTTTAAAAGCTGGTTGATATCCTGCTCTACATTCTTCTGATTTCCCTGCTTGTTATTCTGCTGTTGATTATTCTGCTGTTGATTATTCTGCTTATTGCAATTTTGATTATTCTGTATATTATTATTCTGTTCCAAAATTTTCACTCCTTTATTATGCTTCTACATTTCTCTGTATGTCTAATACCTTGTATTCAGCATTTCCTGCCGGAAGTTCAACCTCAATAATCTCACCTATTCTTGCGCCTATCATTGCTTTTCCAAGAGGTGATTCATTGGAAATCTTATTGTTGAGACTGTCTGCCTCTGTTGAACCTACAAGATAAAACTCTAATTCTTCATCAAACTCAAAATCATACACTTTCACTTTACAGCCAACACTTATTTTTTCAAGGTCGATTTCATCTTCATCAACAACTTCTGCATTTTTTAAGATTTTCTCGATTTCTTCGATTCGCTTTTCAATATGACCTTGCTCTTCTTTGGCAGCATCATACTCTGCATTTTCCGATAAATCGCCCTGCTCTCTTGCCTCTTTAATCTTGTCGGCAATCTCCTTACGCTTTACTACCTTGAGTTCCTCTAACTCTGTCTCCAATTTTTTAAGTCCTGAATAAGTTAAAATATTTTTTTTATCTGCCATTTTTTACACCCATGTATATCGGAAACCTTATCAGAGTTCCGACACTGCCCTTATAAACAGTTAAAAGAAACGGGCAGTTCATTTTCCTTTCCTTAAAATAATTTCTCTTAACTTTTCAAACATACTCTTATCTAGAAACAAAAGTATGATTAACTTTCTTTAAAAATAACAATGTGCCTGTGGCACTAGCACAAAATTATATCTTAAAGCCTTATTAATGTCAAGTTTTCCCCTAGTATAATTCATTTCCACCAAAAATCATCCTACACTAAAGAGGCATGATATATTCTTTTATATCTGATAGTTTTTACTTGCAAACATCGCTTCCAATTCTTCATATGTTTCTATCTGATTAATATTATTTCTAAGTGAAGAAGAATGTGGCATTCCTGCTGTATACCATGCAGCATGCTTTCTCATTTCACGTATTCCTGTATATTCACCTTTACATTCAATAAGCATCTTTGCATGTCGCAATATCATTTTTTTCACTTCTGCATTGTCAGGACGTTCCATTTTTTTTCCTGTCTGATTATAATAAGAAATTTCCTTAAATATCCAAGGATTGCCTCTTGCCCCCCTGCCTATCATAATCGCATCGCACCCGGTCTGCTCATACATTCTTATCGCATCATCAATCCCACATATATCACCATTTCCAATCACAGGAATCGAAACATTTTTCTTTACCTCGGCTATAATATGATAATCAGCTTTTCCGGAATAATACTGCTCTCTTGTTCTTCCATGAACAGCAATTGCACTTACGCCACAACTTTCAGCAATCTTTGCTATCTCAGTGGCATTCACATGTTCCTCATCAAATCCTTTCCGAATCTTTATTGTCACCGGTTTTGTTACCTTTGATACGATATTTTTCAGAATCTTTTCAACCAGATGTGGATTTTTCATCAATGCACTTCCCTCATGATTGTTGACTATCTTCGGCACCGGACATCCCATATTGACATCAATAATATCGAAGCTTCTCTCTTCATCAAGTTTTGCCGCCATATCACCCATAATATCAGGATCAGAACCAAATATCTGCACTGCTATCGGATGCTCTGATTCATCAGTTTCCAGTAATGGTTCAGTATTTTTGTTTTTATATAAAATAGCTTTTGCGCTCACCATTTCTGTGTATATGAGACCACATCCCATTTCTCTGCAGATTTTTCGAAATGGCAGGTCAGTCACTCCTGCCATTGGCGCAAGTACCAGATTATTTTCTATATTCAATTCACCAATCTTCATATATTTTCCTGCTTACCTATATTATATATAATTTTTTCTTATGATTTCTTTACTCTATTTAGCCTTATCATACACCAGTTTTAAACCTTTCAGTGTAAGTGTATTGTCATAGATATCAATCATATCTGTTGCGTCTACAATGATTTTACCAAGACCACCCGTCGCAACAACTTTGATATTCTCAATTCCCGTTTCCTTTTTTATCTTGCTGATGATGTATTCTGTCTGTCCTATATAGCCATATACAAGCCCCGCCTGCATACTTGAAATAGTATCTTTTGCAAGAATAGAGTCTGGCTTTTTAATCTCTATCTCCGGAAGTTTTGCTGCATCCTGCCACAATGCTTTTGCACATATTCTGATTCCCGGTGCTGTAACTCCGGCTGCAAATGCTCCATCACTTGTAATATAATCAAATGTTGTTGCTGTACCAAAATCAATCACAATCACCGGTCCACCATAAAGTTCATATGCACCTACAGCATCAACAATTCTGTCAGCACCTATCTCCCTTGCATTCCCTGTAACCATTTTGATACCGGTTTTTACTCCCGGACCCACAATAATCGGTTTATGTCCAAAATACTTGATGATACAACTTTCAAATGAATGCATTACGTCAGGAACCACTGAAGATATAATCACATCATGTATTTCATTATGATTAATATTTTTACTGCTTAGCAGGTTAAAAATCAACATACCAAATTCATCAGATGTGCGCTGTATCTTTGTAGTGATTCGAAATGTCGACACAAGTTCATTATCCTCAAAAACACCAATTGTTATATTTGTATTACTAATATCCGCTACCAAGAGCATTTCACACACCTCCTGTCTATGTATATTTCTCATAATGTTACTCGTTCGAAGACAGATTTATTAAATTCTTACTCAAACAGCCCTTTGTGCATTCTACACATCATACAGAGCTTATACTTTTCATTTACAGGAATCTCTCTGTCACCTGCTATACTATGACTCAATCCCCAAAACAAATACCTTGTAAAACATCTCTAATGATTCAAATAATTCTTTCTTTTCATTTTGTATCTGTTTTATCTTCAGTCCACAGCCTATATCATCATAATATGCATCATATTCATCATGCATTACCTTAATCTCAAGATTACCGTTTTCATCATATTCAAGCATAAAAATTCCACCAATATCCTCTGTAAAAAGAACACACATAATTTTCAATTCGTCCTTTATACTATCCGGAAGATTGTCAAACTCTGGATTCAGATAATATTTCTGTTCATAACAGTTGGATGCACACAAAACAACATTTTCTTCCATTTCAGACTCTCCATTTCTTCCATACTTTCCACATTATCAGAATCACTTCATAAACCTGATAATGCCACAGCCCCTGTACCTTTCATAAATACCATAAATCTTATGATAATTACCAGAACGCAAAGAGTGTCAAAACTGTCATTGCCACGAGAAATATTCCTGCCAGAGTTAATACAATTGCTTTTAGTTTTTCATCTCTTTTGAAATATTTGACACCCATACATATATTCATGGCTGCTGCAAATAAAAATACTGCAGTGAAAACTTTTTCATATTTTACTCTATCTGTAAAAATCACAAATGTGGATATAATAATACAAAGTCCCAGAATAAAATTAATCACATCATATACACCGGATTTGTTGACACTTCGTCTTCGTCCCTCATCTTTCTTACTCTTTTTTTTGGAAAAAAGCATATTTTTCAATTCCTCACTTTACACTGCTCTTTTTAAGCGTCGCTGCCATAATTGCCTTAATCGAATGCATTCTGTTTTCTGCCTCTTCAAATACAACTGAATTTTCTGATTCAAATACTTCATCTGTGACTTCCATCTCAGTTAATCCAAACTTTTCATAGATTTCCTTTCCAATCTTTGTTTTCAAATCATGGAACGCCGGAAGACAGTGCATAAAAATAGCGTTTTCTTTTGCATTATCCATCGCTTCTTTATTTACCTGATACGGTTTCAATGCTGTGATTCTCTCTTCCCATACACTTTCAGGCTCACCCATGGACACCCATACATCTGTATAGATGACATCTGCATCTTTTGTCCCTTCTGCCACATCTTCTGTAAGTGTGACACTTCCACCTGATTCTTTTGCATATTGCTTGCAGATATTGACCAATTCTTCATTTGGAAAATACTTTGCATTTGTACATGCAACAAAATGAAGTCCAAGCTTTGTACATGCAATCATAAGAGAATTTCCCATATTATACCTTGCATCTCCCATATATACAAACTTGAGTCCCGCAAGTTTTCCAAATCTTTCTTTGACAGTCAGCATGTCTGCTATCATCTGTGTAGGATGATATTCGTTTGTCAGACCATTCCATACAGGCACTTTTGAGTATTCTGCCAATTCCTCTACGATTTCCTGCTCAAACCCCCTGTATTCTATTCCATCAAACATACTGCCCAGAACTCTTGCAGTATCTGCGATACTCTCTTTTTTTCCTATCTGTGAGCCCTGTGGATCAAGATATGTTGTGCCCATCCCCAAATCATGTGCTGCCACTTCAAAGGAACATCTTGTTCTTGTGCTTGTTTTCTCAAAAATAAGTGCTACATTCTTTCCTTTATATTCGTCTACCAGTTCCCCATTCTTTTTCTTTGTTTTATATTCTGCTGATAAATCAATTAAATATTCTATCTCCTCTTTTGTAAAATCTTTTAATGTGAGAAAGTCTCTTCCTGTTAAATCAATTCTGCTCATCTTTAATCAATCCTTTCTTTGTAATTATCAGTTGTTATTATACTTAGATGTCTCTCAATTCCGATAAATTACAATATTCTATATTAAATTAATACATTCTAATAAACCAACACACAAAAACGGAAACCATTTTTGCACCTTAGTACAGTAAATACTTATCATCACCCTACTCGGTTGCTTACTACAAAAACTGTACTCTCCTATATTCCCATATAAAAATAACTTTGTCAAGTATTCAAAAAATTTAGATTTTAATTTCTATTTCTTTTGTTTTGTGTTGATTGTAACTTTCAATATATAACTTAAAAAGGTGAGGAATTTTCTTCCTCACCTTTTTGTTAGTTACTCTTATTTTAAATTAAGATTGGTATACTTTTAACAGTATATCTGATAAAAACATCTCTGATTAGCATATGAATTGATATGCCTATTTGATTATTCTTCTACATCGACATCTTCTGTTTCAACATCTTCTGTATCATAATCTTCTGCTTCAACAGCATTTTCTTTTGCATCTTCCGGAACAGGTGAAACTGATACATCATCATTAACACCAAGAACTACTTCTAATGAAAGCTTCTTCACACTGATTGTATATCCTTGTACTTCACCATCCATAGCGATATCCATACTAACCTTTACAGGTAAATATGTGTCTTTATCAAAATACAAGCTGACCGTGATATCAAACTTATCAAATTTTTTGAATGTATCAAGATATTCTGTAAATTCTTCATCAGTATATTCATCTGTAAGTTCCTGACCCATTTCTGCTAACTCTATTATCTGATCACGATCAACATCTACTGTTAATACATAACATTGTTTACCATTTACAGACTTTGTTTTATCTTCGAGTTTGACATACTCTTCTACTTGTTTTAAATCATCTTCTGAAAGTTCTGAAAATGATTTTGCCATTGACTCAATAGCTGATTCAATCTGCTCAAATGCTTCATCAAACTCTGATTTTTCCATTGAACTCTTTTCCCAGCCTGTATCGTTAGTCTGAGCATATACTGTCATCTTGTCATCTTCTTCTTCTGCATAAGCTTCTACTGAATAATCACCTGATATATCCTGTCCACCCATGTCTAAATTATATTCTGCTGTTCCCTTAACATCAAATGCAGGATCAGCCTTTACTGCATTACTTGCTAAATTAATGCTTCCTGTTGCTGTCATTTCCTGACCTGACATGCTGATAACGACTTCTGCCTCACCATTTGCTTCAAGTTTCACTGATTCAATACCTGTTGCTGCTTCTGCAATATTGGCAAGTACATCTGAAAGTCCTACTGAAACTTTCTCACTCTTTGCTTCTTTCTTTGTACTGTTATCAGCTCCTTTACTCTTGCTTCCACAGCCTGCAAGCATTGATACTGATAATGCTGCTACTAAAAAGTATGCACATTTCTTCCTCATTTTCTTTTTCTCCTTTCGATTGCAACCTTATTGCATCCTACTTTAAATTTTTTATTTATCTTTAACGACTTCTGAAAGAGCCTTAAGATTTCCTGCAAATCCCTGTATCTCTGATGGTATAATTATCTTTGTAGCATGACCATCTGCAGCTTTCGCAAATGCTTCCAAACTCTTTAACTGAATAACAGCTTCATCTGCGCCAGCCTCTTTGATACATCTGATACCATCTGCATTAGCCTTCTGCACTGCAAGTATCGCCTGCGCCTGACCTTCTGCTTCTCTTATGGTAGCTTCCTTTTTCGCTTCCGCTCTAAGAATTGCTGCCTCTTTTTCAGCTTCTGCTGCAAGTATTGCCTCTGACTTCTTACCTTCTGCAACAAGGATTGTGGCTGTCTTTTCACCTTCTGCACGAAGGATAGCTTCACGTCTTTCACGCTCTGCCTTCATCTGTTTTTCCATCGCTTCATGTATTGCCGGTGGAGGAATAATATTTTTAAGCTCAACACGCTTAACTTTAATTCCCCAAGGGTCTGTAGCAATATCAAGTGAAACTTTCATTTTTTCATTAATAGTCTCTCTTGACGTGAGAGTCTGGTCTAATTCCAGCTCACCAATGATATTTCTAAGTGTTGTCGCTGTCAAATTTTCGATAGCCATAATCGGATTCTCAACACCATATGTGAAGAATTTCGGATCCGTTATCTGGAAAAATACGATAGTATCAATTTTCATTGTTACATTATCCTTTGTGATAACTGACTGTGGTGGAAAATCAACCACCTGCTCTTTTAACAACACTTTTCTTGCTATTCTGTCAACAATCGGAACTTTAAAATGTAATCCGACTGACCATGTACATTTATATCCTCCAAGCCTCTCTATTACATATGCCTGTGATTGTGGAACAACTCTCACACATGACATGAACAATGCAATAATCACTACTATCATTATCACTCCAAGGTAGAAACCACCTTTTGATGCTGCCAAAATCATAACTCATCATCCTTTCTTTCATAATACACTGCCAAACTACATGTTGATTGCTTTCATAAAACCTTTTAAAGTTTTTTCAAAATAAGCTTCACTCCCTCTACTCTAACTACCTCTGCTTTTTCTCCCTCTTTCATTGATGTACCATCTTCACTACATGCCATCCATGTTTCACCGTCAAGACTCGCTTCACCAAATGGATTATCCTCTGTTATACTTTTTGTTATAACCACAGTCTTGCCTGACAATGCTTCAACATTCGTTTTGGTAAGATTTGTGTTGAAATATTTTACCGCTAATGGTCTTGTCAATACCAATGTCACAAACGATACAGCGATAAACACTATAAACTGAATAACATAGCCTGCACCTGCAAGTGTCGCAATAAACGCTACAAGCGCACCTAGCGCGAACCATATTGTTGTAAGTCCAAGAGAAATAATCTCCAAAACCAGTAAAACAAGGAATACAATAAGCCAGCAAATAGATTTCATAACTCTCACCTCCAACTTTACCTTTGATACTTGCCATTTATGTAAACACATCTACACTATAATCTATTATTCTATAATTTACAAGTTATAATTTTAAAATAATAAACAATTTTAATGTGTAATTTTTACCATATCAACGCTATCCCATGTTGCAAATATCTTTTTATCTGTATGATATAATTAATGTAAATACAAATATAATTGTGACAGATTTTTTTATCTATACATGATAATTGACACAGCCTCAATTTTCTGTGTCAACTATATATGCCTTATTTACTTTGTCTGACAGCCTTCTCTTTTGGTTCACGAAGCACCTGTATCTATACATCTGTCAAAAAATGTTTTTATTTTTCATAATACACTAATTCTATTATCTGCAATTTTTTGCACATCACCTAAATATTAATTGTAGTATACCTGTGAACCTATCACTGTATAGCTGTTATAACTTGCATAATTAGCGATATATGTCATTCGGAAATATAAATAATTTGGTACATTGTTCACCCCTGAAAGAGCCTCATTTGCTGCTCTCACACATTCGCTGCTAGGTCCGTTTGCCAAAGCTCTTGAAAGACTTCCGTTATTGACAACACTGAACTGACCATTTGCATAAATCACTGATTCAATAGAATTGCCAAATGAAGAGCTGTTCACTCTGTTAAGCACTACGTTTGCCACTGCAAGCTTTCCCTCATATGGCTCACAGCCTGCCTCTGCCTCTACCAAACATGCGAGAAGGTATGCATCATCTACATCTGCATCATATGAACTTGTTACAACAGTTTCTGCCGACTGGCTATTTGAAACGTAAGAAACCTCTTCATCATCTTCCTCTGCTGCTTCTAATCTTCTCTGTTCTTCAAGTTCTTCCTGTTTTCTCTTCTCTTCTTCTAACCTAATCTGTTCAAGCTCCTCTTCAATGGATATAGCACTTGCAATAACAAATTCGGCATTTGCATATTCTGTTGAGATATATCCGAGAGAATCTTCAAATTCTATTTGTATCCAGTCAGTCGATATATTATTGGCATAATATACTTTATCTAATTCTGCAAGACCTATAACCTCAGCATTTACATCTGCCTCTTTTCTTACTCTGATACAGTCTTCTTTCACAGTAACCTTAATTGTACCAACTTCTTCTGCTTTTTTCTGTGCATCCTCTCCAAATAAAAGATATTCTGTTGCCACATATCCTTCAACATTTCCGGATGTAATCTTAGTCCAATTGTCACCTTTTTCAAGAACTGTACCACCGGCACCTGCATATAACTTTCCAACTATATCTGCATCTGCATCTGCAGCTGCTCTGATGTTTAAGCATTCGTCAATATTCGTCATAAACTTGTCATCATATTCAGATTTGACCTGCTCTGTCTCCTCCTCTTTTGACATTTCTGATTCAATATTCTCTGTTTCACTTGCTGCAAGTATGTCACTTACGCTTCCCATGACAATATCTTTTGTTACAGGCTCAATACTAACTACTGCATCAGCATCATTTTCTTCCATAACACTTATAACACTTTTGTTATTGTTTATTGTAGAAACATTTTCAATATCTTTATCTGTAGTTTTATACTCAGCTGCTCCTACAATAACTGCACCTGCTAAGAGCATAGCACTTATTGAAGCCCCTATAGTGATTTTTCTACTTCTAAGTTTCATGAAAACCTCCATTGATTACGTTTTTAATTCATAATTATTACAAATTTGTTACAACTTGTTACAAAAGTATTCTAGCAAAGTCTTATTATTTTGTCAAGTTTGGTGGAGTGTTTTCACTGCTTTTATCCTCTTATAAGTTTACATAATATCGGTAAATTTTCCCTCTTTATTAGTAATTTAGTATATTATACTCATTAACTCTCATTTCTTTTGTGTATTTTATACAAAAATGGATTTTTTGATTTTTCAGCGATATTTCCTGCCATTTTAAGTGCAATATATGACTTACTTATTCCATATATTGGCGTACTGTCTCATACATTAATATGGTAGCTGCACATGCTGCATTTAAAGACTCAACTTTCCCATACATAGGTATTTTTATCAGTTCATCTGCTTTCTCCGATATATTTTTGCTAAGTCCGTTTCCTTCATTTCCTATCAGAAATGCAGAGGCTTGTCTGTAATCTGCCTGATAATAATATTTTTTCCCTTTCAGATGTGCCGCATATACCCTTACCCCTTGCTCCTTTAACTGTTCAATTATCATCTCTAGATTATCAACATAAGCAAACGGAACTCTGAATATTGTCCCCATTGTTGAACGCACTACTTTGGGATTATAAATATCAACAGTTCCTTTACTCATGATAACTGCTGCTATTCCTGCTGCCTCAGCTGTCCTTATAATAGTTCCAAGATTTCCCGGATCCTGAATATCTTCCAAAATCATTAAAATTTTATTTTTGCTTTCCTTATTATTATACAATTCATCAATGCTTATCTCTCTTTTCCTCACAATAGCTAAAATTCCCTGTGGTGTCACGGTGTCTGAAATCCTTTTAAATACTTCCTCACTTACAAATTCATGTTCAGATAAGTGAATCTTTTCTCTAATGTCTTCTGTTGCATTTTTGAAATATTCTTCTGTCACATATGTTTTTACCAACCTTTCCTTAGGAACCTCCATAAACATTCGTGTTCCTTCTATAATAAAGCTGTCCTGCTTATTTCTTGCCTTTGCTTTTGTCTGCAACAAAATAATGTTTTTGATTTGATGATTCGCTGTCGAGTTTATCATAATAATCTCCTTTCTTTAATATCTTCATATTAACTTTGCTAATATAGTATTTTTCAACCAGTCCGGCCTTTATAAATCCTAATTTCACTGATTTACAGAAATAAAAAACTGTCACATTAAGTGGATTTTTACGATATACTGTAGTAATCTTTCCTAATGTGACAGTTGGTTTTCATTCCATTTTATATAATTTACTAACTTTTCCTGTTTGCCTGTTATCTTGCGAGATTTCTACTTACATTGAACTGATATTCGTCAATATCTTTCTTCATTGCAAGTGCTTCATCTATCTCATAGTCAATGTATTTTCCATTTGAATATGCTACCACTCTGTTGCTCTTTCCTTCTTTTAATAAATCAACTGCATATGCCCCCATCACTGAAGCATATACTCTGTCTTTACATGTAGGGCTTCCACCACGCTGCAAATGACCAAGAATCGTTGCTCTTGTCTCCATCCCTGTCTCTTTTTCTATCTTCGCAGCAAGTTCCTGAGATTTTCCGATTCCCTCTGCGTTAATCACAATATGATGTTTTTTGCCTTTCTTTCTTGTCTCTTTAATGTGATTGATAAGTCTCTGCTCATCTCCATCATACTTTTCAGGAAGTAAAATATCTTCTGCACCATTTGCAATGCCACACCATAATGCAATATATCCTGCGTTTCTTCCCATAACTTCGATGATACTACATCTTTCATGTGATGTCGATGTATCACGGATTTTATCAATTGCTTCCATTGCTGTGTTGACTGCTGTATCAAAACCGATTGTATAATCTGTACAGGCAATATCTAAGTCAATAGTTCCCGGTACACCTATTGTGTTGATGCCAAGATGTGATAATTTCTGGGCACCCTGAAATGAACCGTCTCCTCCTATGACAACAAGTCCGTCTATTCCATGTTTTTTACAGATTTCTGCACCTTTTTTCTGTCCCTCTGCTGTTCTGAATTCCTCACATCTTGCAGTATAAAGAATTGTACCACCACGCTGAATGATATCTGCTACGCTCTTTGTATCCATATCGACAATTTCTTCATTCAAAAGTCCTGCATAGCCTCTCATAATTCCCTTTACTTTCAATCCTTTAGAAATAGCTGTCCTGACAACTGCCCTAATTGCCGCATTCATTCCCGGAGCATCGCCTCCACTTGTCAAAACTCCGATAGTTCTTATCTGTTCACTCATATTTATTACCTTATCCTTTCAATATATTTAAATTCTATTCTGTTGAACCTTTGTCTCCTGTAAAGTATCCCGGCAAATTTGCCAGATTACAATGCAACGAACATCAGGCACATGTTCTTTTCCACACACATATACATTAGAATTATATTGCATTTTTTAACTTATTTCAATGCTTTTTTCCACAACTCTTACATTATCTTCTCCAAATCTGTCAATCATTGTATCTTTTAACTCTCTGGTAATACAAATTGACATGTTTTTAGGATATACTTTCTTTTGTTTTTCCTCTTTCAAATATACAACCAATGTGTCATTTCCATCTTCAGACTGTATCATTTCTTTCAAATATTCTTCATATTTTAAATATTCTTCTTTATTTTGAAACTGAATCCACAACTGTGCAGGTATCTTGTCAAGCTCCACAATCTTATCACATATCAGTTTTCCTTTGATTTCATCATTTACCGACACTCTTCCTGTTATGAGAAGCTTTGCATCCATCTTTATCATATATCTGAATTTATCCAAAACATTTGGAAATACAAGAACTTCAACTGTTCCGTATAAATCTTCTATGGTAAGAAATGCCATTGTCTTTCCTGTTCTTGTATTTTTTATGACAATATCCTCAACCATACCTCCAATGGAAGTGTACTGATTATCAGATACAATCATTGTTCCATCTTCCTCCTCGACAAAATCTTTGGAATATGATTTGACATTTTTACGCAGTTTTTCTTCATAGTCTTCTAGCGGATGTCCTGAAATATAGACACCAAGCACTTCCTTTTCATATGCCAGTTTTTCTTCCTTGCTATATTCCGGCAAGTCAGGATATTTAATGTCAAATTTTTCTTTCTGTTCGTCTGACACAAAGTCAAACATGCTCATCTGACCTGTAATTGATTTTTTATTTTCATCAGCTATCTTATCCATCACCTGAATATGGACTGTAATAAGCTGTCTTCTGTTGTACTCAAAACTGTCAAAAGCACCTGCCATAATGAGATTTCTCACAGTTCTCTTATTCAAATCCCGCTCGAGATTTCTCTGTATAAAATCTTTAAAACTTTTGTACTTTCCATTTGTATTTCTCTCGTCTATGATACTGTCGATAATATTCCTTCCAATGCTTTTTATCGCCATCAATCCGTATCTTATACTCTTTCCCGAAACCAAAAAACCACTCTCTCCCTCGTTGATATCAGGAGGCAGAAGTTCAATTCCCATATTTCTGCTGGTTGTAATATATTCTGAAACTTTTGAATTATTTTCAATAACAGAAGTCATCAGCGCCGCCATATATTCTACCGGATAATAGTATTTCAAATAAGCTGTCTGGTAAGAGACAACCGCATAGGCTGCTGCATGCGATTTGTTAAAAGCATATTTCGCAAAATCCATCATATCATTATAGATTTTCCCTGCGACATTTTCATCAATTCCGTTTGCTATACAGCCCTTTACATCTTCTTCCTCATTGCCATAAATGAAATTTTTGCGCTCTTTTTCCATTACACTCTGCTTCTTTTTTGACATGGCACGTCTCACCAAATCGCTTCTGCCAAGTGTATATCCTGCAAGCTCACGCACAATCTGCATTACCTGTTCCTGATAGACTATACAACCGTAAGTGGGTTTTAATATTTTTTCAAGTTGGGGACAATCATATGTAATACTGTCTGAATTATTCTTTCCATCTATATATTTAGGAATAAAATCCATCGGTCCCGGACGATACAGTGAAATTCCTGCAATAATATCTTCGAGACTATGTGGCTTTAATTCTTTCATGAAGTTTTTCATTCCACCACTTTCAAGCTGGAAAATTCCTTCTGTTTTTCCTGTTCCTATATAATCAAGAACCTTTTTATCATTGTAATCAATATTGTATAAATCAATTTTTTTTCCTGTACTCTTTTCGGCATACTTTACGGCTTCTTTGATGACTGTCAGGTTTCTAAGTCCTAAAAAGTCCATTTTTAACAGTCCCAGTTCTTCGAGTGTTGTCATGATATACTGTGTTGTTATCGTACCGTCTGAAGCTCTTGATAATGGCACATATTCGTCTACCTCTTTCTGGCAGATAACAACACCTGCTGCATGCATCGAGGTATGCCTTGGAAGTCCCTCTAATCTCTTTGCCATATTGATAAGATGCTTTATCTGTTCATCACTCTCATATAACTCCCTTAACTCATTATTCATTTTGAGAGCATTTTCAATCGTTATATTCAACTCCTTTGGTATCATCTTTGCGACACCATCCACCTGCGCATATGGAAGGTCAAGAACTCGCCCGACATCACGTATGACGTTTCTTGCTGCCAATGTACCAAATGTAACAATCTGTGCAACACAGTCTTTTCCGTATTTGTGGACAACATAGTCAATGACCTGCTGCCTTCCTTCTGGAGCAAAATCAACGTCTATATCAGGCATCGATACACGTTCCGGATTGAGAAATCTCTCAAAAAGCAAATCGTATTTAATTGGGTCAATATCTGTGATATCAAGGCAATAGGAAACGATGCTTCCCGCCGCTGAACCTCTTCCCGGTCCTACCATAATATCATTCTGCTTAGCATAATTGATAAAATCCCACACAATCAGGAAATAATCAACATACCCCATTTCATTAATTACAGAAAGCTCATAGTCTAAACGCTCTTTTAGTGAGCCGCTGTCAGTACCATACTTTCGTTTCAATCCCTCCATGCAAAGATGATTTAAATATTTCCATGGCGTATAACCTTTAGGAACATCGAATCTCGGGAGCTTTGTCACGCCAAACTCAATTTCCACATTGCACCTTTCTGCTATCTTATGTGTATTGTCAATTGCCTGTGGCACATAAGAAAAGAGTCTTCTCATCTCTTCCTCGGATTTCAGATAATATTGCCCGCCCTCATAACGCATTCTATCTTCATCTGTAACCTTTTTTCCTGTCTGAATACATAACAATATATCATGTGGTGCTGCGTCCTCTGCATTGATATAATGGACATCGTTTGTCGCCACCAGCTCCACACCGATTTCTTTGCTCAATTTCAACAAGCTGTTATTTACTATCTTCTGTTCATCGATGCCATGATCCTGAAGTTCAAGGAAGTAATTTCCCTCTCCAAATATTTTAAGATATTTTAATGCTGCCGTTTTTCCCTCATTATAAAATCCTCTGGCAAGGTATCTCTGCACCTCTCCGGCAAGACAGGCGCTCAATGCGATAATCCCTTCACTGTATTCTTCAAGCACTTCATAATCAACTCTCGGTTTATAATAAAATCCGTCTACAAATCCCTTTGAGACGATTTTCATCAGGTTTTGATAACCTAGATTGTTCTCTGCCAGAAGTACAAGATGATAATATCTCCCCTCGCTCTGTCCCGGTGATTTATCAAATCTTGATCCCGGTGCAACATATACCTCACACCCGATAACCGGCTTGATTCCCACTTCTTTTGCTGCCTTATAAAAATCAATTGCACCATACATAACACCGTGATCTGTGATGGCAAGGCTGTCCATCCCCAGCTCCTTTGCCCGGGTAACGATTTCTTTTATTTTACACGAACCATCTAAAAGGCTGAATTCTGTATGTACATGTAAATGTGTAAAACTCATATATATCTCCTTTATTTAACGTTGCTGTTAAAAACCTAACCATAATGCTAATAATTATACCATACCTATCCTTATAAAAAAAGACCAAAACACTTGTAACTTTCACAAATGTTGTGGTCTTTTTAATTTATCCATGTTATCAGTTTCACGAAGTGGTTCTGAAAATCTTTGGCATTATTCTTACATCATTCCCATTCCAGGTCCACCTGCCGGCATTGCAGGTGCCTCTTCTTTGATATTAGCAACAACTGACTCTGTTGTAAGCAATGTTGAAGCTACACTTGTAGCATTCTGTAATGCACTTCTTGTCACCTTTGCTGGGTCAAGGATTCCTGCGTCTACCATGTTTACGTATGCCTCGTTTAATGCATCGAAACCTACACCAACTTCTGACTCTCTTACTTTATTTACGATGACAGAACCTTCTAAACCTGCATTGTTAGAGATTGTAAATAATGGTGCTTCAAGTGCCTTAAGAATAATGTTAGCACCTGTCTTTTCATCTCCTTCAAGTGTTGCAACAAGCTCTGCAACCTCTTTTGAAGCGTGAACATACGCTGAACCACCACCTGAGATGATTCCTTCTTCTACTGCTGCTCTTGTCGCATTTAAAGCATCTTCCATACGAAGCTTTGCTTCTTTCATCTCTGTCTCTGTCGCTGCACCAACACGAATAACTGCCACACCGCCTGCGAGTTTTGCAAGTCTCTCCTGTAATTTTTCTTTATCAAAATCAGATGTTGTCTCTTCAATTTGTTTTCTAATCTGTGAAATTCTTGCTTCGATTTCCTCGCTTGAACCTTCACCATCTACGATAACTGTGTTCTCTTTCTGAACCTTAACAGATTTTGCACGTCCAAGCATATCTAATGTTGTATCTTTAAGGTCACGACCAAGTTCTTCTGAGATAACCTTACCGCCTGTAAGGGTTGCGATATCTTTTAACATCTCTTTACGTCTGTCACCATATCCAGGAGCCTTCACAGCAACTACATTGAATGTACCTCTTATCTTGTTTACGATTAATGTTGTAAGAGCCTCTCCCTCAACATCTTCTGCGATGATGAGTAATTTAGCACCTGACTGTACAATCTGCTCAAGTAATGGTAAGATTTCCTGAATATTGGCAATCTTCTTATCTGTGATAAGAATGTACGGATCATCTAAAACTGCCTCCATCTTATCCATATCTGTAGCCATATAAGCTGAGATATATCCTCTGTCAAACTGCATACCTTCAACTAAATCAAGCTCTGTGAGCATTGTCTTTGACTCTTCAATTGTGATTACACCATCATTGGAAACTTTTTCCATAGCATCTGCTACCATGTTTCCAACTTCTTCATCACCTGCTGAGATAGCTGCAACCTTTGCAATCTGATCTTTGCCTGTTACTTTGCTGCTCATTCCTGCGATTGCATTGACTGCTGTATCAGTAGCTTTCTTCATTCCTTTTCTAAGGATAATAGGATTAGCACCTGCTGCTAAATTCTTCATTCCTTCGTTAATCATTGCCTGTGCAAGAACTGTTGCTGTTGTTGTTCCGTCACCTGCAACATCATTTGTCTTTGTAGCAACTTCTTTGACAAGCTGTGCACCCATGTTTTCGAATGCATCTTCTAATTCGATTTCCTTTGCAATTGTCACACCATCGTTTGTAATAAGTGGTGCACCGTAAGATTTGTCAAGAACTACATTTCTTCCTTTTGGTCCAAGTGTTACCTTTACTGTATTTGCCAACTGATTAACGCCTGATTCTAATGCTTTACGAGCCTCTGCTCCATATTTAATTTCCTTTGCCATTTTAAAATGCCTCCTGATTTTTATTGATAGATAATTTTCTGCTATTTTATATCACAAAATTAAGCCATATTCTTCATTTTACCGATTTCGCTGATTTTTAATATTTTATAGTATTTTATCTGTAAATTTCACAATTTTATTCAACTACCGCAAGAATATCACTCTGTCTTACGATAATGTATGTCTCATCTTCAATTTCAACTTCTGTTCCTGAATATTTAGAGTAGATTACGTTGTCTCCAACCTTTACTTCCATCTTCACTTCATTACCATCTACAACACCACCCGGACCAACTGCAACAACTTCTGCCTGCTGTGGTTTTTCTTTTGCCTGACCTGGTAATACGATACCTGATTTTGTTGTCTCCTCTGCTACTAACTGTTTTAAAACGACTCTGTCATTTAATGGTACTAACTTCATTATAAAAATCCTCCATTTCTATTCTATGTTTATGTTCTTATCTTCTAGTTTATTAGCACTCATTTCCTCTGAGTGCTAATCATGTTTTATATATTAATTCTAAAGCACTAATTATGCAAGGGTAGAATTGCCATATTTTTCCATATTTTATTGTCATTATCTTTGTTTTTCTTACTTTTTCTGTCTTTTTCTTGATTTTTTATTTTCCATACTATTATTAAGCTGATTTTCTCTTGCATAATAGAACAGATACTGTTGTGCATAACCTCCATACACTCCAAACTTTTCTTTTGCAAATTCCATTATCTTTTTATTATCTGTACTTTTGCCGAAATACATACTTTCCATAATCCTCTTTATCCACACATCTACCGGAAATGCATTTCGATAACCAAGTGAAAACAAAAGTACACAATTTGCCACTTTATCTCCTACCCCTTTGATACTCATCAATCTTTCCTTTGCTTTCTCATACCCATCCTCTTTTAGATTTTCTGATTCAAATTCTTCTCTACATATTTTTTCTGCCGCATCAACAAGATATGGTGCTCGAAATCCGGCTTTACACTCTCTGTAATTTTCTTCCGTGACTGATTGAAGTTGACTTTTATTGGGAAATGCATAGTAATTGACACCGTTGATTCCTCCCAGACAGTCACCATATTTTTCAGAGATATCTCTGACAATCTTTTTAATATGTGGGATTTGCTTATTCTGGGATATGATAAATGACATCAATGTTTCATCAAAATCCTGGTTTAAAATTCTCACACCATCATTTGCCCTGATAGCACTTTCAAGTCTTTCGTCTGCTTTTAGAAGCATATCTTTTACCATACTATAATCTCTGTCCAAATCAAAATAATGAAACCATATATTTTCAAATTCTTCTTTTGTAATGTTCTTGCAATATAAATCTTTTCCACTCTGTCTGATATGCAAAAGCGATTTCCTGTGTACAACAACATATTCCATCTCACCGATCTTCTCATAATGAAAACACTGTCCACATTCCAGCGTCTGCATGATGTTAAAATCTTTTACATTTTTTACTATAATCCCTTTATCATATTCATTTTGCAGTATAACAAAATTGATATTCTTTTTTTCATCGCTTGTGTTGTTTTTTATTTTTTCATTGTTCACTCTGATTTCTCCCTTTTCCTAAATCAATCCAAATCGTTTTAGTGCATTGCTGATTCCGCCTTTGTCATAATCATCTGTCACATATTGGATTAATGATTTGAATTCATCTGCTGCATTTCCCATTGCAATACCATATTTTACGTAGTTTAGCATCTCATAGTCATTCATGCCATCTCCAAAAGCATATGTGTTTTCAACCGGTATCTGAAGTTCACTTATTAATTTTTCAATGCCGACTGCTTTAGAATACTTTTTGGGTATCATTTCTATAAAATCCTGTGCATGGAATACAATATTAAAATCGTTCTCATATTTTTTGATAAAATGCTTCATTTTGCTTTCATCAGTAAATGTCCCACTTACTTTAGAGACAACAATTTCTTCCAAATCTCCAATATCCTTTACACTATCTCTCACATTCCTGACATAAGTGTTATAGATAAATTTGTAGCTTTCCGGCATCATTTCCATATCAAAATAGATATGATGAATTCCTTCAGGTATCGCAAAAATATTGTTTTCCCTCATTTCTTTTATGATTTGAACTGAAATCTCTTTCGGAAGATTGTATTCGTATAAAACTCTATTTTCAAATTCAACATATGTACCTGCTCCTGCAATAATTCCATCAAATCCCACATCATTAATTTGCGGAAAAATCATTGATTTTGTTCTTCCTGTGCATAGAACTGCATAGTGTCCGTTTCTCCTCAGCTGCCTTATCGCTTCCTTTGTATCATTAGGAACTTCTTTTCCATAAGAATAAATTGTACCATCAATATCAAAAAATACTATTTTTTTACTATTCACGCATTATCACCCACTTTTTATTTTTAGTTTTGTCTTATTCTACTCATTTATATAGGATAACATTTATAAATAGATTTTACAACTTCAAAAATTTTTATAAATTTTTCACAAAATTTTATACATTTCTACTTTATTTTTATCACATTTCGTATTACAATAGTATTATTAAAAACAGTTGTATGAAAACTTGAAAGGAGTATTAACATGGCAAAATTAGGAAAGGCATTATTTTTAACAACAGCCGCTGCAGCTATTGCAGCAGGAGGACTGGCAATCTATAATAAGTACAAAGCATCTACTGATGATTTTGATGACGATTATCTCGACTTTGATGATGAAGATTTAGATGATTTTGAGGATGAGGAGGATATCGAAGATGAGGAAGATGATTCTGATAATGAAGCTGATGTAAAGCGTGATTATGTATCTTTATCAAATGATGTTCCAAAAGAAGAGGCTTCAGATGACACTAAAGTAAATGTGAATGTGAAAATAGAGGATGATGAAGATTATTTAGATGATACCATCTTCAGCCCTAATAATAATGATAATTCTGATGAGACTAATGATGAAGCAGATAACAAAAACGATGAGGATTCAAAGTCAGAATAATTAATCCCCCATTTTAAGCCGGAAGAAATCATTTCTTCCGGCTTTTTATATTTCTATTAACAAGTAATGTTTTTCATTATTTTATTGATTAATTTCTATTCATTTTAATAGTTTATCTTCAAGACTAAATTTTATCTTCAAGATTTCCATCAATCGTCACTGTTTTGACAACCGATCTTGGAAGAGCATCTTTTGAATTCTTCCACGGTTCGTCCTTATGTCTGTAATCAAACTTATCGATGAACCACTCTAAATCTGCTGTCACTCTCTCCATATTTTCCATATATATCTTGTTGGTAACCGCTATAAATTCATCTAATTTTGCACCACTGAGATTGAGAAGTGCATGTTTGAGTAAATCTTCATAATGCCTTGTACAAAATCCTTTTGAATTCTCATATTTTCGTCTGAAACTGTCATCATTTGCCCAAAGATGATGGATCGTCCTCAGATATCTCTTAAATGTTTCTTCTATTCTGTCACAGACATAACATGATGTATTCAATGTGTTTAAATAAGATGTAAGATGTGTTATATCTTTTTTCTTAAATAATGTACTTGGTTTTGTACTTTCCTGTGCAATTTTACTGATATCTTTATTTGTTTTGACCATATGTGAGTGTAATATAAGAGATATTCCGAGTTTATTTTCCATTTTCAGAAGTTTTCGTGTATGCTCTGTACAAAATCCCATCCTGTCAGTAACTTCTCTCACATCATCTTCCATATAACTTGGTCCCATGGTAAACTCGACTGCGTTCTTCTCTAGTTCCCTATACATAATACAGATGGGGCACTCACAATCTACTGCAAACGCATCATTAACCGGTATTGTATATAATAGTTCTTTCATTTTTCCTCATTTCTGTGATACGGATGTTTTCCATTTTAAAATGTTCATTAAACTTTCCATGCACTTCTAATCTTCGCTATACCGGTCTCTATTTCTTCCCCGGATAAACTGGCAAATCCAATCAATACTGTCGATTTGGTCGCATTATTTCTGCCTATATAATACTGCGAAATTCCATGTATTAAAACACCTTCTTCTTTCGCTCTGGCAATCAGTTTTTCTTCCGACATCTGATTGTTCACTGTTACAATAATATGCAGGCCTGAGTTTTCACCGGAAACAGTAATTTTTCCTTTACTGTCTTTTAAAAGAGAAATTATCATATCATGTTTATTCCGGTATACCGCACGCATTTTATTCAAGTGTCTCTCGAAGTACCCGTCTTTCATAAATTCACTCACTATCATCTGATCCATTTTGGATACAGTCTGTGAATAGAATGACGTTCTCTCCTCAAATCGTTTCATAAGGCTTGGTGGCAATATCATATAGCTCATGCGAATTGATGGTGCAATTGACTTTGAAAAAGTTCCTAAATAAATCACTTTCCCTCCGCTATCTACACTCTGTAATGCCGGAATCGGTTTTCCAAGATATCTGAATTCACTGTCATAGTCGTCTTCAATAATATATCTTTCAGTATCTTTCATCGCCCACTCAATCAATTGTAATCTTCTTTTTATCGGCATGACAACGCCTGTAGGAAACTGGTGTGACGGCATAACATAAGCAATTTTTGCTTCTGATTCCATGAGCTCTTTTACAATCATGCCACTTTTGTCAACATTCACAGGTATGATTGTATTGCCATTCTGTCGAAACACATGATACGCCTGCATATATGTCGGATTTTCCATTGCAACATTTGGTTTATCCGGAAATAACTGATTAATCATCGCAAGCAGATATTCATTACCGGCACCGAGAATGATATCTTCCGACAGACATCTCACACCTCTTGCCTCATACAAATACCGGCTTATCTCCTGACGCAGCTGCCATTCACCTTTATAATGACATGGTGCAAACAAATCTTTATTATCAACACTTAACAGTCCTCTAGATATTTTTCTCCATGCATTAAATGGGAAACTGCTCAAATCAATTCCCCACGGAGAGAAATCTATCAAATTACTTTCATCTGCCATCCGCCGTTCTCTGGCAGTTTCTTTCTCTCCATTTCCTATATCATAGAGAAGCGTAATCTCTGCCACAAAATACCCTCTGTATGGTTCAGATTCAATATAGCCTTCCGATACGAGTTGTGCGTATGCCAAATCCACCGTACTTCTGCTCACAGCAAGATGCTTTGCCAGTGCCCTTGTCGAGGGCAATTTTGTTTTGCATGGTATATTTCCATTTTTGATCTCATTTTTAATAAAATTGTAAATCTGCTCATATAAAGGTATCTTATTATTTGCATTAAGCTCTATCGTCAATTCATACATAAAATCCACCCTTACTACAATCCATTTAAATTAATCTGGCATTGAACGCCATCATCTATTCATATTTAACTGACAATAAACTATATCATCTTACTGTGTCTGTGCCGGAAGTTTAAATGAGCTCTTCAATGATACAATTCTGTTAAACACAAGATGATCTTCTGTCGTATCTTTTGAGTCTACACAGAAATATCCCTGTCTTACAAACTGGAAACTGTCACCTTTCTTTGCTGTTTTAATACTCTCTTCAATGTAACAGTCTGTGAGAACTTTTTTTGAATTAGGATTTAAGTTCAGTGTTCCGTCCTCATTTAACTTTCCTTTTTCTTCGTCTATGATATTTTCATACAATCTGACTTCTGTCTTCACAGCATGTGATGTGCTTACCCAGTGAATGGTACCTTTTACCTTTCTTCCGGTAAAACCACTTCCACTTCTTGTCTCCGGATCGTATGTGCAGTGTATTTCTGTCACCTTACCATTTTCATCTTTGATGAAGCTTTCACATTTGACAAAATAAGCATTCATCAGTCTTACTTCATTTCCCGGGAACAATCTGAAATATTTCTTTGGTGGAACTTCCATGAAGTCGTCCCTATCAATATATAATTCTCTTGAAAATGCTACTTTTCTTGTACCCATTTCTTCATTTTCAGGATTATTGACAACATCAAAATATTCAACCTGATTTTCCGGATAGTTATCAATCACCAGTTTAATCGGGTCAATGACTGCCATCACTCTAGGTGTCTTGCTTCTCAAATCCTCTCTGATACAATATTCAAGCATTGCATAGTCTACTGAACTGTTACTCTTTGACACACCTACAAGGTCTACAAACATTTTGATGGATTCCGGTGTAAAGCCTCTTCTTCTCAAAGCTGCGATAGAGACAAGTCTCGGATCATCCCATCCGTCAACAATTCCGTCTTCCACGAGTTTCTTGATATATCTCTTACCTGTTACCACATTTGTCAGGTACAATTTGGCGAACTCTATCTGCTTTGGAGGATTTGCATATTCAAGTTCTCTTACTACCCAGTCATAGAGAGGTCTGTGGTCTTCAAACTCCAATGTACAGATGGAATGTGTGATACCTTCAATCGCATCTTCAATCGGATGTGCAAAATCATACATCGGATAAATGCACCATGTATCACCTGTTCTGTGGTGTGTCATGTGTGCAACACGATAGATAATTGGGTCTCTCATATTGATATTCGGCGATGCCATATCAATCTTTGCTCTCAATACCTTTTCTCCGTCAGCATATCTGCCATTTTTCATATTTTCAAATAATTCAAGATTTTCCTCTATGCTTCTGTCTCTGTATGGACTGTCCTTTCCCGGTTCTGTCAGTGTTCCTCTGTACTCACGTATCTCTTCAGGAGACAAATCACATACATAGGCTTTGCCTTTCTTTATCAGCTTGACTGCTGCCTCATACATCTGTTCAAAGTAATCAGAAGCAAAGAAAAGTCTGTCCTCCCAGTCAGCTCCGAGCCACTCTATATCTGCTTTGATTGACTCTACAAATTCTTCCTTTTCCTTTGTAGGATTTGTATCATCAAAACGCATGTTGAACTTTCCATTATACTCTTTTGCCAATCCATAATTAAGTAATATCGACTTTGCATGTCCTATATGAAGATAACCATTTGGTTCAGGTGGAAATCTTGTCTGAACATGATCATAATATCCCTCACTTAAATCCTTTTCAATAATCGTCTCAATAAAATTTTTTGATATCACTTCGTTTTCTGTCTTCACATCTTCTATATTTTCTGTATTGTTATTTTCTAACTTGCTGTTTTCCATTATACCATTTCCTTTCGTTCTTTTATCCGTATTAATCATAGCTTTCTTAACAATCTCTTTATAAATATACACTATCACAAAAATGTATTATTTCACTATAATACCCTATGAATAGTACACTGTCAAAAACTTTTCTAAATTTTTTTCATCTTTTATTCCCATCAGTTCTCTTGATGAGTGCATAGAGAGCAATGGAATGCCTATATCGATTGTGCGTACCGGCAGTACAGTGGAACTTACCGCACCGAGTGTCTGACCTCCCGGCATATCTGATTTGTTGACAAATTTCTGGTATTCTATATTATTTTCACTACATATTCTGCTTATCGCTGCAATTCCCAATGCATCATTAGAATAAGACTGTGATGCTGATATTTTAATCACCATTCCTTTATTGAGCATCACATGATTTGTCGGATCAGATTTTTCAGGAGAGTTAGGATGTATCGCATGTGCCACATCGATGGATAACATCATTCCGTCAAGTAAATCGTTTATCATCTCATTTCTTGTCATTCCAAGTCCTTCATATATCTTTTCCATGATGAGCAGGCTGATATCTGATGCTGCTCCCTGCTTTGTCCTGCTTCCGATTTCTTCATTGTCAAAATACATTGCTATGTTGAGTCCGTTATCTCTGTCTGCATTGATGAGTGCATTTGTCTGTGCAAAAACCGATGTCAGATTATCCAGTCTTGGTGAAGAGTACATTGACTCATCGATACCTACTATACTGCCCTCATCTAAATTATACACATAAAGTTCATAGTCTAAGACATCCTCACTCTTGATTGCAAGTTCTTTCAATTTATCGGAAAATAAAAGTTCTATCACATCTTTTGTTTTTTTTATGTTGCATGCTGTTATCGGAAGCATATCCTTTTGCCTATTAAGTTCGACTCCTTTATTCACTTCCCTGTTCATATGGATTGCAAGATTTGGTATAATTAAAACCGGCTTTTTCGCATCGATTAATATCGTTTTGTTGTCAAAGGGATTGGCTGTATCTGTCCCTTTGATAACCAGTCTTCCGGCAGCAGACAGCGGTCTGTCAAGCCATGTGTTGAGTATCGGTCCGCCATAAACCTCTGTATTGATTTTCACATAGCCGCTACCACTGTTATTTTCCGCAAATATAACAGCGTTGGGTTTTATTTTGAAACATGGAAAGTCTGTATGTGATGATGTGAGCCTTATGCCGCCCTTAATATTTTTCCCGACAGTAAACGCAATCAGTGATGAATCATAAATATCAATATAATATTTTCCCATCGATTCAAGCTTAAAGTCTTCCCCTATCTGAAGTTCTTTAAAATCATTTTCTGATAATATCCTTTTTACAGTATCAATTGTATGAAATGGCGATACCGACTGTTCTATCATTTTTTTTAAATTATTTATCAATATATGTACCTCCGAATTTGTCATTTTGTCTTATACAGATGTTTCTTAATAGCTTCGTATATCGTCGCTTCCGTCATCCTCTGTCTGTTCTATTTTCTTTATCTGTACATAATAACCATAATCCTTTGACACTTCTACATAAACCCTATCGCCAGCCTTATGACCTTTGATGGCACTTCCTAATGGTGAATCGATGCTGATATATCCCTTCATGGAATCACCTCTGATGGAGGTTACCAGTTTGACTGTCATCTCCTCCTCATCTTCTTCCATATACAGACTAACAACACTGTATAGTCCCACCTCATCTGCTTTTGTATCATCTTCAATAATATTAGCTGTCTTGACAAGACGCTCTAAGTATCGGATTCTGCTCTCATTTTTGTTTTTATCACGCTTTGCAGCATAATATTCAAAATTCTCACTCAAATCACCTTGAGCCCTTGCTTCTTTTACAGCTTCAATTGCCTCTTTTCTAACAACCAGTTTTCTGTATTCTATCTCCTCCTCAATCTTTTTTATATCACCTTTTGTCATATCATTTGACATGATTCATACCTCCATCTGATTTTGACTTTTTTTCTTTTTTCACATTTGGGCGGAATTGACAGACCATGAATAGTACTTATTATATCAAAAAACAGCGAATATTCCAATATTGGAATTTTCGCTGTTTTCAAATTCAAGTATATTACTAATGATATATTATACTATACATCAATACTATAGTTCGGAGCTTCCTTTGTAATATGTATATCATGTGGATGACTTTCCTTAAGAGCCGCAGATGTAATCTTAACAAACTGTCCATTCTCTTTAAGTGTCTCGATATCCTTGGCTCCACAATATCCCATACCTGAACGAATACCACCGATTAACTGGAATACAGTATCTTCAAGTGTACCTTTGTAGGCAACTCGTCCTTCCACACCTTCCGGAACAAGCTTCTTTGCATCTGTCTGGAAATATCTGTCCTTACTTCCGTTCTCCATAGCTGCAATAGAACCCATACCACGGTATACCTTATATTTTCTTCCCTGATATAATTCGAACTCTCCAGGGCTCTCATCACATCCTGCAAATATACTTCCCATCATACATACGTTGGCACCTGCTGCGATTGCCTTTGTCATGTCACCTGAGAACTTGATACCGCCATCTGCAATAACCGGTATACCATATTCCTTGGCTACCTTGTAGCTTTCCATAATAGCTGTAATCTGCGGTACACCGATACCTGCAACAACACGTGTTGTACAGATGGAACCAGGTCCGATACCAACTTTGACAGCATCCACACCTGCTTCTATCAACGCTCTTGTTCCTTCACCTGTTGCAACATTACCAGCGATAACCTGCAAATCAGGATATGCTGCTTTAATCTTCTTCACTGTTTCTAATATATTCTTTGAATGACCATGTGCAGAGTCTACAACGATAACATCTACTTTAGCCTCTACTAATGCTGCGATTCTGTCCATTACATTGCTTGTAATGCCAACTGCCGCACCACAGAGAAGTCTTCCCTGTGAATCCTTTGCTGATAAAGGATACTTAATCTGCTTCTCAATATCTTTGATTGTGATAAGTCCCTTTAATGTATAATTTTCATCAACAATAGGTAGTTTTTCTTTTCTTGCCTTTGCCAGCATTTCCTTAGCCTCTTCAAGAGTGATACCCTCTCTTGCAGTCACTAAGCCATCGCTGGTCATCGACTCTTTAATCTGCTTAGAAAAATCTGTCTCAAACTTCAAATCTCTGTTTGTAATAATTCCAACAAGCTTCTTGTCGTCTGTAACGATTGGAACTCCTGATATTCTGAATTTTGCCATCAGGTTGTTAGCATCCTCAAGTGTATGCTCCGGTGATAAATAGAAAGGATCTGTAATGACTCCATTTTCTGAACGCTTCACCTTGTCCACTTCTTCAGCCTGCGCTTCAATAGACATATTCTTATGAATAATTCCTATTCCACCCTGTCTTGCCATCGCTATTGCCATTTTTGATTCTGTCACTGTGTCCATACCGGCACTCATCATAGGAATGTTAAGCTTGATTGACTTTGTCAGGTTTGTAGATAAATCTACCATATTAGGTGTAACCTCTGAATAACCAGGTACAAGTAATACGTCGTCAAATGTTATTCCTTCGCCAACAATGTGTCCCATTTTCCTTTTTCCTCACTTTCATAATAATCATTCTACTTTTACTTTTGATTGTTCTAAGTAATTTTATCAATTCTACCAAATTTAGATATGTATGTCAATTTGTATTTTAAACAAATTCACCCAAATTTCAAAATGTTGTTACTATTTAATATCTACATGTTGGGTGCAAAAAGTATTTTGCCGCCTCATATCTACGGATTGCATAAAATCTCTAATTCTTCGGTATTTGTGAAAAATGAGTATAGGTGATATCGATTTCAACCTATACTCATGATAAAGCGTTATAATTTCTAACGGCATATTATATTTTTAATATTCCTTCATTTTCTCACCTTTAATACGCACTTTTCGAGGTGCAGCCTTTTGCATCTCTTTGATGATCTCTTCATTCGGCTCAAATATCACCTTTACAAGACCTGAATCTTTTCTTTCAAATGCAATATATCTGTCTGCTTCTTTTTGCAGAGATGAGAAATTTTTCATATGGTAGTTCTGCTTTTCATACTGTTCAAGTTCCTTCGAACCTTCTGGTGCTATCACTTCAATTTTTGACATTTCTAACTTGCCAAGACCTTTTCTTCTGCTCTTTCCACATATTTTATCAAACTGACATTCACCATTCAGATATTGGTATTCAAATTCTACATCTGTCTGCTGAAATACAAATCTTGTAAGATATCCAAATGCCACCGCAAGCATAAGAAACATTGGCTGAACAAACATGATTCCTAAACAGACCAGTGAAAAACACACACTCACAAAAAATACCCTTACAGCCAATCCCACTGCTGTCATTTTCCTTTTTAAGAGAAATTCATGATATACATCACCCATTGTCTAAATCCTCCATATCAAAAAAGTTATTTACTATTTTATTGATTAATCAATATTCTTGCTTAGTATTACCAAAAATTTTATTTTACTCTGTTAAATATTACCTCACAACGCATAAAATAACAAGCACTTTATTCACAAAAATCATAATTACAACACTTTTATAACAAAAACTCTGCCATAACCATATTGCTCACATCAATTCCCCGTTCTGAAAGATAAACTCTTAATTTTTTTTCATCTTTAATCAACAGACCATTTTTTATTTCTTTATCTATCACATCTTTATATATCTCATCAATATCCCTGTGAAAATACTCTTTAAATTTCTCATAGGAAACACCATTCATTTTTCTTAGTCCAAGAAACATAAACTCTTCCATCTGTTCACTGATTGTAAGTTTCATTTGTTCTTTTTTTATCTTATGCGGATTTCCATTTTCCTGAATATAATAATTTCTGTCTTCTGTATTGACATACCTTTCATTATTGACAAGTGAAGCTGCTGCTGTCCCAAATCCGTAGTAGTCATTCCTGCTCCAATATTTTATATTGTGTCTGCATTCGTATCCCGACTTTGAATAATTGGATATCTCATATCTTGCATAGCCATTTTCTGCCAGATATCTCTTTGTCAGGTAATACATTTCTCTTTCTTCCTCTTCTGAAGGAAGTTTCATTCGACCTGTTTTTTCTTCATCTTTTGAATCCGACGTTTCTCCATACATCTTGTAAAACGGAGTTTCCTCCTCTATAATAAGACTATATGCCGAGATATGTTCGGGAGCTAGTGTCATTACTTTTCTCAACGTATTTTCATATGATGTAACCGTCTGCCCTGGAATTGCTGACATCAAATCCACATTAATATTGCCAAATCCGGCTCTTCTAGCATTTTCAAATGTAGTCAGAAATTCATGATAACCATGAATTCTTCCAAGTGTTTTAAGTTCTGTATCATCAGCAGACTGCAGACCGATACTCAGTCTGTTAATTCCCATATCAAGATATGATTTTAACTTTGGCATATCTACTGTTCCCGGATTTACTTCTATTGTCATCTCAGCATTATTTGATATCACATCCTTCTGCTTGAGAACCTCTATGATTTCAGCTATATGTTCCACAGGATAAACAGACGGCGTTCCGCCTCCGAAGAATATAGAATCTGCTTGTCCACATATCTCCGTCTGATTTATTTCATTTATCAATGCTTTTTGGTATTTATCCATATCTTTTTCACTTCCACATGAAGAAATGAAATCACAGTACAGACATTTGCTTACACAAAATGGAACGTGTATATAGACTCCTGCTGACATATTTTTTCACCTTTCGATATAACATTAATAATTGATGTTTATCAATATCATTATTTATCATCAAGTTTAAGCACACTCATAAATGCTTTCTGCGGTATCTCTACATTACCTACCTGGCGCATTCTCTTCTTACCTTCTTTTTGCTTTTCGAGCAGTTTCTTCTTACGTGTGATATCACCACCGTAGCATTTTGCAAGAACATCTTTTCTCATCGCCTTGACAGTCTCTCTGGCAATGACCTTACTTCCGATTGCCGCCTGAATCGGTATCTCAAACAGCTGTCTTGGTATCTCTTCTTTTAATTTCTCACACATTTTTCTTCCACGCTCATATGCTGTACCTGCATGTACGATGAAAGAAAGTGCATCAACTTCTTCTCTATTGATGAGGATATCAAGTTTTACCAGTTCTGAACGCTCGTAGCCTTTCATTTCATAGTCAAATGATGCATATCCTCTTGAGCGTGATTTGAGTGCATCAAAGAAATCATATATGATTTCATTTAAAGGAAGATCATATTTGAGAAGTGCCCTCGTCCCTTCAATGTATTCCATTCCTTTGTAAGCCCCTCGTCTCTCTTGACAAAGTTCCATAATAGGACCGATAAACTCTGTCGTTACCATTATCTCGGCCTTGACAATCGGCTCCTCCATATAATCTATCTCAGACGGATCTGGAAGATTTGACGGATTGGTAAGTTCTATCACCTCTCCATTTGATTTGTGTACCTTATATACAACTCCGGGAGCTGTTGTCACCAAATCAAGGTTGTACTCCCTCTCAAGTCTTTCCTGAATAATCTCAAGGTGTAATAGTCCCAAAAATCCACATCTAAATCCAAATCCAAGGGCTATCGATGTCTCCGGTTCAAAATTAAGTGATGCATCATTTAACTGTAATTTTTCTAATGCATCTCTTAAATCCGGGTATTTTGCACCATCAGCCGGATACATTCCACAGTATACCATTGAATTAACCTTCTTATATCCCGGGAGAGCCTCATCACATGGGTTGTCTGCATCTGTTATTGTATCTCCCACTGTTGTATCCTTGACATTTTTAATACTCGCTGTCAGATATCCTACCATTCCGGCACTCAGCTCATCACATGGTATGAACTGTCCGGCACCGAAATATCCTACCTCAACTACATTGGCCTCTGCACCTGTAGCCATCATTCTTACCCGCGTTCCTGCCTTCACACAGCCATCCATCACTCTGAAAAATACAATAACCCCCTTATACGAATCATAAATGCTGTCAAAAATAAGAGCTTTTAATGGGGCATCTTTGTCCCCTTTAGGCGCAGGAATTTTTGTCACTATCTGTTCCAATACTTCCTCTATATTGATACCGTTTTTTGCTGAAATTAATGGTGCACCATTCGCCTCTATTCCTATCACATCTTCAATCTCATCGATGACACGCTCCGGATCTGCACTTGGAAGGTCTATTTTATTGATGACCGGCATCACATCAAGGTCATGGTCAAGTGCCATATATACATTTGCCAAAGTCTGTGCTTCCACTCCCTGTGCTGCATCCACAACGAGAACAGCACCATCACATGCAGCAAGACTTCTTGAAACTTCATAGTTAAAATCGACATGTCCCGGAGTATCAATCAAGTTGAATATATATTCCTCTCCATCACTGGCTTTATATACAATTCTGACTGCCTGCGATTTAATAGTGATACCACGTTCACGTTCCAATTCCATATTATCAAGAACCTGTGCCTGCATTTCTCTGCTAGTTAGAAGTCCGGTCTTTTCTATAATTCTGTCAGCAAGCGTAGACTTTCCATGATCTATATGAGCAATAATACAAAAATTTCTTATATTTTTCTGATTGATAGACATTTTTATTGTTCCTTTCATAAAAATAATGAACTATTCTTTATAAATAAATAATCAGATTCTAAACGTAACACGCAAGAAACTGATTATTTATTATGTTTATTAAATTATAATAGTAATTTTACTGATTTGTCAACTTCACTTTTGATAACTGTTAGAACATATCAGAATAGATTACTTTCCATTTACCTTTATATTTTCCAACATAAATTTGCACATCCCTAGATTCCTTTTGACCAAGGAATGACATAGTAACTTTTGCTTTTACCAACGTTAAGTTTGATATGTCATCTTCATCTACATATACTTCCCAGTCATAGTCATCCCAAAAATCTTCTACAGCAGACTTTGATAATTTCTTTGTACCTGAAATTTTATAAGTTATCTTGATAGATTGTAAATAACTCATATCATCCGATAAATCATCTTCGAAATCTTCAAACTCATCTTTATACTCACTTGAATACGCCACATAACTAGCCATCTTCTTCATGTCTAATTTGGCAAGGGCATCTAAATAACCCTTTGCTGCACCTTCTGCGCTGTTTTTATTTCCACCACCCAAAAATATAATCACTAACACTATTGCTACTATTACCGCCACAATACCTACTGATAATCCTATAATCAATGGTGCCTTTGACTTTTTCTTAACAGGCTGCTGTGGTTCTCCAAATTGATTGAACTGCTGTGGAGCCGGTTCATTCGGATTCACGCTTTGGTTTGTATTGACAAAACCATCTGTATAATTTCCCTGTGCAAAATCATTTTGCTGGTTATTCGGTACAAAATTGTTCTGTGCATTGTCCTGTGCAAAACCATTCTGTTGATTATTTGGTACAAATCCGGTTGGTTGGTTATTCTGCTGGTTATCAGGCACAACACTTTCCTGCACATTGCTTATACTACCATTATCTTTAAAAAAATTAATCTGAGCTGAATTGTTATTCTCATTCTGTGGCTGATTTGGTGCTACATCTACATTCTGCCTTGCACCACAGACTACACAAAACATTGCATTATCGTCATTAGGTTTTCCACAACTAGTGCAAAATTTCATAACATTATCCTCCTTGTATTTTATAATGATGATGTTGGGGTAAAAAAATATTTAAATTTCATAGCACAACATGTAATAACATCATTATACTTTACTTTTGTACAATAAGTCAACTAATGATTACTATTTTGTTATTTAGCTATATTTAACAATCACCAGCTCAACTGCCATTTTATCATTCATATTTCCCATCTTCACCGCTTCCTCCATTTTCAGGCAATAATTAACCGCATTCCTGATGGCAGACAATTTAAAATTTTTGCATTGTGACAATGTTTTATTGATAATAAAACTCTGCATTCCCATATTTTTTGCCATCTCACCTGCCGATTTTCCTTTCTGCGCCATCTCTTTCACCTGCAGCATAATATTGAACTGTCTTGTAAGCATGTATAATATTTTCATTGGTGCTTCTCTCACTGCAATCAGGTCATAATATAAATCAAGTGCTTTTTTTTGATTTTTACTCCCTATAGCATCAACCATCTCAAATATTTTTCCTGTAATTTCACTGATACACACAGCATCAATATCATCTGTATCGATCACATCTCTGCCCATAGTATAACTAATCAGCTTATCTAGTTCACTTACTATATTTTCCATATCATCCCCAAGCTTCTCTAACAGGTAATTCATATTTTCCTTTGTTATCTTCTTATTTTCCTTATTCAAACGCACAAGTATCCACCTTGATAATTCAGAACGGTTCATACGACTGCATTCACATATATAACCAATATTTTTTACTTGTTTATAAACTTTATTTCTCTTATCTACCTCTGACTCGATAAAAATCATTACAGTTGATTCGGGTATGTCTTTCATATATTCTGCCATTTCATCATTAGATGTCTTGAAAAATCCTGTATCCTGCAAAAGTACTACTCTGTGCTCTGCAAAAAATGGAAGTGTATCACATGTCTGTATGATTTCTTTTACAGAACTATCCTTTCCTGCAAATTTTGTAAAATTCATGGTATCACCATCATTTACCAAGCCTTTTATCATACGGTTTTTAATGGTTCTTATAAGGTATTTTTCCTCACCAAATATTAAATAAACTCTCTTTAATTCATTTTTTTCTATATCTTTTATTATATTCTTCAAAATTTTCCTCATTTCTCTGCTTTTTACTGAAGTGATATCATGCTTTTTCAATGTTTGCTACGCAGCCGCTTGCTTTCCTTTTGATAAGTTATATTATAATTTTATCTTAGGAAAGTTTCAATATAAAACTTTTTATCTTTGTAAAATATGCTTATCTGGCCATTTATTGACGTGATATATCTGTCACTGCCTATATTCTTCAATCGTTCTATCGTATCCAATCCCGGATGTCCATATCTATTGTTGAGTCCACATGAGATAATAGCTGCTTTGGGTTGCAGCATTTGTAGAAATTCTTCACTTGATGAGCCATTAGAGCCATGATGGCCTACTTTTAACACGTCTACATTTTCAAGTCCCATATTGATAATCTGTTTTTCACCTTCATACGATAAATCACCTGTAAATAGCATTTTAAATTCTTTGTATTCTAATTGAAATACAATAGATAATGCATTTTTATCCATACCTCCTGCACCCTTTCGTGGCCATATGCATTTTAAATGTGTATTTCCGCCTGATATCATTTTTCCTCTTGAAAACCAGATAATATTTACTTTATTTTTTTCTGCTTGTTCAATCAATTGATAGTATGCTTCATCCTTAACAGTTTCATCAATCTCCTGCATCACAAGATTTCTGACATAATTTTTTCCATTGATTTTCTCATCCAGCAATTCCTTTACACCCGAAATATGATCTGAATCGGAATGTGTAACAATCAGATAATCAAGTCTTTGTACTCCATTTGCCTTTAAAAACGGAAATATTGTATATTCTTTAATCTCTTTTTTTGAAGAGCTTCCTGCATCCACAAGAACTGTTATATGGTTACTTTTAATAAAAATACTGTCTCCCTGCCCTACATCTATCATTTTTACAATAAGAGTGTTTTTGTCACTGTATGTAACAATGAAAAACAGAAGCAAATACACAGCCGTAAATAAAACATACCTTTTTCCACGCTCTTTTTTATCGCTTCTTTTCCGCTCATTATCTTTTTCGTCGTTTTCTCTGACTTTTTTCCTTATACCCAATGAATGAACAGTAAATACAAACACTAAAATGACTATATAATACATATCAATTCTAACGTTGGATACATCTGCCACAATTTTTACTGCTCCCGGAAATTTTAAAAAGAGCCTGCATATCCTGTCGTAGCAGGATAAAATCCCACAACCCAGATTCAAAAAAACTCTCCCTCCAAAAAACCATATATAACTTAACATTAGTCCGAGTAATCCGAATGCCACAACCATTCCCATGAAAGGTATAATAAATACGTTAATCACCGATGAATACATTGCTAACATATTGTATGAATTAACCATCACCGGTCTTACTACCATATTGATGCACATGCCTGCAACAAATGTTTTTGTCACTTTATGTTTCAATTCCAGAAAATTTTCACTTATTTGATAGATTGCTCCTATTCCTATCACAGCCCCAAACGACATACACACTCCCAAATTACAGATACACAGAGGATTTTCAAAAAAGATTAGCAGAAATGCGATTGACATTGCTGATATCAAATCATATGTTCTCCCTGTCAGTCCGGCCATGATACTGATGAAAAGCATCACAAACGCCCTTTTTGCCGAATAACCATTTCCTGTTATAAGAACATATGTATATAATATACTTAGGGCTAATACAGATGCCGGAATAAAACCCATTTTTTTTCTTAACAACTGATAGATAAAATATCCCACTATTGAAATATGAAGTCCTGATATGCTAAGAATATGTGCTATTCCTGTCAGCTGATATAATTGAATTATATCTGATGGTATTTCATCTCTATCTCCCAACAATATTCCATTGTATATCTGAAAATATTTTAATTTTGAGTCTGAATCAGAAAGTTTTATCATTCTCTTACAAAGACATGTTTTTAATTTAAATGTTTTGCATAGAAATAAATCATACAACTTTTCACTTTTTACTGTTTTATATTCTTTGACTTTGAATTTTCCCTGCACACCAATAGAATCATAATATTTTTTTTCATCGAAACCTCCATCATTTCGTTTCTCACTATAATCGACATAATCGGCATATGCATATATAAAACAGCCTGGAACCAATCCGTTTATCAATTCATCAAAGTCGCTTCCGTCAATGATTAAAACAACTCTTTTTGCACTATATAACTCCTTCACTTCTTCTGGCTGATATACCTCAGCTTTATCAATATAACAGTATACACTTTCTGATTTCTTTTTGATATTGTATATTCTTCCATGAATATACAGATTTTCTGTATTTTTATCCTCCTCCTTTTCCATTATCTTTGTCATTTTATTCATATTTTCTGCATAATTATCTGTATATATGCCTCCGATACATTCTACAAACAATAATGTCGCTCCAAGTATTACTGCATGCCTTATTTTATAATGACAGCAGCAAAACATACAGATACCTGCTAAGATACCAAAAAGGATAGCAAACACTATCCTTTTTGTATCATTGCCGCATGTTATATCTATCATTTCTCCCAAAAATAAGCCTGATACAATATAGCAAACAGGTCTTTTTATTTTCAACACCTCTCTTGATATAATTCTAAATCTCATTCTTTAGCATCATACCGCAAATATCATCCTGTAACCACATCAAGATTTCTTGAAAATGCAAACTCGAGTGATATCTCATCTCTCAATTTTTTGTTTGTACTTCCATTAACACTAATCTGGACCTTATTGATATAACTGAGTTCTGAAAGCGAATTTACTATTGAATAAATCTCAAGTTCTGCTGAAACTTCCGGTATTTCGCTCAAAAAACCAGTATCAAAATTCACATAACAGATTCCATCTCTTGTAATAACACTTAAAAGCCTAATATTTGATGGAAGTGTTTTTGTATAATTTCCACTCTTAGGTCCTTTCATCAGACTCTCAACTATCATCTTTTCAACAGAAGTATTCTGATCGCATATCCCTTCGTAATTAACAGGAACAAGAGTCCTCCCTGTGCTGTCAGCAAAATACAATGTCACATCTGCTTTTGTAAATGAATTAATATCCGATTTTCCATGGTCTACAAAGTCTGTTTCTGCCATATGCCCAATCGGCTGATTTTGTGAATCACAAAGTGGCTCTCCTTCAATCGTGAAATTAACACAATCAACATCTTCAAGCTGGCATACAGTAAGAACAATTGCACTTCTACATAAAAGTTCTGCTACTGTTCCCATATCCTCATAATTCATATTAAAATCAATTGTCAATATTTTTTCATTTAAAAACATATCATTGATTTCAACTGTATCAGGTTTTGCAGTGACCGTATTGGGCTCTGTTGATGTCTCGTTCATCTTATCTATTACTTCACGAACCGCTTCAATTCCGCTGTCATTTTTCGGCTTATATATTACAGTTACCAGACTTGTCTGATCATTATCCGCATAATACAGATATATCTCTCCATCTTTCTTTTTTGTCCTTTCTTTTGCACAACCTGAAATGCTTGCTGCAATCATTACTATTACTATCATCATGATAATTGTAATTCTACTTTTCTTCTTTATCTTCATCCAAACTCTCCCTGTCATAATTTACATAGTTAAGCGGTATCCTTACTGTAAATGTTGTTCCCTCGCCTTCTTTACTGTATACCCTTATCGCTCCATTATGAAGTTGTATGATATTCTTGGTAATTGCAAGTCCGAGACCTGTTCCACCCGCCTTCCTTGCTCTTGCTTTATCGACACGATAAAATCTTTCAAATACCTTATCTTGTGATTCCTCCGGAATACCTATACCGGAATCTGCAACTCTGATAAAGAAATACTTATGGTCAGCGTTCAATGTAACTCTTACCCATCCATCCATCACATTATATTTAATTGCATTTTCCACAAGATTTGTAATTGCACTTGTTATCTTCAGTTCATCAACATCTGCCATAACAGGTCTGAAACTTTCCAATACAATCTCTACATTTTTCGTTGCCGCTATCGGTCTTAACCTTTTTAAGATAAGTTCCACAAGCTCATTGATATTAATATTTGTAATATTTAAATTGCTGTGTTTTTTGTCAAGACGGACAAGTGTTAGCAAATCCGTGATAACTTCATTTTCTCTGTCTATTTCATTAGCAATATCTGTAAAAAATTCTTTATACAGTTCATTTGGCACATCTTCCTGCATCATCAGTGAATCTGCAAGTACCTTAATGGATGTGATAGGAGTCTTTAATTCATGTGACACATTCGAAACAAATTCCTGTCTTGACTCATCCACTTCTTTCATTTTATCAAGCATATGATTGTATGCACTTGCAATCTGCTCAGTTTCTGAATATCCATCAAGTGAAAGTTTATTATCAAAATATCCTTCTGATACCTTTTCAAAAGTGTTCTCCAGTTTTTTGAATGGCTTGACAATTCTCAGTGAACACAGTGAGGCAAACAGAATTATCACAAAAGCAACAATTCCTACTGCTATTGATATCTTTGTCCGGATATGCCTAATTGAGTAATTAATATCTTGCGTAGAAAATGTTACAAAAAGAACTCCGATTGTCTTTTTTTCCATATTACTAACTGGCAGAACTATCTCTATATATTTATCTTGGCTGTTATATTTTGTAATATTGGCACCTTTATAGCATTTTATTATATCTTTTGATATACTTGTCTTATTCTCATCCATTAAATATGTATCTTTCACAATAATGAATTCAGAATTAATCAACATAACACGTCCGTCATACATTGCAGAAAGCTGTGAAAGTTCAGCATCAATAGCCGCTGAAGTCTGAGAATCAATATACCCCTCATTAATGATATGATCCTTTAAAATCATACATTGACTTAAAAGCCTTTGCTTCTTTGAGTTTACCATTTCTGTTTCCATTGGCTTTAAAATAATGGGCTCCATGACAACAAGTGGAACAACTCCTGCAACAAAAATAAAAGCAAAGACTCTAAGTCTCATACTTTTTAACAGCACTCTGAGTTTTGAAAAAGTTTTTTTTAATCTTTCATAAAATTTATCTTCATTATTTTCAGACATTTATATACACCTATCACTACTCTTTAAAATAATATCCGACACCCCATTTTGTAAATACATATTTGGGATCACTAGGATTACTCTCTATTTTTTCTCTAAGTCGTCTGATATGCACATCAACTGTTCTTACATCTCCCGGATATTCATATCCCCAAACTACACTTAAAAGTTTCTCTCTGCTGTATACTTTATTTGGATTTGTGATAAGAAGTTCCAGTAAATCAAATTCCTTAGCTGTAAGATTAATCTCTTTGCCATCAATTTTTACATTTCTTCCATCAACATCAATTCTTAAATTTCCTTTTACTATCACATTGTTGTCTGACTCAACAATATTTCCCTTTCTGTTACTTCTTCTCATGATAGCTTTGATACGTGCTTTGACCTCTAAAATGTTGAATGGCTTTGTAATATAATCATCTGCTCCGTATTCAAGTCCCAAAATTTTATCCATGTCATCACCCTTTGCTGTCAGCATAATAACTGGCATAGAGCTAAATTCTCTAATCTTACTGAGCACCTCGAACCCATCATAGACAGGAAGCATGACATCAAGAAGCACAATATCATATTCTGTCTTGTTTGCCAGTTCTATTGCCTCCTCACCATCATAGGCACAGTCTACCTGCATCCCATCCTGCTCAAGACTAAACTTAATACCTTTCACAATTAATTTTTCATCATCTACTACTAAGATTCTGTTTGCCATACATCATCACCTTATGTATCTATTATCCTTTCAATATTCTATATTTTTGATTTACTTTATCATTCTACTTCAATGCCAAATTTTTTGCTCTTGTTTTGTAATTTGGTTTTTCGGTCTGATTCTATAATCCGGTTCAATATCATCCTTTTCAGTCCGGTTCTTTACTGCTTACTTTTGAATTTTTTACTTACACTGTTATTTTATCTTTTATTTTTTCAAATGCTGCACTTTTGATTCCGGTAACATTCATAATATCTTCGATAGTATGAAATGTCCCATTTTCCTGCCTATAGCTTATAATCGCAAGTGCTTTTGACTCTCCGACTCCCGGAAGTGTCATAAGCGTTTCTTTATCTGCTGTATTGATATTAACAAGCATGCTCGAACTTTCTTTCGGAGTATTCTCGCTTGTTTGCGTATATATATCATTGTCCGTAATTGTATATTCATGATTTGTGACTTCGTCTTTTGTTGGAATATAAATCACCATTTCATCATAGACCTGCTTCGTCAGATTTACAGCATCTGGCTGTGCCTCATCTGTTACTCCTCCTGCTGTTTCGACAGCTTCAAATATCCTTAATGATGATGGTACTTTATACACACCGGGCGAATTGACAGCTCCACATACCTGAATATAAATCTCATCTTCTGCTGACTCACTTAAATTTTGTGAATCTTTTGTATTTTGTAAATCATCTGCATTTTGTGTATCATATGATATTTCATCCGCTATGTTTCCATCTGTAAAAATATTCACTGTCATATCATCTGATATTTCATTTGTACTTTTTTGAATACTATACTCATCTTGTGTCACATCATAAACTTTTGCATTGTTTCTGCCCATACATCCTGTACAGATAAATGCCATCATCAGCAAAATGCCTGCTAAAATATTATACTTCATAATCAATCTCTCCCTTTCTCTTACTGCTTTTAGGGAAGGATTTTAAAACACCATATTTTATTCTACATAAAATAACGAAACTTTACAATAGATTTTTGGAATCTTTACATTTTTTTTAATTATTTTCTATACTTTATTCCGACTTGAATAATATAATACCTCCAATCGCCAATGCGACACCAATTAATTTCCGAAACTGAAATTCTACTTTATCCACTCCGAACAATCCCATTAATTCTATTAAATATGCCACTGTAACCTGCGAAATGACAATTATCATCACTGCCCTTGCAGGTCCAAGCGCGTCCATACTCTTTATAACGGTGTATGTGATTGCTGTTCCAATGATTCCACCAACCAAAACATATTTTGGTGTCACTTTTGACAAACTCATAAAACTCTGCCTGTCTGTAAAATACCACATAACAAGACCTGTGATAAGTGCCGTAAACTGCACAAAACAGTTACATACCCAGATTCCTGTCTCTTTTGTAACTCCTGTGTTGAATACTCCTTGCACACTCATTAACAATCCTGATATTAATGCTATGATTATTCCCAAAATGCTGCACCTCCATAGGTGATAGTATGCGAGGATTTTTTTGATTTTATTAATTTTTTAGCAGATTTTTCTATTGTTTTTTATGTGTCCGGTTATGAATGAAAGAATGCTGATAAAACTTGTTTTAAGCATAAAAAAGCAAGAGACAGACATTCATTTTGTCTATCTCTTAATTGTTTATTTATTTTGGATGTCTATTTTATTCTAATATTCATCAAATACCTGTGTCAGTTTTTCAATCATTTCATCAACATTCTCTTTTGTGATGACAAGTGGCGGTACAAGTCTTAATACATTACTTCCTGCACTGATTGTGATAAGTCCTTTATCCATTGCTTTTACAATCACTTCTCCTACAGGTATACCAAGTTCAATTCCCTGCATCAGACCTTTTCCACGGTGTTCTTTTACAAAATCATATTTTTCGGTAATCTCATCTAATTTCTTTTCAAGATATGCACCGACTTCATTGACATTTTCAAGGATATTACCTGTTTCAAACATATCTATTACTTTGCTTACCGCTGCTGTGGCTAAAGGATTTCCTCCATATGTAGTTCCATGGTCACCAGGTACCAATACTGCTGCTTTTTCATTTGTAAGGAACGCTCCAACCGGGAATCCTCCACCTACCGCTTTTGCAACTGTCATGACATCTGGCTTCACCCCGTAATGCTGATGTGCAAACATTTTTCCTGTACGTCCCATTCCACACTGTATCTCATCAAATATAAGAAGAATATCGTTTTCATCACATATTTTTCTCACACCTTTAATAAATTCATCTGCTGCCGGATAGATGCCTCCTTCTCCCTGAACAGGTTCCATAATGATAGCACAAGTCTTTTCATTAACAAGTGCTTTCACACTCTCAAGTTTGTTATATTCAGCAAATTGTACGCCACCTATCAAAGGCTTAAACGGTTCCTGGTATTTTACATTTCCTGTCACGGATAAGGCACCCATACTTCTTCCATGGAATGAATGTTTCATAGCTATGATTTCATGATCTGTTCTTCCATCTTTATTATACGCATATTTTCTTGCTGTCTTAATAGCACCCTCGATTGCCTCTGTACCACTGTTTGTAAAAAATACCCTGTCCATTCCTGATATCTCTGCCAATTTTTTTGCTGCACTGACAGAAGGAACATTGTAATAGAGATTGGATGTATGTATCAATTTGTCAATCTGTCCTTTTAAAGCATCATTATACTCCTGATTATTGTAACCAAATGCAAATACTGCGATACCGGCTGCAAAATCAAGGTATTTCTTTCCATCTGTATCATAAAGATAAACACCATCACCTTTTTCAAGGACAATCTGGTAACGATTATATGTGTGCAGCAGGTGTTGTTCTGCTTCATCAATGTACTCTTTTGTTGTCATCGTCTTTCCCTCCCGGATTTTTTGATATTTTTATTATATCTTGCCTTTTCATACTCAGATTTTTCAAATAATTTATTTTTCTTCACCCTCTGCCAATATCTGGGTTCCAACACCTTTTCTTGTAAAGATTTCTAATAACAGACTGTGTGGTATTCTTCCATCAAGAATATGTACTCTTGATACACCATTCTCAACTGCGTCAATACAGTTGTTGAGTTTCGGCAACATTCCTCCCCCTATAAAACCACTTTCTATGAGTTCTCTTGCATCAGACACACAAAGCTCTGAAATAAGACTTGACTTATCTTCAGGATCTTTGTAAACACCTTCTATATCTGTAAGGAACGCCAATTTTTCTGCATTCACCGCTCTTGCAATGGCACAAGCCGCATCGTCCGCATTAATATTGTATGAATTATAATTATCATCAAGTCCAACAGGGCATACAATCGGAAGATAATCTTTTTCGAGCAAATCAAATAAGATTCCAGGATTCACTTCTTTTATATCGCCTACAAATCCGATATCTTCACCATTTGATAATTTTTTATCACATTTCAGAAGAGGAGCTCCATCTTTTCCACTGATACTTACTGCTTTTACCCCAAGTTCCTGAACCATTGTCACAAGAGATTTGCCAACTCTTCCAAGAACCATCTCTACGATTTCCATCGTCGGTTCGTCTGTTACACGAAGTCCATTGATGAATTTCGGCTCCATTCCCGACTTTTCAACCCACTTACTGATTTCCTTGCCGCCACCATGTACGATAATCGGCTTAAAACCAACAAGTTTTAAAAGGGTAATATCCTGTATGACATTTCTTTTGAGTTCTTCATCCACCATTGCACTTCCACCATATTTGACAACTATGATTTTCCTGTTAAAACGCTGTATATATGGCAATGCCTCAATGAGCACATTAGTTTTTTCTAAATATTTTTCGATATCCTTTTCCATAATACTTATTTTCCTTTCCTACAATTGTAGTTTCTTGCAATTTATATTCATTTTTTCAATCTTGCTTGTGTTTTATTTATAAGCATCCGAACAATACTTATGAACGGTAGTCTGCATTAATTTTGACATAATCATATGTGAGATCACAGCCCCATGCTGCTGCACTATATTCGCCCATTTTCACATCAGCAATACATGTCACTTCTTTCTGATTTAATATCTTAGTTGCCTCTTCTTCGCTATAGCCGGTTGCCACTCCGTCTTCTACTATTTTGAGTTTTCCTTGCACACTTTCGAAATACAAATCCACTTTTTCTGGTTGGAATATAATACCAGAATAACCCATTGCACACAATATTCTTCCCCAGTTTGCATCATTTCCAAATATAGCTGCTTTTGTAAGTGTTGATGTCACAATTGATTTGGCAAGTCCTATGGCATCACTCTTTGTCTTCGCATTCAAAACCTTCACTTCAAAAAGCTTTGTTGCTCCCTCTCCATCTGCTGCTATCTTCTTTGATAAGCCCTCACATACAGCATAAAGTGCTTCTTTTAATATATTGTAATCTTCGTTTTCCTCTGTGATTTCGTCATTTCCGGCAAGTCCATTGGCAAGTAATAATACCGTGTCATTGGTAGAAGTATCTCCGTCAACAGACACCATATTAAATGTATCTGGTATAATTTCACTCAGTGCTTTCTGTAACATTTCCTTTGAAATAGCTGCGTCGGTTGTGATAAAGCCAAGCATGGTACACATATTAATATGAATCATTCCTGAACCTTTACACATGCCACCAATATTCACTTCTTTTCCGCCTATTTGAACTTTGACCGCAACCTGCTTTGACACAGTATCTGTTGTCATGATTGCCTCTGCCGCAAGTCCTGCACCATTTTCTGTCCCTTCCAATGCCGGATATAACTTTTCAACACCCTCACTCATAATATCAATTGGAAGCTGTGCTCCGATGACACCTGTTGAGCTAATTAATACCGATGTCTTATCGATACCGGCCACATCTGCTACCTTTGCTGCCAATTTTTCACAGTAATCAAGTCCCTGTTGTCCTGTACATGCATTGGCAACTCCGCTGTTGATAACAACTGCCCTTACATCACCTGATTCTGTCACGATTTTCTTATCCCATTGTACCGGAGCTGCCTTTACAAGATTACTTGTAAAAGTTCCTGCTGCCTTGCATGGAACCTCCGAAAATATCATTGCCATGTCTTTTTTTCCGGAATGTCCTGCCTTGATTCCCACTTCAATTCCTGTTGCCTTAAATCCTTTTGGGGCGCACACACCGCCATTTATATATTCCATATTTTATCCTTACATATGCAAAATGCATATTCCTTTCTTATTTTATTAAATTTCATGAAACTGTATCTCATTTGATAAATTATTTTTTTCATGACAAATCTTAAACTTGTTTTTATGGGAACATTGGTACTTGAATCAGTCCCTCAGTCTCATCAAAACCAAATAAAATATTCATATTCTGAACTGCCTGTCCTGCTGCTCCTTTTACAAGATTATCCATCGCCCCCATCATGATAATCCTGTTTGTTCTCTCATCTATCTTAAAATTAACATCAACATAATTAGAACCTTCCACCCATCTTGTCTCCGGGCATATATCTTTATCGAGAACTCTTACAAATTTTTCATTATCGTAATATTTATCATAAATCGCCTTCACTTCATCATAAGATACTTTTTGATTTAATGAAGCATACGCTGTGATAAGGATTCCTCTGTTCATCGGAACAAGGTGTGGTGTAAAATTAATCATAACCGGTTCTCCTGCTGCATAGGAAAGCTGTTCCTCTATCTCCGGTGTATGTCTGTGTGTTGCCACTCCATATGCCTTGATATTTTCATTGACTTCACAGAAAAGATTGTTTACCTTTGCTCCTCGTCCTGCGCCTGATGTGCCTGATTTTGCATCCACAATAATTGTCTCCGGTTTGATGATGCCTTCTTTTAATAAAGGATAGATACTAAGCGTTGTACATGTCGGATAACACCCCGGATTCGCTATGATTCTTGCATTTCTTACCTTATCTCTGTTAATCTCACAAAGTCCATAAACGGCTTCTTCAATAAACTGTGGACTTTTATGCTCTATTGCGTACCATTTTTCATAGATTTTAACATCTTTTATACGAAAATCCGCACTCAGATCAATAATCTTTACTTTATTTAATATTTCTTCATCAACAAGAGATGCACATAAGCCCTGTGGCGTTGCAGTAAATATCACATCAACACTGTTTGCAAGTTCCTCCATATTGTCATCCATACATTTGTCGTCAACAATCTGAAACATATTATTAAATACTTCATAGTATTTTTTATCTATATAACTTCTCGAACCATACCATACAATTTCGACATCTTTATGCTGTAATAATAATCTGACTATCTCTGCTCCTGCATAACCTGTTGAGCCAATAATACCTACTTTTACCATAGTCACATCTCCTTTTCTTACTTTCAATCTTTAAAAATATAAAAATTTCTGACACTCCCTTTCGCCGGTAATCACGATTATCCTTAAACACGCATAGTTTTTAGGGAGTTTCTAAAAAACGTTTATAATTATACATTTTTTATGCATAACATGCAAGCACATTTTAAAATAATTCTTTTAGTTTTTGTTTTTACATTCCCTTTCTTAACCTTGATAAATGATTTTCTATATTAAAATATTGATTTTTTACCACTTATGATGTATATTGTTATTATTGATAAAAGCAATTTATGCATATTTCTAAAAAAAATGCATAAATATTCATTTTTTATTCTTTTTATGCATATTTTGATTTTGTTTTGCAGATATTAATTTTTCTTATATTTTAATATACGCATTTTCCCGGTATCTATTGCCGGAATTACAAATTTATACAAATTCAGGAGGATTTTTTAAAATGAAAGAAAAAGTTATTTTAGCTTACTCAGGTGGTCTTGACACTACTGCTATCATCCCTTGGTTAAAGGAGAATTTTGACTATGAAGTAATCTGCTGCTGTATCGACTGCGGACAGGGCAACGAGCTTGACGGACTTGAGGAGAGAGCAAAACTTTCAGGTGCAACAAAATTATATATAGAAGATATTACTGATGAATTTTGTGATGACTACATTGTTCCATGTGTTCAGGCAGGTGCTGTATATGAAAACAAATATTTACTCGGAACATCAATGGCAAGACCGGGAATCGCAAAGAGACTTGTTGAAATTGCACGTAAAGAAGGTGCTTCTGCCATCTGTCATGGTGCAACAGGTAAAGGTAATGACCAGATTCGTTTCGAGCTTGGTATCAAGGCTCTTGCCCCTGACTTAAAGATTATTGCTCCTTGGAGAATGACAGATGTATGGACAATGAATTCACGTGAGGAAGAGATTGAATACTGCAAACAGCATGGCATCGACCTTCCATTCTCTGCTGATTCAAGCTACAGTCGTGACCGTAACTTATGGCATATCAGCCATGAAGGACTTGAACTTGAAGATCCTGCTAATGAGCCAAATTATGATCACTTATTAGTTCTCGGCGTGACTCCTGAGAAGGCGCCTGAAGAAGGTGAATATGTGACAATGACATTTGAAAAAGGTGTTCCAACAAGTGTAAATGGCGAGAAGATGAAAGTTTCTGACATTATCAGAAAATTAAATGAGCTTGGTGGAAAACATGGTATTGGTATCATTGATATTGTAGAAAATCGTGTTGTTGGTATGAAGTCTCGTGGTGTTTATGAAACTCCTGGTGGTACAATTCTCATGGAAGCACATGACCAGCTTGAAGAACTCGTGCTTGACCGTGCTACAATGGAAGTAAAGAAAGATATGGGTAACAAATTTGCACAGATTGTCTATGAAGGAAAATGGTTTACACCACTTCGTGAGGCTGTTCAGGCATTCGTTGAGTCTACACAGGAATATGTAACAGGAGAAGTGAAATTCAAACTTTACAAAGGTAATATCATCAAAGCCGGAACTACTTCTCCATATTCATTATATAGTGAGTCTTTAGCTAGTTTTACAACAGGTGATTTATATGACCACCATGATGCAAGTGGATTCATCACATTATTTGGTCTTCCACTCAAGGTAAGAGCAATGAAATGGGCAGAAGCAGGACAGGAAAACAAGTATCTTGAAAACAAATAGAAACTTGCAGACTGTTTTGAATACTATTTGAGGCATTTAACTTAGGATTATTACATTTAGTACAAAATTTGAATATTGATATATATAGAGGGATGTCGCTTTTCTTAAAACGTCATCCCTCTATATTTTATACTTGTATGTTGTATTTCACTATTATACTTTGTTGATGTTTATTTTGTTTCATCATCTGATAATCCACATATTTTTTATCTGGTCTTCTATATCTGAAAATTTCCATCTTTTTTCACTATTCTTTTTACTGTTCGGATCATTAATAATAATCTTTCCATTCTCCATTCCTGCGAGTACAATAAAATGTCCCTCACTTGTGAAATCTCCCGGACCAACACTGCATATAATGGGATTTCCCACTTCAAGATTACTCCTTACTCTTTTCTCATCAACATCAATCTGAATGGATTCAAGTCCCAGCTTTCTGACCCCCTGTGTCATAAACGTCCATAACGTACCTGTTTCATTGACATATCCATTCTTCTCACTAAACTCAGCCATCCATTTTGGATTCATTCTTGCGTCTTTTAACAGATAGGAAGCAACCATCGATAGGCAGGTTGGTCCACAGCCACTTTCTGCAATCATTGTTCCTCCATATTGTGCATATCCCCATCTCTCATCCCATTGTAAATAGAGTGGCACTTTATCACCTTTAATCTCTTCAGATAAATCAATTTTCACTTCCCGGTCATGATACTCAGGATAATGATAAACAAAATCAATTGTTTCCGGATTTTTATTAATTAAATCCAATAGTTCAATCGGATATCTGTCACGATGATTTAATATTTCTTTTACTTTTTCACGATCTGTTCCCGAGACAACATATTCAGACAAGTTTTCGATTACTTTTTTATCATTCATTTCCTGCATGGTAAAGATCTCATCTCTAAAATACACAGCTGTTGCCATCAGCATAACCGCAGATAATATTGAAATCCATTTAACAGTATTGATGATTTTTTTAATCTTTCTTTTTGTTCTTCTCTTCTTTTTCGCTTTTTTTCGTTCCTCGTAAAATGCGTCCCAATACCTGTTGTCATAGATCTTATCATGGTTCATACTCATCTCATCCTCTCTGAATTGTAACTCAATTCTCGCAATTCCTTCCGTTTAATCAAACACCAAATCAATTGCTTTGGTAGATATTACGAATAAAACTATTTTTTACAAATCAGTAGGAATTTATACATGATCCTAATTTTAATAAACAAAAAAATCGGAAGTCACTCAACTTCCGATAATAGCAGCTCGTAGGGGAATCGAACCCCTGTTTTCGCCGTGAGAGGGCGACGTCTTAACCGCTTGACCAACGAGCCTCACAATTGCTACTGTGATAGTATACAATAGAATGTCAAAAAATGCAAGCACTTTTTTTATTTTTTTGACGATATAACTCACTTGAATCATAATCCAATGATTCTTCGGTCTAATCACATATTATTCAAGGCACAGTAATGGGATTTGTCGGTCAGAATGGTTCTGGAAAGTACATATTCAATGCATGTATTTTCAAAAAAATAGGCATCAGGCCACTAATTCGTGTCCTAATGCCTAATCAATTAATTACTATCTATTTTGAATCCAATTTATTTATCAACCTTAGGCAGTGCATCAAATCCAGGTTGTAAATCTGCATCTGTAGGAATATAATCTGTCATTTCACCGTTGTTATACTTCTCATATGCTACCATATCAAAATAACCTGTTCCGGTAAGTCCGAATACAATTGTCTTTTCTTCTCCTGTCTCTTTACACTTGAGTGCCTCATCGATAGCTACTCTGATAGCATGACTGCTCTCCGGTGCCGGAAGGATTCCCTCTATTCTTGCAAACTGTGTAGCAGCCTCAAATACCGCTGTCTGCTCTACACTTCTCGCCTCCATATATCCATCATGGTAAAGCTGTGAAAGTGTGGTACTCATACCATGGAAACGAAGTCCTCCTGCATGATTTGCTGATGGGATAAAGCTGCTGCCAAGTGTATACATCTTCGCAAGCGGACAGATATTTCCTGTGTCACAGAAATCATATGCATATTTACCTCTTGTGAAGCTTGGGCATGATGCCGGTTCTACTGCGATAATTCTGTAATCCTTTTCTCCTCTTAATTTTTCACCCATGAATGGAGAAATCAGTCCTCCAAGGTTAGAACCGCCGCCTGCACATCCAATGATAATGTCCGGTGTAATTCCATATTTATCAAGTGCTGCCTTTGTCTCAAGACCTATCACTGACTGATGCAACATTACCTGATTTAACACACTTCCTAGTACGTATCTGTACCCTTCATTCGTTGTTGCAACTTCAACTGCTTCTGAAATCGCACATCCAAGACTTCCTGTTGTTCCCGGATGTTCTGCTAAAATCTTTCTTCCTATATTCGTTGTTTCAGATGGTGAAGGTGTTACCGATGCTCCGTATGTTCTCATCACTTCACGTCTGAAAGGTTTCTGTTCATATGAAACTTTTACCATATATACCTTACAATCAAGGTCAAAATAAGCACATGCCATTGACAATGCTGTACCCCACTGTCCTGCTCCTGTCTCTGTTGTTACACCTTTTAATCCTTGCTTCTTTGCATAATATGCCTGTGCAATTGCCGAATTGAGCTTGTGGCTTCCACTTGTGTTATTTCCTTCAAACTTGTAATAAATCTTTGCCGGTGTCTGAAGTTTTTCCTCAAGACAATATGCTCGTACAAGCGGAGATGGTCTGTACATCTTGTAGAAATTCTGTATCTCCTGCGGTATGTCAATATAGGCTGTTGTCTCATCAAGTTCCTGCTTTACCAACTCCTCACAGAACACGCCTCCGAGTTCTTCTGCTGTCATAGGCTCTAATGTCGCAGGATTTAAAAGTGGTGCCGGCTTATTCTTCATATCAGCACGTACATTGTACCACTGCTTTGGTATCTCGCTTTCTTCAAGATAAATTTTGTAAGGAATTTTTTTTTCGCTCATTTTTTAATATCCTTTCTTCGTTTATTCTCATTACCCTATAATAATACGGCTTCATATTTCTATTATTTTATATAATTATGCATTATTGTTATAATTGTCTCAATCATGAACAATTTCATTATGCAAAATGCACTGTTAGAATTATACTCTATATTATCGTAATGTGTCAATTGAAAATATACATCTTGCATTTTTCACAACTTGCAAAACTTTCTTAACTCACACAAAGACAAAATTTTTTTCATATATATTTTGAGCCTTCCATCCTTGTCCCTACACCCATTACATGGTATAATCGCAGTAATCAACTATATAAATTAAAAAAATGTGAGGTAAACCCATGATTCCCATCAAATTTAAAGCACGAATGAAAGAAATGCTTGCCAATGAATATGACGATTTCATCGCAAGTTATGATAGAGCAAATTATCATTCCCTTAGAATTAATCCCTTAAAACACAGCACAAATACTAGCGATATTGATATTAAGGACAGTTGCAATCCACTATCTAAAGAAGTACAACACTTAGAAAACGCTTTAGGCTGCTCTCTTACTCCTGTAAGATGGTGCAACACCGGATTCTATTATGACGAGAACATCCGTCCTGGAAAACATCCCCTGCACGAGGCAGGTGCATACTATATTCAAGAGGCCAGTGCGATGGCTCCTGCCGAGTACCTAGATATTAATCCCGGCGAAACTGTGCTTGATTTATGTGCCGCTCCCGGCGGAAAAAGTACACAGATTGCCGGAAAAATGAACGGAGAAGGTCTTTTAATCAGTAACGAAATCATTCCAAGTCGTGCCAAAATACTATCTGAAAATATAGAACGTATGGGAATAAGAAATGCCGTTGTCACAAACGAATCTTCCGAACGTCTGGCTCATTTTTTCCCAGAATTCTTTGATAAGATTATGGTTGATGCACCTTGTTCCGGTGAGGGAATGTTTCGAAAAAATACCACTGCCTGTGATGAATGGAGTACTGACAATGTGATAAATTGTGCCAAAAGACAGGCAGAAATCTTAGATAATGCTGCTACTATGCTAAAAACAGGTGGCAGAATTGTCTATTCTACATGTACATTTTCTCCCGAAGAAAACGAGGGAACAATCATTCACTTTCTGCTGAGAAATCCCGATTTTTTCCTTGTCGACGTAAAGAAGTATGATGGTATGTCAGATGGATCCGTTTCATTTGCCAAGATGTGTCTTTCTGATACTGATGTAACAAAAGCAAATGGTTTTTTACAGACCATTCCATATACTATCAGAATGCTGCCTCACAGGCTAAAGGGTGAAGGACATTTTGTGGCTGTACTTGAAAAGAAACCTTTTCATGAAACTACTGAAAGTGATGCCCCAAAAAAATTAAAGCGTATAAAAGGTGTCAAAGACAAATCCATCAAAGAATATTTGAATTTTGCAGACAGTTTTTTTATCAACAAGCCTGCCGGAACACATATCATGTTCGGTGACAATCTTTATGTTGTACCCGTAATATGTCCTCCCCTTGATGGAATAAAAGTACTTCGTGCCGGACTGCTGCTTGGAACTTTTTTAAAAAACCGTTTTGAGCCTGCACACTCAATAGCTCTTGCATTATCACCTTCTGATGTCAGAAATGTGATTAATATTTCTTTGCCGGTATCTGAAAATCATAACATTACCGAAAATAGTGGTGTTACCGAAAACGTTAACACTACCCAAAATAGTGATGCTGATATCATCTACAAATACATTAACGGCGAAACATTTTCTTACGATGGAGAAAAAGGCTGGTATCTGATTGCTGTAAATGGTTACAGCATAGGATTCGGAAAATTATCATCCGGCATAATGAAAAACCACTATCCAAAAGGATTGAGAAAATCTTTAAAATGATGATAATACAAATAGAAAAATTTAAAAAAAGATTTGCAGGCTTTGTATATTTTCCTTTTTTACGTCAATACTAACAGTGTAAAATATTTTATAAAGGAGTTATGAGCATGAATTTAACAGAAAAACAAAAATCTTTAATTCAGGATTTGCAGGCTCAGGAACAGCTCTGTATTCAAAAATACACTGAATACGAAAACCTTGCAAGGGATAATGAACTGAAAAGTCTGTTTGGAACAATCAGACAGGATGAAGAAAAGCATTACAATTCTCTTTCACAATTGTTAAGTGGAACATGTCCTGATATGAAAGTCATGGACAATGCAACAACAAATTATAATCCGGCTCCTACTTATATTGGAAGTTTCAATCAGGATGACAAGGATTATGACCAGTATCTGTGCACAGACACTATCACTACAGAAAAATATGTCTCCACAGCTTACAATGACGAATTATTCCAGTTCGGCGATCCGGAAGTAAGAAAATTATTCAATAACATTCAGACAGAAGAACAGAATCATGCGGAAATGATTTATAAGTACAAAACTGCTAATGGAATGACTAATTAATGTAGTCATTATCATTTCTTAATTAAACTGTTATAATTCTTCTTATAAACAGTTTAAAGTTAATAATTTCTCATTTTCATTCACCTTTTTTTAGCGGACCGTTTGGTCCGCTTTTTTACAATATTCATTATTATTTCAATTCTTTAAAAAGGTTAATCATTTCAATGGCAGAGCATGCAACATCATATCCCTTATTACCTGCTTTTGTTCCGGCTCTCTCAATTGCCTGTTCTATCGTATCTGTTGTGATGACACCAAATAATGTCGGTATACCTGTCTCTAATCCTACTGCCGCAACACCCTTGCTGACCTCTGCACAAACATAATCATAATGGCTTGTCGCACCTCTGATGACTGCGCCAAGACATATCACTGCATCATATCTTCCACTTGCTGCCATTTTCTTTGCAACAACAGGAATCTCAAATGCCCCCGGAACCCATGCAAGTGTAATGCTGTCTGACTCCACACCATGTCTTACTAATGCATCCTCAGCTCCTGATACAAGTTTTGATACAATAAACTCATTAAATCTTGATGCTACAATTCCTATTCTTGCTCCTGTACTTACTACTTTTCCTTCTAATACTTTCATGATATTTTTCCTTTCTTTATTTTACATTGTTATTATTATTTATGCTGATTTTATACTTATCTGCTGTTTTGCATATTTCTCTAGCACATCTATTTACTCATAATCTGTCATATGTTCCATCTTTTCCTGCTTTGTCTTAAGATAGAATAAATCATATTTTCCTGCTGCTATCTGAATCGGGACTCTCTCTTCTATAGAGATTCCATATCCTGACAATCCCGAAATCTTTTTCGGATTATTCGTAAGCAGACGCAGTTTCTTTGCACCCAAATCATATAAAATCTGGGCACCTATTCCATAGTCCCTAAGGTCAGGTGCAAATCCCAATTTAACATTTGCCTCAACGGTATCGTATCCCTGTTCCTGAAGTTCATACGCCTTTAACTTATTAATCAAGCCTATGCCTCTTCCTTCCTGTCTCATGTAAAGAAGGATTCCCCTTCCTTCCTTGGCAATTGCTTTCATCGCCGCATCAAGCTGTTCACCACAGTCACATCTCTGTGAACCGAACACATCCCCTGTCAGGCACTCAGAATGTACCCTGCATAATACAGGCTCACCATCTGACACATCTCCCATTGTAAGTGCCACATGATGCTCACCGTTTAATATATTTTCATAACCATGTATGATAAATTCACCATATTTTGTAGGCAATTTCGTTATCGCTTTTTTCTTTACGAGACTTTCTTTTTCCAGTCTGAATTTAATCAAGTCTTCTATTGTGATAACAGTAAGATTTTTCTTTTCTGCAAATTCTAGAAGTTCTGTCGTTCTCATCATCAGTCCGTCTTCTCTCATAATCTCACAACATAATCCTACCGGTTTTAATCCTGCCAGTTTCATTAAGTCCACTGTCGCCTCTGTATGACCTGCTCTTTTCAGCACGCCTCCCTCTCTTGCCTCAAGTGGAAACATATGTCCCGGTCTTCTGAAATCCTGTGGCTTTGCTCCATCTTCAACTGTCTTCATTGCAGTATATGAACGTTCTTTTGCTGAAATACCTGTTGTCGTGTCAATATGGTCAATTGAAACTGTAAATGCTGTGGAATGGTTATCTGTATTTTCTTCCACCATCTGAGTCAGACCAAGTTTTTCACACCACTCTTTGCTCATCGGCATACAGATCAGCCCTTTTGCATCACTTGCCATAAAATTGACATTCTCTTGTGTTGCAAACTCTGCTGCACAGATTAAATCTCCCTCATTTTCTCTGTCAGGATCATCAATCACAAGAATCACTTTCCCATTTTTTAAATCATGAAGTGCCTGTTCAATTGTTCCTATTTCCTTCATTCTGCTATTCCTCCATTCTGTCTGATATCTATATTTTTTTCTAATTGATTATTTACTATTTATCTCTTATCATCTGTTGTATATAGTTATACTTTTATAAAAATACATGCAATTATCGGACTAGAATCCATTTTCTGCCAGAAATTCCATTGTAATATTGCCATGATTTTTATTCTGCTGTTCACGTGAAAAATGCGCAGTATAAATATTATCTTTTGCAGAACCAATTATCAGTTTTTCCACATATTTACCTATAATATCGCATTCGAGATTGACAATATTCCCCTTATCCTTGTACTGAAGAATTGTCTCACCTGCGGTATGAGGGATAATCGAAACTTTAAAACATGTATCATCCACATATGCCACTGTAAGGCTTATTCCATCAATTGCAATAGAACCTTTTTCAACCACATAATGAAGTATATTTTCATCTGCCGATATGGTATACCATACTGCGTTTTCTTCTTTGCTGATATCTAAAATCTCACCTGTTCCGTCAATATGTCCTGATACAATATGTCCTCCGAATCTCCCATTATTTGCCATCGCTCTTTCAAGATTGACATAGGAGCCTGCTCTTAATTCTTTTAACGAACTTCTTCTGAAAGTCTCTGCCATTACATCTGCCGAAAATATATCTCTACTAATATGTGTAGCTGTAAGGCACACACCATTGACAGCTATACTGTCTCCTATTTTTGCATCTTTTAATATTTCCTTCGCTGTAATGTATATTGTTCCTGAGTTTGCTCCAATGCTAATCTGTTTTACTTTTCCTATTTCTTCAATCAATCCTGTAAACATCTATCTCACATATCCTTCCACCAATATATCGCCATCAAATTCTTTCACTGATATATCTTTTAATGTAACCGCATCCATCATTAAAGGAATTCCTTCACCGCTTACCGGAGATTTCGCATCTCTTCCCATAATAATTTTCGGTGCTATATAAGCATAAACCTTATTAACAATCCCTGCCTCAAATGCAGATGCATTGATTTCGCCTCCACCTTCGATTAGTACACTGTCAATTTTCATCCCGCCTAATATTACCATTAGATTTTTCATGCTGACTTCTTGGTGATGTTTTTCAATTGATTCCACATCTGTTTTTATATCTATCTGTTTTTCTTCTAACGATATCTTCTTCTCATATGTTATTTTCTCATCTGCCGGCACGCTGATGACCTCAATTCCCTTTTGAAAAAGTTCGCACTTTTTCTTAAGAAGGCATTCATTCTCGTTACTCTTACTATAGGCAATAATTGTCCTTATCTCTTTTGCTGTTTCTATTATATGATTTTCTTCCATCGGAAACCTGAGTGTTGAATCAACGATAATTCTTGCCGGATTAACACCTGCTTCTGTCCGACAATTAAGCATCGGATTATCTTTTATCACTGTATTGATTCCAACCATGATGCCTGAATATTTCTTTCTTAAATAATGCACATGCTCTCTTGACTTTTCATTCGTAATCCATTTTGAATCTCCTGTATATGCAGCAATTTTTCCATCAAGTGTCATCGCATATTTTACAGCAGTAAACGGTGTTTTATTCGTGATATAGTGAAAGAAAATCTCATTCATTTTAAGGCACTCTTCCTCTAATATCCCTGTGATAACCTCTATGCCATGCTCTTGTAAAATAGAAATTCCATGTCCGGCAACCAAAGGATTGCTGTCCAGGCTTCCCACAAACACCCTTTTTATTTTCTTTTCGATAATGATATCTGTACATGGAGGTGTCTTGCCATGGTGACAGCAAGGTTCCAAGGTCACATATAAATCAGCACCACTTGTATCTTCCACACATCTTATCAACGCATTACGTTCTGCATGAAACTCACCATATCTTTCATGGCATGCCTCGCTGATTATCCTTCCATTCTTCACCACAACACATCCTACCATAGGATTCGGTGATGTGTGTCCACAGGCAGTTTTGGCTATTTTAATTGCACGTTTCATATACTTTCTTGCTTCTTCTTCATTATATCCTATCATATTACACCTCTCTTTCTGCTCAAATTCTGTCTGTCTTGATTTTTCAATTGAATTTGTTATGTATCTTCATTCATATCTTTGGCCAGATACCAAAAAAGTCCTGATAATATTTTAACAATATCATCAGGACTTTTACTAATCTCATCTTAAAATTTCTTTAAAATCAAATGCTTCTCTCATCCAGACTTTACTGTCGGCTTTGGAATTAATGTAAGGACACCACCTTGTCATTTCACCAAATCATGCAGATACATTACATACTATGTATCGCTCGCGGGCTTTACCGCCGGTATGGAATTTCACCATGCCCCGAAGACTTTTGTTCTCTCTTATATTCTTATGCAGTATATCACTAAATATATCTTAAAGCAAGATGTATTTTGAATTTTTTCTGATAAGCTGGTTTATTTTTCTATACCATCTTCAGCCTTTTCTATATCTACAATAGCTGATTTCTGCATTGGAATACGACAATTCTTATTATTTCCAAATTCAACAATAACAACATCATCATTGATATCAATCACCACACCATAAAATCCGGCTGATGTAAGGACACTGTCACCGGTCTCTAATGTTGATAATAAATTATTCATCTGTTCCTGCTGCTTCTTTTGTGGTCTTATCATCAAAAAATAAAGGAATAGTCCTATTACAACCACATACGCAATCATCATTACAATAGCAGAGCCACCTGAACTTCCAGGGCTTTCCGAAGCTGTAAGTATTGTTAACGCTGTATTCATTTAAAATCCTCCTGTTTTTGTATTATTTAGCATTACTTAGTATCATTCTCTAAAAAACCATCTAACTTCTGTTTTTTATATTCCGAATAACATCCATTATCAATGGCTTCACGAATTTCCTCCATCATTGTATTATAAAAATACAAATTATGCAATACACATAATCTCATTCCAAGCATTTCTTTTGCCTTTAAAAGATGTCTTATGTATGCTCTTGAATAGGAACGGCATGCCGGACAATTACAGCCTTCCTCTATCGGTTTTGCATCCAATTCATATTTCGCATTAAACAAATTCAATTTACCGGCATTTGTATAAACATGTCCATGTCGTCCATTTCTGCTTGGATAAACACAGTCAAAGAAATCAACACCTCTTTCAACTGCCTCTAATATGTTCGCCGGAGTTCCAACTCCCATCAGATATGTCGGCTTATCCTTTGGCAGATGTGGAATTGTTTCATCAAGAATTCTGTACATCTCTTCATGCGACTCTCCAACTGCCAGACCTCCGATGGCGTACCCGTCAAGATTTAGCTCTGAAATAATATCTGCATGTTCTTTTCTGATATCCTCAAAAACTCCGCCTTGATTGATGCCGAATAACATCTGATTTTTGTTAATCGTATCTTCCAACGAATTCAGTCTTTTCATCTCATCTTTGCATCTTATGAGCCATCTTGTTGTTCTCTCAACAGAATTTCTGATATATTTTTCATCAGCTGTGCTTGGTGCACACTCATCAAAAGCCATCGCGATCGTTGATGCAAGATTTGACTGTATCTGCATACTCTGCTCCGGTCCCATGAAAATCTTTCTTCCGTCAATGTGTGAGTTAAAATATACGCCTTCTTCTTTAATCTTCCTAAGACCGGCAAGCGAAAATACCTGAAATCCGCCGGAATCAGTAAGGATAGGTTTATCCCAGTTCATAAACTTATGAAGCCCACCTAATTTTTTTACAATTTCATCTCCCGGTCTGACATGAAGGTGATATGTGTTTGAAAGCTCCACCTGTGTTTTTATCTGCCGCAAATCATCTGTAGATACAGCTCCTTTTATCGCTGCTATTGTTCCAACATTCATGAATACGGGTGTCTGAATTGTTCCGTGAACTGTTACAAGTTCCCCCCGCTTTGCCAGACCATCCGTTTTAATCAATCTGTAATCTTTACTCATTATAAAATTACCTTTCTAAGACCAAAGTGAATTCCCGTTTATCTGATCTGACCATCTTTCAAATTGCAATACATCATATTCACTTTGGGATTAAATTTCAGGTTTGAAAAAAGCGTGTCCCCAAATTCCTGTTCACAGCCTCCAATACTACAAATAGCCATCATTTTATATGCCTACACGACAATACTGACTATTCATTTTGATAAGCTGTGAATAGCAACTTCAAAGAACACGCTCTAAAAAGACTCTGTACAATTACCACAATTTTATACAAAATAAAATAGTACAGAATTATGCAATCTTAGACTTTGCAAGTTCAGCTAATTTAGCAAATCCTTCTGCATCATTTACTGCCATATCAGCTAATATCTTTCTGTTGATTTCAACACCTGCTGTCTTTAAACCAAACATAAATTTGCTGTATGATAATCCGTTGATTCTTGCTGCTGCATTAATTCTTGCAATCCACAATCTTCTAAACTGTCTCTTTTTCTGCTTTCTGCCAGCGTATGAACTTGTTAAAGCTCTCATGACTGACTGTTTAGCTACTCTATACTGTTTTGATCTAGCGCCTCTATAACCTTTAGCTAATTTTAAAACTCTGTTATGTTTCTTCTTAGCGTTTAATCCGCCTTTGATTCTTGCCATTTTAAGTCTTCCTCCTATATTATTTTATCTTATAAATATGGTAAAATCTTCTTCATATTCTTTACGTTTGTAGCATCTGTGATAGCTGCTTTTCTAAGATTTCTCTTTCTCTTTGCAGATTTCTTTGTAAGAATATGACTCTTATATGCTTTCATTCTCTTTAATTTTCCTGTACCTGTCTTTTTGAAACGCTTAGCTGCTGCTCTGCTTGTCTTCATTTTTGGCATTACTTCGTCCTCCTTTAATTCATCTGTTTTTTAACAATCTAAATAAACAATACATAATATTGATTATCTCTATCAAATTGAATATCAAATCATCACAAATAATCTTTGTATATTGACTATTTCTTCTCAGCTAAAAACATCTGCATGCTTCTTCCTTCTAATTTAGCCGGTTTCTCAATTACTGATATATCTGAGAGCATTTCCGCAAAATCATCTAAGATATGTTTACTGCTTGCCATATGTGCCATCTCTCTTCCTCTGAAACGGAGTGTTACTTTCACTCTGTCTCCCTTTTCAAGGAATTTTCTCGCCATATTTGCCTTTGTTTTCATATCATTTACTTCGATATTCGGTGACAGACGTACTTCTTTTACATCTATTACTTTCTGTTTCTTCTTTGCTTCTTTCTCTTTTCTGGCTTGTTCATATCTGTACTTGCCGTAATCAATAATTTTACATACAGGCGGCTTAGCATTTGGTGCTATCTTAACCAAATCAAGCTCAGCTTCTCTTGCAAGCTTCATAGCTTCCTTTGCTGACATTATTCCAAGCTGCTGTCCATCTTCTCCAATCAAACGGATTTCCTTGTCTCTTATCTGTTCGTTGATATATAACTCGCTAATAGTAGTGCACCTCCAAAAAAAGTGGATAGTCAGACTATCCACTTAATAATATACACAAATAAACCAAACAACTGATTTACCATTATACATAACTCTAATCAAACCATATGTCACGCAATTGTGCATAGGTGAGAGTGGATACTCTGCTTTATTTTTATTCACAACATTAGTAGTATAATACAATTGTTTAATATTGTCAATAGCTTTTTATTTTTTTTCAATATAGAAACTTGTTATTCATTGTATTAATCTAGCTTAAATGTCGCACATCTTGTTGCCAGTGCATGTCTTGCACCATTTCCCGCAACATTAATATGTTCGGCACAGCAGTTAAATCCCTTGTTATAGACACACCGCTCTGCCATACATTCAATGCTTAATTCCTCTTTAGGTCCCTCACCATCGTATGCGTTCGTGTAGTTCTCTTTTTTTCTTTCTACGAAGCTCGCACAAGCTGTAGAATCTGATACATCTGCTGTTGTTCCTTCTACTTTAATTCCTGAAAGGCAACAAAGTTTGTCCTGATTATACAAACAGCTTGCGACACTGCAATCTAATTCAGTCATAATTAAACCTCCACAAAATATTCATTTCTGTAATATTTTGTGAAGGTTCAATAAATTTATTCACTCTAGTCTTCTTTTTCTAAAAAATCTTCTATTCCCTTGATAGCATCTTCTTCGTCTGTTCCGTCTGCGGAAACCTTCACTTCCTCACCTGCAGGAAGACCAAGTGTCATCATTCCCATAATGCTTTTTGCATTCACTCTCTTATTATTATATTCAACATAAATTGAGCTCTCATATTGACTAGCAATCTGAACAAGTACTGCAACAGGTCTTGCCTCTAATCCTGTACGAATCTCAATTTTCATATTCTTTGTTATCATAATAAATTCCTCCACCATGCCTTTCACATTTCTAAAAATTAATCCTATGCATTACTTTTTTCGTAAATCATCTGCAATCTGGCTTATCTTTCTAAGACGATGATTTACTCCTGACTTTCCCACCGGAACCGACAGCCTCTCTCCAAGCTCCTTGAGTGATGAATCCGTATTTTCCAATCTGAGAATTGCCAATTCCTCCAAATTTTCTGACAGTACCGATAATCCAACCGTATTCTTGATATATTCAATATCCTCTATCTGCTTGACTGCTGCTGATACAGTTTTATTTAAATTCGCCGTCTCACAATTCACCTTGCGATTTACCGAATTTCTCATATCTTTCAAAATACGGATATTCTCAAACTCCATCAGTGAAACATGAGCCTCCATAACATTAAGTATATCTACAATACCTTCGCTCTCTTTTACATATACCACAAAATGCTTCTTTCTTGCAACTATTTTTGCATCTATTTGAAAACAAAGTATTATATTCTTTAATTGTACAGCCTTACTCTCTGTTGAACACACTATTTCGAAATGGTAAAACTTCTCCGGAGCACTTATTGAACCTGTGACAAGAAACGCACCTCTGATAAATGCCCGCTTGCAACACTCTTTCTGAATAATCAGATTATCTGCGACTGACATATTTTCGCATATTTCACCAAATTCGTCAATCAATTTTGATGCTTTTAAAACTTTTACTGAGTCTTCATCTCTTTTTATGATTATGCTGTACATTGTCATACTTGTACTTCGGCGTACAGAAATTTCAGTATCTATATTATATGCTTTTTTTAATAAAGTAAAGTACTTTCTTGCAACAGATAAATTTTCTGTATGTATTTTCAATGTATATTTACCTGTTTCTGAAATCAAAACTCTTCCACACATACTTATAATTGCTGCTATCTCTGCTATCTGGCAATGCCTGGCAGTGCTGCACTGCCTTGAAAGTTCATCTTTTACTTCTGCTGAAAATGACATAAAAACACCATGCCTTTCTTTACATACTTTTGCATTTTAACGCAAAATGTCTCTATGTGCAACCTTTATTCCAAGATTTTCATCTTTTGATATTTTTTCATATATTTCGTTGGCAACGGTAACGGACCTGTGTTTTCCTCCTGTACAGCCGATGCCGATAAGCAATTGGTTCTTTCCTTCTTTGACATAATTTGGCAGAAGAAATTTAATCATATCATACAGTTTCTCAAGAAACTTCTCTGAAACCTCGGAATCCATTACAAATTTTTTTACATCTTCATCATTTCCTGTCTTATGTCTCAACTCATTTACATAATACGGATTCGGCATAAATCTCACATCAAATATCAGATCTGCATCTGCTGGTATTCCATATTTAAAACCAAATGATAAAATGGTAACAAACAAATTTTTATATTTTTTATCCCTTACAAATATATCTTCAATCTCCATTCGCAGCTCTTTTGTCAGGAGAGTACTTGTATCTATAATATAATCTGACTGATTTCTTATAAAACTTAATTTTTCTCTCTCTTTAATAATTCCTTCATCCACTCTGCCCTCATGCATCAGAGGATGTGCTCTTCGTGTCTCCTTAAATCGTTTGATGAGAACCTCATCCGAAGCATCAAGAAAAAGTATTTCATAGTGATATCTGTTATTTCGCATCTGAGCCAGCACACTGTCTAACTCCTCTAAAGCCTGTCCGCTTCTGATATCTATGCCAAGTGCAACATTTCTTATATTTTCCCCTTTGTCCCTGAATGTGATCTCTGCAAACTTTAATATAAGTTCGATAGGAAGGTTATCAACGCAGAAAAAACCATTATCCTCTAACATTTTCAGTGCACTGCTCTTACCGGCACCCGACATACCGGTGATAATAACAAATCTCATAACTTATGCCTCCATTGTAAAATTGTATTGTCATCTTTATCGCATTCATTTCAATTTATATAATCTTTACTTCCGGCTCAAGTTTCACACCAAATTTATCATACACAATATCTGCAACTTTATCCATCAATTCTATAATTTCGCTGGCTGTCGCATTCCCGGCATTGATAACAAAACCGCAATGTTTTTCTGAAACCTTTGCACCGCCGACACTAAATCCCCTTAGTCCGGCATCCATAATCAACTTTCCTGCAAAATACCCTTCTGGCCTTTTGAATGTACTGCCTGCACTCGGATATTCAAGTGGCTGTTTTTCTTTTCTCGCATTTAAAAGTTCATTCATTTTCGCAAGAATATCACTCTTATCTCCATTTTCAAAATTCAAACTTACAGCAATAACAATATAATCTTTTTTTTGCACGATACTTGTTCTGTATCCGAACTCCATTTCGCTACAGTTCAGACATACTTCATTACAATTTTCGTCAATCAGCCACACTTTGTCAACTATATCTTTTATTTCACCTCCATATGCACCTGCGTTCATGGCAATAGCTCCGCCAACCATTCCCGGAATGCCCGCTGCAAACTCCATGCCCGTAAATGCATACTCACATGCAATACTTGCAATCTTAGACAACATCACACCTGCACCACAATATATCTGCTTTTTTTCTGTATCAATTTCAATTGTTCCAAACTTATTTCCAATTTTGATAATGACTCCATCAAAGCCTTCATCTTTTACAAGAAGATTGCTTCCATTTCCAATAATATAGTATTTCACAGAATTATTTTTAAGATATCTGAGTATCTCTGATAATTGTAAAGAATTTTCAGGCTGCACAAAATACTTTGCTTTTCCTCCTGCCCTAAAAGTCACATGCCTGCTCATATCTTCTTCTAAAGATACATTATCCTTACCTGCCACTCCGCATAAATAATTATAAATCTTATCCATAATTTACCTAAAACCTTTCACATACAGAATGGTTGCGGAAAATAAACCACAACCATTATTTGTTTTATATTTTTGAAATGTATTCAATGTATGTACTTATTATTATCCGATAATAAGTGCCGCTGCACCATACATTCCTGCATCATTACCTAATGTTGCAAGTGCAAACTTCGCATTCTTTGTAGCATGGAATGCATACTCACCAAAATTGTCTTCTATCTTGTCAAGAAGGAATTTACCTGCCTTGCTCACTCCGCCACCTATTACAATAACCTGTGGATTAGTCACTGCAGCTATTCCTGCTATCGCTTTTCCAAGATGATAAGCAAGTTTATCTACCACTTCAAGTGCAAGTTTATCCTCTTCTTTCGCTGCATCAAAGATATCTTTACATGTAAAATCTTCGATATTTCTAAGCTTCGATGGTTCTTCTGATTTTGCAAGAGCTTTCTTTGCCTCACGCACAATTCCTGTTGCAGATCCTACTGTCTCTAAACATCCTTTCTTTCCACATCCACAAGTTTCAGCATCATGGGTTACTGCCGGTATATGTCCAATCTCACCTGCTGCACCATTAGAGCCTGTCACAATCTTTCCACCTATGATAACGCCTCCACCGACACCTGTTCCAAGTGTGACAAGTACTAAATCTTCAAAACCTCGTCCGCCACCCTGCCATGTTTCGCCAAGTGCAGCGACATTCGCATCATTTCCTGCCTTTACAGTTACTCCGCCAAGCATCTGTGAAAGTTTGTCCTCAACATTGAACATCCCCCATCCGAGATTGACACAATTGAGCACTGTTCCATCCTTTGTAATAGGTCCCGGTATTCCTATTCCTACTCCTACAAGGTTATCTCTTGTAATCTTCTTTTCAACAAGTTTTGCCTCAATTGCTTGACATATATCCGGCAGGATATGACTTCCCTCATCTTCTTTTCTTGTAGGTATCTCCATACTATCAACAAGCTTTGCATCTGTTGTAAATAATCCGATTTTTACTGTAGTACCGCCTACATCAATACCAAAACATACTTTTTCCATCATTTCACCTTTGTATCCCAGAACTACATATATACACTTCCTCTGTACATCAAAACCTCCGGGTACACATATCCTTTCTCCATATTTATTGTTTTTATTGATTTATCCATATAATTTGTGTTTGTTGTTTTCAACGTTTATATTGTGTTTATTCAACATATCTTATCCTGCATATGATATGAATTTAATCCTCCCTAGCTCTTCCCATATTTTCCTGAACTCTCTGTATAAATTCCTGTGCCGCATTATATCCCATCTTCTTCTGTCTGTGATTAACCGCTGCTGACTCAACAATAATGGCAAGATTACGTCCCGGTCTTATCGGAATCGAGTGGCATACAACCCTGTTTCCCAGAAATTCAGTATACTGCTCTTCCAGTCCAAGTCTGTCATACTCTTTATCCCTGTTCCACTCTTCCAATTTGATAACCATATCAATTCCTTGTGTCTCTTTTACACTTTCAACACCAAACAATGTTTTCACATCTATAATACCTATGCCTCGAAGTTCAATAAAATGTCTGGTAATATCAGGTGCTGTTCCAATCAATGTCTCATCACTGACTTTTCTAATCTCAACAACATCATCTGTGACAAGACGATGTCCTCTTTTAATAAGCTCAAGTGCAGCCTCACTCTTTCCTATTCCGCTCTCACCCATGATAAGCACACCTTCACCATACACATCAACGAGAACTCCATGAATTGAAATACATGGTGCAAGCTCTACATTAAGCCATCTGATAATCTCTGCCATAAAAGATGATGTTGTACGATTTGTCACAAGAATAGGTACACCATATTCAATTGCAATATTAATCATTTCATCATCCGGAACCAGACCTCTACAGAAAATCATACATGGAATATGCTCACCAAAAACTTGTTCACATATTTCCCTTTTTCTTTCATCTTCTAATTTTGACAAATATGTATGTTCCACATATCCTATAACCTGAACTCTGTCCGTTGGAAAATGATCAAAAAAACCGGTAAGCTGTAAAGCCGGTCTGTTGATGTCTGTCGATGTAACCTTTATTTGGCTGACATCTATCTGTGGAGTAAGATTTTTTAGCTCCATCTTCTCAATGATTTTTGATAGTTTTACTGACTGCATCCCTTCTGCTCCTTTTCTATATATATTCACTTATGCTTACTTTATTCTTACTATTTAAAATCATTTGCTTCGCAAATGATTTTCTGTTTCTCACCAAAGGGGCATTGTACTTCAAAGATGTACGATAAGCTTCGCAGAAAGTACTGAGGACTCCGTTTCTCCTTTGGCCAGCGTGCTCAGGACTCCGTCGCACCTTCAGTGTGACACCTCAGCACTAGCGACACCTCAGTACATATTATACCATATTAGTGGAAAAATTCATAGACTTTTCGGGCAGCACTTTCGTTCATTAATGGAACTTTTTTAAGTTCTTCAATTGTTGCTTCTTTTATAGCTTCAAGTGTTTTAAACTCCCGCATAAGCGCTTTTCTTCTCGCAGTTCCTATGCCCTCTATATCATCAAGTATGGAATGTACCTGCTTTTTGTTTCTTAAATCCTTGTGAAATGTAATTGCAAACCGGTGTGCCTCATCCTGTACCCTTGTAATCAGTCTGAATCCTTCACTATGTCTGTCTATTGGTATTTCAATATTGTTAAAATACAGACCTCTTGTTCTATGATGATCATCTTTTACCATTCCGCATACCGGAATATTAAGTCCCAGTCCCTCTAAAACCTCAAGTGCAATATTGACCTGTCCTCTTCCTCCATCCATCATAATCAGGTCGGGAAATCTTGTAAAACTTCCATATTCTTCTGCCATTCCACTAGCTTTTATCTCTTCCATTTCCTTTAGTCCATGTAAAAATCTTCTTGTAAGCACCTCTTTCATACTGGCATAATCGTTAGGACCTTTTACCCACTTTATCTTGAATTTTCTATAATCACTTCTCTTAGGTTTGCCATCTTCATATACAATCATTGAACCCACTGACTCGAATCCATTTGTATTTGATATATCATAAGCCTCTATTCTCTTTGTATAATCCAGTCCCAAAAGATTATCTATCTCTTTTATGGCTCCTCTTGTTCTTCTCTCCTCGCTCTTTATTTTATCCTTGTCCTGTTCAAGAACAATCTGAGCATTCTTCTTTGCAAGCTCCACAAGTTTTTCTTTTTCGCCTTTCTTAGGAAGCTTAATCACAACCTTCTGTCCACGCTTGACTGTAAGCCATTTTTCTATCAGCTCTCTGTCATCTACCTCTTCCTGAACAAGCAACTCCTTTGGAATAAAAGGCAAACCTCCATAGTATTGCTTAATAAAATTGGTGATAACATCTTTCCCCAAATCATGGGGTGCAAGGCCTATATGAAAATGTTCTCTTCCAAGCATTTTTCCATTTCGAATAAAAAATACTTGTACAACTGCATCATTTCCCTCCATCGCATATGCAATAATATCTCTATCCATAGAATCGTCTTTTGTGATTTTCTGTTTAACAGATATTGCTTTTACACTGTTTATCAGATCCCGAAACTCCGCCGCCTCCTCAAACCGCATCTCTTCTGAGGCTGCATACATTTTCTTTTCAAGCATATCTGTCACATCTGAAAAATTGCCATTTAAAAACTCTAATACCTCATCAATATGCTTTTTGTATTCTTCTGATGAAATATACCCCATACACGGAGCACAGCATTTTTTTATCTGATAATTAAGACATGGTCTTCCATTTCCGATTTCTTTCGGCAATGAACGGTTACACGTCCTTATCTTATAGATTTTTGTCAGCAGCTCAATTGTATCTTTCACTGCTCCGGAACTTGTATATGGTCCAAAATATTTGGCCTTATCTTTTTTCATTGTTCTTGCAAACACGACTCTTGGAAACTCTTCATTCACTGTTACCTTGATAAAAGGATAACCCTTATCATCCTTAAGCATTGTATTATACTTTGGTCTGTGCTCTTTTATCAGATTACATTCTAAAATAAGAGCCTCCAACTCCGAATCAGTCACTATATATTCAAACCTGCTTATTCTGGATATCATCTGTTCAATTTTTGCCGTTCTTTTTCTGCTAACCTGAAAATACTGCCTTACACGATTCTTCAGGCTGATGGCTTTTCCAACATAGATAATCTCATCTTTTTCATCATGCATAAGATATACTCCCGGAGATGCCGGAAGTTTTTTTAATTCTTCTTCTATACAAAACATACACATTCACCCTATATATTTTTGAGCTGTCACATTAAGCAGAATAATTTAACGAATATGCTTATATGACAGCTCATGATAATCCTATACTTTTTAAATTAATTTTTAAAATATAGTTTCAAATCTGAATTTAAATATCATTTATAACAATTCAAATTTTATCATATTTCAAATTTGATTGCCAATAAAACTAACTATTTATTATTAATGGTACTTTATTGAATATTATCTTCATTTATCTCATCACTATAATGGCTTCCAAGAGTCTGACCAGTGATATCCTCAAATATTTTTACAAATTCCTTTCCTGTAAGTGTTTCTTTCTCATAGAGATAATCTGCCAGGGCACAGAGTACATCTTTGTGTTCAGAAAGAATACTTTTCGCCTTATCATAACACTCTTTTAGCATATTCTTCACTTCTTCATCAACTTCTGCCGCTGTAGCCTCGGAGCATGTCAATTTGGCACCTCCATCAAGATATTCACTCTGTGTTGTTGCAAGTGCCATAAGTCCAAATCTCTCTGACATACCAAATCTTGTAACCATATTCCACGCATATGTCGTGGCTTTCTGCATGTCATCTGCTGCTCCTGCTGTTACAGACTCAAAAATAATCTCCTCTGCTGCACGTCCGCCAAGTGTCATTACTATCTGGGCAAGCATCTCATCCTTCGTCTCCAAAGTTCTCTCTTCCTCAGGATAATGCATAACAAACCCTAATGCACCACCTGTTCTTGGAATAATGGTAATCTTTTGTACAGGCTCCGCATTTTTCTCAAATGCAGAGATAAGTGCATGACCGACCTCATGGTATGCAACAATTTTCTTCTCTTTTTTATTCAGAATTCTGTCTTTCTTTTCTTTTCCGGCAAGAACAAGTTCTACTGCATCTAACAAATCTCTCTGTGAAATTGCCATTCTTCTATGCTTGACCGCCAGAATTGCCGCCTCATTTACCATATTGGCAAGATCTGCACCCACTGCTCCTGCTGTTGCAAGAGCAACACCTTTTAAGTCAACTGTCTCATCCATAGGTACATTTTTTGTATGAACCTTCAAAATATCAATACGACCTTTCATATCCGGTTTGTCTACAATAATACGTCTGTCAAATCGTCCTGGTCTTAAAAGTGCCTTATCAAGAACTTCAGGTCTGTTTGTTGCTGCAAGAATAAAAATACCTTTCGATGTATCAAAACCATCCATCTCAGAAAGCAGCTGGTTAAGCGTCTGCTCTCTCTCATCATTTCCACTGCCATATTTTGCATCTCGGCTCTTACCGATTGCATCAATCTCATCGATAAATATGATACAAGGTGCTGCCTGTCCTGCCTGCTTGAACAAATCTCTGACTCTCGACGCTCCTACACCTACGAACATCTCAACAAAATCCGAACCGGAAATCGAGAAAAACGGAACTTTTCCTTCTCCAGCAACTGCCTTTGCAAGTAATGTCTTACCTGTTCCCGGAGGTCCCACAAGTAATGCACCCTTAGGAAGCTTAGCACCGACACTTGCATATTTTCCCGGAAAATGCAGGAAATCTACAATTTCCGTTAAAGATTCTTTTGCTTCTTCCTGCCCTGCTACATCTAAAAATGTTACTCCTGTTTCTTTTTCCATATAAACTTTTGCATTTGACTTTCCTACACCCATCATACCTGAGCCCTTGCTCACTCTTCTGAATAAAAGTGTCATGATGAGATAAATCATTCCGACAGGAAGCACCCACTCAAGTAAGAAAATTTTAATTGCAGACTGTTCATCTGATGATTCTCCTTTAAATTCAATTCCCTTTTCTTTTAATAAAGGAATCACATCTTCATCATACAATTGTGTTGTCCACTCTGTATAAGTTCCTCCAAAATGGCTGCTCTCGCTTGCATTCTTTGGAGTGATTACAATTTTTCCATCTGTGAATACTACTTTGCTCACTTCATCATTTTCTACTTTTTGAATAAACTCATTATAGGCAATCTCTTTTGTTGTCGCATCCTCCAGTATATCTGATACGATAGTAGATGCAACAAGTGTAACAATGATTGCAATAATAAGAATAATGATTGTCTGTCTCTTTTTGTTATTCATCTGATTATTGTTGCCATTATTGTTTCCGTTATTACCATGCTTGTCGTCATTATTACCGTTGTTGTAACCATTATTATAATTGTCACCATTATTATAATTGTCACCATTATTATAATTGTCACCATTATTATAATTGTCACCATTATAATTATTTTTATCCATTTGGTTTTCAGACATTAGTATACCTTGGTCATCATCTGACTTTCCTTTCTTTGATATTATTACGCATATATGCATAATTTAGATTTTGCTACTATCAAGTATTATATACATAATCCGATTTTACTATCACTATGCATTATACAGATAATCTTATTTTACTGTCATCATGTATTATACACATATTGTTTTCATTATCACTATGCACTATACGTTATATGACTTCATTATTGTTACAAATAACATCTATAACTATACTATTACATATATTATATAATTGTAATAGTAATCTAATTCATGACATATGAAATCACTTACATATTATAAAGTTAGTTTTTCCATAAATCAATAGAGTTATAAATTTTTTTACAATATTTTCACAGATTTTAACAGAATTTTTTCTTGCAATAACCAATTTAAGGTTGTATAATGGACTCTGTATTTTTATCAAAATGTCAACTATTTATTGTTAATGATTAAATAAGGAATCTAAGAAACTCTTTAGATGATTGAAATGCAGAATTGTTACATTTCCATTCAATATAGTTGACAAAACATTAATTACATTTGGAGGAAATAATATGCCGGTAAAATATGTTTTTGTAACAGGCGGAGTTGTATCAGGACTCGGAAAAGGTATTACTGCTGCTTCTTTGGGACGTCTTCTCAAAGCAAGAGGCTACAAAGTGACTATGCAGAAGTTTGATCCATATATCAATATTGACCCTGGAACAATGAATCCGGTTCAGCATGGTGAAGTTTTTGTTACTGATGATGGTGCTGAGACTGATCTCGATCTTGGCCATTATGAAAGATTTATCGATGAAAGTCTTACAAAAAATTCTAATGTAACAACCGGTAAAATATACTGGTCAGTATTACAAAAAGAGCGCCGCGGTGATTTTGGAGGGGGAACTGTTCAGGTTATCCCGCATATCACTAATGAAATAAAAAGTCGTTTTCATAGAAATTACTCTACTACAGATACAGAGATAGCTATTATCGAGGTTGGTGGAACTGTTGGAGATATCGAAAGTCAGCCTTTCCTTGAGGCAATTCGACAATTCCAACAAGATGTCGGTCATCACAATGCTATTCTTATTCATGTTACTCTGATTCCTTATCTGAAGGCTTCAGGTGAAATGAAGACAAAGCCTACACAGGCAAGTGTTAAGGAACTTCAGGGGATGGGGATACAACCTGACATTATTGTATGTCGTTCAGAATATCCCTTGGAACAATCATTAAAAGATAAAATTGCCCAGTTTTGTAATGTTCCTACTAAACATGTTTTACAAAATCTTGATGTTGAATCTCTTTATGAAGCACCACTTGCAATGGAGAAAGAACATCTTGCCGAAGTTGCCTGTGAATGTTTACAGCTTGAAAATGGCTCACCTGATTTAAAGGAATGGGAAGACATGGTCAATGCAAGTAAGCATCCTACTACAACAGTCAATATTGCACTTGTTGGAAAATATATTTCTCTCCATGATGCATACATAAGTGTAGTTGAATCATTAAAACATGCCGGTATCAGCAATCGTGCAACAGTCAACATCAAATGGATAGATTCCGAATTAGTGACAGAAGAAAATGTTTCTGAACTAATGTCCGATGTTACTGGTATACTTGTTCCGGGCGGCTTTGGTGATAGAGGAATCGACGGCAAAATTCTTGCAATCAAATATGCACGTGAAAATAATATACCATTTCTTGGATTATGTCTTGGCATGCAGCTTTCAATTGTTGAATTTGCAAGAAATGTGATTGGTTACACAGATGCACATAGTGTTGAACTTAACCCTCAGACAACACATCCTGTGATACATCTCATGCCGGAGCAGGACGGTATTGAAGATATTGGTGGTACCTTAAGACTTGGTTCATATCCATGTGTACTTGACAAGGATTCTAAGGCTTATTCTTTATATAAAGAAGATATTATTCATGAAAGACACAGACACAGATATGAAGTCAATAATGATTACAGACAGGCATTGATAGAGAGCGGAATGCGATTATCCGGCATCTCTCCTGATGGAAGAATTATTGAAATGATTGAACTTGATAATCATCCATGGTTTATAGGAACTCAGGCACATCCTGAATTGAAATCAAGACCTAACAGACCTCATCCATTGTTTCTCGGTTTTGTCAAGGCTGCTCTCGAAGTAAATAATTAACGATTTGATTTTTGTATAAATTGTACACTATTTTTGATAGTGTACAATTTTATACTTTATATATGTCAATTTACTTTTATAAAAATTTCTGGTATATATTTATTTGTATTTTGCACTAAATATTTGCATTCGGTACAGAATTTTTATCAAATGCACAATAGATAGATACTAATTATCTATGAAATCATGATATCGTAAGCTTTTTTGAAATAATATTAAGCACAATCATTTTGTTAGCATAAAACACTTTCATATAAATACTATAAACGGTAATTTCAAGATATCAGGTACTTTTGCCGACATTACGTTAGCATAAAACACTTTCATATAAATACTATAAACGGTAATTTCAAGATATCAGGTACTTTTGCCGACATTATGTAAATACAAGGAGAATAAATATGGATTTTGATAATTTACTGACACGAATTAAAGATTACTATATGGAAAACCGACAACTCATACTTGCCAGTATTCTTTCTACAATTGTGATAATAGCCGTAATAATAGCTATGTCTTTTCTGAAAAATAATAACAATCGTACTAATTCAAATAACTATTTATTAGATTCATCCACTACCGAGAAATCTTCTGATGAGGAAGAAGAAACTACTTCTGAAAATGAAGATATCTCTGATGATGGTTTATCTGATTTAGATTTTACTCTTCCTGAGGATGCCACAGAAGAAACTGAGACAACTCTTGAAGATAGTGAGTATGAATATATGATAAAAGTCAACAGAACTGCAAATTGTATTACTATTTATCGCCAGGATAGCAACGGAAATTTCACAATACCATATAAATCTATGGTATGCTCAACCGGACGAAGTACAAGTAATACACCTGTCGGTACATTCCATACATCTTCCAAATATAATTGGAGATTGATGGTAGATGGGACTTATGCACAATATGCAACAAGAATATACAATGGTATTTTATTTCACTCTGTTCCATGTACTTCTGCTTCAAGCGATGCTCTTGAGTATGAAGAGTTTAATAAACTGGGCACTTCTTCTTCACTTGGCTGTATTCGTCTAACTGTTGCTGATGCAAAATGGATATATGATAATTGCAGTTATGGAACAATTGTTGAAATATATGATGATGCTAATAATCCCGGACCTCTCGGCAAACCTTCTGTAATATCGATACCTTCAAGTAGTCCTAATAGAGGCTGGGATCCTACAGATCCAGATCCAAATAATCCTTGGCATAAATGTGAACCTTCTATCCAAAGTTATGATATTACAATTGGTATTGGAAATAATATCGATCTTATGTCAATCGTTAAAGCTACTGATACATGTGGAAATGATATTACCTCCTCTGTTACTGTATCCGGCACTGTCAATACGAAGAAAGTCGGTAAATATACAATAAAATATTCAGTAAAAGATTTGCTCGGAAGAACAGCATCTCTTGATATAACAGTAAATGTAGCAAACAGCGCAAGCACACAGGTTACAAAATCAGCAGCAAAATATTCGCCTAGTTCAGGTACTATGCCCGCAACTGATGCATCACCTAACTTAGTTACAAATGGATCCGGGCACACAAATAATACTACAGCTCCATATGATGATGACGATGAACAACCTACTACCCAAAGTCCTGCAAGTACTGTACCAACTACAAAGATTGTTGAAACACCTTCAGCAACAACTATTATAACACAAAGTCAGAATCCTACACGTGCAACAGAGACAACAACAACTACTACTGCTCCTGCTACTCCGACACCACAACCGACTACTACTCCACAGTACGAACCAGAACCGGAACCGGAGCCGGAACCGGAGCCGGAGCCAGAACCAGAGCCGGAATCTGATCCGGAATCTGATCCGGAATCTAATATACCAGATTAAAAGATACAGAGAAGAACTATCTTCTTCTGATAAACTAGAATTCAACTAAAAAAGGTAGTCACAGATATAATCTGTACTACCTTTTTTTAACAACTTATTATAATAACTTTTAATAGCTGTGGATAGGAATTACTGGTACTATTCATTATTTCAAATAAGCTTGTGAATAGTCGACCATTTAAAACAGGATATAAATAATTCATTATTACTGTCTTACTAATACTGTACATGATATCGGATCAACATTGATACTGCCTGTACATTCTCTAATGCAGTCTGTCCCTGCTTTATTTCCTTCTACATAAATATCATATCTACATCCATCTTCAACATCTACTTTTATCTCTTCTTTCAATGCATTAAATATGACAATTATTTCTTCTTTCTCATCTGCCAACCTATAAGCTATTACTCCATCATTTTCAGTATCAATATATTTCATATACTTTTCTACTTTTTCTTTGGTATCAAGCATACACAAATGATGTGATTTTCTAAATTTTATCAATCCCTTATAATATTCACATGTATCATAATATTCTTTCTTTTTTAAATTATCCCATTTTATGGAATTTACACTGTCAGGGTGTCTGACACTGTCACTTATATACTTTCCTTCTGAATCAATTTTCTCTCTTAAAATTTCTTCCCCTGCATGAAGTAAAGGAATTCCTTGTGAAAACATCACAATCGCCGCAGCCAGTAAATTCTGCTTTACATATGTATCAAAATCTTTTCCTTCATTGCACATCCTGATTTTATCAAAAAGTGTATAATTATCATGGCATGATGTATAATTAATGACTTTATCCGGAGAATCACTCCAATCAGGCAATCCCATAATTGATTGCTTTAAACTATTGATATGTTCTGTATTTCCCGAAACAAATCCTTGTTCCTCTTCCTCAAATACACTTCCCTTTATCCCATCTCTTATATCATCATTAAACATTGCAAAATTATTAAGCAAGTCGATATTTTTCTGTGTAGCAAGTCTGATATCTGATTTTGTTAGATTTGTATTTAATATCCATCCTTCACCATACATCATGATATTAGGTCTGATTCGATCTAAACCTTTTCTTATCTGATTGATTGTATCAATATCAATCAATCCAACCAAATCAAATCTAAAACCATCTATATGGTATTCCTTCGCCCAGTATAAAACTGAGTCTACTATATATTTACTTACCATAGCTCTTTCAGAAGCTGTATCATTTCCACAAGCTGAACCATTTGATCTCACACCATCGTCATCAATTCTGTGAAAGTACCCCGGTACTGCTTTATTGTAGCAAAATTCCTCATCGAATGTGTGATTATAAACTACGTCCATGATGACACTTATTCCATCTTCATGAAGAGATTTCACCATTTTCTTTAATTCTTCTATTCTGACATTTCCATCAAACGCATTTGTTGAATAAGAGCCTTCCGGTATATTATAATTAAGTGGATCATATCCCCAATTATATTCTTCGCCTAATTCTTTGACTGTCTCATCTAACAGTGCATAATCATAAATAGGAAGAAAATGTATATGTGTTACACCAAGATTTTTGATATGTGATATTCCTGTAGGTATCACACCTTTACCATCTACTGTTGAGTTTCTTTCTGTCAATCCCAAAAACTTTCCTTTATGAATGATACCTGAGGATTTATCAGAAGATAAATCTCTTACATGCAATTCATAAATGATCGATTCACATAAAGGTAAATCGACATTAGGATTCTTATCATGACTCCAATCATCAGGATTCGTTTTATCAAGATTGACAACCATTGCCCTTTTTCCATTCACTCCACATGCCTTCGCATATGGATCACAAATTTCACAATCGTATATTCCATTATATTGTTCATCAAACTCAACATAATATGTATAATATATATTCTCGATATCCTGATTGATATCTAGCTTCCAAACACCTTTTTCTTCCTTTCTCATTATATAGCTTTCTAGCAAATCATTAGTATTTTCAGCACCACTCTTATACAAATTCAATTTTACATTTTTAGCAAATGGTGACCAAAGCTTAAATGTTGTGTGATTTCCATCATATACAGCACCTAAATCATTACCTTCATAAAAATACTCTTTCTCAAAGTTTTCTGTTGAATATACCTTATTCCATTCTTTGTTAAATATATTGTCAACATGTCCATTAATGCCATTTTCACTCATATAAACCTCCATGATATAACTTTCTATTACTATAATACATAACTACATGTCCGAATTAAATATAAAATCATTCTTCCTTTATATATTTTTTTGTTATTTATATACATATTCTTATCTTTGTGTAAATGATAATAAATCCAACAATTCTGATATTTATTTTGTATTACTAAATTTTATAGTTTCAACGCTACACATCTATATTAAGCTAATATCATCTTTTTTTCAACAATAATTTTTAGTTTTCTGACAATAATACTCATGCGTTTCGCCCTATGCCGGCTACTTTCTCATGTTCTTGCCGGACTGGTCAAAAGATCTTATTCTTTCCATACTAAAACGTATAGACCTTTTGACTTGCATCATATTATTCTACTAAAAAATAAAAACAACTATCTATATCTCAGTAAATATAAATAGTTGTTTCTATATTATGTTATTTATTATTACTTAATGCGAGTAATTTGTGCATTTTTTCTTAAAACTATTTCTTTTTAACTTTTTTCTCTTTACTAAGAGCAACAAATGAAAGTCCACCTAATATTGCAAAAAGAATTATATCCATGATTAATGCCTGGAAAAATCCAACCGAATAATCTTTATTGTTCTCTTTAGCAACAATACTTTGAGTTGATGTCTGTGATGTACTTTCTGAAGTTATACCTGTCTGTGCTGCTGTTGTCTGTTGTTCTGCCGGCTGTGTTACATCTTCTGAAACTGTCTGTGATGTTGTTTCTGTCTGCGATGTAACATCAACGCTTTGTGAATTTAAAGAAGTATCCCAGTCTGATGGCTTTACAGTCTGATAATCTTCTGCATTACCTTGTTTAAAATATACATCCATACTTGTAACATCATCTTCCAATTCTATAGATGTACGTTCCTCTACCGGATCACTTACACCATCTTTCTGTACAATGAATGAAACAATAATATCATCATCATGCCTTACAAAATTGTACACTAATGTGCCTTCATTTCCATTAACTGAAAATGGTGATTTTACTTTTGCTGTCTCTGAATCTACAACAGGATAAACTGTAATCTGTAGACCATCAAAATCCCCATCGCTTCTTAAATAATGGAAAGTAACTGTATAATTCTCATCCGCTAAAACTTCATGACTGTCACTCAAAACATAAATAGTACTCACAAGCATCAACGCAACAAGTACAATACTCATTCTTTTAAAAACATTTTTCATACTATACCATTCCTTATTTCATAAATTAGTTATATTTTTTCTTTCTAACTACAACTACTACACTTGCACAAACTACCAGCAGTACTGCAATTAACGCAATTGCCATATAGTTATCTCCAGTTTTTACAGACTGATTTGGTGCAAGATTATTTGTTCCTTCTGTACCATTATTATTGCCGGCATTATCACCTGTGTTATTACTATTCGCTGAACTTGCTTTTACAAGTATCATACCTGATAATGGTTCTACTGAAACTTTACCTGTCGCTGAACCAAGTACTTCTGTTCCTGCTTTCTGTGCATTTACATATATATCCCAATTTCCTTCTGGTAATGAAATCTCTTTGTTGTTTTCACTTGGATTTAAGATAACTACGATTCCATCTGCACTCTCACCCTTGATAGCATACTCAATAACGGTATCGTCATCTTCTGTCCCATTTAAGATATATTCAAAATTATTAGAAATCTCTGAATATGTTGCCATTCTAAGTTCCGGATATGCTTTTCTAAATTCAATAAGTCCCTTGTAGTAATCACGTGTTGCTGCATACTCCGACTTATTCAAATCATCCCACTTGATTGCATTTAAAGAACTTGCAGAAGCATAACTGTTTCCTTCATATGAACCATCATCATTTATCTTCTGTCTAAGTATTTCTTCACCTGCCTGCATAAATGGTACACCTTGTGAACCATAAAGAATTAATGCTGCAAGATAGTTTGCTTTAATCATCTCTTCTTCTGTATATCCTGGATTGGCAAGATGTAGCTTGTCAAATAATGTATAATTATCATGGCAAGAATTATAATTGATTACCTGTGTCGGTTCATCTGCCCATGCTGCTTCACCATTTAATGATTCAAGTATTCCCTGGAGTTTTGCATAGTTACGTGTTACATATCCTGCCTCTGTATCTGTGAATACACCACCTTTAACAGAATCACGTATTCCATCATTAAAATATCCAAATCCCGGTGTATATGGTGCTGCACCCTGTGTTGCCTGTTTGATATCCTTTGTCATGTTTGTTGATACAGACCAACCTTCACCATATAAGATTATATTAGGATCAACTTCATGTAGTGCTTTTGTTAACTCATTAACAGTATCAATATCAAAAAGATATACCTGATCAATTCTGAAACCATTGATATGATATTCCTTTGCCCAATATACCATTGAATCAATAATAAACTTTCTGTTCATTGTACGTTCTGTTGCAGTATCATTGCCACAACCTGAACCATTAGAATCTGTTCTTGAGTAATATGAAGGTGTAAGCTGATTCACTGAAAAGCTGTCAGCACTTGATACATGTCCATAAACAACGTCCATTACTACACTAATTCCAGCATCATGTAATGATTTAACCATCTGTTTATACTCTTTTACTCTTGCTGCACCATTTGAAGGATCTGTTGAATATGAACCTTCTGGTAAGTTAAAGTTCTGTGGGTCATAACCCCAGTTAAACTGATCTTTATCTAAATTTGACTCATCTACAGATGTGAAATCATATGATGGTAAAATCTGCACATGTGTAATACCTAAATCTTTCAAATAATCAATACCTGTTGACTGACCATATGAATTCTTTGTTCCTTTTTCTGTAAATGCAAGATATTTTCCTTTGTTCACCATTCCTGAAGATGCATCATATGAGAAATCCCTGATGTGCAATTCATAAATACTTGCATCTGTATAATTTGATGATGTAAACGGATTCTTATCTGAATCCCAGCCTTCTGGATCCGTAGAATCAAGATCGATTACCATACCTTTGAAACCATTTACACCTGCTGTTCTTGCATACGGGTCAATTGTTTCTCTGTCTGTTCCGTTAACTGTTGCTGTATATGTATAATATACACCATTCAAATCACCAGCTACTGTAGCAACCCATGTACCATTAACATCCTGTGCCATATCAACTGTTTGAAGTAAATCACCAACATCGTACTGTGTAGGATTTCTAAATTCATCAGTTACAACATTACCTGTTGAATAAAGATTTACTTTAACATCTGTAGCTAATGGAGCCCATACCTTAAATGTAGTGCTGTCTTTTGACCATGTAGCTCCCAAATCATCACCTGTATATGTATATGCCTCTTCAAATTCATCTGATGAATAATAATCAGGCATTGCAATCATAAATGTTCTTGTCTCATTATTCTCTACGTCAAGGTACTCAACCTCATAACTTCCAACAACATTAAGTTCTTGTGCCACTGTCAGAACATAAGATGTATCCTCACCTGTAACAGATGCAAGTGATATATATTCACCTGATAATGTATCCTTTAGCTTAAATACATCTGTCAAGTTTCCTGTTACTGCCTGATTTGTCTTAACATTAATTGCCAGTTTGTCCTCAGTTGATGCTGATGTGACTTTTAAACCTTTTTTTGCATTTGAGTAATCAATATCTGCTCCTGAAACTTTTGATTTAAGGTTAACATTGACTGTACCTGAAACATATTCTGTCAAATCAACATATCTGTCACTGTCAACATCCTTTGCATCCCAACCCTCTCCTAACTTAACAATATAACCTATCTTAAGTGTCGAAGAATTTTCCTGGAGAGTATAAGTTGCTTCTGTTCCATTATTTACCATCCTGGCCTCGAAACCATCACCAATAGTCCATAACCACAATCTGTAGTCATCGTAAGTATTTGTGTCATTTGTAAAATGGAATATAACTGTGATTCCTGATTCATCAGCATTAATTGGAATATAGCTGCCATTTATTGAAATAACAGTTGTAACCATCATTACTAATGCCATAAATAATGATTTTAGTCGTTTTCCCATAATTTCCTCCTTAATCTACTATAATTTAATGATTAAATACTATTGTAACACATATTAAGAAAAAATTGAAGTGAATTTTATATATTTTTACTATATAAAGAAGATTTTCACATGATAATTTTTTTAATTTTTCCTAAATCACCATCAGATATTATTAATTTTGCATGTATGTTTTCAATAATGGTATCTCTAGGTGAAATATCAGTATGTATATATACAGCATCTATTCCAAAGTGGTTAGCTCCTTCTATATCAGAAATCCAATCATTTCCAATCATTACAGATTCTTCTTTTTTTAAATCATATCTGCCAAAAAGGCACCCAAAAAACTCCCCTGACGGCTTTCTGCATGACTCATCAGATGATAATAAAACCCCATCAAAATAATCATATATTCCAAGCGCTTTTATTTCATATTCTGTAAATATCTGTTGTGCATTTGACAAGAGATAGATTTTCTTTCCTTTCTGTTTGAGAAGTTTTAAAAGTTCAATTGTTTCATCATATAACTTAACATATTTTGTAGATATAACTCTGAAAAACTGACCTGCAATAATACATGTTTTCGTATCTGTTTTAATTCCCTTATTTAAAAACAGTTTTTTAAATACTTTTTCTATCTTAATTTCCGGATAGTCATGTTTCAAAGCCAACTTTTTTTCTTCTTCCCTACATAGTCTCTCATATTCTTTTCGCATCTCTGTAGGTGTATAATTCGCACCATAGAATGCATAAAATTCTGCCATGTTCTTCCATAATGTAATCTTTTTTTCATCAGTATGTATATCAACCAATGTCCCATACAAATCAAATATATAATTTTTATACATATTCCTCTTCCCTTCTGTATTGATTATGTTTTGTGGGTTCCAACAATTTAAGTATATCATTACTATTGTTTTTTGAAAATATAAATTTGTATAAATAATCATAAAATAGAATTCTTTTATAAAACAAAATTATAAAAACTTACCTGGCTGCAAATCAAACAGTCATTAGAAATTTCTGAGAAATTATCTAATAAACAAAAAAAAAGAACAGACGTTTTCGTCTGTTCATATATTCACTGCTTTCATTACTACTTTTCGCTATTCAAAAGTTTTGTACCTTCAAAACTACACATCAA
>CADACD010000006.1 GCA_902786365.1 uncultured Lachnospiraceae bacterium | reverse complement strand
TTTCTCATGCAATTTTTTCGTTCCACGGATAATATTTACTTTTCAAAGTACTTGCCAGAGTTTAGCTGGCATGAACTACTCAAGATTCCGAGAGTTCATAATATTAAATTCTTCATCATTCACATTTCATCGAATCATCCATCAAAATCCTGCCATTTATTGTAACATATTTACAGTCTTTTTACAAATAATGCTCTTATTGCATTCAAAACTGCTATCACCATAACGCCGACATCTGCAAATATGGCAAGCCACATATTTGCAATTCCAAGTGCTCCTAATATAAGGCATATTACTTTAATCCCTATTGCAAAATAGATATTCTCATATACAATCCTCATACATTTTCTTGCTATTTTTATCGCTTTTGATATTTTCAAAGGCTCGTCGTCCATCAACACAACATCCGCCGCCTCAATTGCCGCATCAGAACCTAGTGCTCCCATCGCAATACCAATATCCGCTCTGGAAATCACAGGTGCATCATTAATTCCATCTCCAACAAATACAAGCTTTTCATTTTTCGCTTTTTGTTCTAATAATTCTTCAACTTTTGATACTTTCTCTGCCGGTAAAAGCTCTCCATATGTCTCATCTATATTCAACTTTTCACCAACACTGCTGGCAACTTTTTTTTCATCCCCCGTCAGCATGACCGTTTTTTTGATGCCACATTTCTTAAGAGAAACAATTGCCTGTGCCGCATTTTCCTTGATGACATCAGCAATGAGTATATGTCCTGCATAATCTCCATTCACCGCCATATGAACTATCGTTCCTGTCTCATGACATTCTTTATAATCAATTCCCAGTTCATCCATTAATTTTGCATTTCCGGCACCTATTGGTAATCCATCTACTTTTGCTATAACACCTTTTCCGCTTATTTCTTTTACGTCTGATACTCTTGTTTTATCCGGTACTTTTTTTGATTTATTCTTATAAGCCTGCTGTATACTTTTACTGATTGGATGTGATGAAAAACTTTCTACTAATGCTGCATATTCCAGTAATTGTTCATCCTCCATTTGATTGTGATGAATACCACTGACCTCAAACACGCCATGCGTCATTGTTCCTGTTTTGTCAAATACAACATATTTTGCCATAGAAAGTGTTTCTAAATAATTAGAACCTTTAACCAATATTCCCTCATGACTCGCTCCTCCTATTCCTGCAAAGAAACTCAAAGGTATACTAATCACCAATGCACATGGACAACTGATTACCAAAAATGTAAGCGCCCTATAAATCCATTGTCCCCACAATGGCGATACATCCATCAATGTTATCCTGATAATTGGCGGTAATAATGCAAGTGCCAGTGCAAGATAACAGACAACAGGCGTATAATATTTGGCAAATTTAGAAATAAAATTTTCTGACTTTGATTTCTTCGAACTTGAATTTTCAACTAAATCAAGAATTTTCGAAACTGTCGATTCACTAAATTCACGTGTTGTTCTAATCTTAAGAACACCTGTCATATTAATACATCCACTGATGACTTCGTCACCGGCTTCTACTTCTCTAGGCAGACTCTCGCCTGTCAAAGCACTTGTATTTAATGTTGCTCTGCCTTCTTCTATCATTCCGTCAATTGGTATTTTTTCACCTGGTTGCACTATAATCATTGTTCCGGGTTCCACCTCATCAGGATCCACACTTGTTATCTTACCATCAACTTCAACATTAGCATAATCCGGACGAATATCCATCAATTCACTGATATTTCTTCTACTTTTACCAACTGCGTAACTTTGAAACAATTCTCCAATCTGGTAAAAAAGCATTACAGCAACACCCTCAACGTATTCCCCCAGTGCAATTGCCCCAATTGTCGCCACGGCCATTAGAAAATTTTCGTCAAACACCTGTCTGTTTAATATTCCTTTGAATGCTTTTCTAAGGATATCATATCCTATAATCAGGTAAGGAATCAAAAAGAGTCCAAACTTAAAATATCCTCCTAATATACCATTAATAGGAAGTAATTCTAGTACGAGCACAAGTGTTGCACTAATAATAATTTTAATCAACACTTTTTTCTGCTTTTTATTCATAAAACATCACTTCTTTCCCACTTTTCTATGATAGAAAAAGGTTGTAACCATACATTGAATGCATATTATACAACCTTCTTTATTACAATTTTAAAAGAATATTTCGCAGTCATCTTCTACTTTTTTACAATTTTTCAGAACCTGTTTCATCACTTCTTTCACATCTGCTCCTTCCTCAAATTCCACAGTCATTTTTAGTGTCATAAAATTTACAATTGCATTTTTCACTCCCGGAGTATTCTTTGTAGCTTCCTCCATCTTATTTGCACAATTTGCACAATCAACTTCAATTTTATATATTTTTTTCATAATTATACAATCCTTTCTTTTGATAATGGTATCATTACATTTTATCGTCTTATACATATGAACATATATTCATATTTAAGTATATTATAACATTCTATTTGATATTGTCAAGTTAAATAATATTACATCCCAACAAAAAAACTTTATGATACATCCCATATAGATGCATCACAAAGCTTTTTTACCATTCACTTTATATTTTAATTCTCATCATAAATTCCCAACAGTTTCCAGTCTTTCGTACTGTCAAATTTCACAATATCAATTCGATATGTCTTTGTATCAGATGTCAGATATCCTTTCATTGTAACTTTTACTTTTAATGTCTTTGCCTGGCTGATTTCTTCTGTATTAATGTATTCAGAAGCATCAACATTTTTTGTATATGTTGGTCCTATCGATTTCTGTACACTTTCTATTGCTTTTTGTATTGCCTGCTGCTTTTCATCTCCTGTCAAACCATCTACACTTTGTATCTCTATTTTTTCTATATCAACATCATCACCATAGATATTAGCAAGGGCTCTTTTTGCCTTATCTCTGGCTTTTATTCTATCAGTATTTTGTTTTTCATGTGCGCCACCTTCTGCCGATTTTAACATATCCTCATATTCAAATGCTGAAATACTTGTAAGTAGCTCACTATCCTGTTCCATGTATTGTCTAACTGACTTTTTTACAATAGACTTATACTGCTTATGTGCCAAATCCTTAACAATCGGAACTGCATAAATTCCGATTGCAGCAACTATTACTGCTATAATAATTCCCTTAATAATACTCACTAATTTATTTTTTGCCTTTTGCTGTCTGACACTCTTTGCATTAATAGAACTATCTGTCTTCTTACTATATGTACCATATTTATTAGACTCCGGCAAAGCCGTGTTTGAGGAACTGCTTGAAAATGAACTGCTTGAATATGGATTATAGCCTCCGCCTGAAGAGCCTAAATTACTAATACTGTCTTCCTTGGCCGGGTCAAAATCATTTTCTAAGTCCTGTGCCCCTCCAGCGCTGTCCGCATATGGATTGTAGCCTCCTGCTGCTCCTGTAGGTGCACTTTGGCTGGCTGCGTATGGATTGTAGCCTCCTGCTGCTCCTGCCGGTGCACTTTGGCTGGCTGCGTATGGATTGTAGCCTCCTGCTGCTCCTGCCGGTGCACTTTGGCTGGCTGCGTATGGATTGTAGCCTCCCGCTGCTCCTGCCGGTGCACTTTGGCTGGCTGCATATGGATTATAACCTCCTGCTACTCCTGCCGGTGCTCCTTGATTATCGCCTGCTACTTCTGCTGATGAACTGTTTCCAAATAAATCACTTGCCGATGAACCTCCTATAGTGATTCTACTTGAACCTGTACTTCTTGTTGAAGAGTTATTATCTCTATAAGGACTTGAAGAAGAACTGCCGGAACTACTGCTTCCGAACAAGTCGCTTGCTGATGCATCTCCTATTTGAATTCTGCTTGTGCCACTTGTTCTACTTTGATATTCTGAGTCACTGTTATTTTGATATACGCTACTATCATTGCCTGATGCATTTGAACTGCTTCCAAACAAATCACTTGCCGATGCATCTCCTACACTAATCTTACTTGAACTCTTTCCTATATCAGATAACTTACCATCATTTTCAAACGTGGTTGATGTTGTATTGCTTTCATCACTTTTCACACTTAAACTTTCAAACAGATCTAGTCCGAACTCACCTTCTGGTGCACTGGTCACATCAGTTGTTGTATTTGAAGTTACCAAAGACTTGCCACAATTTAAGCATGTAATGTCAAACTCGCGAATCTTCTCCCCACAATAAGGACAAACTTTCATTCCCATATCCTCCATTCTATATTAATAAAAATAATTCTTATATATACTATCTATAAATATAACACATTAGAAACTTTTTATCAATATATTAGAAACCAATTAAAAAATACTTTCGCTATCTTGAATTACAAAAGGCTGTAAACAGTAACCTTTACATGTATTTACTATCCACAGCCTTACAAATATATTTACAATTTTATTCTGATTTCATAATTATTCAATTAAAATATATTTTCTATCATCCATTTCTTTCTTCTTCTCATCCTTTTTAGGCACCTCAATTGTGAGTACACCATTTTGGTATTTTGCTTTAATTTCTTCCTGTGTAATCTCTTTCCCAACATAAAAGCTTCTGCTACATGAACCAAAATAACGTTCTCTGCGGATATATCTCTGTTTAGAATCTTTTTCTTCGTTTTCAGAAGAAGTCGCTGCACTTACTATGAGGTATCCATCTTTTAATTCTGCCTTTATATCCTCCTTATTCACACCCGGAATACTCATATCTATTTCGTACTTATCATCCTCTTCCTTTACATCTGTCTTCATTACATTACTCTTTTCCTTATATCCTTTAAATGGATAAAAAGAGAAATCATCAATAAGGTTTTCTCCAAAAATACTCGGCATCAACATAAGTCTTTCCTCCTTCAATCAATTCATTTTTTAACTATCACCAGAAAATTTGTATTATTTTCTGTATAAGAACAAAAATATTTGTCACTATAGCTTTAGTATGAACAGATTTGTCTATAAAAATTAAAAAAAATTACAATTAATTTAGCAAAATTTTAAAGTATCACATAACATACGTTTTTATACCGGCAGCGAATCCCTTGCACACAGCATACCAAATCCCTGTTTTTTAGATGGCAGCAATTCACCGGGAAGTTTTTTTGCTCCTTTAATCAAATAACTTTTTAATTTTTCCCCATATAAATAGGGATCATTTTGATTGACAATTCCCCATTGCATTAACAGTGCAGCACTGCCTGATACAAACGGACAAGCCATTGATGTCCCTGTTTTTGCTGTCATTGCACCTCCTACTGCTGCTGACATAATATTGACTGCCGGTGCAATGATATCCGGTTTTATTTGATTAGTAAGTCTTGTGTAACCCCTTCCCGAAAAATCTGCATAGGAATAACTAAATGAATTATATCCACCGACAGAAATCGCTGATATACTTGTTGATGGAATAGTAAGTGTTGTATCAGGGTCAGGGTTTGTGAATCTTGTATCATCATTTAATGCTCCTGAATCAGGCATCCACATGTCAACTCTCCCACTCACAACATTACCTGCTCTTGCTGATATACTCCATATTCCTGATGTAATATACGTTTCAGCTGTTAAAAACGGAATAATCTCAAGATAAATTTCCTGAAACCTGCTGTATGGTGAAGGTTCACCACAGTATACCAATAGTCTGTTGTTTCCAATCTGTGTATTTAATACTCCCGGCAGACTGTTAATCTGTACTCCCGAAAATTCTCCCGGAGCAAAAACAGTAAATTCAAATTCATCCTCATATGTCTTCCATATCTGAATGTTTAAACTTCTCTCATATTCTCCTACACTAAAAGATATTCTCCTTGTCTGCCCTGTCTCAATTATTACTTTGGAATGTCCTGCACTTGCCCCCTCATTTCCGGTAGCAATACAAATACTCATTTTCCATAACGTCGAAATATTATCAATATAAGTTTCCAAAAGAGAGGTACCATCGTGTGACCCATAAGAATTTCCTATACTGATATTTACAGCTACAGGCTTTTTATATCTGACAGCAGCTTTATAAACATAATCTACTGCCTGCATCAATTCTGTAGTTCTTGGAAACCCGTTTTTTGTCCGTACATTCAGTTTAACAACAATAATATCACTTCTCGTTGCAATCCCTACATTATTAATCTTATTTTCAGCAAAGTTTCCTGCCATTATTCCTGCAACGTGTGTTCCATGCCCAGATACATCCCTTGCCGGTACCACAATTCCTGATGTATATGTATAATCATCAATATTATAATTTTGAATGATGCTATTAATCTCTTCTCTTAAATATATAGAACCCATATAATATCCGTCCGGTGGATTTCCATCTATATTCTGATCCCATATTTCTAAAATTCTTGTTGTTCCATCACTGTTTCTGAATACCTGGTTAAAGATATCAATTCCGCTGTCGATTACAGCACAAATCACACCATCACCATATAAACTTCCTCCGGAAAATCCAGGGGAACGCAAAGGATTAATACAAGATGCTGTAATGCCGTTTACAACTTCAATATACATACTTTTTGGCATTTCAACATAAATAATCTCCGGAAATTCACTAAGTCTTCTCGCAATTTCATCTGGTGCTGTAACGATTGCATAATTTCCCTGCAGATAAACAATTTCTGCTCCATATTGAATTAAAAAATCAATATTTCCTACATATCTTACAATAACCTCCCATGTGTTATTTTTTTCATTAAATCCAACATCAAGTGTTTCACTCTGCTCTCTTTGTGATTCACTTACATTTAATGCAAGATTAAACATTGGCTCATATTTCTGACTTTCCACTAACTCTGTCCTTCCATTTTGGCATCTTTTCAGTTCTCTCTTTACACACTGCCAAAAATCTATGTTTGTTCTCCTTACATTTATATGTTGAGAATCAGATTTCATAATAGAAGCAATTGAAAAAAATGAAAATATATGTTATGTTTTACTATAAGTTTTCTATTTACATTAATGAATAAACAGAAAGGAGAACTCAGCCATGAGTGAATCCACAGATATAAAAAATACTTCGCTGTTTAAACTTGGATGGCCAATTTTTATACAAGCTCTTTTATCCATGTGCCTTGGCTATATTGATACGCTTATGATTAGCAGTTATTCAGATACTGCGGTTGGCGGAATAGGAAATGCAAACCAGATTATCGGTTTTCTCACCTTAGCCTTCTCAATCATTTCAAGCGCAACCGGTGTCATTGCTGCACAATATCTCGGAGCTAAACTAAAAGATAAATTGAATGAAATCTACACAGTTTCATTATCATTTAATCTGACTCTCAGTGTTATCATCAGTGCCATTATACTCTTTGGAAATTCATATCTTTTAAAATGCATGAAAGTACGACCATCTATGTTAAATGATGCAGGTTCCTACATGAAAATTGTGGGAGGTTTTCTGTTTTTAGAGGCTGTATTTGATACATTTTCACAGATTTTCAGAAGTAATGGCATGACAAGACCAGGCATGGTTATCTCAATTGTGATGAACCTTACTAACATTTTAGGAAATTACTTATTTCTTTTCGGTCCATTAAAATCCTTTGATATGGGAGTAAAAGGTGTTGCAATTTCAACAACTTTGAGTCGTTTTATTGCAGTCATCATATCAATCATATATTTCATAAAGAAAATTGACGGAACAATTTCCATCAGATACATCATGCCATTTCCTTTTGATGTATTAAAGAAACTCTTAAAAATAGGTATGCCGACTGCCGGAGAAAATATTTCATACAACATTGCACAGATTATCATTCTCATGTTTGTTAACTCATTATCCACCACTGCTGTCAACACAAAAATATATGCCAGTATTCTTAGTAATTTCGCTTACCTGTTTTCCATATCGGCTGCGATGGCAACTTCAATTGTTGTCGGGCATTCCGTTGGTGCAAATGATTATGATTATGCCTATGAAAAAGTCCTTTCTACTTTGAAAAAATCAATGGCTGTATCGATTTCAATTGCCATGATTGGATTTTTAATCAGTAACTTTACTTTTGGTATTTTTACTAATAATCAGGATATCATCTGTCTTGGTCATAGAATCATGTTTATATGCATTTTTCTTGAAATCGGCCGCACCGCAAATCTTGTCATTATTAATAGTATGCGTGCTGCCGGAGATGTCAAATTTCCTACTTTTTTGGGTATGGCATCAATGTGGGGCATATCTGTCCTGCTTGGATATATCTTCGGTATTGTAATGGAGTACGGTTTGGTTGGTATATGGATTGCAATGGCTCTCGATGAAATCGTAAGAGGAGTCATTGTTTTCATAAGATGGATGAAAGGCTCATGGCGTGGAAAAAGAATTGTGGAGAAGATAAAATGACTATCTTCTCCACAATTCTTTTTTGTCTTTATCAAGAAAGGATTTATTGATTTTGATAAGTTCCAAAATCAAACTTCTCATTATGCTACATTTACACTAACTAATCGGCCATACAGCAGAAGCATACTCACTCGGCTTCACAAACTTTGTTTTGACAGAGTAGCCAGAGCTGATAGTTCCGTTGATTGTTATAATAATCGCATCATATGTATAATCTATCCTGCTCTTTGTACTTGCATCATCATCAATTACTTCATCCAGCAATTTTGCAAAATCCGTTGTACCATCCTTAATAATACCTACCTTACCATCTCTCACAATATATTGTGCTTCATTATCAGCAGATGATGTATCAATAATATCTACATCTTCTATTACCGCTTCAGCAAAAACATTCTTAACCTGCTTTTCTATTTCTTTTCTGTTCAGATGGTCTGTTTCTGATTTAGACCTTGCAAGATACTTTGTCAAATTAGGAACAATAAATGCTACCAATACAGCCATAATACCAATCACAATAATAAGTTCCATTAATGTAAATCCACTATTATCCATTTTTCTCATACATACCATTCTCCTTTCTACGATAAATTCGTCACTATATATGTCCAAATATTAATCCCACCACACTACTATTTTTACTATTTTACCATTTTTTTTGATAAATAGCAAGTTTGGTTAAACCATTCATCCTATTTTATTCTCTATTCTCAGGTATGCATCATCTACACTTCTCGCTCTATAGATTAGTGTAATATTTTCCTATCAATTTTGCCACTTTTTCAAGTTCCGCCTGTGTATGTCCTGACATAAGTGCAACTCTCAGCCTTGCCTCTCCCTTTTTCACAGTTGGATATCGGATTGCCGATATGTAAAATCCATTATTATACAGATACTCTGACAATTCCATTGCTTTTTTTTCATCGCCCACTATGATAGGAATAATTGCTGTATCTGACTTTACCATAATTCCATTTTCTGCAAGACAATTACAAAAAAACCGAATGTTGTTTCTCAATTTTTCAATTCTCTGGGGTTCTTTTTCGATTAATTCAATTCCGGCTAAATCTGCTGCAATTGTAACCGGTGAAAGTGATGTTGAAAAAATGAATCCTCTTGCTGTATTTCGCAAATAATCAATAAGAATTCTTGTACCTGCAACATAACCACCTTCTCCTCCTATTGATTTACTAAGCGTTCCCATCAAAATATCCGGTTTATATATGTTTCCAAAATATTCCACTATACCATGCCCGGTCTCACCTATCACTCCTGTCGAATGTGCCTCATCAACCATAGAAAATAGATTGTGTTCTTTGCATATCCTTATGAATTCCGGCAGGTTTAATATGTCACCATCCATACTGAATACTGCATCACTGACAACCAGACCGTTTTTACATGGATTTTCTCTGATTTTCATTTCAAGGTCATTCATATCATTGTGCTTATAAATGATACATTTTGCTTTTGATAACCTGCAACCGTCAATAATACTTGCATGGTTTAACTCATCACTAAATATGATATCATCCGGTTCGGTCATTGCTGATATCACTGCAAGATTTGCAACATATCCGGTATTAAATACTATAGATGATTCACAGCCTTTAAACTCTGCTATCTTCTCCTCTAGCTTTTCATGTAGATCCGTATTTCCTGTTGTAAGCCTTGAACCTCCTGAACCAAATCCATATCTGTCGACTATTGCATGACATCTCTGTTTGATATAAGGATGGGCTGTCAAATCAAGATAACTATTTGATGCCATTAAAACCAATTCCCTGCCATCAACTGTTATATGGGATCCCTGAGCAGATGTAATTTTCTTCATAGTACGGTAAATATTTTTTTCATGGAATTCCTGTACTTTTTTCTCCAACCTGTCCCATTTATTTGTTTTTTTATTTTGACATTCAGTTCTCTTCTTTTCTAATTCTTTTATTCCACGAACAATGACACGTTTATTCTGCAGAAATTCTATTGCTTCTTCTACTGTAGCTACTTCGCTGTCAAATAGAAAAATTCTTCCTCCTTTATCACTTCCCTGCTCCTTGATCTTGGTGATACGTCTATATCCATGAATCTTTGATGCAACATAGCCCGTCACATAATCCGGATCATCTGATATACATATCTCACCAATCATTCCCGGACAGTTCATCACTTTTGTCGCAAGTACAACAGCTTCTTCATAATGATTTTTTTCATAACATTTTTTTTCTTCATCGTGATTTCCATCTTTTTTTTCATCATTATTATGAATAATACCAACTGTGTCTCTTTCCTTATCCATATACGTTGCACGAATTCCACGCATATAGTCCGGTTCCATTCTTTTCATGGTTCTGATATCAAGAAGCATTGCACCTCTCATGGCATATGTTTCATCTAAAAAATGCATTACTTCATCTATTCTTTCAATATGCAAATCTTTTAAAAATTTTATAATCTCTTCTCTGCCTTCCTCAACTGATTCTGTCCGAGTGGTCGTCACAGAAGGTGCATTCAGATAAAGTATGTCTTCTTCATTAATCTTCTCAATTTTAATATTTAATAAATCTGCGTTTCCCTTTGAATGGTTTAATCCTCTTTCAACCAAAGCTTCTGCATATGTTTTTACCTGTTCTTTCGAAACAATCTTTTCAGCACCAGATATGTGAAGATTTCTGCCTCTTATATTCTGGCTTGCTCTCATTTTTATGCTGTATTTTTCCATAATAACCCTCCAAAGCTAAAACAATTTGTCATTATTACTTTCTTGTTTCTTTGTTTTGATTCAAACCGGATTCTCTTTCACAAACCACTGTTTCATTGTATCAAGAATCCGAATAAGTTCCGGTTCAGTAATGATATACGGTATCATTGCATACAGATATTTTAGAAATGGTCTTGCAAATACACCATTTTTGTAGGCATATTCCTGATATCCCTTTAATGTTTCTTCTTCTTTCACTTCTATACAAATACAGCCACCCATTATACGAATATCTGCAATTCTTGGATCTGAAAATCCTTGCATTTCGGATATCATGATTTTTTCCAATTCCCTGATACGCTTCAAATAATTTCCTTTTTCAAACAATTCTATTGATTTCAATGCAGCACTACATGCTAATGCATTTCCCATAAAGGTAGGTCCATGCATCAATGCATGCGAAGGGTTATCACTGTAAAATCCATTATAAACTTTGTGGTTTGCGACTGTTACTGCATGTCCGATATATCCACCTGTTAGCGCTTTTCCAAGCACAAGAATATCTGGCAATACCTCATCTGATACAAAGCGATAGCCTGTTCGTCCAAAACCTGTCGCCACTTCATCAAAAATTAATAACACATCATATTCATCACATAATTTGCGTGCTCTCTTTAAGAAATCAAGCCCATACATTCTCATTCCCCCTGCTCCCTGCAACAGAGGTTCCACAATAAAGCAGTTGAGCTCCTGATGATATTTTTCAAATGCTTCCTCTAATGCCGGTATTTCGGTTGGAATATGAATACAATTTTTCTTTTCTCCATAGGCCTCCAGAACAAAGTGATAATCCTCATCATCCCCCACTTCCATTGCCTTAAACGTATCGCCATGGTAAGCATGTGTCAAAGCAAGAACTTTCGTTTTGTTTAAATTTCCGGCATTGACATAATATTGAAGAGCCATTTTAAGAGCGACTTCAACCCCTACGCTTCCGGAATCTGAATAAAAGCAGTAATCCAAATCTCCCGGTAGCCACTCTTTTAATTTATCCGAAAGCTTTGCTGCCGCTTCATGTGTGAGTCCACCAAGCATGACATGGGCAAATTTATCTAACTGGTTCTTTATCACTTCATTTATCTCTTTATTTTTGTAACCATGAATCATGCACCACCATGAGGATACGGAATCAATCAGCTTCTGGTCTTTTGTATAGAGATATACCCCTTCTGCATCAATGATTTCATATGGTGCTTTCATTCCTTTCATTTGTTCATATGGGTACCAAATCATTTTCGTTAATTCTCCTTTTCTACTATCATCTACTTTCTTTAAACAAAATTCTCTTCAAATAATTCTTTGAGTTTCCCGGAACTTATATTTAACTCTGTATCATTTTCAGAAACACTGGCTATCACTTTTACGCCTGTCATATATTCACACATTTTAATATTGTCCTCTTCCATCAGATTTCCTTGATGGTAATTGTTAAATATGATGCCTTTTATTTTGATTTTTCTACTTCTCATATATTCCACAGTCAAGATAACACTGTTGATTGTGCCCAGCCCTGCGTCTGCAATAATAATACATGGCATGTCTAACTCTTTAATGATATCTTCAAGCCATATTTTCTCATCATCAAATCGTATCGGACAGAGAATCCCTCCGCTTCCTTCCATCGTGATATAATCATATTTTTCACAAAGCATGGCATAACCTTTTTTTACTTCATCCATCCTCACAGGATTACCTTCCACCTTAGATGCAAGATGAGGCGACCACGCATTTTCATACACATAAGGACACATACTCTCTACTGTTTGGGAAATTCCTGATGTTTCCTTTACAGAAACGGCATCACCCGGGATCAGATTTCCGTTTTCATCTCTTACATTTCCACTCATCGCTGCTTTATAATATGCAATATTCAATCCTGCTTCTTTCATTTTTTTGACAATCAGGCCTGTCACATAGGTCTTTCCAACATCCGTTCCTGTACCTGTTATAAATAAACTTCTGCTCATATGTTTTCTTCTCTTTCTGATTATCTTTTACTTACTACAATTTTCATTTTGCATCAATTAATTGTTACTTCAAATAATCCGGTGTAACATCTCTTCCTATACTTTCAAGCATCTCTTTATCACTTCTGATAGTCGCACATGCAGCTGTCGTCAGCATATTTCCTGTGATTGTTGCTGATGCTCCTGACAAAAATGCCTTCTCGCCATCATTTTCCATCAATGCTCTTCCTGCCGCAAGACGAATATCTGCCTTTGGATTGATATACCTGAAAAAAGCAATTGTTCTTAAAATTTCAGGTTCCGTCAATCTGTTCAAATTCTCTAACGGAGTCCCTTTAATCGGCATCAGGACATTTATCGGAATAGAATCCACTCCTACCTCTGCAAGACTGATAGCCATATCAAGACGATCCTCCTCGGTCTCCCCCATTCCTATGATGCCGCCTGAACAGACCCACATTCCTTCTGCTTTTACCTTTTTCAATGTCTCAATTTTCATATCATATGTATGTGTTGTGCAGATTGACGGAAAAAATCTTCTTGATGTCTCAATATTGTGATGATAGCTTGAAACTCCGGCTTCATGAAGTCTGTGAAGCTGTTCTTCTGATATAAATCCCATTGATGCACACAAATCTATCTTACATTCCTTATGCATTATTTCATAGGCATGAATTGCCTTTTCAAACTCTTCTCCTGTTAACGCTTTTCCTGCTGTAACAATTGAAAATCTGTCAACACCCTCCTTCTCATTCATTTTACATGCCTCTAAGATTTCATCTTCCGGCAGAAAATCATACACCTCACAATCTGTGTGGTGATGTGCAGACTGTGCACAATATTTGCAGTCTTCCGGACATTTTCCACTTCTTCCGTTGATAATGGAACATAAATCCACCTTATCGCCCACAAAATGTTCCCTGATTAAATCTGCTCCCTTACACAATTCTTCCAAATCGCATGTTAAAAAAAATGAGAGGTCATCCTCTCTCGTAATTCTTCTTCCACCTATAATTTCCTCTGCTAATGATAATGCGTTCATAACCTGTCTTTGCCTCCGTAAATAATTTATTCTTAAAGCAAATTATAACGGCTGGTTATTTATTTGTCAACCTATTAAAGAGTATAGGTTGACAAATTTCAATATCGATGGTTTATCGGTTATCAATCTTCTCCGGATACATATCGTGATGGTACAGTCTGTCTTTTGCAACATTTTCCCACTCTGTTCCCTGTCTTCCATAATTACAATACGGGTCTATCGAAATTCCTCCTCTAGGAGTAAATTTTCCCCACACTTCAATATATTTCGGATCCATTAATTTTATTAGGTCTTTCATTATCTTATTGACGCAGTCCTCGTGGAAATCACCATGATTTCTGAAACTGAATAAATATAACTTTAATGATTTACTCTCCACCATTCTCTTGTCCGGTACATAGGATATTGTGATTGTCGCAAAATCCGGCTGACCTGTTATCGGACATAGACTTGTAAATTCCGGACAGTTGAATTTTACAAAATAATCATTATCAGGATGTTTATTTTCAAACGTCTCTAAAACTTCAGGTGCATAGTCCGTAGGATATTTCGTATTCTGATTTCCCAATAATGATATCGATTTTTCGTTTTCTCTCGTACTCATATCATTTCCTTTCCTCAATATCAGTATGTATTGCCCTCTTTGATTCTACAATGTATAATAAGTCTCCACCTAAAAAGCATCCTACATCTTCGATATTTGATCTGTTCAATATTCCGCTGCCGGATCACTTACACCGTTTAACTCAAATGCATTCCGTCTGTCAATACATGTTCCACATTTTCCACAAGGCTTTTCTCCTCCCTCATAGCAGCTCCATGTCAGGTGATACGGCACCCCTAATTCAAGTCCCAGTTTTACAACCTCCGATTTTGCCAGATTGACAAATGGAGCCCTCAATTTTAACTGGTTTCCACTCCCCAAATAAATCGCATTGCTGATAGCATTATGAAACTCACTGCTACAGTCCGGATATGCATTTCCGGCAGCATCATCAGAATGTGCCCCATAATAAATGATACCACAGCCCTTTGACAATGCTATACTTGCCGCTGTTGATAAAAAAAGACCATTTCTAAATGGCACATATGTTGACACAGGAGTTCCGTTTGTCTTTTCTAACTGTTCTGCATAGGATTCTTTCGGGATATCTTCTTTAGAATGTGTAAGCAGTGAACAGTTACTATACTCAAATATCTTTGTGAGGTCAATTTCAAGGTGTTCAACATGATAATATTCTGCCACTTTTCTTGCTGCTTCTATTTCTTTTGCATGTTTCTGTCCATAAGAAACAGACAATGTCACTACATTCTCACTACCATATTTTTCAACTGCTATTGCAAGACATGTTGTACTGTCAACTCCACCACTTGATAATACTAATGCTTTCATATTTTACCATTCCTTTCTTATTAATATTCTCATGATATCTTACTAATTTTCGCTATCAATCAATACTTATAACACTCTCATCTGCAACACTTTATCGTCATTAAACCGCCCCCTGAATGTAAATGTCTTTGTCGTAGCTGCCCCTTTTTTGATTCCTCTTGCACTCATACAACTATGTGTCCCTTCGATTATCACTGCCACATCTTCACTTCCTGTCGCTTCTTGAATAATCTCAGCAATATCAGAACCAATTCTCTCTTGTAACTGCAGTCTCTTTCCTACCATATCCGCAATTCTTGCAATCTTACTGAGTCCTATAACCTTACCTTTTGGAATATATGCCACAGATACCTTCATATCGTACATCAGCGCCATATGGTGTTCACAATGGCTAAATATCTCAATATCTTTCACCAATACCATATCATTATCACCGGCATTTTCATCTAAATTTTCTGAAAATGTTTTGTTAAACATCATTGCAATCTCATGATTTGTATAATTCATTCCCTCAAAAACTTCCTCATACATTTTTGCAACTCTTGCCGGTGTATCTTTAAGTCCCTCTCTATCCGGATCATCACCTAATGCTACCAGAATTCCACGAATATGTTCCTTTATTGCTTCTGTATCAATTGCCATAATTATCCTCTTTTCTTCCACAATCCATTTTGTGTCTGCCACATTTTTGTAATTGTACTGCTCTTTACATTACATTTATATTTTTACAGTTATCCGCTTTTTAATCAGTCTCTATATTGTCCCATCTTTCTGTCTGACTGATTATCACCTATCCTATACACCTTTTTTATCCGGATCCCATATAATTTTGTGTATTTGAAGCTGCATTCGTGCCTCATTCCATTTCTTTAATTTCATAAACTCAACTATTTTTTCCGGTTCAATTCTTCCAAATACCGGACTTAATATGACATTACATTTTCCGTTTAGATTATATTTTTCACTTATCTCATATGCTCTTTCAAGGTCTTCTTCATCAGAAACGACAAATTTCACTGTATCTTTATCACATAAATAAACAAAATTATCAGTATTCATCTGTGATTCCATTCCACTTCCCATCAATTTATAATCCATTGTAAATACTGGGCGTATAACAAAACTTTTAATTAATTCCTGATGTTCTTCATTAGTACATTCTTCTTTCCATATAAAGCTTCCAATATCTGCACTTCCATTTGTTTCTATCTCTATTCGAAGTAACCCATCCTGATACTCAACCAATTTTTTAATCAACACATCAATATCCGGCTGTAATAACGGTTCCCCTCCGGTCAGGGTTACATTCGTGACATCTTCTTTTATGATTCTGTCAAGAATTTCATCATCTGTCATACGCTCATATATGCATTCCGGTTCATTTGCCCACATTGTATCGCAATAGTTACATCTTAAATTGCACCCACAGAAACGGACAAAAACAGCCAGCTCCCCTGCACACATACCCTCACCATTGATACTGGTAAATATTTCAGCAACTTTATATTCTGCCATATCTTCTGCCTTTCATATTGAATACTTTTACTTTTTATGTTCATATTAGATATCTTACTTTCTGTATGTTGCACAATTGTTAGGTGTCTCATAAACTTTTACGAATGCAACGTCATAATCTTTTTCTTCCATTTTTTCATAAAAATATCTTGCAAAATTCTCGGCTGTTGGTCTGAAACCAACTTCAATCATCTTAAATCCTTCCTCCTCAAGCACAAGTATGGTACTTTGTTTCAAGCTGCCTTTTTCTATGATAAACATATGGTCAAAAAAATCCACTTCTTCTCTCAAATCATCCTTCAGCTCTGAAAAATCCACACACATCTCTCTCTGCTGCCTATCTTCTCTTAGTTCTTCTGACTGCACTTCAACTACCACTCGCCATCTGTGTCCATGTATATTCTTACATTTTCCATTATATTCTGCTAGAAAATGTGCCGCATCAAAGCTATGCTCTGTTGACAAACTGTACATATATATCCTCCTCCTTTCTGTCCTGTTAAACTCTAAAGACAAATACCCAAAAGTTTCTCAATATGCAAAAGGCAGTCACACAATGACTGCCCTAAATAAACATTATTTATCTATGGTTTAGTCCTAGTTTTGTTTAGGGACAGGATGGTACAAATGAACTGTCCATTTATTAGTTTATCACTATATTTTTTTATGTCAAGCTGTGATTTACGACATATTCTATTTTTGTATGTCAGGTTGTTCTTTCAAATTTCTTCCCGCAACAAACATTAACAGATAGATTATCAGAAATATTCCAGTCAGTATCATTCCGCAGATTCTAATGATATCTTCATTTTTAATGCTCTTTTCTGATGATTCATATTCCATTCCATTCGGAAGCTCATCTGCTGTAATATTGTATATCTGTTTATCAGCACTACCATCTTTTGTATTTCCCGATTCTCCTGATTTATTTCTCGCGCAGTAGACTACATAACGGTTAGTGTTTTTTCCATACGGGTGGCAGGTTAATAGTGTGACTATATCCTGACCAGGAATAATTTTTATCTTGTCTGTATCATAAGGTTCTATCACTATGATTTTGACAACTTTATAGCTTAATGTCTGCCAGAGATTTGTGATTTTTATCTCGTCTCCCGGCTCTAACTGTTCTATCTCTGCTAAAAATCCTCTGCTTCTGTGGGCTGCTATGACACAGTTAGTATTTTCCCCTCCTATGGGCATGCTTGTCTGGTTCATGATGGTGGCACCTTTGCTCATGTTTGCTTTGTTTGAGCCTATATACAGTGCCATCGTCACACCTATCTTATCAATTGTGATATAACCTGCCACATCATCTGTGATTCCATATTCCGAAAATTCAAAACTGCTTGTGGTATAGCTGAATGCATCACACAGTCCGGATTGATTTTCTTGAAAGATTTTTATGTTGTATTCCTGCATATTTTCATACAACTTGTCAGACATGGAAGTGTTTTTGCTTTCGTTTGTGGTGTTTCTGTTATCATCAGATCTTTCACGCAAGGCATTACCTGCATCACTGTTATTCTCTGCTTTTTTTGCAAATTCCTTTATAATTCTGTCATTTTCTCTCTTAAGATACCATTCGCGCAGGTATGGTTTTGCCAGTATCAGAAATCCCGAAAGAAGCATGATAACAGCTAAAAGATTAACAATCTTTTTCATCTTCTTCCTGCCCGCTTTCATCATCTTTATTTCCAGGTCAGCACCACCTTGCTTAGCAGACTTTTATTATACTTTGGATACATCAGAATTACATTTCTTCAAGAATAAGTACTGCCAGCAAGGTAACTGCCTTACGCTTCATTTTTTGCAGATGTATCCTTTTTCTTTCTGTTGACAAGGACTATAACTGTGCCTCCTACTGCAACAAGAACGATACCTGCCACTGCAAGTGCACGGTTTCCATATTCACCTGTCAGTGGGAGTTTGAATCCTTTCTGGTTGACTACGTCGAATTCGATTCCGTATTCATTGTTCTTTTCATCTGACTCCTTAAGTACTCCCGGATTTAATGAAACTCCGTCAAGCGTTGCTGATGATCTAGTATTATCTTCATTAAACAAATCTAATGTTTCTGAATCCGTGATGGTACCATCATCCCCCTTTGCTGTCACAACAATTGTGATGGTATTGACAACATTATATCCTGCATTTTTAAGTGTATCATTTGGCTGCTCTACAAGGTAATATGTTCCTTCTCCTAATCCGTGAAGTTCAAGTGTTCCCGTACTACTAAGACTCAATATTCCATCTGGTACAGGACTATCATCACTGTCAGTTCTTGTATAACTGCCGTTACTGCCTTTAAAATTAATTACATGGTTTTTTGCTGAATCTGAATAAAGTTTAAATTTAACATTACCAAATAAATTTTTTGCTCCGTCACTAAATTTCTTGTCAATCTTTATATCATATGTAAAGACTTTATTTTTATCTGTAATTGTATCTGTGGATGAAGCATCATACGGGTCATTGCTGTATGTGAATGTACCTTCATTGGTTGCATCTGAATTTCCTGCCTCTCCCATAAGCTCTGCATTATATGTGAATACTACATCTCTTCCATCATATCCGAGTTCTTTTAGCTTAACCAAATCAAAATTAATGACAAAGAAATTCTTCCATTTACCATCTACCTGTGCATAATCTGTTTCCCAGATTCTTCCTATTGCACTATCTTTATCAACTGTCTCCTTTGTATTCTCTTCTACAAGGTAATATTGTGGTGAATTGATATCACCTAATTTTTTCACCACATATGTTACCACTGTTGGACGACCATTTTCATCTTCAGTATGAATCTCCATTTTCAAACCGTCCACATCGACACCTGCAACAGTTGTATCTGCAGGGATAAAATTCTGATTAATCATGGTATCACGAAATGTATAAACATAATTATTGGCAATTTTATCGATAAAATTAGATTCTGTTATTTCATCTTCGTCTGTCAGTCCGAGAAGTTTTCTTGAAGTTTTTGCCGTTTCAAGATCATAACTTGTGAGTGATGGAATATGTGATTCAATTTTGTATTGGAGCACATCCCCGATATTTGCAGTAATCATATCATAGTTTTCACCATTTGTTTCATCTTCATCACGCCTTGTTGTCTCTGTATTTTTCTTCTCTCTCTCACCATTGTTGTTTCTATTTGCATCCACAAGATTTGACACACTCTTGTCAATTGTAATTGGTGTTGCTTTCAGTGTCACACCTTCTGCATGTGGAACATTTAAAATACTTTGATTTACTACACAACCTTCTGAATTTGTTGATGTATCACTTGTCACAAGCACATAGTAACCATAAACAAGTGCTGTTTCACCTGAAAATCGGAATACCTTTTCTCCTGTTATTTTGTCTGCCGTTTTGTCCTCTTCTATGTTTTTATCCTTTATGTATCTGCTTGCCCAGTCAGATAAAAGTCTTGCGGCACTTGCCGTTGTTTCTGTTGCATCTGCCGGTGAATCTGTAATTCTTGAAACAAGGTCTGCTTCAAAATATTTTGTATCAAGCCTTCCTTTATGTCCTGCAGAATAGGCTGTATTGTCAATCACAATATAATCTTTATTCTCTGTTTTATCTGAAACTGTGGTCACATCGTTTGTTATGTTCAGAGACTTATTTGCCACATCATAGGTCAGATAAAGTGTTTCACTAGATGGAAGTTCACTGTCTTTTTTAGTATAACTTTTTTTTGCTTTAGCAAAAAAAGCTTCAAAGTTGTCTGTTACAACATACACATTTTGTGAGTTATCGTTATTTGTCATTGTACCTGCTGTCCATGTTGTGTCCACCGGTATAACGAGCTGTAACAGCTCATATGCTTTTACTTCATAATTTTCTGATACATTATCCGGGATGCTTATCGTAAGATCCCCTTTCACAAGGTTCCCCTTCTCATCTACAACTTCCTTCATACCATGCGGAAGTGTATTGTTTGTTGACGCTGCAACTGTCAAATATGTGCCCGGTACAAGATTTGCCGCCGGCACTCCCCCAATCAGTGTTGCTGCCAGTATCGATGCCGCTATTCTTTTTGTAGATTTCATATTCCCTTTCATAAAAATCTTTCCTTTCATAATAAATTTTGTTGTTATCAATATGATGTTTGGTCAAAAAACAAAGCTTTTGATTCTGAAAAATACTTATTTATACATTATCATATAATGAAATTTATATCAAGATTTTTTAAGTTATAATAGTTTTTTACCAACTACTTTACAACTGATATTTTAATCTCTCAAGTGCTGTATATACCTCATCTGCCATCTGCGTACAGTAATATGTGAGCATCAGACATATCTCTCCAATATCAAACGGAGTGACAATTGCATCAGAAGTGATGACAATATCCTGGTCATCTAACACAACTTTTCCCCATCTGTATCTTGCATTCATCTGATTGAGAAGATAAAATAATGTTCCTGTAATCTCGCTTTCTTCCATCTTATACAATCCGTAGATTCTAAGTGAAACAGAGTTTGTCTTATCATCAGTCAGCAGCAGGATTTTTACCGGTATTTTTACCGTAGGAAGCTGCTGAGCCATCATTACTCCTTCTTTATTATCTCCGTGAATAGAATGTTTGATTTCTTTGTTTTTCAATTGAAGGCTTAATGCTTCTGCTAAAATACTCATGTTCGTTTACCAATATTCCTTTCAGTTGTTCTATATCTTGTTCTATATACTATATCTTCTATACACATCTGTATTATTTTCTTGAATATCTATTGTTTTATATTTAACACAAATATACCACTAACTTCTCAGTATATCAAGACTGTTATACGCATCTAGAATTCCATACCCCCACTCCCTGTCAGGATATGTAATTGTAGGTCGTCTTCTTGCACCTCGTATCAGATAATTTCTAATATCAATTGTACTCATACTGATGCTTGTTCCACGTAGGATTCCCCACTCCATAAACTGTGCCATCACACCCGCTGTTATCGCTGCTGAAATACTTGTGCCTGATCTCTGCGTGTAAGTATTGTTGATATCAGGTCCGTAAATATTGACTCCTGGTGCTACAAGACACGGCTTACTTATCATATTGGTAGGATTTCCTCTGCCTGACTCGATAAAGATACCTCCCGATTCGTCATTATATGCACCAACGGATATAGGAATATATGTATCTGCCGGTATGGTGAGTGTCGTATACGGATCAGGTCTTAAAAAGTATGTGCTATTTCCAATCATTTCTGTCACCGGAAGCCATATATTAAAGATTCCGTTTAATATAATCTCGCCATAAACCCTTAAAGTCCATATTCCGGCTGTCGGTGCCTCCATTTTCAATTCAATAACCTGTGCACCGCTCCTACTCTCAACAACCTCATATTTCATATAAATTTTTGTCCTCTGAAATAAAAATTCAAATTTATTATTACCTGATATCCCTATCGAAATCTTTGGTATGCGTTCGCCTGTGGGAGAAATAATTTCAAGTGAAAATACATCCGGCGATTCTCCCCACATCTCAACAGATAATCCGGAAATATTTTCCTCCACCCTTATTTCTACATCTTCATAACTGCCTTCTGTATTAATCTTTCCAAGAAAATGATGTCTGCTATTTCCTTCATTTCCATTTGCCACACAGATTCCCACGCCCGGTCTTACACCGATAGTATTAATCAAATCTCCCATCACACCAAGCCCATTATGAGCTCCAAAACTGGTTCCCGTTGCAATACAGATGATAATTGGTCTTCCAAGCGAAATCGCCAGTTTGTTCATAAAATTAATGCCTGTCAGTATATCATTTTCCTGGTACACTTCTGCATCTTCTTTCACATAATAGTATCTTCTTAAATATTTCTTGGCAGGCTTTAGCTTAACAACTGCAATATCTGCCTGTGGTGCTGCACTCGAAAACCCGTTTTCAACACCAATATTTCCCGCTGCAATTCCTGCCATAAATGTCCCATGAGAGCTCCCATAAGAAAGACTCTCTAATACCATAGAATAATTTTTTTTAAGTTCACTGTTAATTATCTCATTTGTAAGATAGCTTCCATATTCATAGTCAAAAGGAGGCTCATAATCCTGATTTGTCTGATCCCATGCTGCAATCACCCTTGAATTACCATTGGAATAACGAAACGCCTCATGGTACACGTCTATTCCGTCTCCAATAAATCCGATGATGATTCCATTTCCTTTCAGTTCAAGTCCCGGATAATTCTGAAGCCTTATGGCACCAGTATCTTCAATTGCTGCTGCGTCCATCAATGCGTATAGCTTTGGTATCTCTGCATAATTATATTCTATCAGTCTCTTACCATCCATCACTGCTATATCCGGTGCAGATACAAAACCTGCCGAAGATGACAGTTCCTTAAAAATGACACCATTATTAACAGATGTGAAAATGATGCAGTCGTTACCATATCTCTCTCTTGCCTCGGTGAAATCTGTATTAATATCCACAATAAAGTCAGCAAAATCCTCTGACATAATCTTTTCTCGACAATCCATATCTCATACCCATGGAAATAAATCTATTACTATCATCTTATTCTACGAAAAACGAAAATATAACCTATGATTTCCAAGAGGAACTTATCTTTTAACGAGCAAAAATATGCCAGCATTTTTCTAGTCTGCTTTCAATCATTACTTCTCATCTCGACAATCGGACCACCTGTTTTTTCGATGTATTCTTTTGTAATAATCACTTTTCCGATATTGTCATCTTTTGGAATTTCATACATAATATCCAGCATATATTCCTCCAAAATGGAACGCAATGCCCTAGCACCTGTCTTCTTTTCTAATGCTTTTCTCGCAATGGAAAGAATTGCCTCATCAGTAAATTCGAGTTTAACCTCATCCAGCTTTAAAAGTCTCTCATACTGTTTTAATATCGCATTTCTCGGCTCTTTCAATACCTTTGCAAGCATTTCTTCTGTCAAACCATCAAGTGTAAATAGAACCGGAAGTCTTCCTAAAAATTCAGGTATCATTCCGTATGTTCTCAAATCTTCAATCGTCACATTTTTCATAATATCATTTGAATTGTCGTATTTATCCTTCAAATCTGCAATGAAGCCTATCGAAGCCTGCTTATTTAATCTCTCTTTGATAACCTCTTCGAGATCTGGGAATGCTCCACCACAGATAAACAGAATGTTTTTGGTGTTAATAGTTGTGAGCGGAACCATTGCATTCTTGCTGTTTGCTCCAACAGGTACTTCCACTTCACTTCCCTCTAAAAGTTTCAAAAGTCCCTGCTGAACACTCTCTCCACTGACATCTCTTGCATGTGCATTTTTCTTTTTCGCAATCTTATCTATCTCGTCAATGAATACGATTCCCATCTCAGCCTTATCTACATCGTTATCAGCTGCTGCCAATAACTTTGATATGACACTTTCGATATCATCACCGATATAACCTGCTTCTGTAAGGGAAGTCGCATCTGCAATCGCAAGCGGTACATCAAGAATTCTTGCCAATGTCCTTACAAGATATGTCTTTCCACATCCTGTCGGTCCAATCATCAGCATATTTGATTTTTCTATCTCAACTGCATTGTCATTACATTCTGCCGCAACTCTCTTGTAATGGTTATAGACACCAACTGATATTACCTTTTTTGCATATTCCTGTCCAACCACATATTCATCAAGTTTTTCTTTAATCTTATGCGGTGCCGGAATATTTTTGATATCTATCATCGGCTCTTTCTTTTCTCCCGGTTTCTTTTTCTTTATTTTTTTTCCATTTCCCGGCATTCCACCCTGTAAATCTGAGAGATTGATAAATCTTATATTCGGAATACCACCTTTCATATTACCGAAAATATCTTTATCGTTTTCTTTTTTATCATTTTTGTCATTATCATTAGAATTATCGTTTAAATGTTCATTTTCGTTTGAATCTTTATTAAAGGAATCCTCGCCCTGATGAACAGTATTTTGATTATCCCCATTCTGAGTATTACCATGAGCAGATTTTTCTGTGTTTGCAGTGTTATCATTTTTTGATTGACTGTCATACATATTTTCAAACATTTCATTTCCAAACAATCCGTTAGCAAAAATCATGGAACCCAAATCAATCCCATCAAGGTTCATGTTTTCCCTTCCAATATTCATCCCATTTGACTCCATCATGTCAAAGATTTTCTGCATACAATCAGGACAGATAGAAAATCCTCCGGGCATCGTCACCTGCCTTCCCGTTTTACTCTCCGATCTCCTGCAGAGTACACAAACCTTTTCATATTCATCATCATTTATATTGTTGTTCGACATTTTAATCTATCCAAGCCTTTCCTTATTTATTTTTATCACCATTTTCCGGCATGTCGTTTATTATGCACTATCTTCTATAGAGCAAATCCCTACATACCGTTTCATTCCTCCATTACCTTCTATAGCAATATTTCGGCATACCATTTTCTATCACCGGTTTGTTCTCTCCCTGAATTAGTGGTGACACATACCTGATAAACTCTTCAAGAATATCTGTTCCATCCTCACTAATCCATTCTCTTGGAACCACCTTTTCTTTATTGCATACTTCTGAACAATCAACACATTTAAGCTCTACTTCGTATTCATCCGTATCTTTCCTTACAAAGGCTACCATCTTTCCTGTTTCTCCTAAAAGACAGGATTTCACACCATATCTTCCTGCCATGATTGCCTCATCTATATCAGTCATTGATGCAAGTGCTGCCTTACATCTCTGGTTTACATTAAGCTCTACTGAACGTACCTTTACACCAAGCTCCTGCTTAATCACATTTTCAAGATATTTTCCACATCCTGTCAACATCTTATGACCGAAATTATCTAATCCGGCCTTCCCTGAATATTCACAGATAAATGTTCCTTTCTCATCTTTGATACCTTCTGATACGCATACCACAATATTGTTTTTTCTGTCAAGCTCCTTTTTAACATTTTTTACAAATGCCTCAACATCAAATGGTACTTCCGGCAGATAAATTAATGCCGGATTGTCTCCTCTATATTTTCTTGCAAGCACGCTGGCAGCGGTTATCCAGCCGGCATGCCTTCCCATCAGTTCGATAATTGTCACAGATTTTGTATCATAAACATTGGCGTCCATTACGATATCTCTCACTGTTGTTGCCACATACTTTGCCGCACTTCCATATCCCGGAGAGTGGTCTGTCAGCGTCAGGTCATTATCAATCGTCTTCGGCACTCCTATCACCTTTACAGGACTGTTTGTAGTTTTAGCATAGACAGAAAGTTTATGTACTGTATCCATCGAATCATTTCCACCTATATAGATAAAATAGGATATATCGAGTTCTTTAAACTTCATAAAAATCTCTCTATAGATAGAATCTTCCATAGATTCCGGAAGCTTGTATCTGCATGAGCCAAGATAAGCAGCAGGTGTATGCGTCAGAAGCTCTAAATCTTCATTTTCAATATCGTTTCTTAAATCCATTACTCTTCCTTCTATAAAACCTTCTATCCCGTTAATCATTCCATATATTTTATCTATTTTATCGCTGTTGTCAATTGCCTCTTTTATCACCCCATATAAACTTGAATTGATAACCGTTGTCGGTCCTCCGCTCTGTCCAACTGCAATATTCACTTTACCCATCTTCATTACCTCTCTAAATCAATTTTATCAAATATATAAACCTGTTAATAGTATATCAAATTTTACTATATTAAGCAACAAAAGAGTTTTAGCAAGAATAACTTGCTACACATCTAATAAGGCAGCAGCGTATTTGAAACGCTGCTGCCTATGAAAATGAGAAAATCTAAATCAATCTATCAGTCAATATTTACCATTACTCCATTGCTCCTGCGAGTGTTATCTCGACTTCTTTTTCAACATATTCTTTATCCTGCAGATACTGAACTGTCAAAGTTACTGTTGTTCCCTTTTCGTAATATTCCAATTTTTCCTGCAACTCTTTCATAGAGGTTACTTTATCACCATTAATCGCAGTAATAATGTCTGATTTTTCAATTCCTGCCTTTTCGGCTGCACCTTTTTCAATTACTTCTACAACAAGTACTCCAACCGGTGCATCGTAAGCTGCTGCCAGCTCTTCTGTTACATCTCTTCCCTTTATATTAATATATCCTTTCTTTTCAGGATCCACTTTTATCAGTGTCTCTCTATTCATGAGTTCTTCAATAATATCTGTTACTTCTGAAACCGGAATGGCAAATCCCATTCCTTCTACTGATGAAGATGAGTATTTTGCTGCATTAATACCGATAACCTCACCTTTGGTGTTGAGTAATGCTCCACCACTATTACCCGGATTGATTGCTGCATCTGTCTGTATCAATGTCATTGTTCTGTCCTCATATTCAACTTCTCTGTTCAGTGCACTTACTACACCTGTTGTGACAGACTGTCCGTAACCAAGTGCATTTCCGATTGCAATTGTTCCCTGTCCTACTTTTAATTCGTCTGAATTACCAAGTGTTGCAATCTTAATTGCATCAAGTGTTGACTGCTTTATATCTGAAAGCTTGATTGATACAACTGCCAGATCGTTATCTGCATTCGTTCCCTTGATATATGCATCAGCTGTCTCATCATCAATAAATTGAACTTGAAGACTGTCCGCTCCTTCAACAACATGATTATTTGTAACTACAAGGAGCTCTGTATCATTCTGACCTATAATGATTCCTGAACCTGCTCCTGTCTGCTCTTCATATTCGTCTCCGTTTCCATAATATCCCCACCAGTTGCTGTAAACTGACTGTACCATCTGAGTACTTGTGATTGCAACAATGGAAGGCATCACATTTTCAACCACCTCTGATACATCAGAAACAAGTGTCTGGTCATCTGAACTTGCCTGAATACTTGATAATCCTATTGCATCTTTTGAACTTGTTACCTTTGTTGATGTAATTTTTGTATTTTGAGAATTGCCTGTGGAAGATGCTGTATTAATGATTCCAAGTTTATCTCCTCCTACATAGATTGTTCCCAAAGCCACCGCTCCAAAGACAGCTGCACTTGCAATAATGCTGACACCTTTATAGATAAATCCATGCTGTTTCTTTGTTTTTGCTGCTTTATTTTTCTGTTTTTTAGCTTTCTTAGTGCCGACTGCCGAATGATTTTCTGTTCCAAACTGTGTCTGGTAATTCTGCTGCGTCTGATATCTCTGTTGTTCTTGACAGCCTTCCTGCCTCTGGCTGTCTTTGGTATCTTTCTCTGCGAAATGTGTTGATGAATAGTAATTTGTCCGGTTTTCTTCTCCCTGTTCTTCAAATTTTGCGATTCCTTCCGGCAAATCAAATTTACTCTGCTCTTCTGTATTTACATTTTCATTATCAAAATTATTTTTAAATTCATTAGACATATCAATTACCTCCTTGCATAATATGTATACATGTTATTTTTTATTTTGGTTGTTGTTTTTATTAAGTAGTATCATATCAGTCATTTGTGTTTAAAATGTGTTTTACCGGTGAAAAAAAAATGTCTATTTAAAAAAAGAAAACTGTTTTATGATTTCTCAAAAAACAGTTTTCTTTTTTGATTCTTCTGCCTTATCGCTGACTATAAGATTATCATAAGGTGATTATTCTTCATTGTATTCGTCTTCATCTGAGTATCCGCTATAACCGTTCTTTTCATCTTTTCTGTCTTCTGGAAGTTTGACTGTCGGTACTCCTGTGTATGTTTCAAGATAATCACTTACCTCTTCTACAGTATAACTAGGCTCATAATTTTTTTCATCAAATAAATATTCGTGCAATTTTGTTACATTGTAAGATAATCCTTCTGCAACCACCATACTCGCTCCATTGATTGTAGGTGTATCACATGTAAACGGAAAACCTTCGCTTCCTGAAAGTGAGAACTCTAACAAATATGGTATCAAATCAAGCACCTCATTAAATGACAGGCTTGTTCCAATCACTTTCTCATCTTCTGTATTGTAGTTAAAGATTGTCTTTGCAATACTTATCATCTGTGCTGCTCCGGCACCTTTCGCTTTTTCTACCAATTTTTTGATAACTGAACGCTGTCTTGCTGTTCTTCCCATATCATTGTTATATACTGTTCCATCATCATCATAAAATGCAACATATCTGATACGACAATATGCTGTTGCCTGAAGTCCAGATAAATGAACATTCTCCCCATTTGTCGTAAGATCAGGTGCATCCATACCTGTGATGAGTCTTGTCTCGGTCAGATAACCATTGACATAAAACTGTTCTTCCGGAGTTAAGTTGACCTCTATCCCTCCCAGTGCATCGATAATGTTGGCAAGACCATTGAAATTGACAACAACATAATCTGTGATATCTAGGTCAAGGTTCGTATTTAACATATTGACTGCACATTCCGGTCCACCTTTAAAAAATGCTGCATTACATTTCGTATAACTGACATCACCATCATCATCAATAATCTTAAGCATTGTATCCCTGTATATTGAAGCCATTCTTACTTCTTTCGTTTTATTATTGATACTTAAAACAATAATTGTATCACTGTGAGCGCTATCATCAAATTCGCTTCCTCTTGAATCAATACCAAACAAAGCTATATTTCTATATGTCTCCATATTTTCTGATAATCCTTCATTAACGACAACCTTGTCCTTATCATAATCCATATCCTGTACTTTTTCCTCATAATCTGCCTTTGTTGTTTTATTAAGATACATCCTGACAATTGGATTTGCTGAAAAATATGTTATAAAGCCGTTTCTGTCCTGTTTAAACCACACAAACAGAACTGTCATCACTACATAGATAACTACTACAATTGATTCTAATGTCAATACCAGCTTTTTCCATGCAGGTATTTTCTTTTCATCTGATTTTTTCATGCTATTTCCTTTCTTTTAATATGCGTTTTTATTAATAAATCCCTTAAATATGGTAAGAAACATTATTTTAAAGTCAAATCCCAATGTCCAGTTCTCAATATAATACAGGTCATAATCTATTCTCTTTTTAATAGATGTATCACCTCTGTATCCATTCACCTGTGCCCATCCCGTGAGCCCCGGTCTTACCTGGTGCTTTACCATATATCTTGGTATTTCATCCCTAAATTTTTCTACAAAAAACGGTCTTTCCGGTCTAGGTCCGACAATACTCATATCCCCTTTTAATATATTAAAGAGCTGTGGCAGTTCATCAAGACTTGTTTTTCTGAGAATCCTGCCAACCTTCGTTACTCTCGGATCATCTTTTACTGTCCAAGCCTTCTTTTCCTCATTTGCATCCTGAACTTTCATTGTCCTGAATTTATACATCATAAATGGTTCATTACGAAGTCCAACTCTCTCCTGCTTAAAAATCAGTGGTCCTTTTGAAGTAAATTTAATAAGGCATGCAATAATAAATAAAAAAGGTGATAAAACAATAATTCCACAAAATGAACCGATAATATCAATAATCCTCTTTATAATTGAATTAAATGTATTAGATAATGGCACATAACGTATATTGACTACCGGAAGTCCCATCAAATCTTCTGTATATGGCTTTGACGGAATAATGTTGTTATAATCTGGTACAAACTGTGTATGAACCCCGGATCTCTCACACAGACTGACTATTTTTTCTAACTTGCTGTATTCACTCAGTCCTAAAGTGATTGCTATCTCATCAAGACTGTTTTGTTCCAGCAGTTCTGTCAATATCTCTGTTTTGCCAAGAACCTTTGCACCATTGTAATCTGTTCCCACGGCTACATTATCATCCAGTATTCCATGTATCTCATATCCCCATTGTGGAAATGTTCTTATTCTGTCAATATAAGCCTCCGCTGCCCTGCTGTACCCTACAAGAAGAATATGTCTCATATTCATTCCACTTTTTCGCATCAAATGTAACATTGCCCTGATTATGAGCCTTATGCATGTCTCAAGAATTACATTCATAAAGAAAAACAACACTAACATGACACGCGAATAGTGTTCTTCTTTTAAAATATATAATGCAGACCAGATAAGCAGTATTCCAATTAAATTTGCTTTAATAATATTACCTATCTCAAGCCGCCTTCCCTGAACCCGCTTTGGTGTATACATATGAAACGCCAGATACAAAAGCATATATACCGGAACAATTCCAAGCAACGTTGTCATATAGGTATTAAAAGAAAGTCTGTTACCTTCATGTGAAAATAAATACGTCTTAAATTTCAAAATCCATGATAGAAAATAGGATGCTTCTATCACTAATGCATCTAAAAGTATATGAAGTCTGTTAAAATATTTTTGATTATCTTTTATCATTTCACTCATCTTACTCCATTCTTCCAATTCTATAGGACATTTTATAAAATCTCCCAACTGAGAACAAAGTGTCTTCCACATTTTAGTGTCAACTACCGCTTCTATGACACTTTACATATCATTCATCAATCTTAACCATTCCCCATAATACAACAGTTACCAAAAAATGACAATAACTTTTATTCAATTTTACATTATTTTTACATATAAATTACTATTATTGTTGCATGATACCACATTCTTTATACATAAAAAGACCGGTTTAAATGCCGGTCTTTTAATACTTATCATTTTTTATTCTGACTGCTTTACCTGTATTAGTTCTTTCTACTTATCCTTATACATATCTTCATAGTATTTCTGATAGTCACCACTTGTTACATTCTTCATCCATTCTTCATTCTCAAAAAACCATTTGATAGTCAATTTGATTCCGTCTTTAAACATTGTCTCAGGATACCATCCAAGATCTGCCTTAATTTTATCCGGTGCGATTGCATATCTTCTGTCATGACCTTTTCTATCTTCAACATATGTGATTAAATCTTTGTTGATATACGCTTTTCTAGGATCATCATCAGGCAACATCTCCTGTAATGTTTCAAGAATAATTTCTATAATTTCTATATTCTGTTTCTCATTGTGTCCGCCGATATTGTATTCCTCAAACAGTTTTCCCTGCTCCTGAACCATATCAATAGCTTTTGCATGGTCTTCTACATATAACCAGTCTCTTACATTTTTTCCATCGCCATATACAGGAAGTTTCTTTCCCTGCAATGCATTATTGATAATCAGTGGAATCAATTTTTCAGGAAACTGGTATGGTCCGTAGTTATTACTGCAGTTTGTGATGTTTGCCGGGAATTTGTATGTGTCCATATATGCCTTCACAAGGAAATCAGATGATGCCTTACTTGCTGAATACGGACTATGCGGATCATACGGTGTAGTTTCATAGAAAAATGCATTGTCATCATCAGGAAGGGAACCATATACTTCATCTGTTGAAACATGTAAAAACTTCTTGCCCTCTTTAAATGTTCCGTCAGGAAGTTCCCATGCCTCTTTGGCACAATTTAACATAACAGCCGTTCCCAGCACATTTGTCTGAACAAACACCTCAGGGTTTTTGATACTTCTGTCAACATGACTCTCTGCTGCGAAATGCACTACTCTGTCTATATCATTGCTCTCAAAAATCTTTCTGATAGCCTCTTTATCACAGATATCAGCTTTTACAAACTCATAATTTTCTCTATTCTCAATATCCTTAAGGTTCTCAAGATTTCCTGCATAAGTAAGCTTATCCACGTTGATAATTTTGATTTCATTATCATATTTCTTAAACATATAATGAATATAGTTTGAGCCAATAAATCCGGCACCGCCTGTTACTAAGTATGTTCTCATCATTTTTCCTCCAAAATTTCATTTAATTTCATTTTTAAATTTTATTTTTCTCATCTTTTGAATCAGATTCAAAATTATCTAAAAAAATTCTATATGATTTATCTTAAAAATGCAATAGTTTTACATATAAAAACTATTTTTTTATATTATTAATGATATCTTCCAGAACAAACGTCTTGATTTCCATATGCCTGCTGAAGTAATCCTTTACATATATGAAGGTACCTTTTATCATTTCTTTTTCTATATTGATATAATTTTGCAAAAATTCTTCCTTGTACTTCACTTTCTTAAGGGTATGCATTTTTTTTATTCCCTCTATAAAACCTTCCTTGTAATCCTCACCATAACCAAGCTTTACAAAAAACAGATATTTTATCAGAAATCCTATGGTTAAAAATGGCATATTGATAATAAATTGCAGTAATGGCATATTTTTATATATCAGATAAATATTATTTCTTGCTGCCAGTTTTACTTTGAACGAATTATATTTTGAACCGCTTGTCCCGCTGCCCACATGATACACAAGGGCAGAGGCACAGAATGTATTTCTGTATCCGTGAATCCTTGCTCTATAACCTACGTCCATATCTTCAAGATATGCAAAATGCTTTAAATCAAACATTCCAATTTTATCGAATATACTTTTTCTGTATATTGCAGCGCCTGCACACGCTGAAAATACCTCCCTATCTTTTGTGTAATTCTGCGTGTTCTGTCCTACACCCTGCTGAAATCCCCATCCCATGATGGAATATAAATCGCCGGCATCATCCATAAGTGTTCTGTCATTATAATTAATCATTTTACTGCTTACAGAAAATATATCATCAGACTGCTCTATTGCTTTCACAAGCTCGCCTACAAAATCCGGGTCAGACTCTGTATCATTATTGAGAAGTATTACATACGGTGTCCCTGACATACTGATTCCCTTGTTGACTGCAGCACTAAAGCCATAATTTTGTTTTAATCTTACAAGCTTTACCTCTTTATAGTTATCCTTAATATATTCGTAACTGCCATCTGAAGAGGCATTATCAATCACAAGTACTTCAAAATCTTTATAATTCTGCAATCTGAGCGAATCGAGACAGGGTTTTATGAATTTCTGACCATTATAATTAGGAATTACTACCGTAACTTTCATATAACAATTCCTCTCCTACAAAGACTAATCTATATTTACTAATATTACTTTTTATTTTCAGTATATTCCTTAATTCCGCCCCATTTCTGATCTTTTTCAGAAATGATAAGTTCTAATCCTTCCGGTATTGGCCACTCTACTCCTATATCTGGATCATTCCAGGCAAGTCCACCCTCATCATTCGGATGATAAAAATCTGTGCATTTATACGCAAATTCTGCTGTATCCGAAAGCACTACAAAACCATGAGCAAAATTTTTAGGAATGAAGAATTGTTTCTTATTCTCAGCTGACAATAAAACTCCAAACCATTTTCCATAAGTTTTAGAACCTTCTCTCAAATCTACAGCCACATCAAATACCTCTCCACTTACAACTCTCACAAGTTTATCCTGTGGAAATTCTTTCTGGAAGTGAAGTCCTCTTAACACACCTTTCTTTGAACTTGACTGATTATCCTGGACAAATTCCATGTCGATACCTGCTGCCTTATAATCATTATAATTATAGGTTTCCATGAAATATCCTCTCTCATCACCAAATACTGCCGGTGTTATAATCTTTAATCCTTCTATGTCACACATTTCTACTGTTATTTTTCCCATTGTTCTCTATCCTTTCAATTATTGTCGACAAAATAATACTAACTCACCATTTGGTTCTATCTAAACAATTTATAATCCGTTAGCTACATCTATCAAATATTGTCCGTATGCTGTTTTCATCAAAGGTTCAGCAAGCTTGACCAGCTGCTCTTTATTAATGAATCCTCTTTTATAAGCAATCTCCTCAATACATGAAATATAAAGTCCCTGACGTTTCTGAAAAGCAGCCACAAAATCTGCTGCATCAAGAAGCATATCATGATTACCTGTATCGAGCCATGCAAAACCACGACCGAGAGTTTCGACCATCAATGTTCCTCTGTTAAGATATTCATTGTTCACAGAAGTAATCTCTATCTCACCTCTTGCAGAAGGCTTGACATTCTTAGCGATTTCAACAACATCGTTGTCATAGAAATAAAGTCCCGGTACTGCATAGTTTGACTTTGGAACAGCCGGTTTTTCCTCTATTGATAACGCCTTGCCACTCTCATCAAACTCAACAACTCCATATTCTCTTGGATCCTTTACATAATATCCGAATATAGTTGCTCCCTTTTCTCTTGAAGCTGCATTTTTAAGCACCTTAGAGAAACTCTGTCCATAGAATATATTATCGCCAAGTACCAATGCAACATTGTCATTTCCGATAAACTGCTCACCGATAATAAATGCATCTGCAAGTCCTCTTGGTGTCTCCTGAACAGCATATGAAAATTCCATTCCTAACTGCTCACCTGTGCCAAATAATTCCTTAAATACCGGTAAGTCTCTCGGTGTAGAAATAATCAATACTTCTCTTATACCTGCTAACATAAGTGTTGAAAGCGGATAGTAAATCATCGGCTTGTCATATACCGGCATAATCTGCTTTGATACTGCTTTTGTCAGTGGATAAAGACGTGTTCCTGAACCACCTGCTAAAATAATTCCTTTCATTGTAAAATCTCCTCCTGTTCTGCCTTTCACATAATTTATATTATAGCAATCGCATTATTTACTTAAACCTAATAAATTATACCATTTTTTAATAGAATAAACAATCTATTTATGCTAGTTGCTCTATGTTTAATATCTTTTTATCAACGATTTTTTGCATCCTTTCACATGTAATACTAAAAACTATTATCAATATCAGACCAAATATTGCAATGATGCATGTAATATATGCAAAGCTTGGCTTGTATTTCAATTCGAGAATCATCTCTGAACCTTTTTGGGCCTCTACTGCACGAAGTAAATAATTAGCTTTGACAACCTCTGTTTCTTTGCCATTAATGTATGCTTTCCAACCGTTATTGAAATAATCATTAATCACTATATATCTGTCAACATCTGCTGTATACTTAATCTTAATATAATCATTGTTATACTCTAAAAGTTCAATACTCTCATTTTTATTTAGTTTGCAGGGCTTTATATTATCATCATGCTCATCTTTCGTAATAATAACTGTATTATCACGGTACTCTGATTTCATGTAATCAAGAACCTCTTCATATGTGTCCTTAACAACAATGTTCTCTGCAAAAGAAACCTTCGGAGAGTATTCATCAAACTCCGCAATGACTATACCATCCTCTGCAAAATAAACCTCATTCAAACACTCATTTAAATATTCAAGCTTCATAATCAAATGTCCAGAAAGTTTATTTTTGTTGACAGTAAGCATATTGGCATTCTCAGAAACTGCTGACTTATAAAGTGTGAGGTGCTCCCTGAAATTATCTGGCAGTACCAGCACAAAATCATATTTTCTGTACATATTAAGGTTTAATTTACCAAATACAATTCTAATGAATGAGTTATCTGTTATATCTGCAGGTTTTATCGTTGTCTCAGCCATCTTTTTTCCCGAATATCTTTCGACAATATACGCCTTAATTTCATCTGTCTGAGTAAATTCCGTACCACTCGTTCCAACAAGTAACTGAAGTGCATACAAATCATGTTGACGAATATCAATCTGCTGTCTTAAAATTGTACCTGCCTCAAGTTCACCGGTTGTATCATACAAATCTCGTTTACTACTATAAGTTTCTGAATATGTGACATTTTCTCCCACCAGATATTTGGTTCCCAGATATTTTAAAAGATTATAATTCCCTATTTTTTCAAAAGCAATTCTTGTAGGAGACATGTAACAATTCCAATAGATACTTTTATAATAATCTATCATATCAGGATTCGTAGCCACAAAATCGTGTGTCCTTACATCAGCCAGACCATAATATATATTGGAATTAGCCATGCATTCCCACAAACCAAGGCCTATTATACGTTCATAGTTTTTCGTGTTATCCTGCATATATTGAATACTGTCTGTTGCCTTTGGTATAATCTCTGACTCTTTATCTATCAAAGGCAGGTAATCTCTCGCAAAACCGGTCATATCCCAGATAACAAAACCAACAAGTGCCACAATCAATATATCCTTCTCAAGAATAACATACAGCCCTATTAATATGATAACTGCAAAAAACATAATAAGTGCTTTACTATATGAATCCGGATCATAAAATTCAAGATTATTGAGCTCTTTATTTGTCATACTCAGTAATTTTCCTGAAGCTACACTGATAATTACAACTCCCCATATAAACAAACCGGCAAGTATGTATATCTTATGCTTATAATAGTTTGGATTCCTAATAATATCATCTATACTAAGACCAGCAAGTACCGTCATGGTAAACATCAATATTGTAATAAGTCTGTATTTAATAGATGTATTTATCATCGGCATTCGTACGTAAATTTTATCAAAAATATGTGTAAATATCAGCAACGCATTTACAATTGATGATATTCCATAGAACAACTTCAATCTGCACTCTTTTGTTCTTACAAAACCAAGTGGAAATACTATCACTGTGAAAATTCCACAATATAATGTAGTTTCATTTTTGTGCTGTGGCAATCCCGCACAAAAATACGGAAAAATCATTGTTCTAATATACTCAAACCGCAGTGTGAAAAACGCCTGATTCGCTCTTGAAGCTGCATAACCATTTTCGCCTACGCTGTTTAACAGTGAACCTGTATAAGGAAAACTCAGAAATACACCCAACATCACTGAACATCCGAATAATATAAAAATATATATTATTCTTCTCTTATCCTTCCAATGTTCCTTTATCGTTCTATATAATAAATAGGCACCAAGAAGATACATAAAATATGCGACAAATGTAGGCATTCCCGCTATAAGCATAAGAAATATAATAATACTCATCCATATTCCATATTTTATCTTACACTTTACTATCATCTTCTCAGCAATCCAAAACGCAATTGGTGCCCATGCTGCAACATCACTATGACTCCATCCCAGCCACATAACCAAGGTTGCCGAAAATGCATAACAGATACCTGCGATGGCAGCTGATATATTCTTACATCCATATATCTTCAACAGAAGAAATATTCCAATAAATGCAATTGCAAATTTCAACACTGTCTTTAGCAGTACCGCGGCATCAATAGGCAGTAAATACACATAATTAAGAGGGTACATAATTCCGGCAAATGAACTTCCTGTTCCGAGTGCAACCTTATTATTCCACAATGAGAAACCATCTTCATCCATATAGGTAGAATATAATGATGGATATTCCGAGTCCTCTATATCAGTAAATAGAGGTCCTTTTTCATTTATCGACTCTGTTTTCCATGGCAAAACCTTATACATGTGTGATGCAAAGGATATCTTATAATTATCAAAAATAATGTCTGAATATAAATATAACACTACAAAAATAATTCCCAATAACCATAAGAAGCTTTTTTTTAAAAGCAGACCTTTCTGTTTCATTTTATATCAATTATATATGCCAAAGCATAAACCTTTCTATATTCTTATTTATCTTTCTGCTTATCAATTAACATTTCAATATTTGCTATAGTTTATTTTGGTGTTTAATCAAGTGTAAATGGTGCAATTGTCACAGGGAAATTCTTATTATAATAAGGATCACCCTCTTCTAACAGCTTACCCCATCTTTCTCTGAATTTTTCCACTTCACCATCAAACCGTTGTTTCTTCTCCGGTGTGTCCTCATAGCCTCTTGATTTAGATTCATAGTGATACCAGTGAGCAAATGCATCATACACCACAAGATACCCCTTTTCACGCACTCTCAGACAGAAATCTACATCATTGCATGCCACAACAAATCTTTCATCAAGACCTCCAACCTCATCAAATATTTTTCTTGAGGTCATAAGACATGCCGCTGTAACAGCACTGTAATTACAGGTTATCATCGCTCTTACCATATATCCATAGTCATTTTTTTTCAAACCATTAAACACATGACCTGCATACCCGCCGAACCCGATGACAACACCTGCATGCTGTATCGTATCATCATCATAGAACAACTTCGCACCAACAATTCCCACATCTTCTCTCATACATATTCCAAGCATATCCTTAATTGCATCCTTGGAAATCATCTCTGTATCATTATTGAGAAGAAGAATATATTCTCCTGTTGCTGCCTGCTCAATTCCATAATTATTGATTGCTGAATAATTAAATATTCCCTTCCAATATACTATCTTGATATTATCATATTTCTTTGTAATCTTATCATAGTATTCAAAGGTTTCTTTCTCTGTACTGTTATTCTCCACAATAATAATTTCAATATTTTTATATTCATTCACATGGAACAGTGACTGAATACAGACATCCAAATCTTTGATGTGATCTTTATTAGGAATAATAATGGAAACTTTTGGATTGCCGATCACTTCATATTTAACACGATACATTCCCCATAGCCCCGTATGCTCTACCTCAGCCTTAATATTCATTCTCTCAAGATGTGCTTCTATCGCCTTCTTACCAGCCTCATATGCATACATTTTTGCCTCAGGGTTCTCAGCAACAGAACCTACACACACTCTCCAATGATATAATATCATTGGTATATGCTTTATCACCTTGGAATTCTCAATACATCGAAACATCAGGTCATAATCCTGCGAACCGTCATAATCGCTTCTAAAACCACCTATTTTATCAATAATCTCTTTACGACAGACAAAAAAATGTGTAATGTAATTATGTGATCGGAATAAATCAATACTAAAATCAGGCTTAAAATTAGGATCAAGATGTCTTGATAAATCATCGGTAACCTTGTCCTCATCAGTATATACAATATCTACTGACTTATCTTGCAATACCTTTGCCACTTCAAATAGAGCATTCTCTGCCAGAAGGTCATCATGATCCAAAAGACCAATATATTCTCCCGTTGCAAGTGCAAGTGCACCATTGGTATTTCCAGCTATGCCATAATTTTCATCAAGATATTTCACAACGATTCGTTTATCATTTGATACATATTCATTTAATACACTCTCTAATTCTGCATTTCCCTGGCTTCCATCTGCTATACACAATTCCCAGTTAGAATATGACTGGTTTCTGACAGAATCAACCATCTCTCTTAACAACTTTATTGGAGTATTATAAGTTGGAACAATAATACTGATCTTTGGAGAATATTCAAACTTATATTTTTTCTGTTCTTCTAGCTCCTCATCAGTTGCCTTATGTCTTAAGAACCAATCATTATAGTTTTCTGCAAAGGAAGAAAGTATCTTATCCCTTAATCCTTTTGTTCCATTTTTAAATATATATTTTACAACCTTAACCCCATTTCCAAAACTGGCATGAGATACTACCTGTTTCATTACAAGCTTTCTATATGCCCTCTTATTTCTTGAAAGATATTTTGCGATATTAATTTGAATAAGTTGACCGTCATTACTCTTAAGTTCAAGTATCTCAGACTTATCATTTGTCTCATATTCAAGCTGAAAACCACAATCCACAGCTTTTCCTTCTAATTCAGGTATATCTCCCAAATCGTCCCTGTGTATTCTTCTTAACTTTGTCTCAATTTTTTCTCCCTTAAGATTTTTAACTTCCAACTCAACTTCAGTACCATACCTTGTAAGATACGCCCAGCCTGTGATATTTCTAACTATTTTATCCTCTTCATTTCTAGTCACTACATTATCAATATAGTATGCGATTCCTGCAAAATTAAGCATCTTATCGAATTTCTTCTGGTCTATCTCAATCGTCTTCACAATTTCGCCGGCACACTCAAGGTCTATGTTAACCTTTGAGATATTTTCTGTGCCTGCTACTAAAACATCTAATTGAAAGCCGGTATCTTTATCTGCCGTCACTGATTTGTGAAAATCAGCAACATCCTTCCTGCTAACTCTCTCTAATTTTGCATCAAATTCTTTTCCATTAAACTTAACTATAAAATTGTCTATTTTTTTTCCATCACAAAATGCCCAGCCTTTAAATTTAATTACTCTCTGCTCTTCTTCGACTGTCTGGGTAATATATTCAATATTGTATTTTACTTTCACTGTAATCCTCCAATCGTTGCTCTGAAGTTTATTGTTCATTTATAATACATCTGCAAAATGTCGTTCAAGTTTCTTAAAAATTGTAGTACCTACCAGCAAAAGCATGATAGATAATACCCAGAAATACATCGTCTGACCAAGCTTTTCAAAGAACCATACTTTATTATATAATGCATCTCTGTAACCATCTGTAATATAGTACATTGGATTCAATTTCATAATGATTTTCCACTTTGGTCCTAGCATATTCACACTCCACATAATCGGAGTAAGCCACATACCAAACTGTAAAATAATATTAACTATTTGGCTTAAGTCTCTGAAAAAGAGAACAATTGATGATGTAATATAGGCAAGTCCAAGCACAAACACTGTTGTACATATCGTATAATATATAATCTGAACCACATATCTTGTTAATGGTATACCATTAATAAGGTAAAGTGAAATTGTAATCATGATAAAAAATAAATGTACATAGATGGCAGACATAATTTTAACCATAGGCAGTATATTAATCTTGAATACAACCTTTTTTACAAGATATGAATACTCTAAAAGACTATTGGTTGAATTCATAAGTGCCTCACTTAAATAAAACCACGGTACAATTCCTGCAATGAGCCATAATACATAAGGAACATTTTCCACAGGCACTGATTTAAACCCATATTGAAACACAAAAACATATATCATCACTGTAACAATAGGCTGGATAAATGCCCAGACAACACCAAGATTAGAGCCTGCATATCTCATCTTGAAATCACTCTTTGACAGTTCAAATATTAATCTTCTGTTTGACAAAATATCTCTTAACCAGCCAAGCATTAATTTTACCTTGCCGGCAAGTCTGTAAACAATGAGTGCAACAATGACTGAAAATGCAAGATATATATACAAAAAGAACCTGTCTGCCTTATGACTAAGCGAAGCAATCTCATCAGACATATCATATAATATATAAGACTGACCTTCTTCTTTTTTTATCTTTATTGCTTCTTTTGATTTTTCTGATACACTTGCATTTTCAAGTATCGCATAATCTGCCAAATTTATCTTTTCCTTGAAAAATAGATACTGTATATAAGAGTCTTTTAATTCTATATCATTATCATTATATCCAAAATGTATCTGAAACATTTTTATCTGATCGCTCATTGACAAATCTATACTTCTCGCCTCTTGCTCCAAAAATATGGCTCCAACCTGCTGTGCTCCGTACAGAGTAGTCTGTTCATCACTGTTATAATATATAATCATTTCATCCGATTTATCATAGGATATAAATGTACTCCAAGAATAATCATTCATTTTGCCCGGTTTTATTAAATAAAATCCACCAAAGCAGATAACAAACACTAATATGCTCACTATAAGTTTCTTTATTGTTCTCATATTTCTATACCTTCCAGCTGTGATTTAAAACTACAATACCCTCTGCAATGTAGTCCATTTTAACAAAAAATGTCTTTATCTTTGATTTATAATCTATGGAAACGGTTGCTGTTTTATCAAATATAGCAATATCAAAATAGTAATTACCGCCCGTCAGATTAAATCGGTCATACTCAAGTCTCAGTTCATTTACTCCCAATTTCCACGGAACATCAAAGCCATCCAGCAATGTGTTCAGTCCGCAGATATATTTATTGTCTATACTTCTTATGGCCACTCCTACCACCGGTTTCTCTACATCTAAATCATACACCTGGTACTTTACTCTCAGACTGACATCCTGGCCATTTGCAATCTCCTCGATAATATTTCCGTCAGAATCAAGGATATCCACACCAAGTACTTCAGCAATCTGATTGACCGGTGCTGATACAATTTCTTCCTCTTCAATCTCGACATTATCTTTATTCTTTATCTTCTCAAAATAATCCTCTATCGACAGTTCACTTTTTAAGAAGTCCATGTATCTGTCCGTGACCTCATCAGTGTTGCCATCCATAATCAATTTACCGTTGTTAAGCCATATCGTTCTCTTGCAAAAACGCTTAATCGAATTGACATCATGACTGACAAAAAGTACCGTCTTTCCGGCCTTCATAAAGTCCATAAACTTGTCCATACATTTGAGCTGAAACCTTGTATCACCTACAGCAAGTGCCTCGTCAACTATGAGTATGTCCGGATCTACATTGATGGCAACTGCAAATGCAAGTCTCACAAACATACCGCTGGAATATGTCTTAACCGGCTGATTTATGTGTTCACCTATATCAGCAAAAGCGACAATATCATCAAGCCTTTTCTCCATTTCTTCACGTGGAATATTCATGATTGTTCCATTTAAGAATATATTTTCAATACCTGTAAATTCCTGGTTAAATCCCGCTCCCAGCTCAAGTAATGCCGAAATCTTTCCATCTATATCAATGTTTCCGGCAGTATTACCAAGCACTCCTGTGAGTATCTTAAGCAATGTAGATTTTCCTGAACCATTTCTTCCGATGATACCAACTGTCTCTCCCTCAACAATGTCAAAGGATACATCATCCAAAGCGTAAAACTCTTTATAATATTTTTCCTTATGATGACTAAAAGTTTCTTTGAATCTGTCTGAAGGTTTTGCATAAATTTTATATACCTTTGTCAGATCTTGTGCATGAATTACAACTTTACTCATTTTTTTCCTCATTTCCGTGTTACTATTTATTTTAACTTTTTATTTTATTTATCTATAAATTTTTCATGCCAAATCTATTCTTCTTACTGCCGTTATTAATGATGGCACTCAATTCTTCTTTTTCTTTGTTTAGATTCTGTATCTGTCTATTTAATTCATTAACTTTGCTATTCAAAATAGCAATTTCACTATTCAAATCATTCATCTTACTTTGCTGTGCATCAAAAGTATGCATCAGTTCTTCCACAATTGCCTGCATATGATCGACACATAATGAATCAAAAGAAATAATATCAAAATCAATAATTATCTTTGCTTCATTGAATTTTCTCATTTCTGATGTGTTAATCAAAATCATCGGGTCGTCTGTGTGAAAACAGTATATATTATTAAATACATGTTCTGCGTTTGAAGTATACTCTTCTACCACACTTTCCACTCCGTCGTGTCTTACACTGATACAGTTGATTTTAATCACACATGAAGTATTAACAGGATCTAGCCTAAAGGTTTCACACTCACTGTCTAATGATAACTCAAATCTATGATTTTTTACATTGATATCATAGTTGTACTTTGAGGATACTTCTTCCTTCATCCCTGTTCCATCATCAATATATGTCTGCAGCCAATAATGATGATAAAATGGATTTAATATGTTTACTTCCTCATCTATATACTCTTTGCCTTTTTTTAGTTCGTATACAAACTGATATACTTCACCATATTTCCTGCTGTACCAATATTCAGGACTGATTCCCGGTACATCATAGATAGAATTAATGATTTCATTTTTACCCACTTCACAGTACGTTCCCATTTTTTTACAAGGATAGAGGTCACAGTCCTTTATCATTTGTTCGAGACTGTGATAGGTAAAGAAATGTATGTGAGTATTATCTAATAAACCCACACTCGTATAGGTAAGTTCATTTTTCATAAGATTGATAAGTACCGAATTGTGTGCCATATTCGGAACAGACAATAAGATACTGCCATTCTGCTTTAATAATAATTTTGATTTGGCGAGAACGTCCTTCGGCTCTCTTAAATGTTCCAATATATCTGCAAATAAAATATAATCAAACCTGATTTCATGATACTTTTCAAACCATTCATAGTTCTCAACATCTCCAACCACCAAGTCTTTACCATATTGAAGTGCTTCCCTGCCTGCCTCCTCATCCAGTTCTGCCAGATACACTTCGCAGTGTAATTCATTCTTTAAATATTTTGTAAGTCTTCCATTCGCCGGACCAAATTCCAAAACTACAGAACCTTTTTTTATCTGCTGCAATATCAGTAATAATGAATTATTATTCACAAGCTCTAAATCAAAATCATACTTCATTCTTATACCCATGCTTTCTTTATAAATTTTATTTTAACCTGTCAGACATACTCGAATGTCATCTTATAAATAATTATTATTATTCAACAATCTTAAGTAGTGAGTTCTTTAATTCTTCCATCTTCTGCTTAGAATCTTCCATAGAATCTCCCTTAACACCTACATAAAATTTAATCTTAGGTTCTGTTCCTGAAGGTCTTACACAACACCATCCCTCATCCTCAAGTTCAAAATAAATAACATTTGAAGTTGGAAGTCCTGTATCTTTTTCCTCTCCTGTTACATAGTCGATTCTCTTATTCTCTTTATAATCTCTCTGTGCCACTACCTTAAATTTCCCGATATTCTTAATAGGTTTGTTTCTCATATCAGCAATGATACTCTGAATCTTTGCTGCACCATCAGCGCCTTTCATCGTCATGGTAACAAGATCTTCTTTATAATAACCATACTTTTCATAAATTCTTAGCATCTGATCCCAGAGTGTCAGACCTTTTTCTTTGTAATATGCAGCCGCCTCACATAATGCCATCACGGCAACGCATGCATCTTTATCTCTTGAATGTGTACCTACGAGACATCCATAGCTCTCTTCATAACCAAATAAGAATTCATATGCACATGGCTCACCTTTCGCCTTTCTTTCCTCAAAGAACTTAATCTGTTCTCCAATATACTTAAATCCGGTAAGCACTTCTATCAATGTAATGCCATAAGCCTGCGCTATTGCATTTGCCATTGAAGACGAAACAATAGTTTTCACTAATGCTCCATCTTTTCTGTTTTCCGGAAGAAGTCCAAGTTCTTCCTTACGTGCCAATTCATACTCAGCAATTAAAAGTCCTGACATGTTTCCTGTAAATGAAACATATTCTCCTGACTTACTATCTTTAGCGTAGACACCAAGTCTGTCTGCGTCCGGATCTGTTGCCAGTATGATATCCGCATCAACTTCCTTTGCAAGCTTCAGGGCAAGCGTAAACGCCTTCGGGTCCTCTGGATTAGGATACTCAAGAGTTGGGAAGTCACCATCCGGCATCTCCTGTTCAGGTACTACATATACCTTTGTAAATCCAAGTTCTTTTAATACTCTTCTCACTGGAATGTTACCTGTTCCATTAAACGGAGTATAGACAATGGTAAACTCTGATGCCATCTTTTTGATAGAATCAGGGCTTAACACTAATTTTTTCAATTCTTCCATATATCTGTCGTCTATTTCTTTTCCGATAACATGATAAAGGCCTTTTTCTTCTGCTTCCTCTCTGCTTATTTTTTTAATCACACAGAGATCGGTGATACTATTAATCTCAGCTATAATCTCATTCGCTGCATTATCTGTAATCTGTGAACCATCTTCACCATAAACCTTATATCCGTTGTATTCAGGCGGATTATGACTTGCCGTAACAACAATACCCGCACTACATCCTAATTCCCTAAGTGCAAATGACAATTCCGGAGTAGGTCTTAAACTTTCAAAACGATATGTCTTGATTCCATTTGCATTAAGACATAATGCTGCTGCCTCTGAAAACTCAATTGACATATGTCTTGAATCATATGCTATGGCAACTCCCTTATCTGCTCCGTTATTCTTTAATATATAATTGGCAAGTCCCTGTGTTGCCTTGGTGACTGTATAAATATTCATACGATTTGTTCCTGCACCTATAACACCTCTAAGACCACCTGTTCCAAAAGATAAATCCTTATAAAATCTATCCTCAATCTCCTTTTCATCTGTGATTGCTCTCAATTCACTTCTTGTCTCTTCATCAAAAATTTCGCTCTCACACCAAAAATCATATTTTTCCGAGTATTCTGTCTTCATATGTTACCTCTCAATTCTCAATCTCTCATAAATACTCTTTTCATGAGTTGTTCATATAAACAGTCAACATAAACTTTTTCCATTTTTTTTAATTTACAAGTGCATTCTATAGCATTTATAGATAAAATGCAAGTTAATTTGACATTTTTTCTTTAATACTAATGATTTTCTTTGCCAATGCTTCTCCATCCCCCATTTTGACAAAATATTTTTTCGAGTAATTCTCTATTATCTGATGCAAAAATCACAAATCCCCATCTTGTCGAGCTGTCAACTACTGATTCATTTTTTTTAATTCCACTTTCATATACTAATGTTTCCAAATGCTTTTCTATAAATTCATTAATTTCATTATAATCTTCTTGATTAAATATAAATTTTATTGCTGCATTTGAAGGATTGCATACATGTGTAAAATCAGGTTCTTTTCCAAGTCCTACATCAATCACCATTTTCACAAAATCATACCCTGTCGATAACTGCACCAAATTTGAACCTATGCAGTCTCCTCCCATTCTTGCACCGATTTCTATGATTTTAACATTACCTGCAGCATCTAATTTAAACTCCGAATGTGAGGCTCCGTTCTTAACACCAAGTGCATCAAGTGCTTTTTTTATCGTTTCCTCTATTTGTGCCTGTTTTTCATAAGGCAGACCCGCCGGTTCTATATGACCTGTCTCTATAAAATTTGGACTTCCTGTGGTATATTTTTTGGTGACTGCAAGGATACGATGTTTTCCATTATAGGATATAGCCTCACAGCTATACTCATCACCTTCTATATATTCTTCAACAATCGCACACTTTTCAAAGGAATCTTTTACAGACCTTTCTACTGCCTTTTCTATATCTTCATATCTTGTAATTTTTGTTATTCCCCTGCTTCCTGACCTGTCAGTTGGTTTTACTATGACAGGCAAGGAGATTTTATTTTCATAATCAATCTTTTCATTTTCAAAATGCTTATAGAATTTAGGAACACTTATCCCATTTTCTTTGAGACATTTTCGCATCTCATATTTATTTGTCGTGACCCTTACACACGCTTCATCATTACAAGGAAGGTTCAACTTTCTTGCAACATAATTTACAGTAATTGACGCTAAATCTGATGCTATGCTGACTACTGCCACCGGTTTTATTTTAACGCATTCTTCATATATTCTTTCTTTTTCCACAATACTTATCGGATAAAAGACATCTGCTGTTTTTTCTCCAATGGAACCGTCCTGCCAGGCAAACACATGAGTTTCATATCCTAGTTCCTTTGCCTTTAAAATAAGCGAATTTTGAAAATCGTTTGCTCCAATAATAACTATTTTTTCCATAAAAACCTCCAACTATATCCAAACATGCGGTTGTAATCATATATCTTCTGTTATAAAAGAAATCTCAACAGTCATTTCATTCATAATCTAATTTTTTTCTCTTTCACTTATTAACTTATCAAATCTACCTAATTCAAGCTCTTTTTTATAATCAATCATAATATCTTTATATGAAGTAAATTTCGGAACAAATGAAAAATCTCTCTCTGCCTTAGACATATCAAACAGAAACGAAGGTGTATTATTGGGTTTGTCAGGTCTGTATACAATTTTGGACTCATTTTCTTTATTTCCAAACACTTCAATAATAGCCTTTACCTGTTCCTCTAAATCTAACTGTGTTCCAGATGTCATATTATACAAACCTTTTGCCTTGTCTGATTGAAGTGCAAGGTAAAATGCTTCTGCAACATCCTTTACATATATAATATCTCTTGAAATATGAGGGTCTCCCCATATTTCAATCTCCTTACCCTCTTTAGCATTCTCAATAAATGTCTGTATGCCTGATTTGTATTTTTTTCCATTAACATATATAGTTGAATGAGGTCCTACACCATATACAGGAGGAAGCCTAAAAACAGCACACTGCATTCCGTGCTGCTGATTATAATATTCCATCACATCGTTTGCAGTGTTTTTAGAGATAACATATACCGCATGGTCACCTGTATATTTAAAGTTTCTAGGTTCATCTTCCTTAAGTGCCACCCCTTTTTTCCATGAATTGAATACATCTGCATACGAAGATGTCGAAATTATCTTGTTAATATTGTTTTTTCGGCAATACTCTAACACATTGATTGTTCCTATAACATTGACATTAATATAATCATCTGCATTCTCATCAACATCTATATCTACCTTGGCATTAGCCGGAAGCAGACCTGCAAGTAATATAATCCCTTCCACATTCTCCTTTGGTAATTTATCAAAATCAGACTTATTAGTAATATCAAGTTCAATAAAATCTGCACCCATATTTTCTAATACCCTACCAAGATTTTTATTTCTACCTGTCGCCAAAACTTTTCTATTTTCACTCAAAAGTTTTTCTACTGTATACATTCCTATAAAACCTGTCGCACCGATTACTATTATCATAATTAATTTCCTTTCATGTAAAATTCTATTATCTTATCTGTAATATAATCCACCTGTTCTAACTGAAGCGAATAAAACATTGGCAGTCTCACCAATCTTTCACTCTCTCTAGTGGTATAGACATCTTCACCCGAGAATCTGCCATAGCGTTTTCCTGCCGGTGCTGAATGTAATGGCACATAATGAAATACTGCCTGAATATCATTTTCTTTTAGGTAAGTGATTAATCTTGTCCTCTCCTCTAAATCTCTTGCCTTTATATAAAACATATGTGCATTATGTACACAATACTTTGGTATATACGGTCTTTCAATCTGCTCTAAATCTTTCAGATTTGTATTATATCTGTTCCAAAGTTTCAAACGATACTCATTTATTTGTTCTGCAACTTCAAGCTGTGCATACAGATATGCTGCATTCAATTCGCTTGGCAAATAAGAAGAACCGGCATCTACCCATGTGTACTTGTCAATCTGTCCTCTAAAAAACTTACTTCTGTTAGTTCCTTTTTCTCTTATTATCTCGGCTCTCTCTACATTTTCATCGTCTCGAATAAGTAATGCACCTCCTTCACCCATACTATAATTCTTTGTCTCATGAAAACTGAAACATCCATAATCTCCCATCGTTCCAAGTGCCTTGCCTTTATAGGAACTCATAATTCCCTGTGCTGCATCTTCAATTACCATAAGATTGTTATTTTTTGCTATTTCCATTATCCTATCCATCTCACAAGATACACCTGCATAATGTACCGGCACAATAGCTTTTGTCTTATCAGTAATAGCATTTTCTATCAAATTTTCATCTATGTTCATTGTTTTAGGATTTATATCTACAAATACTACCTTAGCTCCTCTGAGTACAAACGCATCTGCTGTTGATACAAAAGTGTATGAAGGCATGATTATCTCATCTCCTTCTTTTACATCTGACAATATCGCAGCCATCTCAGTCGCATGTGTACAGGATGTTGTTATCAATGCCTTAGTTATTCCTGTATTTTCTTCAATCCACTGATTGCATTTCTGTGTAAACTCTCCATCACCACATATTTTCTTATTATCAATTGCTTTCTTAATAAATTCAAATTCTTTTCCTGTATATGGAGCTTCATTAAAATTAATCATTGCTAATCTCCTTTCCTTTATAGATATAATAAACACTTATAATATATAAAATGAAAACCATGACAGATAATATGCCTCCGTAAAAAAAGCACAACCCTTTCAGATTATAAGATTTTAGAATGTTTTTTCCAAAAATAAACAATATCAGACTTGCAACAGAAAACACTATCAAAAATATATTTTGCTTTCTAATCATGATGATAATCATATACAGCAGGTTAATAATTGCCAGTAAACCACCTGAAACCAACATCAGAACCAATTCTTCATTGTACTTCTCTAGTGATACATCATATATTATTCCAAGTATTTTTCTACCAATAATCTGTGCAAATGCTACTCCAAACACTACAATCCCGATAACCATAATAAGTAATCTATTAATATTATTAATCAGTTTCCTATTCTCCTTACCAGCACACATGACTGCCAGCTTATTTATCACCGGATTAAATACAAAATTACTTAACAGTGTGACCACATATATCGTCAGAAATAATATATTGAATATCGTCTGTTCTTCATCTGTTATGGCTGAATCAATAATATACTTCGGTGCATTACTAATATACATAAGTAAAAAAGCAGCCACGAATATAGGAATACAGCCTTTCAGTAATAGAAATACATTTTTTACATTTAACTCACTTTTTTCATAATACTCTTTAGGTATTACATTCAGTATAATAAAAAGAAGAAAACTAATTGCCACATCTGTTCCAACCGTTACCACTATATTACCTGTCACTATATATAACCCAAAGAATAGTATGATAAAACTACAGTTTCTTATGGCCCATATTTTTGATGCTATATCTAGTCTTCCTATCTGCTGCAACCTGCTGTGCAATACATCCTCATAAGATTCTACAATTTTATAAACACATATCAATGTAACAACGACCGCTTTAACAGATGAATAATTCTTTGCAAATATACTATATACAAGATATATGATGGAGCAGAAAATCATAGCTGCAACTGTAATATTTCTTGAATACAGATAATCACTAAAGCTATTCTTTTCCTTAATATCAGTGACCTGATAATTTCTCATGCCAAATTTTCCGATCGTCATCATCAGATTTGCGATGGAAAATCCAATAGCAATATAACTTGCCTCTGTCACATTTCCACTTCTGGTAATAATAAGCATCAAAATCATACTTTGAAAAGAATTTGACATCGCTGCAACCATGTTCCATATAAACGTACTTTTAGAAATATTTTTACTATTTAAAATAAAATTTGATAATACTTTCATTGTCATTCCTATTCAAAAACTTCTTCCCAACATTCTTTAGATAATTTTGGGTCTCTTATCTGTGTAACTTTATTTTTATTTTCTAACAGAATACTGTAATCATCACTTACAAAAAATTCTTTATCCTCCACCTCACTATTATGAACTTTTATTCCCTTTGACTGGAAATAATCCCATAAAGTTGAACATGGTCTTATATATATTTTCTTACCACTTCCAAGCAAAGTCAGTGTATTACTAAATGCTTCCTGCCTGTCATGGTAGAAAAATGCAATATCAAGATTATTTATCATCTTATTATAGTCCTCAAGTGGCATAAAATTCTTCACCGGAATAAAACGATCTCCAAAAAGCTCTTTTCCTTTTTTAATAACCTTTTCAACATACTTTTCACTGCCACCATAAGATAGTGGACATGTGATAGTCATCTTTTTGTTGTCATTTGCTTTTAGAATATCAAGGGCTTCCAAATGGTGATTTGATACACTAGCTGAATTTCCAAGTAATACAGTATTAAGGTGTTCCTTAAAAACAATTTTGCCCTTTTCATCGACATCTGAATTATACGGATAAGACATACCTTTCGCCAATATCAGCTCTGCATCCATCTTATACCATTCTACAGCCAAATTAAAATCTGCCTCAACATTAGTAATAATATGTTCGATATTCTTCAGTGCTTTTTTTCTTATCATCTCATACAATTTAAAAAGAGGATTTTTCATATTCATACATTGTGTAAAATATAAATCCTTTCCCCATATTACCCAATAAAACTTTTCCGTTACTTTCATATTAAACATCAGCATCAATAACAGAACAGGTGATGCCAATGAATGTATAATTATCTTATCAGCTCTTTTCATCATCCTATACAACTTAATATGCTTTATCGGTGATACAAAGCTTGAAAACAACACTTTTTTATGCTCTTTAAGGAGTTTTCCGCTGCTCTTTCCATAGTGAAATACAACATGCTTGTTCATGTCAAAACCACTGTCTTTTAAAAACTTTATATAATATACTGAAAACTTTTCTTGCTTATTAAAAATATGCAATATCATATTATTCTTTCTCCTTTATACCATCGTAATCCATCTTTCTCACATGATATTGTATATCTTCAAGTAATTTCCTGTTTTTCGCTGTAATATCTGATAATAAACCAATAACAAATGTCATAAATCCCATCATCATCAATGTACTTCCAAGCATCAGTGATTGCATATGCCCCGCTCCGTCACTGTTAAAGAAAAAGATAAGGTATCTTATGTCTATTGCTAGTCCAATCAGGAATGGTATTGTTGCTATAATTGAAAATGTTTTGAGCGGTGAATACATAATATACGCTCTAAGAATTGTTACCATTGATTTTTTCACATATCCCATCATACTATTAAATAGTCTTGATGGTCTTAGTTCACCATTGGTTCTGATTGGCACAGAAGTCTGTGCAATCTTATTTCTTCCTGCCTGAACAATTGTCTCTAATGTATAAGTATATTCATTAGTTACATTTAAACGGAGTGCCGCCTCCCTGCTATATGCCCTAAATCCACTCGGTGCATCGGGAATGTCGGAATTAGATGCTTTTCTTACCACCCAGCTTCCAAAATGCTGCAGTTTTTTCTTAATAAGAGAAAAATGTTCTGTTTTATCAATAGGACGCTCGCCTATGACAATATCTGTCTTTCCTTCTATAATCGGTCTTACAAGTTTTTCTATATCATCTGCCACATACTGGTTGTCTGCATCAGTATTGACAATGATATCTGCACCATTTCTAAGGCAGGCATCTATTCCCGCCATAAATCCATGTGCAAGTCCTTTATTTCTTTTAAAGTTAACTACGTAGTTTACGCCCCATTTTCTTGCAACCTCAACTGTATTGTCCTTGCTTCCGTCATTAATGATAAGATATTCAATCTCATCAATTCCATCAATATGCTTAGGCAAATCATTAAGTGCAATTTCTAAAGTCTCTGCTTCATTATAACACGGTATCTGAATGATTAGTTTCATTTCTGTACTTCCTTCCTGGTATACATCAATCTGTATTTAGTATTTTTATTCTATTTAACAGTATCTGCTTTATCTATAGTATAGGCTTCAATCAATTCAATAATTAATCATCAATCTCTTGAAAAAATATCTCTGGTATATACTTTATCTTTTACATCGACAAGCTCTTCTGAAAATCTGTTTGCCACAATCACATCACTTATCTTCTTAAACTCATCTAAATCCCTGATAACTTTTGACCTGAAGAAATTATCCTCTTTCAATGCCGGTTCATATACAACCACCTCAACCCCTTTTGCCTTGATTCGTTTCATAACCCCCTGAATTGATGACTGTCTGAAATTATCCGAATTATTCTTCATTGTAAGTCTGTAAATACCTACTACTTCCGGCTTTTTCTGAAGTATCATATTCGCAATATGATCTTTTCTTGTTGTATTTGCATCAACAATTGCATGCACAATATTATTCGGAACATCTTTATAATTTGCAAGCAACTGCTTTGTATCTTTAGGAAGACAATAGCCACCATATCCAAAAGAAGGATTGTTATAATGGTTTCCGATACGAGGATCAAGACCGATTCCGTCAATAATCTGCTTTGCATCAAGTCCCCTAATCTCTGCATAAGTATCTAATTCATTGAAAAATGCAACTCTCATGGCAAGATATGTGTTAGCAAAAAGTTTGATTGATTCTGCCTCTGTTGAGTTTGTAAACAATACTGTTATATCCTGTTTTACTGCTCCCTGCTTTAATAAATCTGCAAACTTTTCTGCTCTTTCTGATTTTTCACCAACAATAATTCTAGATGGATAAAGATTGTCATATAATGCATAACCTTCCCTCAAAAACTCCGGTGAAAACATGATATTGTCAATATTATATTTTTTCTTAATCTTTTCTGTGTAACCTACTGGTACAGTCGATTTGATTACCATTGTTGCTGATGGGTTTATTTTAATTACTGTCTCTATTACATTTTCGACGCTTGATGTATCAAAATAATTTTTTTCCGGATCATAATTTGTCGGTGTTGAAATGATAACAAACTCTGCTCCTTCATATGCCTTATTCACATCTGTTGTCGCCAAAAGATTTAACTTCTTTGTTGTAAGATACTCTGTAATTTCTTTATCTACAATAGGAGATATCTTATTATTAATCATCTCTGCTTTTTCTTCTATGACATCAAGTGCAACAACTTCATTATTTTGTGACAGTAAAATGGCATTTGATAGACCTACATATCCTACACCTGCAACTGCAATTTTCATTTTTATCTATTTCCTTTCTTTCGCTATGTCTTCCTAATGATTTTTATTTCCCTTTTAGTAATTTTTCCAGAATGATTCCCACTATCTCTCTAGTCTGTTTAGTGCACTGAATAATGCTCTTATGGAAGCTCTTGTAATATTGGTACTCTGTCCTACGCCATAAGTCGTCTTATCTGTGTCTGTATTTGTGACAGATATATAGGCCGCTGCTTTCGCACACGATCCTTCACCAAGAGCATGCTCAGAATAATCATTTATCTTAAAATTCACACCTGTCACTTCATGAAGTGCCTTTTTTACTGCGTCAACCGGACCATTTCCAGTCATAATGATATGCTTTTCTTCACCTTTATATTTAAAACAGATATCTGCTCTCGTATCTCCACATGGATCATCATCTACATCTTCCATTTTGCAAGAAGTAAATGTATATGGATATTCTCTGTCCGTCTTAAATGTCAGATATTCTTTTCTGAATTCTTCCATAATTGTCTCCGGTGCAACCTCTCCCTGCACCTCTGCAATCTTCTGTATCACATCCGCAAATTCCTTGTGCATTCCTTTTGGCAGCTTATATCCAAAATAGCTGTCCATAACAAAGGCAACACCACCTTTTCCTGACTGGCTGTTGATGCGTACAATCGGCTCGTATTCTCTTCCTACATCGCTTGGGTCAATCGGAAGATATGGAACTTCCCATATTCCGTCATCTCTCTCAAGCATTGCCTTCATACCTTTGTTGATGGCATCCTGATGTGAACCTGAGAATGCAGTAAACACAAGTTTTCCTGCATATGGATGTCTCATTCCTACCGGCATCTTGCAGCATCTCTCATAAACTTCTATAATATCATTGATATGTTCAAGGTTAAGTTTTGGATTAATTCCCTGAGAGAACATATTATATGCCAATGTAAGAACATCCACATTACCTGTCCTTTCACCATTTCCGAATAAAGTTCCCTCAACTCTGTCAGCACCGGCAAGCAGTGCAAGCTCTGTTGCTGCAATACCTGTTCCCCTATCATTATGTGGATGTACACTTAATATTATATTTTCTCTATCCTTAAAATGTTTATTCATCCATTCAATCTGATCTGCATATACATTTGGTGTCGTCATCTCAACAGTGGCAGGAAGATTAAATATAATTTTGTTATCCGGTGTTGGCTGCCATTCTTCCTGAACAGCAGTACACACCTCAAGTGCATAATCAAGTTCTGTACCTGTAAAACTCTCCGGTGAATACTCAAGAATAATCTCTCCCGGAAAGTCTTTCGCATATTTTTTGACCAGTCTTGTGCCTTCTATGGCAATCCGTTTTATTTCTTCCTTTTCCATTCCGAAAACAACTTTTCTCTGTAAAGTTGAGGTGGAATTATATATATGAACAATTGCTTTTTTAATTCCCTGCAACGACTCAAATGTTCTCTGTATCAGATGTTCCCTGCACTGTACAAGCACCTGTACTACCACATCATCAGGAATCAGATTTCTGTCAACCAGTTCCCTTAGAAAGTCGTATTCTATCTGTGATGCAGAAGGAAATCCAATCTCTATCTCCTTAAATCCTAATTTCACAAGCATGTTAAAAAACTCTATCTTTTCTTCAACAACCATTGGCTCAATCAATGCCTGATTGCCATCACGCAAATCAACACTGCACCACACTGGCGCCTTTTCTATCTCCTTTGATGGCCACTGCCTGTTCTCCATTTTGACAACAGGGACTCTTTTATATTTTTTATAGTTCAACATTTTGTATAAGTCCTTTCTGTTTATATACTTGCATTTCACTAAATCTGTTTCATTAGAAACTAATAAATTTATATTAAATATTTGTTAATTTTTCATTTCTGACTTTCGAAATTATAGCACTAAGATGGAAACATGACAAGTAGAATTTAAAAAAAGCATATTATTTCATATGCTTTTTACTTTCCCGGCCATGCTTTCCTATCTGATATCCCACAAATTTAAAGCCGGTACTGATAATCAAATCCGGTATATAGTACCACTTCTTATTTTTTACAAGATACCTAATTCCATTCAAAAGCATCTTTATTCCTTCATTTTCCGACTTTAGTTTTGAGAAAATATAATCAAATTCTTTCTGTGACCTTCCTATCTGAATATTTCTATTAAATTGTTGTAAATATGAATAATTATGCGAATGAATCACTTTTGCCTTTGATACATAACAGACCTTTTTCCCCTGCATAATGACATCATAAGCATATATCATATCTTCATTAAAATCCGTCTTCTTAAAACCACCAAGTTTGATATGTTCTACTCTTCTATATGCTGCACATACATCTGAACAGAAGATATTTTTTATCCCATATTTTTCAAAAGTAGCTTTCGTTTTAACTATGTCATAGTCAGGGTAGTTAAACTGTCTGACATATTTTTCTACATATTTACAGTTTTCTCTTGGCATCTGCCTTGCATATGTCACATAAACATCTTCATCCTCAAACGGCTTTATCAGTTCTTTTATAAGATTTTCATTTTTAGGAATGGCATCCTGCGTCATAAAGACAACATAGTCTGCATCCGACATCAGCATTCCAAGATTTCTTGTAAGTCCATGATTAAACTCTTTTTTTTGAATATTTTTTATGATGATATCAGTAACATTACTTTTCTTATCAGATGAATTGCCTGTCTGATAATCAGTCTCATCACTCAACTGAAAACCATTCTCACCACTTATTCGATTATCTGATTTATCATTCGTACAATTGCTGCTCCCAACCGGTTTGTTCATTTTTATTTTGCTGATATATGCCTCTATCTTTGATGCATCATATCCGCCACATTCTGTATTAATCATGATGATATGGTCGACAGGATATGTCTGTTTAATAAGCCTGTCTATGATATCTGTTATTTCTCTTCCGGGTTGATACAGCGGTATAACAACGTCTACCGTTTTGACCATATTTTCTTTTTCTGTTTTGATACTTTTATTCTCTTTTATATCATCATTATTAGTCATATCATTCATAAATTCCATCTTATTTATCATTTTCTTATTGTCACAAATTTCATTTAATTTGCATTTTATAATATTGACAGTTTTTCCTGTCACTCATAGTCTTTAGTATTTCAGATATACCTTATTGACAGCAAATATTTTATTGCCTACAGATTTCGTTAATTACATCTATCACTTCATCCACGTATTTTTTACATAATTCATCTGTGCCTGCCTCCACCATCACTCTCACAAGCGGCTCTGTTCCACTTGGACGAAGAAGCAGCCTTCCTTCACCTGATAGTTCTTCTTCAACTTTTTTTGCCGTCTCTAAAAGCTTTTCATTATTCATTACCGCATCTTTATCCTTCACTTTCACATTTACAAGAAGCTGTGGATAAATCTTAAGTTCGCGATACAATTCCGAAAGAGTCGCCTTACTTTCAAGCATTGCCTCCATAACCTTTAATGATGTAAGAATTCCGTCTCCTGTCATTGCATGTTTACTAAATATGATATGCCCTGACTGTTCTCCACCAAGACAATGTCCGTTTGCCATCATGTTTTCACATACATACTTATCACCGACTGCTGTCTTCTCATATCCTATTCCTTTTTCATCTAATGCTTTATAAAGACCTATATTAGACATAACAGTTGTAACGATTGTATTATTGCTTAACTGTCCGTGTTCTTTCATGTATACACCACAAACATAAAGAATGGCATCTCCATCTACAATATTACCATTTTCATCTACAGCTATACATCTGTCTGCGTCACCATCATATGCAAATCCAGCATCCAATTGATTCTCTCTTACAAAATTACAAAGATTCTCAATATGTGTTGAGCCACAGTTGTTATTGATGTTGAGTCCATCCGGTTCATTTGCAATGACAAATGTCTTTGCACCAAGTGCATCAAATACATTTTTTGCAATCGATGAGGCACTTCCATTGGAACAGTCAAGACCTATCTTTTTATCTTTAAATGAACGTGTAGCAATAGAAATGAGATATCCTATATATCTGTTTCTTCCAAGTGCATAATCCACAGTTCTTCCAATATTTTCTTTCTTGGCAAGCGGTAAATCTTCTATTTCTCCATCTATGTATTTTTCAACCTGTTCTTCCACATCCGCTTCCAATTTTTTTCCTTCTGCATTAATTACCTTAATTCCATTATCATAATACGGATTATGGCTTGCTGATATCATAATTCCCAAGTCAAAGCCATCAGTTCTTACCACATAAGAAACACTTGGTGTCGTCGTCACATGCAGAAGGTATACATCAGCCCCTGAAGCTGTCAGTCCTGCTACAAGAGCATATTCAAACATATAACTGCTTCTTCTCGTATCTTTTCCTATTACTACTCTGGCTTTATGCTCTTTTGAATAATACCATCCAAGAAATCTTCCAACCTTAAATGCATGTTCAACTGTAAGTGTCTCATTTGCTTCACCACGGAAACCATCCGTTCCAAAATATTTTCCCATTTTACCCATGCGCAGATAAGTGCGCGCCTCCTATTCCAAAATCATATTTTTATTGAAATGCTTTTGAGTAACCCCTGCTTCTCACAGGCATCCTCTTTGCTTCTCATGCCTGTTCCCAGATAAAACTGCCAATATCTGTAACATTCTATTCACCATTTTCCAAATAATGCACAATTTTTTTGACTGCTTCATCTTCATCATCGCCGTCACATATTATCTCTACTTCTTCTCCAAATTTTACACTTGCTGCCAGTACAGAAAGAAAACTTTTGACATCTGCATTGCCGTGTCCGCTTTTCATGGTTATTTCACAATGAAATTCCATTGCAATTTCTGTAAGTCTGCCGGCCGGTCTGAAATGAATCCCTGAGAGAATTCCAATCATCACCTTTTGTGCTACCATTCCTTCACTTCCTCCATACAAACTAATACATTTATTATCTGCTGTTTCTATGATGTTTCCTGTCCTATTGTTGTCTGTAACTCAGATGACTGAGATTCTGCAGGCTCCACAGTATTTTCTGTACTTTCACCATTTGTCGTTGTCTCATTTATCTTTGTTAAAACAACATTGACTTTCACTTCCTGCACAAGGCTTAATCCTTCCGAAAGTGTAAACCTTACAAGAACCTCATTATTTCCTTCCACAGTGTTTCGCAAATCTACATATGGCTCTATCTCATTCACACTGAAAGTCGTCATTTTATCTTCAAGTCCACTCAGTACAATATTCACATTTCTGTCAACAATCTCGGCATTATATCCATCAGGTATATTCACTTTATCAATCTCACTTACAGGAAGTGTGTAAGTATTATTGATAATGGGCTCAATTTTTGCTGTCACCTTTACCACTTCATCACTACTGTTACACAGATATACTCCTTCTGGAATCAATGTTGAAATATCCGTTTCCACAGATACATTCTGTGTTGCTTCGGATACATTCAAAATCTCATCCGGAATCACAATACTATCAAGCTGTGAAACTGATGGTCCGGCAATTTTCACGGTACTCTTATCGACATTTACATCTATCAGTTCATATCCATTTGCAACTTTTCCAGTATAACCGCACGTTACCGGAACTTCCCGTACAGAATAGATATTTGCATAATAGTCTACAGACTGTACACTTAAAGATGTTTCCGCATTAAGCGATAGCTCAGTTCCGCTGTCTGTATAACATCTGAGTGGAACTGATACTTGAAAATCTTGTGTTCTTCCTGATAAATCAATCCTTGTATTGATGGAATGTACCTGATTAACAATCGATTCAGGTCCCGTCAAAACAACCGTCTCCGGCGAAATACCTTCTTTTCCAAGATAATATCCGCTGGGTACATCAGCTGAATGCACGATTTCCACATTAAAACTTTTTTCAATTACATTTTCAATATTTAACTTCATTGTCATTGTCTTTTGCGTTATCTGACAATCTTTATCATATTTTGAATTTCTAAACTGAACATAGATAGGAACGGCATCTACATTTGATTTTTCACTAAAAGGAGCATATGCATAAAAATAATCTTTTGTTATCTTATCCACCATTGATCTCGGTCCCTTTACGGTAACTGTCACTTCCTGTCCTGAAACAACTTCATAAACCTGCTTATTTTCAGTCACAACACCCTCATCTAGTATTGTTACCGGTATTCCCTGAATCGTTCTTGTTATCTCCGGATCATCTATATTCACAACAATTATCCAAAGAACAATAGCAAACAACAGGGATAACAACTTAAACCCGATATTATTGGTCAATATCTTTTTCATTGTGCTTTCTTCCCTTCCATATTTTAAATTTCTTGTTCTCTACTGTCTTGTTCTGGAGTTTTTCAAGTCTGCTTCTCAGCATATCACCATCTATATTCCTTGTCAGTTTTCCATCCTCTGCAACAGAAACTTTTCCTGTTTCTTCTGATACTATAATCGTAAGACTGTCTGTTACCTCACTCACTCCGACACCGGCACGATGTCTCGTTCCAAGTTCCTTACTCAATTCCATATTATCAGATAATGGAAGATAACAGGTCGCAGATGTGATTCTATTACCACGTATGATAACCGCACCATCATGTAATGGTGTATTATGTTCAAAAATATTGATAAGCAGCTGATTACTTATCTCTGCGTCAATATCAATTCCTGTTCTCTCATATTCTGCAAGGTTAATCTCGTTTTCAATGACAATCAATGCCCCTGTTTTATGCTTGGCAAGCTCATAGGAAGCCTTTATCAATTCATTGACTGTTCTATTGCTGAATTTTTCATTTATCCCTTTTGAATCTTCAGAAACAAATAATTGGTTTAAGAACTTTTTTCTTCCAAGATTCTCAAGTGCCTTTCGAAATTCAGGCTGAAATACGATAATAAGTGCAATGATGCCGACACTAAATGTTTTATCCGCAATCCATAATATCGTCGATAGGTTAAACACCGTTGCGATTAAAACAAAGAGTAGTAATATTAATATTCCCTTAAGCAGCATCCACGCTCTTGTATTCTTTATCCATACAAGCAGCTCATATATTACAAATGCAATAATCAATATCTCAATTGCATCTGTCACAGAAAACTTTGGAATAGACATATATTCCTCTACAAATGAACCTAAATTTTGTAAAACTGTCCGCATTTGCTCACTTCCTCGTACCAAAACTTATTATCTTCTCGCTCTTTTTACATTGATATGTTTCACCTTAACATCTGTTGCTGTTACTTTAATCTTAGGTACTGCCTTAACATAATAATAGTAATCATCATCTTCAAACTGTGTATATTCCGTTGCCGAATAATCCACCGCCAATATAAATACTTGCAATATAAGCATAACCATGATAGAAACTAATGTAAATACCCATATCATCCACAATTTGAATATTCCACCCTCTACATCCAGTACATATAATGCACCTAAAATCACTATTGCTTCAACCACGCCTGCCACGATAATCCCAATTGTAGAAGAATTATCAATCGATAATCTCTTGATTCCATAAGCAACAAGGGCTGCCACAGTAAAAGCAATAATCAGTACTATCATCTCTTTGTTGTAAAATAAATCTGTAATAAAAGAACTCATTCTGTCAAGTCCCGAGTCATTTGAGCCATTCACAACCAAAAATGCCTCTCCGCTTCCATATTTCATCATATAAAACAAAATAACACCGAGTGCCATCGCCACTGTCGCCACCGGTTGCAAAGCAATACCAATAATAAGTGGCATCAGAAACGGCATCTTAATAGCAAACAAAAACGGCATCAATATCATCACATATCCATATTTAGATGAAAACCTGAAATATAAAAGGTACATAAGAATATATATAATCAATGTTACTATTGCCATCTCCTGCGAAATTCCATACATATTCAATATCATGAAAATAGAGTAAATGACTACCAGAACATTTGCCGGAAGAACACAGCACAGAAGTGATATCAATATAGATATCACAGGACTGCTCACTGATGATGAATATCCGATATAGGAATCCATCACAATCAACGTAACCATAGCCACAACAAATTTTATCGCCGGAAGAATATACATAGAATGTCTGCTGTATATTCTTCTTAAATTTTCTTTAATATCCAAAAGTGCTGTCATCAGTATCATTTCCTCCCAGTTTCGACTCTAATTTTGATTCATTCTTAAATTTCTCTTCTCTCTTATACATAAGATATAACTGTTTTAAATCATCTGAATATCCCTTGTTCAATTCTTGCATATGAATATACCTTACCGAAAATACCATATATGTAATCAACATGTACACCACAAACACAATGATATAAATGACAAGCAGCCTAATCCCCAGACTCATCAATTTAACACTGATAAGCTGGTCAAGAAAATATTCAACATTATGTAATACGCACAATGTCACTATAAGAAGATATGCAACAGTAATCACTACCGCTGTTTTTATCATATTGACACTTACATAATCACTTTTACTGTACTTATTACATACAAGAGCTTTTTTTCCTTCACCCTGTTCATATATGGCAAGTTTAGTCATTAATTTAATTTTATCTTCATTCAGCATAATCTGTTTCCTCTCGTTTTTAATACAGTCATCTACTGATTATAACATATATAAAAAAATTAATCTATAACATAAAGAAAAAAATTATCAAAACAAAAAAATCCCTGACTGCACTTCATTTTGAAATTACAATCAGGGATTCTTTTTAATTTACTAAGAACTTTTTATTTCCACTACGGACTCTGAAGAGGGGTATCATCACTAGTTCTTATCACATCTTCTGTCTCAAAAAGAATAACTTCTAATTTTACATTTTCGTAAACTTCTTTCATTTTACCATTCTCCTTCTAGTATTATTGATTATAATCTACCGCTTTCGCGTTATAGATATACATCGCTTTCATCAAATTTTTTAACTCTGGTGTACGTATGTCATTCCCTTCTCTGCTAAGAACATTGTAAGCATATGTCATCGGACTATACTGTACGGTCTTGCTTGTATCACCATCTACAACCGTGATGCTGAACGTTTTATTTAACTCATCTGCTCTGATGCCCGGAATTTCAACGTAACAGTAATTATTTGTTGTACGGATGTTCAACTCATTTGAATTATACAAAAACTTAGGATTCGAACCATCTTCTACTTTAAAGAATAATCTCAATGTAGTCTTTGACAGGAGAGACATATTAATTCCTGCAAGTGTAACATTATCCGAGTCTTCAATCTTCAGTGCAGTACTTGCATATAATTTCAAATCTTCTGCAGAAACATTTTCAACTTCTTGCGCCTCAGCTGAACCGCTCAACTCAAATGCCAGTTTATCTACATTATGTTCAAAATAAATCTGTGCATAGCTACCGTACACAAGCATCGCTTTAACAAGTTCTTTTGCCTTTGTATACTCTGCATTATTATCTTTATTTTCAATAATCTCATCGGCATATTGTTTCACTGTGTAACTGTACGATTCACTCATTGAGCCATCCGAAAGGATTACCTGTGCTTCTATAGTATCATTCATCTCTTTCGCAGGCATATCACAGCTGAATACATAACATGTCTTTCCTGCTACAGTAGTGGTATCTGTCTTCGCATCTTTGACATTTACTTCCTTCACCTTTCCGTTCTCGGTAGTAAATCTCATCACTGCACCATCATCTTCAAGAACACTCTCATCAAGCTGCATATAGTAGTTCACTACAATATCACCATCAAGTGTAATGCTATTTCCCTCAAGCTTAACTTTACTTAACTCATTGCCGCACCACTCACACTTTCCATCTACATAGTGATGGTCAACTTTTGGTATGTTTAAATCCTCAAAACCTATAAAACGACCCTCATCCATATCATACGGAATCGTTCCAGCTTCATCTAAATAGTAACTTAGATAATCATCTGAAACCCAAACACATTTTCTTCCTTCCGATTCACATGTTGGTGCAATATATTCAAAATCTTCAAATACAGACAAACTTTTGACTCTCTCATATGCTTTGCCACCAATCATCATCGGATTTGGAAGTTTCATAACCACTGCCTGCTCTGAAGTATTTACTTTGTACATACCGGCATCTTCTATCAAATCCATTGTAATACATGAACTTCTCACTGTATCAGGACAGTTAATTCCATCCTGCACCAGAACATCCCCTGTAAAATTATCTGCAAACGGAATCTCTGTAAGACCTTTTCCATCCTCTTCTTTTTTAATCACAATAAATTGAATCGAGCTTGGACTATATAGCAGGTTTGATTGATAATTATTATCAAGGAATATTTTCTCTATCATCTCATTATGATATACACTGAGGCTGTCAAAATCGCAATTTTCAGAAAATACTATATATAACAAATTTTCACATTCCAAAAATGCTGTCTGTGCAATATAATGGGTTGCTTGTGGAATATTGATATACTCCATACTTGTACAATTTCTAAATGCATAATCCTGTATCACTGCAATGCTCTCCGGCAACATTACATCCGTAAGACTTGTACAGCCTTGGAACACCTGACTTTGTATTTCTACAAGACTATTCGAAAACTCAACCTCTTTCAGGCCTGTACAGTCAGAAAATGCTTTCTCTCCTACACTTACTACTGTATCCGGCATTTCAACCTTTACAAGATTTGTCATTCCATAAAATGCCGACGGAGCTATCATCGTTGTACCATCTTTTATAGTAACTGTTGTATTCTCCGGCATCGTTCCTTTATATTCATAATATATGTTTCCAAAATAGACTTCTCCCTTGAGCTGACTATACCATGGAATACTCTTGTCTGCATTTCCCGTCTCCATCTCAAATGCACGTGTTCCAATATATTGAACAGAATCAGGTATATTTAAATATAACAGAGATTGACAGTTAAAAAATGCTCTGTCACCTATATATGTCACTGTCTGTGGCAGAGTAATCCTTTCTACTTTGAGACAGCCTTCAAACGCCTTATTACCTATGGTCTGCAGATTATTTCCTATATTGATTGTCTCTAAAGACTGACAATCCCGAAATGCTGCTTCACCAATACCGGTAACGGTATCTGAAATGGTCACCTCTGTCATACCTATACAGCCATAAAACGCCTCATATCCTATATCAGTAACACCATTTGGAATCGTTACACTTTCAACTGATGTGTTATCACAAAACGCAAGACTCCCTATACTTGTCACTGCCATTCCGTCAATTGTTTCCGGTATGATAACTTTTGTATCATTTCCTATATACTTTTCAATTTCTACTGTGTTGCCTGTCAATTTACTGTATGTAAAACTTTCTACTGATGTTGCATTTTCCTGTGCACTTACTACCATAAATGACTCAAGTGTTGTCTTCAGCGGTGTCGCTGGAATCGCAGCAGTTAATGTTACACCTGCTAATGTCACCGCTATAGCTTTCTTTGAAAAAATTAATTTTTTCCTATCCATTTTATACCTCCTTACATTTTTAATATAATAGTTACGTTCATCACCGCCACATTGCATTTATTATTATAATTTACTCGTCAAGCGCACCAATTTCTCTCAATTTTCTAATGACATTTTCAACATCATTCTCTATTACGTCTTCAGGAGCATCATACTTTTCTCTCATCTTTGCCACAATTTCCTGTTCTGTTATATCGGTTTTCAGACATTCAAAAATAAACCCCACTGTCTTATTTCCCTTTACAATTCCTGAAAATCTTGTTTCACCTGTCGCAACAAGCACAATTTCTTCACCAGTATTATGATATATAAAATTCTTTTTCAATTTCATACTTTCACCATCTGTATCACACATATCATTGTGTAATTTCCCTTTCATTAGTTTTTTATTATTGAATCATTCCTTACTATCTTAGTTCCTTAGTTCTTCATTTTTTCGTAAGCCACTTTGGCCGCCTCCGGTTCCATATTGCATCTAAGGCGATATAATTTTACTCTGTCAGCCAGCATATCTGTACACTCAAGCGTTTTTTTCATGCCTTCTTCATCTGTCGGGCGATAGATCTGCTGCAACAACATCGCATAAGCCTCACTTTTTGTAATTTCTTCTATTGTATTTTCTTTTGCTCTTGTCAATATACATAATGCTTTTAACGGAACTGAAATATTATTTCCAAGTCTATGTTTTCCATTGTACGGAGTACCATAAACAATCACTCTATCCCCATCTATTTTAATCAGGGGTTTATCATCATTTACCATCACTGCACTGTCTTTCAATAGTTCTCTCCACAGCTTTGTATGTGTTGATTTTCCTGTTCCACTCTTTGCTGTAAAAAGATAACCCTCATCGTCCACTGCGACGACTGAGCCATGAAACAAAAATATATTATAGTTTAACATTGCACGCGCAATCTTTCTATATACAGCAAGTGTCTCAAGGTATTCATCAGAAAAGCTTCTTACGTTTTCACTTTTTTTACTATCTTCCTCTATAGATTTTTTCCTCTCATATTCTATGTCTTCTTTTGTGATTTTTACCACTATATCAGCATTCATCTTTTCTTCTGCTACTACATAATCCTTACAATATACTCTCACATACTCATGAATCGGTTCAATCTGTATTATCTTATCTGCAAGTTTTATAAAAAATATACTTTCTGTTATCTCCATTAAGTTTGTAATCCTCCAATTTATCCGGCTAATTCTTCTTTTTAGCTCTGATAAGAATGACTACTGTCGCACCACCCGCTGCCAATAATATCACTACAATGATAAAGATTTTCTTTGTATTTGTGCTTTTTTTTGAAACCTTATCACCTTCTGTTGATGAATCATTATTATCTATAGTGACACCTTCTTTGGACGCTGTATTGCTCTTTGATGTATTATTTTCACCCTCATTTTGTGAATCATTTTCAGAATTATTATTTAAATCTGAATTGCCATCCGGTGCATTATTTGAACCATCTATTCCATTCCCATTTTGAGAATTCTCGGAGTTTACTTGTGAACCATCTTGCGAATTGTCTGCGGCAATTTTTTTTGCTTCATCAAGTTTAATCTTTTTCTGTCCATCCATCGCTTCGACCGGTGTCATATCGCCGGCATTTTCTGAGTTAACTTCAGATTCCCGACTGCCACCTTGTCCATCTCCACTTTGTGTATTCCCATTCTGCGAAGTTTCAGTCCCGGAACTTTCCCCTAATGAACCTCCGCTTTGTGTACTGCCACCCTGTGTATTATTGTCTTGTGAATTATTTCCCTGTGCATTATTGTCTTGCGAATTATTTCCAGTGTTCTCTGTATTCTTATTATTTGTGGATGCATTTCCATTATTATCTGAATCATTATGAGTATCTTCTACCGGAACAAACGGAAGCTCAATAGCATAAGCTTTTTTTCCGCCAAAATTCACAGCAATGATAAACACTCCCAAAACAGTCAATAGCAATATTCTATTTTTTCTTGTTTTCATTTCTACCTCTCCCTGCTGCGTATTTTATTCAAATATTCATTTTCTATCACATATCTAATAATTAATATAATTCTATCATAAGTAGTGTCAAAAATCAATTTATTTTAGTCCTCACATTCACCTTGCATTTACACTTTCTATCCCATATTAATACCAACTCTTCAATCGCTCATTCGTAATCTTTATATCTCATCTTTTACCACCTCATGTGATACAAAATTTTTATGCACAAAAAAGTGGTACATGATTTTGTACCACTTTGCCTTTTTGTCATTATTCTTTTGATTATCTGGTTTTGATGTTTTTAAGTTGTCAATTACTGTCCCATCTGTTTTGCAACTTCTCACCCAGAATCCCTTTATTTATGCGGGTTTCCAGCCTTCGTCCTCGATAACTCTGCGTTCCAATTTGGGAAAAACCAGTTTTATTTTGTTTTTTTCTTTCCCAACTTTTTTTCTCGATTTTACGCGTTGGGAACGGCAGATTTTGCTTTTATATGATAAGCTACGGCAATTTATACCTAAAATAATTCGCTCATCTATTCTTCGTCTTCAAAACCAATATCAAATTTTAATACTTCTTCATCCATTTTATCCTTCATAACATCAGTATATATATCAATAGTGGTGGAATAAGTAGCATGCCCCATCAACTTCTGAACCACTTTAGGATTCATATTTGATTCAAAGCAGCGAGTACAAAAAGTCCTCCTAATCGCATGAGGATGAACATGCTCCATTAACTTAGGAACCCTATTCTCCTTAACTGCATTAAAATTTTCCATTTCGTTGTAAGCCTTTACAACCTTATTAATTTCTTTCTCAGCTGTGTATCTGGTCATTGGACTTCCCATGCTAGTAGTAAATACAAGATTCGTCATATCATCATATTCACTCCTATACCTGGAACCAAGATTAGCTCTAAGTTTGTCCTGTGCTGCCTTTTGTCTATTAAACATTTCTTCAACATTTCCTAAGAATGGTATTTCTCTCACAGAGTTAATCGTTTTGGTCGATGATAATTTCATTGTCTTTACACCATTAAGGTAATGACAGCTTAAACTTCTTCTGACATAAATCTTTTTATTGATAAAATCTACATCTGACCATTTTAGACCACCAACTTCTCCTATTCTTAACCCTGTCTGAAACATAATCATAAACATTGGATAATAGAATTCCCTATCGAATTTTGCAGTTTCAAGAAAATTATTCTGCTCTTCTACTGTCAAGAATCTCCTGTTTGGTTTTTTACGTTCCCATGGAACAATAATATCAAAACAAGGATTTGTATCTATCATCTTATTATTCTTAGCACTTTCAAGACAATCCCTTACTCTTGCAAAGGCTTCTTTTGTAGCTGAATTAACCTTTCCCTCCTTTTTCATTTCAGCTATAGCATTCTGAATATCATAATTTGTTATGCTGTTAATTGACATCTGACCAAGCTTCTGTCCAAAGGTCCTGTAATATCGGTTCTTCATTGGTGCTACACTTGTTTCCTTAATATAAGGAACACGGTATGTAGTAAACCACTTCTCAAACCACTCATTCAATGACATATATCCATTCTGATTTGATTTTACATTCTCATCGGAATAGCCTAGTTTCTTCTTCGCCAACTCGAATTCTTTGATTAGCTCATCCAAATCATTATTACAGAGATTAATTTCAACTCCATTAATTCTCTTTCTCGCTTCGTATGAACCATTACTCTTTTGCCTTATATTAGGCGGCAACTTTTTCTTTCTACCCATAGTTTTCACCTCTATAAAATCAAAAGAACACGAGTCGATATTTACTTGTTACCCTTATTATAGCAAACTTCGCTTTATCGAACAAGTGTTCTTTTCAAACTTTTTTTATTTTTTTCTTATTGCTTTGATTGTTTATCAACCCACTGCTCCAGTAGGTTTTTATTTGCATATATCCTATTTCCAATACGGATAACAAAGTCATGTTCATGCTCTCTTAAAAATTCCCTGCACTTTGTCTTACCAATCCCAAGGTATGCAGCCGTCTCTTCTACATTTAATAATATTTTTTCATCTGCCATCATTTTCCTCCTTATGTTTCTTCCACCCTGTTCAATTTGATTTATACTTGAACTACTTAATCCAGTTCTGTCACTGAGTTCAGCTACTGTCATCATCTTATTTTTTCTTAATTGTCTTATATGTGGTCCTATTTCATATCCATCATACTTCATTGCCTGACCTCCGTTCACTTATCCATTCCACTGCTTCATCTTCCGTCGGACATTCAACAAGTCTGTTTCCAGACCTGTCGAATACCACAACTCCAAAGGAAAAAACTATATAAAATGGATTTGCGTTTTCATCAACACTCATGATTGTAATTATTGAATCTGGCTGACATACTTCTAAGTTCAAAGATAATAACATCCATACCATTTATGCGGTCCATCATCTTCTTCAGGTCATTTGCGTCATCTGTTATGTCGTGGATATCTTCCACAACAAGAACCTTTGCATCAACCTTATTCAGTAACCCAAGCAAATCAGTCATCTCTTCTCTGTCTACCGTCTTTGAATAATTGTCATCTACTAATACGTTCTTGATAATTATTCCTGCTTTACGAGCTGCAAGCATATCCAGTGTTACATCCGGAATCAAATTCTCTTCACTCTTAAATGACCTCATAAATAGAAGTCCTTCATACATTTCTTTTCCATCATACATTGTCATTTGGCTTTACCTTCCTTTTTCAATTAATATTAGGAAAGCTTTGTGCACGCCGCTTTTCTCATTAGGGTTTTGCTGTATTGCTTAACCATGACTATATGATAAAAGATTTTGATAAATGTCAGAAGTGAAGCGTATTCATAGTTCGTGGGGATAAGTAGGAATTGTATTCACAATTTATCAGAGATAATAAATATATATTTTATTACCATCAGATTCCTTTATATGATATAATAAGTATGTTCTGGTTGATGAGGTTATATATGTCCAAATATTACTATGTAGACAGTGAAAATGTAGGTGATGAGTGGGTAACCCTTTTATCAGAAGCAGATGAAGATTCACACTTTCTTGTTTTTTACACAGAAAAGTCACCACGTATGTCTTACTTAAATGTAATAAAACTTTTATCAAACAACAAAAATCTTGAGTTTATTCTTTGTTATGAAGGCAATAATGCTCTTGATTTTCAACTAGTAACATACCTTGGCTATCAGCTTTGTAAGGAACCTGAACACGAAATATATATTGTTTCAAAAGATACAGGATTTGATTCAGTTATTCGTTTCTGGGAAGACAGGGGAATATCTATCCACAGGATTTTCTCTGCCAATTGCAATAATGATACAACAACTATTCCTGTATCATCAGATATAGAAATGCCTTCTCTATCTGATGCACCATCAACAAACGAAAAAGTGTGTAATGAACCAAAATCTGTAATTGATGATATTATTGCTGCTTGTCCTAAAAGCAATACTTCATATTTACATCTATTTCTGGTTCACTTTTTCGGAAATACAAATGGTTTAAAAATATATCGGGAAGTGACCAATACCAACTATGTTGCAGTTACTCGCAACTGGGACAATAAAATGTGTTTTTCTGTACTTTGCCAATACATTGGAAAATACACTGATGTTGCTGGTGCTCCAGTAACTGATGAACTAATCAACTTCCTATATAAACATAAGAACAATCCAAAAAATGTTCTTAAACTTCTTCAGGATCACTATGGAGCACAGCTTGGTCCTAAATACAAGAAAATGTTTAAACCATTTGTAAAATCTTTGGCAAAAATATAATAAATAAGAAAGCAGCCAGAACGAGAAAGGAAGGATAGCTGAATACTATCCTTCCAATACCTCATCAATATCTTACTTATTGTTATAAGCCACAATCATCGCCTCAAATGCACTTCTAAGTTCCTCCGGTACAATCATTACACTTCTTCCATAAGCCAAATAATCAACCGTTGTATTTAGTATCTCAGCTATTATCCCTATTATCAAGTGTTGTTCCCGAAACTCCCTGCTCCATTTTTGAAATCATATTCGTAGAAAGATTCATCTTTTCTGCTAGCTTTTCCTGTGTTAATCCTGCTTTTTTCCTCATTTCTTTGATTCTCATTCCACTTTCTTTAATATCGTAGTACATATAAAATCCTCTCTTTCCAGGGACTGACCACCAGAAAAGAAAGGACTTCTGTGTGCTTATTTGATTTCGAGAAACATATGTAGCTTCGTTGCTATCACGCAAAAAAAGACGCACTGAGAAAGTGCCAGACTCTTATCTGGTAATCTTTCTCATGCGTCCTTAGGCTGCCACTCTCGCTCACTATCAGGGTAAGCTTGTTACGAATATTGCCCATATCATGAGGCCCTCATTTAATTGTCCTGTTCTGCTGTTCACATAAACCGCAGCTGATAATCAACTATACTAATGCCTTATTAGCTTTTGATATTTCTATCAACTTTGCTTCTGTGTATTTCTTGAATGTCGCTGTTCTCTTACAGGTTCCGCATTTTAATGTAATGTTCGGTAATACCGGTGCTGCATCCATTCCTGTAAGCTCGTATGACACTCTGAAGCTTTTTCTACACTTTTTACAATGCATATCAATACATATATTTTCTGTTCTCAAATCAATCCACTCCTTTGCTCTCGTATTTTTTTACGATTTCAAAGGAAAGGGAAATCACCTTTGTTATCTTTCGCCAGAAGTTCCGGCGCATAATCATATTATAGACATTATGCTCTGGCTTATGTTTTTTGCTGACCTTAGAGGGACTGATTATAGACACCACATCTACAATCAGCTCCCTGTCTTTTCTTCCAGAAACCACTTACTCTCCCCTTCGTAAAACAAATGACTTTCAAAGCCATTTACAATGCATGTGTACCTTGTTCCTGCTCCGCCTGCCTTAAGACTGGCAGCTCTTCTAATATCAGAAATGCGTTGTATTTCATAAACACTTCCATCTTTCCAGGTAAAGCTCTTTGGTAATAATCTTCCATCTGTCGTAAATTCCGCCAAGACATTTACATACACTTTACTCATTCTATCCCACTACCTTTCCGACTATTGATATCGCTCTTGGACACTCCGCCCTTTTTTCAATGAATCCCAGCTTCTGCAGTTTTTTTAAGTGCCTTGAAACTGTTGACGTAGATTTCAAATTAACACCTGCACATATTTCTCTGGTCGTAGGCGCATATCCCTTCTCTTCAATATAATTAGCTATGAATATAAATACTTCTGCTGTCTTTCCATTTACCTCAGCTATATAAGGTTCTTCAATTGTATTCATAAAAATATAACCTCCTTCGTAAAGTCACTATAAAATGTTTATCCAAAATATCCATGAGGGTGAACTGTGTGTTCACTCTTTGCATCCAACGATGACAATGCCAAATCTTTATACATAAGACCTCTTTGTATGCTGTGATATCCAAATCTTCTCCGGATATCATCAACCGCCATATCTACCTTCTTGCATTTCTCCCTGAAAATAACATTGCCAAACAAATCCAGCTGGTCATAATATCCTTCCGATACCAAATCAGCACCTCTGACACCAATACTTCTTATGGGCTGTCTCCAGTTATAATTCCCCTTAAACAGTGCAAATGCAGTTTCAGCAATCTCACCTGTGATATTCGTGGCATGGTCAATTTTTGTCTGCCTTGTAAATGAAAACAATTCATTATCTCTCACACTTATTTCCACAGTTCGGCACTGAAATCCGTTTTCCCGAAGTCTGGCTGCAACACTTTCAGATAACATGTATATTACGATTTTCACATCTTCATCATTTACCAAATCCCTGAATGTGGTTGTACTGTTGCCAGCGGACTTAATCGGTGCATGAGTATGTTCAAGCCTTACCGGGGAATCATCATATCCATTGGCAAAGCCCCAAAGAATACTTCCCATCTTGCCTAAATGACTGTGCAGTACCTTTTCATCAGCATTTGCAATGTCACCTATAGTTTTGATTCCAAGATTTCTTAACTTCTTATCCGTACTCTTTCCCACATATAACAAATCTGATGCAGGAAGCTTCCAGGCTTTTTCCTTAAATTCATCTCTGTACATAGTGGTTATGGCATCCGGCTTCTTATAATCTGAACCAAGCTTTGCAAATATCTTATTAAATGACACTCCGATACTTACCGTTATACCCAGTTCAGACTTCACACGCCTGCTGATATCTTCGGCAATCTTAAGTCCATCGCCTTTAAGTGTGGCACTGGCTGAAACATCAAGCCAGTTCTCATCAATTCCATATGGCTCATACAAATCCGTATATTCGCTATATATCTCATGAGCCATGCGGGAAAATCTCAGATATAAATCCATTCTCGGTGGAACAAATACAATATCCGGACAAAGCTGCTTCGCCTGCCATAATGCCATGCCAGTTTTCACACCGAACTTCTTAGCTATGTAATTGGCAGTAAGAACTATTCCATGCCTTGCCTCCGGGTCACCTCCGACTGCCAAGGGTTTTTGTCGCAGTTCAGGATGATGAAGCTGCTCCACGCTTGCATAGAAGCAATTACAGTCACTGTGGAGTATTGTTCGCTCACTCAATTTGTCTCACCTCGATTCTGATAATTTTTACAGGGAAATGATATTTGTCTCACTGCTATTTGTCTCATTTCCTTGTACGGTGATTATAAATCCTTGTTTTTACGATTTCAATAGACAAGTTGGTCTACTAAATCATATTTTTTACGATTCTTCTTGATTTTATAATTGTGATGGATTATACTCTCTATATAGGAATGGAACACTTTTAGGACAAATATAAGAATACGGGAGGCGATTAACCATGAAATCTATTCCAGAAATTTTATCTACATACAGAAAGAAAAATGGACTATTACAGCAGGATTTAGCCAAATTACTGAATGAAAACGGAATTCAAATCAACTATAAGAATATATCTAACTGGGAATGTGGAAAGAGCGAGCCTAGTATTGAGATATTTTTAAATATCTGCCGGATACTTAAGGTTGAAGATATCTATTCGGAATTTTTTGGATTCAATGAATTAGACAAGTATGGCAGACTTAATGAGAAAGGAAAAGAAAAGCTCAATGACTACGCTGAGCTTCTGTTAGATAACGAAAAATATGTAATACCGAGTGAATCAAAGGTAATACCTTTTACCGGAAAACAAAGTATCAGACTCAAATCTTATTACACCCTGGTATCTGCCGGTGTTGGTAACTACTTAGCCGGAGACGATTATGAAGAATTAGATTTCCCTGCTGACTTAGTTCCGGAAGGAGCTGACTACACTCTTACTATTACCGGTGACAGTATGGAACCTGTTTATACAGATAAACAGAAGGTATTTGTCCACGCCCAGGATTATCTGAGCAACGGAGAAATCGGAATATTTTCACTTGATGACAATGTATATATTAAGAAACTTCAGGACGATGATAATGGACATTTCCTTATCTCACTTAATAAGAAATATGACCCAATCCCTATAAATGAAAACAGCAATTTTATGGTTCTTGGGAAAGTATTGTAGACCTACACTATTTTGACTTGGTGGTGTGATATTATTTGAATATGAATCAATACAGATAAATAAATTATTTCTACTTGTGCATATCAAGCTAACGAATGGAGGGTTTCTATGAAAAACAAAGTCAAAGAACTTAGAAAATCAAAAGGAATAAAACAAGCCGACTTAGCCTATGCTGTAGGCAGCACCGTCAGAACCATCAGCCGTATCGAAACTGGTAAGCGTGACGCTTCTCTTATATTAGCACTTAAGATTGCTAAGCAGCTTGAAAAGCCGGTGGAGGAAGTGTTTGAGGATGGGTGAGAGTTCGCAAATCCTTGCATAACTACCATTAATAAAACTCGCTGGCTTTCTTACACATATTTTCAATATATTCTTTCTGTTTTATAGCCTGCAACCAATCTTCAGGTATTGCATCTACACCATAATACAATCCAGCCAAGCCTCCAGCAACTGCAGACACGGTATCTGTATCATGTCCAAGATTTACAATTCTCAGCATACACTCTTTTAGGGAATCTGTTGTTATCAGTCCCCAAACTGCTGCTTCTATTGTCTCAATAACATATCCACCGCTTCTCATTTCACTTTCATCAAGACTTTTCAATTCATCCAGATAAAACAATCTTGTAAAATGCGCCATTTCATAATAATTCTTTGCATCCTTCCCATAAAACTTTAGTCCTTTATTTATACCTGCTTGTAAGATATCCTTTAATGATGAATTATCTTCCCTACGAAGCAGTGTATCAACCATTGCATAATATAATCCGCATGCCATTTTACTTCTTAAATGATTATGTGTTAATCCAGACACCTTATGAATAAGTCCCATCTTTTCCTCTTCCGATAACTCCTTATCTAAGGAACAAAAAATACATGCCGGGAGAATTCTCATTAAAGAACCATTACCATTAGAATTTTCGTCTTTGCATCCGCAGGTATCAATATTCTTGTCCTTTATATAACGATAAATGGCTTCTGTACAGGTATTTCCCTGATCGAAGGCTTCTCCATACTGCGTATATTTTCCTTCTAATTCCCACTTACAGAAGCATTCCATAATATCTTGCAAATCAATTTTCTTATTATTTACAATACTGTCAAGAGTAGCAAGTGCCATACTTCCATCGTCCGACCATGTACCTGCCGGCATATTATATGCACCACCGGATTCCATGCCCTTTACTTGTCCGACTTTCCTTGTGATAATTTCTTCTTTCTCCATAAACTGCACCGGAACACCTAAAGCGTCCCCTACAATTAGTCCCATCATACCGTCAAGCCAAATATTTCTGTTCATATCAAGACCTCCTAGTAAAAGAAAATATATTAATATGCCAAAATCTATTCATAGTACGTTTTTTTGAGGTCGCGATTTGCGACCTCAAACATTTTTTATAATGAATCCATAATTTCCAACAATTTCTGATAGCTATTAACATCGTGATATTTTACCTTACTCGTTGACATTTCATTAAAAAGTTTCTTTGCACACGAAATCTTTGCCTGTTCAATTGGTCTTAGATTCAGGCTTTCCATAGTACCTTTAGTTTCAGCGACAAAGAAAATATGTTTTACTTTTCCTTCATAAAAAGCAATTGCCCAATCCGGAGAGTAATTACCCACAGGAGTAGGAATATGGAATGTTCTCGGGAGCTTTGCGTATACACATACTTCTTCTGCAGCATCCAAATCCTCTGCGAATTTTCTCTCAATACTCTTTTCGGCAGTACCGTCAGTAAATATATAGTCCTGAATAGCTTTCTTTGCAAGAAATGCCTTATCAAAACTCTGGGTGTTTTTCTCGGCAGTAAAAATAGTACTATCGTATTCTCCTTCAATAGTATCATATGAGATATGTTCAACTATCATGGTAGCTTTCTGCTCGTTAATAAGGCGGATAACTTTTGAAATAAATTCCTCCGGATTATTGCTAAACATATATAGCTTGTCTAATCTTATACCCTGTAAAATTGCTGATACCGTCCTTCGTGTAAGAATGGTTCCCTCTGCAACTTTTCCAATAAGATCGTACTTTATCTGACTTGTTTCTCGATGTTTTAATGTATGTGTACCTGATGTTTCCCTGACAAAAGAATCTCCTCTTTCAAGTTCATACTCATTCATAACCGATTTCTGACTGCCTACAGTAGTTGTGTATTGCAGTTCTGAAACAAAAAGTTTCTCATTAATATGTTCAATTGATTTTTTAATCAGCTCATCACTGTCAAATTCAACTGTATAGGCATACTTATGGTTAATCTCACGCCATAAAGCCTGAAATTCCTTTTTAGCAAAATTCTCGTTGAGAGGATTTGCCTTAACCTTAGTTTCATGTCCGTCAGTAAACATATTTTCAAGAATACTATCGTCATAAACAGACTGAATAAGCATATGGATACCCTCTGCCATTGGTTTCAGTTCATCAGGAAGCTCAGCAACCATACCACTCTTTACTTCCTGTCTGTATTTATCAGTCACCTTGCGTTTCATATCAACGTAGCCATTCTGAATAAGATAGAATTCAATGGCATTGGCAGTTTCGTCATCAATAAGAGTAGGCACACCATCCACCTTAACATACTTGCCTTTAAAATATTCATTTGTCGCAACAGTTGGTCTGTCATATAAAACGGTCTTGATATCTGACTGCAAATCCGCAACAAAACTACTATAGCTTTCACTGGCAATAACTGTAAGTGTGTTGACATCATGTACAGTTTCTCCACAACTATCCACATCCATACGGTTACCGCTCTGATTTACGCACAATCGAAGTCCTCGACCAACCTCCTGGCGTTTCGTCGTGTTGCTGTCGGAATGTTTCAGTGTACAAATCTGAAATACATTAGGATTATCCCAACCCTCGCGGAGAGCAGAATGGGAAAAAATAAATCTTGTCGGCTCGTCAAAGGATAATAAACGTTCTTTGTTTTTCAAAATAAGGTCATAGGCAGAAATATCATCAGAAAATTCGCTGCCACGCTTCAACTGGCTGTCAACGCTTCTGCCCGTCTTTTTATCAATACTGAAATATCCCTTATGTACTGCACTCACATCACTGCAAGTGGATTTCAAATATTTCTGATATGGTGTATCAAACAGATTAATATACTCATTTAGTACGTTGGTATATTCCTGCTCAAACATTACGCCGTACTCGCCAAGCACTTCATCGCCGTTCTCGTCATACTGACGATATTTTGCAACCTCGTCAATAAAGAACAAAGACAGGCACTTGATACCCATATTAAAGAGCTTTTCTTCTTTTTCAAAATGAGAAAGGATAGTCTCCCTAATCTGAATACGGCGCATATCCTTCTCAGAAACATCGCCTACAACATCGCCGGCTTTGATTACCTCTCCGTTTGTGAAGGTCACTGTTCCGCGAAGCGGGTCAATCTCGGATATGGTATAACCCTTGTACTGCTCCATTTCCTGAGAAACATAATATAAATCATCGGCCACGCCAAGAATACGTGTTTCACGGTTTATAGATTTGTTATATCCGATTTCAAGTTCGATTTTTGCCATAGGCGGCTTCTTACTTGAAAGCACAATCTGCTCAAGGTACATAAAACTATCCGTACCTCTGAAATTCTTAACCTCAAAACCTTTTACTTCAATTTTCTTAACCAGCTTTTTATTAAATGCGTCCAAAGCATCCAGCACATAGATAAGATTGTGCTGCTTTGCGTGGGTTGCCGAGTAGTTCAAGCTGAAAAGCGGATTGAAGTTTTTCAAAGCTTTTTGTGTAACATCTCCACCCATTTTCTGCGGCTCGTCCAAAATGATTATCGGTCTGTTAGCCTTGATAACATCAATCGGGCGGCGGGAACCGAACTCATCACGCTTTGAGTAAATAATACGGGCTTCCTTGCTTTTTCCGTCCTCTTTCAGAGAAGAAGCGAAGGCCTGGGTGTTTATTATCATTACATTGATACCGGAGCTTGATGAGAAGTTGTCAAGCTGATTTAGGCTAGCACTGTTGTAAATAAAGAAACGAGCCTTTTTGCCGTAATGCTCCATAAAGTGGTCAGCGGTGATTTCAAAGGACTTCTTAACGCCCTCACGGATAGCAATACTCGGCACAACAACTATGAACTTACTCCAGCCGTATTTTTTGTTAAGTTCAAACATTGTCTTGATATACACATAGGTTTTACCTGTACCGGTTTCCATTTCAATATCAAGGCTGCAACGCCCTAAGTCTTTCACAAGAGAAGGCGATATTTTTATATTATTCTGACTTTGTAAAGTCTGAATGTTTTTCAGAAGCTGTTCATCGGAAAGCTCCACCAGTTCATTCTTATATCCAATATCATTAGTCGGGTCGTACAGCTCTATTTCTTCATCTGTCAAACCTAAAGTTATCTGCATATCATCAGACTTCATTTTACCCAGGTCACGAATGAAACTAACTTTGTTGTGAAAGCCTTGTCCGTTAAAGACTTTTACAACTGCATCAACTGCGTCCGTTTGATATTGTTGTATCTTAAAATTAAATTTCACTGAACATCACCTCCATTTACAAAGATACGCATTATTTTATCCATATCTGAATACCATTCATATTTATTTTCAAACATAAAAGCATGAGTGAACACAGGATATAACTCATCTGACAATTCCATTTCACTAATCAGTCTTTGAATATCTATATCATCAATAAATTTACCGCAAGCAACAACATTTCCGATATACTGCATACTGTGCACAAGTAACTGATATCTTGTTTTTATGCCTTGAAAATTTTTATATACTGACCTTGCGTTTTGTAAAATCATTTTTGCCAAATCCTTTTGGTCCATATCATCAATTTTAACTATTTGAATATATTTTTGAACTCCAAACATTGTTGCAGCATATTCACTATAAACATTAAAAGTAACATTCAATGGACTATTCTTCATTGATTCTATATTATTACCAAAAATAGAATTTAAAAATATAACATAATCTATTAAATGTCTATATTCGTGGAATGCTGTCATTACATACAACATGTGTTCTCTGTTTTCTTTTATTAAGATATAATATGGATTTCCATTTATGGCGGGTACGAATGTTCCAGTAACATTGTCTGTGTCATATACAGAATTCAACTTCTCTCCACACTTTTGTTCTATGTCTTTTACTCTTAAATCAATATCTGAGAGATACTCAACAATAACATCTATGCCAAGTTGCTTATCAGATTCAGATTCTATCAATGTTTTAATTAATTTTTGAGTATCGTCCATTACAGCACCTTCCTTACTGTGTCAGGACTGTATGCAGCAAAAATCTGCTCAAAGTTTGTTGCAACACTATCGTTTGCCATTGAGCTGTCACGCATTACAAAGTAATACGGTTTCTGCTTTGCAATTTCGGTAATTACTTCTTCGGTAACATTGTCATCAAAGCAGGCAATCAAATAGTTATCCTCTACACTCCACACTTTTTTGCCGGCAATGGTTGTTGCTTCTATTCTGCTTGAAAGCAGAACACCTAAATCAAGCATTACTTGGAACAACAAATCCTCCGGAGTTCTGTCCTCTTTAATATTATCTTCAAGCTTATTGAACAAAGACGGCTCGTAATCGGCTGGGTTGTAATAAACATCTTTCATATTGGAACTGTCGCATTTCAGCACACGGAAGCCGCCGTCAAATTTTGCTTCGGGATTTTCCTCGGCAATCTTCTTGGCAGCACGTCTAATACGCTCTTTACCAATCTCACAAATATCTCGATAACCATTTTGAAAAGCTTCGCTTTTTTCGTTAACTGCTTCTTTTAACTGAACCATTATGAACTTTCTTCTTCCATTAGTTTCGGCATTATAATTCATTACAGCGTGAGCTGTTGTTGCAGAACCAGAAAAGAAGTCCATAATTAAGCAATCTTCATCAGAGAAAGTAATCATTCTTAACATTCTATCAATTAGTTCCAGTGGTTTTGGCGTATCAAAGGTCGCTTCACCCATAAGATTTTTCAATTTTGAAGTTGCCGATGAAGTTAGTCCAGCGTCATCCCACCAAGTGGTTGCGGTTCTTCGAGTCTGCTCAGCTGTCGTTTTGAAATACTTTTGGTAAAGACTATTGCCCTTACGAACTACCAATCCGTCATCATACTTCTGCTGCATAGTCTCTTTCGAGAAACGCCAGTATCCTTCAATTCCTAAGAATTCATAATGTGGATTACCTTTTTTTGCACCGCCTGGACCATCAACTGGAACTAATCTATATGCACCTTTCCCATCATTATCATCATTATCAAATCCCTCTAATACTGGGTCAAGTCCAATCATTTTGCGTTGACTTTCCATAACTGCTCTGCTTTTTGCATAGAATAAAACTGTATTGTGATTTGGGGATATGATTTTATCATTGGAAACCGAAGCTCGTGACTTATGGCATATCAAAGCAATTCTACTATTTGCACCAAATATTTCATCACATAACTTAGTCAAATTTGTTACTTCATTATCGTCAATACTGATAAATAAGGCTCCATCTTCCGATAACAAATCTTTCGCAAGTTTAATTCGGGGATATATCATATTCAGCCAATCTGTGTGGAATCTTCCATTCGTTTCTGTATTTTGAAATAATCTTTCTCCATCTTCTGTTTTTTGTCCGCTATAAGATATATAATCTTCTTCAGTTTGTGAATAATCGTCATCATAAACAAAATCGCTCCCGGTATTATATGGCGGGTCTATATAAATCATTTTAATTTTTCCAAGATATGTTTCCTGCAACAGTTTCAAAACCTCAAGGTTATCCCCCTCAATATAGAGATTTTCAGTATTATCAAAATTAACACTTTCCTCCCTACAAGGACGGAGGGTTTTATTTATAGGTGCATTGGCAAGAAGCACAGATTTTTTCTTGTCAGGCCAAGTAAACTGATAGCGTTCTTCATTGCCGTCAACAACTTTGCAGGAAATCTCCTGCATAAGCACATCCTTATCAATGGCACGAACTACCTCGCCGTTTTCGTCAATCGTTTCTGTAACAGCATTAGGGAACATCGCCGCTAACTTCTTGTAGTTTTCATCAGCCTTATTAACTGTTTGCATTTTTAATTTATCCATTTTCTTTTTCCTCCGCTTTCCAAAAATGATATATTGGATATTCTTTGAAGTTTTTCTGCTCTTCTTCAGATAGTTTTGCAAAATGAATTTCTGCTGCTTGAGGTATCCCTAAAAGCAAATAGGCTCCGACAACACAATCTTCTCGTGTATCTTTGCTCTCAACCATTGCATATAAAGCACTAATTTCATCAATATTAAAATCTCGCCATCTTTTTATGGTCTGAAGTTTGTTCAGTGTCTTTATTTGATAGTCGAGCTCATCCTCAGGTGCTTCTGAAATCCATTCACTAAAATCCTTGCAGGCTTTCAAAATTTTTTCTTTTCTTGTGCCTTTTGCTTTATCATAAGCATTTAATAAATCAAGCAAGAACCAATTTGCTCTGTTAAATGTTTCGTAGTGATGCTCTACTTTCTGAAATGAGTGAAGCAAAACATCAAAATTAATATTACTTAATGTCAAAAAGTCTTTTTCGTGTAAAATGCTAAACTGCGAAATAGGAAGCATTTTCCCCACAATATTTCTATCTTCAAAAGCAACAGACAAATCAGTTTTGAAAAAATCATACATTTCATATGTGCCTTTTTCTTCGCATTGTTTCAGACAAATTGCAAATTTCAATTTGCCAACATTTATGCATACAACTGGTGGTAAATCTTCTTTTAATCCTTTTACCGGTTTTTTCTCTAAAAATGCTATTACTAAACGGTGCAGATTTCTCCAATCTTCATCGCCCATATCTTTGATGTCAATATCCTCAGAGCACCCCAACATATTAAGAACTCTAACAACATCCTTTGCAAAATCAAGGTGTTCTCTTTCTTCTTCTGTGTCAAAATTTGAGGAATCCATTCCATCATAATCAAATGGGATTCTTATATCGTTAACCTTGAAATATCCTTTATTTAAATATGCAAGCATAAAATCAAGATCTTTTGCAAGAACACGGATTCTATCAGAATTCTTATAATTCATTTTACAGGGTTGATTGTTTTCGTTAAACCTAATTGTAAGACTATTACCATAACAAACAATTATTTCTTTTGCACTTTTAATAATGCGATAATTAGTATAAAAAACTTTATCATCAATAGTAACCAATGCATCTATAATCTGCTCTGTCTGAACATCTTGAGGAATAAAATCAACTGGTTGTGGAATTGAACTCCCCTTAATTTTGGCATAGAGATATACTTCATTTTTAACCAGTGCCATTTGTGGATCCGTAATTCCAACTGCAGAAACTGGTATTACAATATTCTCCAACACACCTTGTTCTTCTAATTCTTCCAAGCTAAGCAATTTTCCCTCTTTAAAACTTGCTTGTTTTTGACAATTCTGTAAGCAATTAAGAAAAATTGTAGCTTTCTTATTATTGTCCGATGGGAACTCTTTCAAGTGAACAGTTTTATTGTTCTGCTCTTTTGCTTCCTCTAATAATTGTCTTAATTTGACCGGAGTAAGTTCAGCATAATAAATCTTATTTGTTATGCCGCAATTTCCTAAATATACAACAAAAAGTACACAACCTCCGTCATAGAGATAATTAATTAAATCCACTGTTGTCATCGAAAAAGAAATCGTTTCTTTTGAATGATCATCGCATTCCGTGCCTTTTACTTGTACTGGCATTCTTCCTTTTAGATTACTTTTTTTCTTAGATTTATCTCCATAAATATAGACAAACCCGTCCCACGAAGGTTCTTTATCATTATCTGCAATATACTGGTCAAGAAACTCTGATGTTACAATACTGTTTTTTACAGCATTAACAGATAGCGTTTCTATCGCTTTATTATCCAATGGCATTTTATCACTCCATTTCATTCTATTCACTCAGATAACAAGGAAACTATGTCAAAGTTCTTGTTTTAATTTTTTTATCTTTCCAGCAAGCTCAAATTTCTTTTTTGGTTGTTTTTCAGCTCGTGCCTGTTTTTCAAGTCGAGCTATCTCTTTTTCAAGTTTATGTCGTCTCTCATTTATTTCTATCTGCTTATCAAGCGTATTGCCTTGCTCTATATCAACACTGCCGACAGCAACTATCAAATTTTCCCACACCTTATCAAGATTTAATCCTTGAAGCTCTATTCTTTGTTCCTCGGTTGGTTTCCAGGCTGTCTGCATTATTTTTGTGTGATAAATTGCAAGCTTGCTTTCGCTACCGTACTCCAATACAAAAAGAATGTTCTGAGGAATAAGCTTTGATAGCGTTGCAATCGTTTTTTCATCAAACTCTTTTCTTTTAAGAGAAACGAGCAAGACAAAGAAGCTTTTAACTTCATCTCCGGCAGGAATATTCACCTTATTCGGTGCTATCTCACCCACTATAGTAATTCTCGAAATATCTGCGTCGATCTTTTCCTTTGCAGCCGTATTCATTTGAAACTTTGCATATATAGCTTTCTTTGGAAGCTGTTTACTCATTTCCGTTGTTTTCGGTAAACCGAGCATTGTAATCACCTCATCTCACGACTAAGAAGCAAATAAGTTCAAAGTCATCTAAGCCTTTAATCTCATTTGTCAAAAAACTGACCTGTCCACCACCTAAGAAACTGTCAATATCACTTTCGTCTTTTACCTCAATAATAGAAGCAATCGCTTCACCAAGAAGATGAGAAAACTTTGACATATCTCTACCATCACGAGTTTCTTTATTGAATTGCTTATAAACTTCTGGGATAGGTTCAGTTTTCCCCTTACATAGAAAACGCATTTTATCAAGCATTTGTTTTGGGGAAAGATGGTCGCATATTACTTCTCCCTCGTTACTTATATACACCATATAAAACGGATGGAGCCTATTCTGATTGTCAATATTCACGCTGTCAGAGCGGTTTTTCAAAACAAATATAACGCCTGACGGTGCGTCTTCATTAGTCGGAACAACAGCATTAAGTCCAAAAGGTGCTTTTTCAATATCGGGGTGGCTCTTTATATATTCCAGCAAATCAAGTCTGAACTCATTAAGTCCCAAGTCCATAATAGAAATACCCGTAGTCATATCCTCAATATCAACAACTTCGTCCTGCAATCTCTTAAGCTGTGCTTTTCTGTATTCGAGGTCAGTCTTTTCCTCGTCACTCAAAATGTTGTCATCGCCGGTTGCGGTCATATCAACGATTTTCATTCTTGTTTCGACTTTTGCTTTAAGATTGATATAATCATCAAGTGTTACATCAGGCCAGAAGTTTACAAGCTGAATTACTGTGTTTCTGCTGCCGATACGGTCAATTCGACCGAAACGCTGAATAATGCGAACCGGATTCCAATGTATATCGTAATTGATAAGGAAATCACAGTCCTGCAAATTCTGACCTTCGGAAATACAGTCAGTTGCAATCAAAATATCAATATCTTCTTTTGGAATACCGGCAAATAAATCCCTATCCTTAGAAATCGGAGAGAAACAAGTAAGGACAGTATTCAAATCTCCACGCAGTTTTGAGCAGGTTGTTCGACCGTCCACGGAGCCTGAAACCATAGCGGAATTAAGCCCATATTTTGATTTCACATACTTACTGACATTGTCATAAAGATAGCCTGCTGTATCTGCAAAAGCGGTAAAAATAATGATTTTCTTATTACCCTCGTTAATTGGATGAGCTATTTTATCATCTATAACACGATACAGTTCTTGCAATTTTGAATCGTGTTCAGGAGTTATATCGCCGACCATAAGTGTCAACAGTTCGAGAACTTCTGCGTCTTTGGCAAGACTTTCTCTCCAAGACACATAATCCATATCCGCAAGGTCTATTTTTACCTTTTTGCCGAGAGAGAAAAGGTCGTCTGTGTTCTGGTCTTCATCATCAAACTCGTCCGCATTTGAAATATCTGTCAAATCAAGGTTTACACTTGAATGTTTATCAAAGCGGTCGATAGTATCTATGGTGCTTTCAATCAATTCCTTGATACGCTTTAATGTGAGATTAAACGAAAAGACTGAGCTTTCCATACGCTTCATCAGATTAATTGCAGTAAGTCGTCGAATACCTTGCTCACGGTTAGCCTGCGTAAAGCCTACATTGACTTTATTATCTCCGTAAAGCTCTGCGTATTTTTCCATCTTGCTCGGAAGGATATAGTGTGTAGGAGTATAAATCGTCAGAGTAAGGAGCATAAGCTGCTCAAAAATCTCATTATAGTTAATAGCTTCTTTGAGGTCTGTAAGGTGCGGACGCAAAGAAATAGGCGGTAGTCTTGTCGGAAAAGTACCTACATCACTTGTGTCGTAATATTTTTGAATATGCTTTCTTGAACGTGCAATCGTTACACTGTCCAAAACTTCAAAAAAGTCAAAGTCAAGCATTTTCAGAAGGTTTTCGGTTGTTCTGTCACACGGCTCCCATTTGCTCCAAGTATTAAAAGCTCTCTGAGCGTTTTTGAATATGTCGTCAATGGAACGATTGGTATTCAGTTTATCGTCGATAAAATCCGTATGCCCCTCGTAGCAAAAAGCCAACTGATTTTTCAAGTCAAGAAACTTGTTATTTACCGGAGTAGCGGAAAGCATAAGGACTTTGGTTTTTACACCTGCTCGGATAACTTTTTTCATCAAAGTTACATAACGGTTATCTTTACTGTCCTCATCAGGATTTTCAACTAATTTCCCACCATTTCTAAAATTGTGGGATTCATCAATTACAACAAGGTCATAATTGCCCCAATTTATTCTGCTTAAATCTATGCCATTGGATGTACCTCTTGTCCTGTTAAGGTCGGTATGATACAGAACATCATAACGCAAACGATCGGAAGCTATGGGGTTGTTAATATAGTTGTCTTTGTATGTATTCCAGTTGTTTGCCAGCTTTTTCGGGCATAACACAAGTACAGACTTATTCCTGTTCTCATAATATTTGATTACAGATAAAGACGTAAATGTTTTACCCAAGCCAACACTATCTGCCAGAATACAACCATTGTATTTTTCAAGTTTATTAATAATAGCGAGAGCCGCATCCTTTTGGAAGTTATACAGCATATTCCATATTTTGCTGTCCTTAAAACCGGTTGCTTCGTTGGGAAGTACATCTTCGGACACATCTTCAAGGAATTCATTGAAGATATTGTAAAGAGTAACAAAATAGATAAAATCGGGAGAATTTTCATTGTATGCCGCGGTAATGCTTTCAATTACTTCATCAGTCACTTCCTGAAGCACCTTTTTGTCATTCCATATTTCATTGAAATCCCTTATAAGCGTCTGAGCCAGCGACCTGTCTTTTACAATTGTAGTACAAATAACATTTCCTTTTTCGCAACCAAGTTCAACCGTTGTGAAATTGTTTATTGGCGTATAACCGATATTATCAACAACCAGTTGCCCTTGAATAGTTTTATCGCTAATATTTGATTTGAAGGTAACCTTCTCTTTTATCCAGTCCGCACATTCTTTTGCTATTGCTTTTTGTGTCATTTCATTTCTGAGCTTAATTTCAAACTCAGTTCCATACAAACTGCGTTCACGATTAAGACGAGGAATATAAAACTCTCTTTTTTCTTTCTTGTTTTTTTCAGCAACAAAGGTAGGCGATGTGAAAATAAAACGTAACTCATCAATATTCTCTAACTCTTTTTTCAGCTCTTCAAACGCATAAATCGAAAAGCAAGCTGCCGCTATAGAAACTTTACTACCCCTATGTATTTCTAAAGCCAAGTCATCTTTAAGAGTTCTGTTGACATTATTTATTATTTCCAACTCTCCTACCTCCTTCCATAATACTATTCTACATTTATATTCTTTTTAAAACGTGCATCAGCTGGTTTTTTTGCATCATCAGGTATTAACCACATTTTACCTTTTTTCACAGCTCCATCTACTCTACCTTCTGTACATAAAACACCTATTCGTCTGGAAGAAATATTCCATTTTTTTGATACTTCTGTTGCTGTTAGATACTCCATATTTGATACCTCCATAATAAGAATATTATATTCCATTATCGGAATAATATCAACAAGAAACTTATCCGTAATGTCGTAATGTGACCGTAATGTGAATTTTTTCGGTTACAGTTTCTTCCAGATTCTCAACCAATAATAAAAGCAATTACCAGAATAATGACACCAATCGGTGGACATACGCCTACAATAATAGCGAAAAGTACCCATTTTCACCAGTCAGAAGAAGCACCTGTTGAAGCATTTCCGTTTGCAAGATGATAATCCAAATTTCTGTCTGACATATCATATTTACCGTTTTTATTCCAATCATTCATAAAGACACCTCCAGTACTAATAGCTTCTCTTCTGATACCTTGATTTTATAATTTTATCTGTCGCTTTATTGTGACTTGATTAAAAAATTGCTGTATCCCCGTTACTGTTCTTAGTTACTGTTCTTAGTGTTTTTTTGATTATTCATTTTCAGATCATTACACCTCTTTAGACTCACAACAAACAGGGCATGAGATTCCCCATGCCCTTACTCCAACAACTAATCCTATCTCCCCTTCCCATTCTTCACTACCACCTCATACTTATCTTCTTCCGCAACCTTCATCTTGCTATCTCCCGGTTCGATTATCTCAATATCCTCATAATCCATCTCCACAGTATCAACAGCTTCCGCTTCAACGCTTCTACCAGCATCTCTGCTCCTTACTTCCATTGACAGATTATCAATTCTCTTAATCATACCTTCAATATTCCTACACATTCCTTCATACACACCCTTCTGCCACTTCCAAGGACTTGTAAGAACCTTTGTAACCAAGCCTTTCTTATCTGTTCCTGCCAATTCTTTTTCATTTTTTCCCATAAGCACCCTGAATGAATTTGTAAACTGTGCATTTGCAATCTTCATACCGGCAGTAAAGTTTTCTATTCTCGCTATGGTCTGTTCGGTATCAGCTATGCCACCCTTGATTTTTTCATCAAGAGATTTAAGCTTCCACTTGATACCTGTCATTTCTGCTACTCTATTAAGTGCCGACATTCCCTTAACTTTCACATCATTCACGATGCTGATTGCCTTAGTTCTCATATCCGCTTTTATTTCAGATACCTTTGCCCTAATATCTACAACTCTTTCCTTGCCCTTTTCAACAGCATTTAGTACTGTTTCCTTTATCTTGTCTGATAAGTCCTTTTCACTCATTTCCATAAGTTTGTTGCTTACTTCATTAAGCTCCTCGCTCATTGCATCCAGTTTTCGCTCAAGAATATCAATATATGCAGCCATTTCATACATACTGTTTGATTTCTCCTTCATTCCGTTATCCTTAAGCATATTTATAAGCATCATTATCATTTCGTCTTTTGTTAATTCTCTCTGATTATCCATAATTACTCCTATTCTGGAGCGTAACTACAGAGGCGAAGAGAAATTCGCGTAGGCGATTTCTCTTCTGCCATAGGTGCTAATTGTGACGCTCCTACACAATTAGCCATTATAAATTTAACTCCACTCAACGAAAGGGAGAATCGTGTCCATCAGGTATTGTCATAAACTCACAACCACCTGTGGTTTTGGACCTATCCTTTTCCTTCGCTGATTCCTTCTCCTTATTCTCACTCTGCTGCTTTTCCTTAGCCTCCACATAAGCTTTTTCAATCTCTGTAAAAAGCTTATCTCTAAATTCCTTTGTTACCGGATAACATATATCCTGGTATACTGCTTTTCCGTTATCATCCACCTGCTTTGTCTTATATGACGGCATTGCCACAAATACCTTTTCTTTTCCCTGTAAGATATTTATATTGCCCACAACAAATGAATCCTCAAAATACACTCTGGCAAGTCCTTTGATATTACTGTTTTCCCTCTCATAAGGCACCACAGTCACCTTGAACTCCGGCATTACAGGACTTGAACCTTTCTGTTTATTTTCCTCATTTGCACCAAGCTTTTCATAAGCTTCAATAATGTCTGAGTAAAGCTTTTCCCTGAACTCAGCTGTTATCGGATTGCAAATATCTTTGTAAACTCAAACTTCGCACATAAATTTTAGCTATGCACCTTGAAAATTCAATACCTGGCAGCTATTCAATTGTCAATGTTCAGTCAATTATGCCGCTTGCAA
>CADACD010000005.1 GCA_902786365.1 uncultured Lachnospiraceae bacterium | reverse complement strand
TGGTGAAGACATTAATACAACCATGTTCCATCCGTTCTATGTAAGGCACACTGATCAAGAGTCAGGTGGTTCTGTATATGACGGAGAGTGGAAGGCAGCATCAAATCTGCTGGAAGGCGATGTGTTACAGAAGATTGATGGAAGTACAGTATATGTGACAGAGGTAACTGTTGAGAAACTTCCGGAAATCATCAATGTTTATAATCTTGAGATAGAAGATTTACATACATACTATGTGGCTGACGGGGTGTTGGTGCATAATGGTTGTGGTGAGATAGATACTGCAACAGATGAAGAACCAGATCTATATCATTATACAGATGAAAAAGGTGCAAAGGCTATTCAGGAGTCTGGAATGATAAAAACAGATGATAGAGGAAGAATTTTTGTAACAACTGATCAAATTAGTCCTCAGGATGCAAATAATGCATTATTTATGGGAATGAAAGGTAATGATTGTGCAAGTTATAGAGTAGAAATTAACTTGATTGATCAGAATGACATAAATTTAACAACAAAAGGTGCTACACAGCCAAATGAATTAATATATCTGGGTACTCTCAAAAATGGAAAGAATGCTATACTAGTTGTGAAGGAGAATGATTTTTGATGAATAAAATGAAAATAGAAATTGAAGATTATTATGTAATGTTAAATCTGCATAAAGCACTACTGGAGGCAAAGTTTCACAAAAATCCTGACAATAAATATGTATGTGGAAGTCCTATTATTGCAGAACTACATAATAATATTATAGATGTATTATCAAAAATTGACGAAGCAAAAGATAAAAACAATGTTGGTAAATGGGATAATTGGAGATTATTAAAGAATCAATGCTTTTATAGGCAAAGGGCATTAGAGAATGCCCTTTTAATTGACAGATGGAGAACCATGACTTTTGAAGAAAAAGTTAATATTTCTAAAAATTTACTGAGTCCATTTATTGCTACTCAATATGAAATTGTAGAATTTGTAAATGATGTAGAACAGTTATTAATAAATCAAGATAGTTAGTACACATATATGTGGTTCGGCAAATTGTAACAGGTAATAGCCGTATATTGATTTAGACAATATTACTCTATTACAATCTGCATTCCTGGGGCTGACTTCGTGTTATGACAGAAAAATTATTGATACAATTAGAATAAAAAAAGCATATTTAACATGTTTAAAGTCACGTGACACAACAGTAACCTATACCTATGACTTAAACGAACAGCTGAAGCACTTATATCAGAATTTTATTCAGGTAATTCAACTCATTTAGTAAAAGCCCAAGAAAGATTAAAAGGGATAAACAAAATTATTAATTCTGGAAATCTTGGATTAAATGATTTAGATATTGCCGAGGCATTAAGAGATGATTTAGAATATGCCATTGGATTGTTTAAATAGAGTGAGATTTTGAAATATGACAATAGAAGATTTTTTAAAAGAAATGATAAGATTTTTTCTGAAATTAGTAAAAAATTGGATGAACATATATCTGAATATGGAGAACGATTAGATACTATTGTTATAGAGGACATCATAATGCCGGAAGTAATAAGTTTCTTGAAAAAAGATAAGGAAGAGGAAAAGCTAAAAGTGATATTTACTTATTTTGAGGATGTAAGTACTTGCTCAAATAAATATCTTTATAATGTTTTTTTCGATAACAGCATTAGAAATTTTAGGAAATGATAAAAATATACTTGAAAAAGCCAAGAAATATATGGGATCTGTGACAACAAGACTTCAGAGAGAGGCTGATATTACTATAGGAAGACAAGTTTAGGTAAAACAATTAAGTCTCCCAATAGTCAGACCTAATGCAATAATATATTGACAATTAACCCTAATATCAGCTATGCCTATGATGAATACAGCAGACTTTCATCAAAGACAACATTTGACCTTGAAAAAATCAGCTACACATATGATATAGCCGACATGAGTGGAAGCGGTATAGACCTGGGAAAAATATATGAGTATGATTTAGATAGAGGCAGTAAAATTGAAAATCTAACAAAAGAGGAGTCAAGAGGACTTGAACAAACTTTGATACTTTTATATCATACATTAAATCCAGAACGAGACAAAAATATAAAGTACTATAATTTTTTAATGGAATAGGACCTAAAAATGGTAACAAAGGAACATATTATGAAAGTGCAATGGGGTATGTGAAAAAATATCCTACCTTTTTCGAGAATTTAAAAGAGGACGAGTTAAATGCACTGAAGGAAGATATCAATTTCTGGTGGAATTAATATCAGTTAAAATTTGAAAAAGTAAAGTACTTCTGCATATAGTTATGAGGAAGTACTATATGCAGAAGTATAATTTCTAAGATTGCTTAAGAAAGGATATGCAGGAAGAGTAAAATGGGAACATGGGAAACAGGATTATATGATAATGATATAAGTTTAGATGTTAGGGATGATTATATAGCGAAATTAAAATCAGGAAAAACTGATGATGAGGCTTTAGAAGAAATTTTGTCAGAGTATGAAGAGGAAGCAGAAGATATAGACTGCAAATACGATTTTTATATTGCGCTGGCAGATACTATGTGGAAAAAGGGAAGACTGACCGAGAAAATAAAAGTAAAAGCCTTAGAAATGATAGATGAGGATAAGGTGTCCGAACGTTGGCAAAGTGAAAGAATAAGGAAGGAAAGAGTCAAAAAACTTGATAAAATCAAAGAGAAAATAAACAGTCCTATGCCTGAACGCAAGAAAATAAGTATTCATAAACCATATGTTTTGGGGTGGGAACAAGGTGATGTGTATACATTTACAATAACAGAAATAATTAAAGGGTTTGAAAAGTATGTAGGATGGCATGCATTATTTTATGTTGATGAAATATACTTAAAAGATTGGCAGGTTCGAGGGATAAATGATGAGCTTGCATATTTGTATTTTTTCTTGTTGGAAAAGAATCCTGAGAATGCAAATGATATAAAAGGAGCAAAAATTGTATGTTTTTACAGAAAAGGTTCAGAATTCAGATATAAAACATATATATGTGAGCGATCAAAGAAAAGTCGCCCTAAAGATTTTAGATATTTAGGAAAATTTAATGAGTTTCAGCCGCCTGAAAATGAAACTAAGGGAGAGCGTATTATGTTTTGGGATAGAATTGCTCAAAGAGATATTTTATATGGATATGAGGAACAGCTTAGGTATGAAGAAGAAATATAGTGTGGAATGGTAAATTATATATATCTTAAAAGCATACAAAAAATCTCAAAACGGCGGATATGGTGAGGAAGATTAGGAGTAGAACAGATATAAAAACAAATGGACAATGTGGTTGGAATGTGCTATTATATTCCATAGTATATACGCAAGGCATTCTTATTTTAGGGAAGGCTGAGAAAGGGTTCACTTTGCTAATTATAATGTGTGATGAAACGTAAAATAAAAAAGTAATAAAATGACAGTAATAAGTATTAAAAATGCAAGAGAGCATCTAGAAAATGCTTGATTTGAAAGGATTTGAAGAAATGATTGCAATAATCGATTATGATGCCGGAAATTTAAAAAGTGTTCAGAAAGCAGTCAATTTTCTGGGAGAAGAAGCAGTGATTTCGCGTGATTATCATGAGATATTGTCTGCAGATAAAGTGATTTTGCCGGGAGTTGGCAGTTTTGGTGATGCGATGGATAAATTAAAAAAATATGATTTAATTCCAATGATACACGAAGTTGTCGAAAAAAACATACCATTTTTAGGAATCTGTCTCGGACTTCAGCTTTTGTTCGAGAAAAGTGAGGAATCAGAAGGTGTACCGGGACTTGGTATTTTAGAAGGTGAGATACTAAGAATCCCTGATGAACCGGGACTTAAAATTCCTCATATAGGCTGGAATTCATTAAATCTGACAAACGCTGGGAGATTGTTTAAAAATATAGATGATAATGAATATGTTTATTTTGTTCATTCGTATTATTTAAAAGCAAAGGATACATCTATTGTAAAAGCAACAACAGAGTACAGTACAACAATTCATGCCTCTGTTGAAAAAGATAATGTATTTGCATGCCAGTTTCATCCGGAAAAAAGTGGAGATATAGGTCTAAAAATACTGAAAAATTTTATCACAATAGCGTAGTTTAAAGTAAAAAGAAGTAAAAGAAAATTACATAAAATTTCATAAATAATATTTGCGATAGCAGGAATATAATAATGTAACTGAATAACATGAACATAATACTGAAAGGAATCAGAATATGCATACAAAAAGAATAATTCCATGTCTGGATGTAAATAACAACAGAGTTGTCAAAGGTATCAACTTTGTCAATCTGCGTGATGCAGGTGATCCGGTTGAAGTTGCTGCAGCCTATGACAAAGCCGGTGCAGATGAACTTGTATTTCTTGATATCACAGCTTCCAGCGACAATCGAGAGACAGTAGTAGAGATGGTAAGAAAGGTAGCCGAAAAGGTATTTATTCCGTTTACTGTCGGTGGTGGTATCAGAACAGTCGACAATTTTAAAGAACTTTTAAGGGAAGGTGCTGATAAAATTTCTGTCAATTCAGCAGCTATCAACAATCCGAGATTAATTAGTGATGCGGCTGATAAATTTGGTAGCCAGTGTGTAGTTGTTGCCATTGATGCCAAAAGAAGAAGTGATGGAAGTGGCTGGAATGTTTATCAAAATGGCGGAAGAATCGATACGGGAATTGATGCACTTGAGTGGGCCGTTCGGGCAGATAAACTCGGTGCCGGGGAGATACTTCTCACAAGTATGGACTGTGATGGAACAAAAGACGGATATGACATTGATTTAACAAGAACAATTGCAGAAAATGTGTCAATACCTGTTATTGCATCGGGAGGAGCTGGAAAGAAAGAGCATTTCCTTGATGCGCTGAAAGATGGAAAAGCAGATGCAGCTCTCGCCGCATCATTATTCCACTACAAAGAACTCGAGATTATGGATTTAAAAAAATATTTGAATGAGTCAGGAGTACCGGTGAGATATGTCAGCAATAAATAACGATTGGTTAGATCCATTATCAGAAGAATTTAGTAAAGAGTATTATAAAAAATTGTTTTTAAGTATTAAAGATGAATATTCAAAATATCCTGTATATCCGAAATCAGAAGATATTTTTAATGCATTTCATCTGACACCGCTTAGTAAGGTAAAAGTAGTCATTATAGGGCAGGATCCTTATCATGAACCGGGACAGGCACATGGTCTTAGTTTTTCTGTTAAACCCGGAATCGATATCCCTCCATCTCTCGTCAATATTTATAAAGAATTGCAAGAAGATGTTGGAACATACATACCTGATAATGGTTACCTTGTCAAATGGGCAGAAGAGGGTGTGTTGCTTTTAAATACAATCCTGACTGTTCGTGCTCATACTGCAATGTCTCACAGTAATTTAGGATGGCAGGAATTTACTAATTCTGCAATCAAGATTTTAAATAATCAGGACAGACCGATTGTCTATATGCTGTGGGGTAAGCCGGCACAGTCAAAGGCCAGTATGCTTAACAATCCAAAGCATTTGATATTAAAAGCACCTCATCCAAGTCCGTTATCTGCATACAGAGGATTTTTCGGATGCAAGCATTTCAGTCAGGCGAATGATTTTCTTGTCAAAAACGGATTAGAACCAATAGATTGGCAGATTGAAAATATTAAGTAAAAAATTTTCCTGCTTTATATTCGCTATGTAAGTCTAAGTCCACAAAAACATGAGTATCAAACATAATACTCTTAAAAAGAAAATACATTTAAAATTAAAATAAGAAAAACGATTGTTAACTTAAACTTGCCAAGTCAACAATCGTTTTTTATGTTATTTATTACATTTCCTAAAAATGCCATTTACTTTGTTATTATCACCAAAAATCAGTGAATATACCATCAATCTTTACTCATTGACCACATTATTTTCATTTTGCTTGTTGGCAAGATTTTTCTGTGCAGTTGCAAGCATCAGTTTAATTCTGTTCAACTGGTTAACTTCACTGGCACCCGGGTCATAATCAACTGCGACAATATTGGCATCTGGATGCTGTCGTCTCATTTCTTTGATAACACCTTTACCTACGATATGGTTAGGCAGGCAGGCAAATGGCTGTGTACAAACGATATTTGGAACACCTGAATGAATCAGCTCAAGCATTTCACCTGTCAGGAACCAGCCTTCACCGGTCTGATTACCAAGGGAGATAATCGTCTGCGCATAATTTGCAAGGTCTTCAATGTGAGCAGGAGCTGTAAAATGCTTACTTTTTGCAAGTTCCACACATAAAGTCTTTCTATATCTCTCAAGGAACCATATTACCATATTACATGTTCTTGCTGCTTTTTTACTTGTTCCTAAGTTTTCAGCATTAAAGTTTGTCTCATACAGACAGTATAAGAAGAAGTCTAGCAAATCGGGCATAACAGCTTCAGCACCTTCTTTTTCAAGAAGATCTACAAGATGATTATTTGCCGCCGGTAGGAATTTTACAAGAATTTCACCGACAATACCTACACGAGGTTTTACTTCATCTGTCATTTCAAGATTATCAAACTCTTTTACGATATTACGAATATTTTTCTTAAACTGGCGTGATGAAATACCTGGTCTGTTAATGTCTTCAATACAGATTTTTTCCCATTTTTCATGGAGTGCATTGGCAGAGCCTTCTACCTTCTCATAAGGTCTTGTTCTGTAAAGAACACGCATAAACAAGTCACCATATATGATTGCCTGTAATGCCTTGACTACGAGTCTTGGTGTAATATCAAAACCTTCATTTTTCTCAATCCCCTGTGCACTCAGTGCAATGACAGGAACCTGCGGCATTCCCGCTTTTTCAAGAGCTCTTCTGATAAATCCACAGTAATTACTTGCACGGCATCCTCCGCCCGTCTGTGTCATCATGACAGCAGTTCTGTTCAAATCATATTTTCCTGATAATAGCGCATCCATAATCTGTCCTACAACAATCAAAGAAGGGTAGCAGGCATCATTATTAACATATTTCAAACCGACATCGACAGATTTTTTATCTTCACTATCCATAATGACAACTTTAAATCCACAAGTTTTAAATGCTTCTTCTAGCATTGAAAAATGAATAGGGGACATTTGAGGAACGAGAACTGTATATTCTTGTTTCATTTTCTTTGTGAATTCTATTTTATTAATATTGGCAGGTATAATTTTTCTGTCAACCTTTTTCTTGTCACGAACACGAATTGCTGAAATCAACGAACGGATTCTGATTCTAGCAGCACCCAGATTGTTAACCTCATCAATTTTTAAAACAGTATAAATCTTACCTGAATTTGTCAAAATTTCACTTACCTGATCCGTTGTAACAGCATCAAGACCACATCCGAAAGAATTGAGTTGTATCAAATCAAGATTGTCTTGTGTCTTTACAAAGTTGGCCGCTTTATAAAGTCTTGTATGGTACATCCACTGGTCAAGAACCCTAATAGGTCTTTCAACATCTGCAAGATGTGAAATAGAATCCTCTGTCAATACTGCAATTCCATAAGATGTAATAAGCTCAGGAATTCCATGGTTGATTTCAGGGTCAACATGATAAGGTCTTCCGGCCAAAACAATTCCACGCTTATTATTATCTTTCATGTATTGTAAAACTTCTTCACCTTTTTTCATAATGTCATTTCTGACATCTTCCATCTCTTTCCAGCCGGCATCTACAGCCTCGCTGATTTCAGTCTTAGGAATGCCAAGTTCTTTATTGAACACTTTGATAAGCTGTTTCTTTAATACTTCAAGATTTGTCATTGCCATAAACGGATTCATGAATTTCACTTCACCATTTACTATTTCTTCGACATTATTCCTAATATTTTCAGCATAAGAAGTAACAATAGGGCAGTTGTAGTGGTTATCTGCTTTAGGAGTTTCATTTCTCTCATAAGGAATACAAGGATAGAAAATGAAGTCTACACCATGCTTTATCAGCCATGAAATATGTCCATGTGCCAATTTTGCTGGATAACATTCTGATTCACTAGGTATTGATTCAATTCCTAATTCATAAATCTTTCTTGTTGAATTTGGAGAAAGCACAACGCTGTAGCCGAGTTTTTTGAAAAATACAGCCCAGAACGGATAATTTTCATACATATTAAGAACTCTTGGTATACCAACTGTTCCTCTCGGTGCCTCATCAGAAGTAAGGGATTCATAACCAAATAATTTCTTTAATTTATATTCAAATAGGTTCGGAATATTTTCTTTGTTCTTTGTCTTTCCGATACCTTTTTCACATCTGTTACCTGTAATATACTGTCTTCCGCCTGTAAATTTGTTGATGGTAAGCAAACAATTGTTAGTACATCCTTTACATCTTGCCATTGAAGTAGAATATTCAAGACGGTTGATTTTTTCAATTGGAAGCATTGTTGTTTTTGTATTGCCCTCATATCTTTCTCTTGCCACAAGAGCAGCACCAAAAGCACCCATGATGCCTGCAATATCAGGTCGTACAACATCGACACCCAATATCTTTTCAAGACTTCGAAGAACTGCATCATTATAGAATGTACCACCCTGAACAACGACCTTATGACCAAGTTCTTCAGGATCAGTTATTTTGATAACTTTATATAAAGCATTTTTTATAACAGAATAAGCAAGTCCGGCAGAAATATCTGAAACCTCTGAACCTTCTTTCTGGGCCTGTTTTACATTAGAATTCATGAACACCGTACAACGGGTACCAAGGTCAACCGGATTCTTAGCAAACAACGCCTCCTTTGCAAAATCGATTACGCTGTAATTGAGAGATTTTGCAAATGTCTCTATAAAAGAACCACATCCTGACGAACATGCCTCATTGAGTTGCACGCTGTCAACAGTCTTGTCCTTAATCTTGATACACTTCATGTCCTGTCCGCCGATATCCAAAATACAGTCTACATCGGGCTCAAAAAATGATGCTGCATAGAAGTGAGATACAGTTTCAACCTCACCCTCATCAAGCATCAAAGCAGCTTTGATAAGTGCCTCACCGTAACCTGTTGAACAGGAATAGACAATCCTTGCACTATCAGGAATCATTTCATAAATTTCTTTGATTGAACGAATTGTTGTTGCAAGAGGGCTTCCGTTATTATTGCTGTAAAAAGAATAGAGGAGTGTTCCGTCTTCACCGACCAAAGCAACCTTTGTAGTAGTAGAACCCGCATCAATACCGAGAAAACAGTCTCCCTCGTAGTTTTTTAAATCCATAGAAGCGACTTTATGCTCATTATGGCGTTCTACAAACGCATCATATTCTTTTTCATTGGAGAATAAAGGCTCCATACGCTTAATCTCAAACTCCATCTTAATTCCCGTAGAAAGCTTTGTAATCATTTCAGTAAGAGAAATCACACATTCAACCTTTGAATTCAAGGCAGCACCGGTAGCTGCAAACAGATGTGAATGTTCAGGTGCAATAATTTGTTCATCTGTCAGATTCAAAGTTCTGATAAAAGCATTTCGAAGTTCAGACAGGAAGTGTAAAGGTCCGCCCAAAAATGCAACATTTCCACGAATAGGTTTACCACACGCAAGTCCACTTATGGTTTGATTGACAACTGCCTGGAAAATAGATGCTGATAAATCTTCCTTTGTCGCTCCTTCATTGATAAGTGGCTGGATATCCGTTTTTGCAAAAACACCACATCTGGCAGCGATAGGATAGATTGCTTTATAATCCTTTGCATAGGAGTTAAGCCCTGTGGCATCTGTCTGTAAAAGAGATGCCATCTGGTCGATAAAAGAACCTGTACCGCCGGCACAGATACCATTCATACGCTGTTCAATTCCACCTGTAAAATATATAATTTTAGCATCTTCACCGCCAAGCTCAATGGCGACGTCTGTCTGTGGGGCATAATCGCTTAACGCTGTCGATACAGCCACAACTTCCTGAACAAAAGGAATGTCAAGATGCTTTGAAAGAGTGAGACCACCCGAACCTGTTATCATAGGCTGAAGTTCAATCTCTCCAAGCTTTTCTTTTGCCTTCTGCAAAAGCAAAGCCAACGTTTCCTGAATATTAGCATAGTGTCTCTCATAATCAGAAAAGAGCATCTTATTATTTTCATCAAGAATGGCTATTTTAACGGTTGTTGAGCCAATGTCAATTCCTAACGAATATCTGTTATTCATATGTGCACCTCGCATAATACTTTATAAAAAATTTATTTTTTTACTATTTAAACTAGCATATTATAAAACATATTTCGCCAAAATTCAACTAAATACTTCATTTAAAGTGTTTGACAAATATTTACTAACTTACTATAATATTTCATGATAAATTGTAAGTTTGAACTAAATTGACTGAATTCTCAAAATACAATGGAAAAAGAATGATATGCATTTAATATATTATATAAAATTATAAGGAGAATAGAACTTTGAAATTTTTTGAAAAACTTGAGCGCAAATACGGGCGCTATGCAATAAGGGATTTGATGAGATATATCATTATTCTTTATATCATTGGTTGGGCAATAGAAATAGTTAATGAGAAATTTTATGTCGAAATGCTTGCAATGGATGTTGAAAAAATACTTCATGGTCAAGTATGGAGACTATTTACATTTATTATAATGCCTCCTCAGGATTCAAGTTATATCTTTATGGTATTTACTCTGTATTTATACTATGTTTTAGGTACAAGCTTAGAGAGAGTATGGGGTGCATTCAGGTTTAATGCATACTTTTTTATGGGAGTTATCTTTCATATCATAGCTTCATTTTTGATTTACTTCATATTTGGCGATAATATGATGCTGACAACCTACTATCTTAATATGTCACTATTTTTTGCCTTTGCATGTATATATCCTGATATGGAATTGTTGCTATTTTTTGTTCTGCCAATCAAAATTAAATGGCTTGCAATTTTGGACGGAATTTATTTTTTAATGACAATTATCTCAGGTTTTATGTGGTATGCTCTTCCAAACAATGCTGCATGGAAATTTATAGAGATATCTTATAAATTCGGCGTGCTTTCAACACCGGATGTCGCAGTTGCGGCACTGGTTTCAATCCTGAATTTTGTTATTTTCTTCTTTATGACAAGAAATTATCGAAAAATTACACCGAAAGAAATCAAAAGAAAGCATAATTACAAAAAACAGGTTAAGCAGACACGGGCTGACACTTTGATTCATAAATGTGCAATTTGTGGAAGAACCAGTGAAACAAACCCTGAACTTTCATTCAGATTTTGTTCAAAATGTGCAGGAAACCATGAATATTGTAATGAACATTTATTTTCGCATGAACATGTTAAATAGAATAAAAATTTATCTGATTGAATTTGTTATGAATTAAAATTAAAAAATATAATATAAACAAAATACACGAATGGAGAACAGTTATGGAAAAAAAGACTTTTGTTACACTTGAGCAGTTAAAGGAAATCGAAAAAACATATCCTACACCTTATCATCTATATGATGAAAAGGGAATAAGAGAAAATGCATTGAAACTGAAGGATGCTTTTTCATGGAATAAAGGTTTTAAAGAATATTTTGCAGTAAAAGCAACTCCTAATCCTTATATCATTAATATTTTAAAAGAGTGTGGATGTGGTGTTGACTGTTCATCACTCACAGAGCTTATGTTGTCAGAAAAGCTTGGTTTTCGTGGTGATGATATCATGTTTTCGTCAAATGATACACCGTCGGAAGAATTTGTTCTTGCAAGAAAACTTGATGCTCAAATAAATCTTGATGATATCACTCATATTGATTTTTTAAATGAAGCATGCGGTATTCCAGAGACAATCTGCTGTCGTTTTAATCCAGGCGGATTATTTAAAATAAGTACATCTATCATGGACAACCCGGGTGATGCAAAATATGGTTTTACAAAGCCACAGATTATCGAAGGTTACAAGAGATTAAAAGAAATGGGTGCAAAGAGGTTTGGTATTCATTCCTTCCTTGCAAGTAACACAGTGACAAATGAATATTATCCTACATTAGCAAAAATCTTATTTGAGACTGTTGTTGAGATAAAGGAACAGACAGGCGTAGAGATTTCATTTGTCAATCTCTCTGGAGGTATAGGAGTTCCTTATACACCTGACCAGGAGCCGAATGATATCTATAAGATTTCAGAGGGTGTAAAGAAAGCCTATGAAGAAATTTTAGTTCCTGCCGGAATTGAAGTTGCCATTTATACGGAGCTTGGAAGGTATATGCTTGCTCCTTATGGATGCCTTGTCACAAAAGCAATCCATGAGAAACACACACATAAAGAATATATCGGTCTTGATGCATGTGCTGTTAATCTGATGAGACCTGCAATGTATGGAGCATATCATCATATTACCGTAATGGGAAAAGAAAATGAACCATGTGACCACAAATATGACATCACAGGCTCGCTTTGTGAAAATAATGATAAGTTTGCCATTGACAGAATGCTACCAAAGATTGATATCGGTGACTTTGTAGTGATACACGATACAGGTGCCCATGGATTTGCGATGGGTTACAATTATAATGGTAAACTGAAATCAGCCGAACTTCTTTTAAAAGAGGATGGAAGTGTACAGTTGATAAGACGTGCAGAAACACCTAAGGATTACTTTGCTACCTTTGATTTTTCAGATATCTTGGATGGTTTAGTGTAATATTTTAACGTTCAAGCGGTATTCACTATCATAATTTGCCTGTCAACCTCATATATACATATAAAAATGATGTTATTATCAGGTGAAAAGTATGAAGAAAATGCGTATCAAATGGGATAAACTTATCATTAGTATATTAATTCCTATTGCAGTGGGAGTAGTGTCCGGGCTGTTGACTAGAAATTCTATGATGATGTTTAATACAGTGAAAAAGCCACCCTTATCACCACCAGGCTGGCTTTTTCCTGTGGTATGGACGATACTCTACATACTGATGGGAATCGCTTCCTATCTTATCTATCAATATGGAACAGGTAGGGAAGATGTCAGACTGGCACTGACTACTTATGCAGTTCAGCTATTTTTTAACTTTTTCTGGTCTATCTTTTTCTTTAATCTGGAGTGGTATCTGTTTGCTTTTCTCTGGCTGGCAATAATGTGGTTTTTAATCTTGCTGACCATTATCAGATTCAGTAAGATTGATAAGACAGCCGCTTATCTGATGATTCCTTATCTGGTATGGGTTACTTTTGCTGCATATCTGAATCTTGGAATCTATTTTCTTAACCGATAAAACATAATCTAACAGAAAGGATTTTACATACATGGAAGAAGAAATGAATAAAAAACAGTCAAAGTGGGCAATCATCTTTATATGTGTGATTGTCACAGGAATATTTTTGTACTGTCTGTTTGACGTGGTAAAAGGATTTCATCCCCAAGACAGATTATATGATCACACAGTCAGTACAGGAACCTTTGTGAAAGGAGAAGGTGGCTATTCCACAGGATCCATTTATAAAATAAAACATACAATCAACGGAGTGATTCCTACTGCCAATGAATATTTTTATGTGGTATTTAACGAAACACTGGATGATTATGTAATTGTAAAAGCGCCAAAACATTGGAAATATGCCAATTATGGTGATGAGATGCCTGAGATATTTGAAATAGAAGGAAAAGTAAGAAAGTTCGGATATACTGAATCAAAAGATATTAATCAAATGCTGGCATCAGAAATAGAAGGTGGCATTTATCTGGATTATTATATTGATACCACTTCACAAAAGACAGCTATTATATTTGATATCTGTCTTGCTGTTTTCGCATCACTATTGATACTATTGATACAAATGAGGAAAGGCATGGTTAATTTTGGAGAGAAGAGTGTTATTGTCAGCAAAATTATATTGATTCTGATCACAATATTATGTTTCGTGCTGATTCATTATTTAAATCTGATTATGTAATATTATTATCCTTGTTGATTTTTATGAAATAGTCCATATGATACAGCCGGATATGATTGAGCAGAAAAAAACGGATACATTTTTCAATGTATCCGTTAATTATATGCAAATCAAAATCATAATTAAGCTCTTTCAACTAATCCAGACTTTAAGCAAGAAGTACATACATACATTTTCTTAGCATTTCCGTTAAGATTAACTCTTACAGACTTAACATTTGATTTCCAGATTCTGTTTGATCTTCTATGTGAGTGACTTACATTGTTACCGAAGTGTACACTTTTGCTACAAATTTCACACTTTGCCATTTTTCATTGCACCTCCTTAAGTTTCATTTGGACTGTTACAGCCCAGGCACAAATGCTATTTTATCAGATAATATCGCATTATGCAAGTATTTTTTGAATTTTATGCTTTATTTTTTGTAAAAAGATGGTATAATAGCACCATAACATTAAATTAGGTTAGTTTGTCTTAACATTGAATACCAGTTTATTGTTTCATATAATAAGTTCATACACTTTATTCGTATGAAGATAGGAGGAAGTATGAAAGGTAAATTTAATTCTGATATTGGAGATATCTATATTGATAATTCCGTTATTGCAAAATGTGCCGGAAATATTGCTATTGAGTGTTTTGGTATAGTAGGAATGGCTACAGTAAGTGTTACTGATGGAATTGTTAAGTTAGTAAAGCGTGAGAATCTTACAAAAGGTATAAATGTAGAGATTGGTGAGAATAATGAAATTACGATTGATTTTCATGTTATAGTTGCATATGGCGTTAGTATTTCAGCAGTTTCAGACAATCTTATTTCTACCGTTAAGTATCAGGTAGAAGAAATAACAGGATTAACTGTAAAGAAAATAAACATTTTTGTTGAAGGCGTTCGCGTGATAGATTAATCTTAAGGAGGATTTGATTGTGATTACTAATATAGACGGTAAAACTCTTAAAAAGATGTTTTTAGCCGGAGCTAAGAACCTAGAGGCGAAGAAAGAGTGGATTAATGAATTAAATGTTTTCCCTGTTCCGGATGGAGATACAGGAACGAACATGACACTTACCATTATGTCAGCAGCAAAAGAAGTTAATAACATAGAGGAACCTGATATGGTGAATCTTTCAAAAGCTATTTCTTCCGGTTCACTGCGTGGTGCAAGAGGTAACTCCGGTGTTATTCTTTCACAGTTATTCAGAGGTTTTACAAAAGAAATTAAGCAATTTGAGACAATTGATGCAGTTGTTCTTGCAAACGCATGTGAGAGAGCTGTTGAAACAGCGTACAAGGCTGTTATGAAGCCAAAGGAAGGTACAATACTCACAGTTGCTAAAGGAATGAGTGAGAAAGCAAGAGAAGTTGTTTTAGAAACAGATGACTTAGAGTATATGATTGACGAAATCATCAAGCATGGAGATTATGTTTTAAGCCAGACACCAGAGATGCTTCCGGTACTCAAACAGGCCGGTGTTGTTGATTCGGGCGGACAGGGACTCATGCAGGTAATTAAAGGTGCGTATGATGCCTTTCTTGGTAAAGAGATCGATTTCAGTTTTGGTGATACTCAAACCGCATCTGCCGGAGCAGCAAATGTAAAGAGTGATGAAATAGACACTGCTAATATCAAATATGGATATTGTACAGAGTTCATTATTATGCTTGAAAAAGAATACAATGATGAAAAAGAGCAGGAATTAAAGGCATACCTTGAATCAATCGGTGATTCACTTGTAGTTGTATCTGATGATGACATTGTCAAGATTCATGTACATACAAATGATCCGGGACTTGCCATCCAGAAAGCTTTGACTTTTGGTTCACTGACAAAGATGAAAATCGATAACATGCGTGAGGAACATCAGGAAAAACTGATTAAGGATGCAGAAAAGGTTGCTGCAAAACAGAAAGCAGAAGATGAAGCAAAAAAAGCAGAAGAGCAGAAAAAGAATGAGCCTAGAAAAGCTGTAGGATTTATTGCAGTTTCTATAGGTGAGGGAATGAATGAAATATTCAAGGGACTTGGTGTTGATCAGGTTATCGAAGGTGGTCAGACAATGAACCCAAGTACAGAGGATGTATTAAATGCTATAGATAAAGTAAATGCTGATACAATATTTGTTCTTCCAAATAATAAGAACATTATTCTTGCAGCAGAGCAGGCAGCAACGCTTACAAAGGACAAAAATATCGTTGTTATTCCTTCAAAGAATGTACCACAGGGTATCAATGCGATTATCAATTTCATTCAGGATTTATCTGCAGATGACAATAAGGCTCATATGATAGAAGAAATGGGCAGAGTAAAGACAGGTTCTGTGACTTATGCCGTAAGAGATACAGTGATTGATGATAAAACAATCAAAGAAAATGATATTATGGGTATCGGTGATGCAGGTATCATATCAGTAGGTACAGATATTCATAAAACAACTGTTGAAATGATTTCAAATCTTATAGATGATGAATCTGAGATAATAAGTATTTATTTTGGAAGTGATGTTTCAGAAGAAGATGCTAATCAGATAGCTGATAAGATAAGTGAATTATATGCAGATGTTGAAGTGGATGTAAATTATGGCGGACAGCCGATTTACTATTATGTAGTATCAGTGGAATAAATCGCAGATATCATTTAATGGGTGAAGAAAATTGTAAAGTGTTTGGAAAAATGAGAGTTTAGATTATTAAATGATACCGGAAAACATTGAAAAATGCATAGTGATAAATGCAGAACCATTAGTGTAGAATAATAAGTGTAGAGCAAAAAGCGCTATCAAAAGATGGCGCTAATCTGCTATATATCATATGGGAATACTTATGAAAGCAAGAAAAAATGTGTAAAATTTTTACAAGTTAAAATGTAGAGTGATATACATGGTAAGGAAGGTGTGAATGTATGGGCTATAATATTTTTGTAAATGGAGTCAAGATTTTTATCGTTATCAATTTAACGATGTTTGTGTTTAATTTAGTTATCTATTTCTGGGGAAAATCAAAAAAAGCAGATGTCACTATTTTTCCGGTTATATGGACCATTGTTTCAAGTATGTTTATTTCATTTTTTTCCTTTGCACTTGGTAGTGACAGCGCAGATGTTTCTACCACAAATGGTTTGTCCGGTGAAATTATATTATTTTTGTTCTTCTCAATATTTACATTAGCAGGCTATGCTATCTCGCTTATGAATATTGATATATTGTTTACCATTCCGGGCAGTGATGAAGAACGCTTTTATAAAATTAGAAATACTGTCAATGCAGTGTTAGGTTTTGTTCTTGTCATGATTGGATTTTACATAACAAGCCTTGGTGGAAAATACAAAAACAGGAGCGGTCAGCTTATTGAATCACATAAAATTGAGATGAGTTTCGTAGCAGCTTTTTTTATAATGGTGGGCATAATGATACTTATCACTGCGATAAAAAGACAGTTTTTTAACCTTTCCATTGATAAATTTGAAAGAATGAATGCCAAACAATATTTTGAACAAAATTTTGACTGGCAGCCTGGTGAAATATTGCCAATATATGATAAAATAATACGACATGGAAACGGTATACTGATATCAGATTTGTTGATACTTTTTTCTGTATTAATATTAGCATATGAATTTCTGCGTATATTTGTTGATAATTTTTTTTTCTCGCTTATGGCATGTTCTATTTTGTTTTTAGTACTTGGTGGAAGCTTTTACGTTTCCTATTTGCAGGTTCAATATATAAAAAGTTATCAGTTTAGATGGAAATATGGACGTATTACTAATAAAGAAATGAAAACAATTAGACAAACAACAAAATATCAAACAGACACAAAGACAACCTATATCTACTATTATCTTGTTACATTTGATTTTGGTCAAACCTATTATATAGATTCTGAAAGTTATAATAAATATATTGTTGGAAAAGAAGTATTTCTCATAGCAACAACTAATACTTCTGACAATTCAGTTGCACAAGATTTATCCGGATTGAATGTAGAAGTTGATGCCGGAAAATGTTATTTATATGGATAGTATAGTTCACTACAATTAACAAACTGTTTGAAAAGTGATATATAGTTTGAATAACTGCATTTTTATACAAGCATATTGAGAGTATATGCTCTGATAACATTATTCTTAATTAAACGGGGAGAACATCATGGATATTAAAGAATTAAAGGGAATAGGCGAAAAAACAAGTTTATTACTGAATAGATTAAAAATTGAAGAATGTGATGATCTTATCAGATATTATCCGAGAAATTATGATATCTATGAGCCTCCTGTTCTGATAAAAGACATTGACAATAAAGCTGTGGTATCAATAGACGGAACTGTCATTAAATCTGTTGACATGAACCATATCAAAAATCTGACAATCCTTACCACAGTAATCAGAGACAAAAATGGTGATACCATCAAAGTCAACTGGTTTAATATGCCCTATCTTAAAAGTACCATCAAATATTCTATGCAATTTATATTTCGTGGGCGGATGAAACGTGTTGGTAATCTGACGGTTTTAGAGCAGCCGGAGATTTTTACACTGGCAAAATATGAAGAAAAGTTAAATGTAATGCAGCCAATCTATTCTCTTACAAAAGGAATCTCCAATCATCAGATGACAAAATTTGTATCGGAGGCCTTGAAAGTCACAGCCATCAAAGATTACTTAGATGAGAATATGCGAAAAAAATATGATTTATGCGACCTTGAGGATGCCATTAAGACAATTCATTTTCCAAAAAATTTTGAGGAACTTAAAACAGCAAGAAACCGTCTGGCATTTGATGAATTGTTTACCTTCATTTATCAGCTTCGAAAATTAAAGGAAAAAGAGACAGAAGTTCCAAACAGATATATCATTAATAATCATGAAATTTCCGGGAAGGTAATTTCAAATCTTCAGTTTGAGCTTACAAACGCACAAAAAAGGGTGCTAAATGATATTAACCGTGATATGAACGGAAAAGTTATCATGCAGAGATTAATCCAGGGAGATGTTGGTTCCGGCAAAACAATTGTGGCATTTCTTACGATGTTTGATATGGCTGCGGCTGGTTTACAGTCTGCACTCATGGTACCTACAGAAGTTCTTGCCAACCAGCATTATGAAAGTATTCTGTCACTCATAAGTGAAAATGGACTTGACTATGAAGTGGTGCTTCTTACCGGTTCATTAAGTGCAACTGCCAAGAGAAAAATATATGAGCGAATTGAAAATGGCATAGCAAAAATCATTATCGGAACCCATGCTGTATTTCAGGATAAAGTAATCTATGACAATCTTGCTCTTGTTGTGATAGATGAACAGCACAGATTCGGTGTTTTACAAAGAGCAAAGCTGATGGAAAAGGGTGTTACACCTCATACAATAGTGATGAGTGCCACTCCGATACCCCGTACCCTTGCCATTATTTTGTATGGTGATATGGATATTTCTGTCATTGATGAGCTTCCGTCAAATAGGTTGAAAATAAAAAATTGTGTTGTGACGAAAAATTTCAGACCTAATGCATATACTTTTATAGAAAAGCAGGTAAAATCCGGAAGGCAGGCGTATGTCATCTGCCCTATGGTGGAAGAAAATGATATGCTGCAAGCTGAAAATGTTATCGATTATGCGGAATTATTGAAAGAAAATCTTGACAAAAGCATTGCTGTTGAATATCTGCATGGAAAGATGAAAGCTGACCAGAAAACTGAAATACTGGCACGATTTGAAAGAAATGAGATAAATGTACTAGTTTCGACAACTGTGATAGAGGTTGGTATCAATGTTCCAAATGCCACAGTGATGATGGTAGAAAATGCTGAGAGATTTAGCCTTGCAAGTCTCCATCAGCTGAGAGGAAGAGTTGGAAGAGGTGATTATCAGTCATATTGTATTTTTGTCAGTGGAACAGAAAATAAAGACAAATTAAAGCGTCTTGAAATTCTTAACAACTCCAATGATGGATTTTATATTGCCTCAGAAGATTTGAAACTACGTGGTCCCGGTGATTTCTTCGGCGTAAGACAAAGTGGAGAGATGCAGTTTGAGATAGCAGATGTCTTTACGGATGGCGAGATTATCAAAGTTGCCGGAAAGGCTGTGGACGAATTTATTTTATCAGGTCACGAACTGATTGACAAAAATATGAATGATGGTATAGTAATATATTAGTGAATCTAAACTAACAATCAATAAATGTCAGAAAGGAATTATAAACAGATGAATATAGTTGTTTTATGTGCCGGAACAAGTACAGAAAGGGAGATTTCAATTGTGTCAGGAACAGGTGTCTGCCGGGCACTCAGAAGTAAAGGACACAATGCAAGGGTTCTTGATATTTATTTTGGTACATATGAAAGTGATTTAAATTCAGACAATTTTTTTGATGGCGAATATAATCTTGAAGAGCAGGTAAAAAAAATAGAAGGTTTTACTTTGAAGGTCAAAGAGATGCAGAAAACGGGAAAAGACTTTTTCGGCGAAAATGTCATTGATATTTGTAAGAAATCTGATATCGTATTTATGGCATTACATGGTCAGAATGGGGAAGATGGAAAAGTGCAGGCAGTATTTGATCTATTTGGAATCAAATATACCGGAACAGACTACCTCGGAAGTGCCCTTGCAATGGATAAGGATATCACAAAGCAGTTATTTATTGCCAATCAGGTTCCAACGCCAAAGGGTGTAAAATTTGAAAAAGGATTGGAGAATGATGACTATTATAAAATTATGACAGATGCCGGAATTTCATTTCCATGCGTTGTTAAAACATGCTGTGGTGGTTCAAGTGTCGGAGTATATATTGTCAACAATCGTCAGGAATTTGACGACGCTGTAGAAGCAGCATTTTCATATGAGGATGATGTGATTGTAGAAGAGTATATCAAAGGAAGAGAATTTTCAATTGGCGTTGTTGAAGGAAAGGCTCTGCCTATAATTGAAATCATCCCATTACAAGGTTTCTATGACTATGAGAATAAATACAAACCGGGCATGACAAAAGACGTATGTCCTGCCGAACTCAGCGAAAAAATGACAGAGTTAATGCAGCGTGAGGCAGTTCATGCAAGCAAAGTATTAAAACTTGGTACATATAGCAGGATGGACTTTTTGATGGATGAAAATGAAAACATCTACTGTCTTGAAGCAAATACACTGCCGGGAATGACTCCTACAAGTCTTCTGCCACAGGAAGCACAGGTGATTGGAATTGATTATCCTACACTTTGTGAGAGATTAATTGAGACTTCGTTAAGCTAAGAAAATCAGCTATTAAATGTAAATAGAACGAAAGGGTAAAAAGTGAATGTGTATGAGTATGAAAAATCTTAGTTTGAAAAATATCGCAAATGTATGTGATGGAAAATTATTTTGTAGTGATGAATTAGCCGCAGACACAGAAGTAACAAGTATTGTTTCAGACAGCCGAAAGATTGAAAAAGGTGGTTTGTTTGTTGCAATCAAAGGAAATGTTGTGGATGGGCATGATTATATTGAAAGTGCCTATGAACAGGGTGTTTTAGCAGTTATGTCACAAAAAGAACTTAGTACAGATAAGCCATATATTCTAATTGAAGATCCATATATTGCAGTAAAGAAAATTGCAAAGTTTTACCGCGAAAATCTTGACATTAAAGTAGTAGGTGTGACAGGAAGTGTAGGAAAAACAAGCACAAAAGAAATGATTTATTCTGTGCTTAATGAAAAATACAATACTTTGAAAACAGAGGGCAATTTTAATAACGAGCTTGGATTGCCGCTTACTGTGTTCAGAATCAGAGAGGAACATGAAATCGCCGTACTTGAGATGGGAATTAGTGATTTTGGTGAAATGACACGTCTTACCGAAATTGCGAGACCTGATGTGGCAGTTATCACAAATGTTGGTTATTGTCACCTTGAAAACCTCGGTACAAGAGATGGTGTATTGAAAGCAAAAACAGAGATTTTTAATTCACTTGCAAAAGATGGTAAAATCATTTTAAATGGTGATGATGATAAACTTGCGACAGTCAGTGAGTACAATGGAATTAAGCCTGTATTTTTCCATATATCCGGAAATTCAGGTGCATCTGACAATGTTTACGCAGACAATATCAAACCGGACGGTGTCAAAGGAGTGTATGCCTCACTGCATTACAATGACAGTGTGATTGATGTAAAAATCAATATTCCGGGAATCCATATGGTTTATAATGCACTTGCCGCACTCTGTGTTGGAAAAGCATTTGGACTTTCTGATGATGAGATTAAAAGAGGAATCGAAAAGGTTGCTCCTTTAGAGGGGAGAAATAATATTGTTGAGAAAGATAATGTGATACTTATCAATGGGTGCTATAATGCAAATCCTATGTCAATGAAAGCAAGTATTGATGTACTTTCCTATGCAGACAGCAGAAAAGTGGCAATCTTGGGAGATATGTTTGAACTTGGTGAAAATGAGAAAGAAATGCATGAAGCAATCGGTAAATATTTGGCAGAGACAGATGTTGATGTGATTGTTTTGTGTGGAAAGCTGATGAATAATGCATATACCTATCTGCTTGAAAATGCATCTGATAAAAAGTTATATTATTTTGACAGACTGAAAGAATTATTGACGGAGCTTGACCGTATTTTACAGGGTGATGATACAGTGCTTATCAAGGCATCTCATGGAATGGAATTTTCGAAAATTATCCAATATATCAGATAATGTAGTATAAAATCAGATAAATAAAATACATTTATTACCAGTCTATAATGAATTAATCTCCATATACTATCATTGTAACATCTAAATAGAACAAATTTATTGGAGGTTAATTATGAATAATAACACAAGTTCAAACAAGGTGTCAGTACCAGAAGCAAAAAGTGCTATGAACAGATTTAAAATGGAAGTAGCAAACGAAATTGGTGTTCCTTTGTCAGATGGTTATAACGGTAATCTTACTTCCGCACAGAATGGTTCGGTAGGTGGTTACATGGTTAAGAAGATGATCGAGGCTCAGGAAAGACAGATGGCTGGTAAATAATTCGATTTGTCTGAATAATCATTATTAACATCAAAAATGATGTTTATAAAAGCATGAAAATGCGAAAAAGACTATCCTGTTTAATTTCAGGGTAGTCTTTTTTTGTCTTTTATAAATACATACCACAAAAAAGTTCTTTAACATAAGTATCCATTAAACTGCATGAAGTGTTCTTTTTACTTAAATGATGATAAGTATCTTCATCCTGTATTATATGTGCGATAATATCATTATTAACCTCAAAAAACATCAGGTTGTCATTATGATTTATTTTAAAAGTCGGTTGAAAAATATTGTCTGTCTGTGGAACAAATTTACCGGATTTTTTAATATAACAATTTTCCTTTGTCGCTTTTTTTCTGTGATTTTTATCGACAAACTGTGCAACTGATTTATGTATTGCCGTATCTTCATCAGGAAGATAGTAGTAGTCTTTATAATTTTCATAAAAATATTTTAGTTCCATTTCAATAACAGGTATAAGGATTTTGAACATGTTACCATGAGCCTCATATTTTATAATATCAGAACCACTTCGTGGAACAATAATATTTTCATTAGCTCTGCGCTTTTTGCTTCCTTTACCACACATTGTATAGTTATACATATCAAAGATAGGATTTTTTAATGCCGATTCAAGCTTACAACCTATCATAAGACTATCCTCGGTTAAAGCAATTGTTTCCGTTTTAAATCTGCCCTCAAAAATATCTGTGTAGGCATAAATATCACAAATATTAACAAGTCCCATCATATCATCATGATTGTGAAGCATGAGAAGCGAACAAAGACTATTTTTTGACGCATCATTCTCTTTCAGATTGATAAATTCTTTGTATACCTCAATAAGCTGACCACCATTATACTGATCTTCTCGAAAGACACCCAAAAAAGCTTCGATAGACTTTTGTTTCAAATCCGGCGTTTTAAAGAAATTTTTATATTTTTTAATATCCTTATATACATCTATCAGAATCAATTTGTCGAAATTAAAATGGATTCCATGTTTTAAAGCACGATTCAACACAAAAGGAACATCAAAAGTATTTCCGTTAAAATGAATCAGAACATCGAAATCTTTCAAAAATTCACGAAACATCAGTAACATTTTTGATTCATCTTTTGTGGTATCATCAAACCATTGTATCATTGTAAATGTGCCATCTTCATTTTTATATGCTGCACCAATCATATAAATCTGCTGTGATTTTGAACTGAAACCCGTTGTTTCAATATCAAAATATGCTGCTTTTTTATAGCCGTATTTCTTGATGATTTCATTTTCCATATCATATAGCCGCTCTGAATGAAATATATCTGTAACCGTAATCATTTTTTCACATCCGTTTATTATTTTAAAAACACCTTGATTTTTTATATATGCCCACTTGTCAAATATTTTTAAGTATACGTCAATTATAACAAATTATCAATCTTTTTACATAATTTATTAATCGCTTTTCAATTTTAAAGACAATATTTATGACAAATTAAAAGGTCAAATCAAAAACTTGTGGAAATTATCAGATTAGTTTATAATGTAACTTATGAGAAGTTGCGCAGACAAATCATTATGGTATAAAAAAAGATTTCGGAAAAGAATAAAGGAGATTTTACAATGAGCCATAAAATACTAAAATACACAGATTTATTATATAAACTTTTAATAGCCACCACTGTTTTTTTAATAGCAAACAGCTATTTAATCAAAAATACAAATGATACTTTTGGAAAGTTTTTTATCCCTCTCATCTGTATTTTTATATTTTTTAATTTTGTACCAAGCATTTATCATAGTTTTAACCAAACAAAAAAACTGAAACAATCGGGATATGGATATTCGTTACTTGTTATTTTTTTACTCTCAGCATCTGCGTCAGTGATTTATGAAATCATTTTGATACATAATAAAACAATTGGATGGGGTAAAAATCTTGTGATATCAATTCTGGTTAATGCACTTGTTTTTTGGAATGGAATGATTAGAGTATATCTTTCCTCGAAACAATTGGGTGTTAAATGGAGAACAATTGGCGCAATATGTGGTCTTATCCCGATTGTGCATTTAATTGTTCTTGGAAAAATGATTGCGGTGACAAGAAGTGAAACATTTTTTGAAAATGATAAAATATTGCTGAACGAAAAAAGAAAAGAGGAGCAGATTTGCAAAACCAAGTATCCGATTTTGATGGTACATGGTGTTTTTTTCAGGGATTTCAGATACTTTAACTATTGGGGAAGAATCCCGAATGAACTTGAACAAAATGGTGCCACAATCTATTACGGTAATCACCAGTCTGCATTGTCTGTCAAAGAGTCGGCAAGGGAACTAAACGATAGAATCAGGCAGATTATCAATGAAACCGGATGTCAAAAAGTCAATATTATTGCTCATTCCAAAGGCGGACTTGACTGTAGATATGCTTTGTCTGAATTTGATTTGAAAGATTGTGTTGCCTCACTTACAACTATCAATACTCCTCACAGAGGATGTGAGTTTGCAGATTATCTTTTGGGCAAAATTCCGGAAAAACAGCAAACAGCAGTGGCTAATGCGTACAATAGTGCTTTGAAAAAATTGGGAGATGAAAATCCGAATTTTATTGAGGCGGTTACTGACCTTACAGCCTCCGCATGTACCAAACGAAACGAATCTGTGAAAGATATTCCGGATATTTTCTATCAGAGTGTAGGCAGCAAATTAAATCATGCCTCAAGTGGCAGATTTCCATTAAATTTATCTTATCTGCTCGTCAAATATTTTGATGGAAAAAATGATGGTCTTGTTGGAGAGCAATCATTTGAATGGGGAGAACAATATCAGTTTTTGGAAATTGAAGGGAAACGTGGTATTTCACATGGTGATATGATAGATTTAAACCGTGAAAATATTAAAGGATTTGATGTGCGTGAGTTTTATGTACAGCTTGTAAAAGATTTAAAGGAAAAGGGATTTTAAAAAATTGTAACGCATAGGTACTCAATAAAATACATGGCACCTCATCAAAATTGTTGTTTTTTTTAAAAATATATATTAAACTTATAACGTTCATAATGATTAAAATTGAATATTTTAAGGAAATTCCAATCAATTTTCTTATCACAAAATAATATAACTTCAGAATGGAGGTTTAATATGTCTATTTTGACATTTAAAGGAGGTATTCATCCCTATGAGGGAAAGGAGTTGTCAAAAGACAATCCCATAGCCGAATATAATCCAAAAGGTGATGTTGCGGTTGCAATGTCACAACATATAGGTGCACCTGCAAAACCAATAGTAAAAAAAGGTGACACCGTTCTTGTCGGTCAGCTCATTGGTGAAGCGTCGGGGTTTGTGTCTGCCAATGTTCATTCGCCTGTGTCTGGCACAGTGAAGGCTGTTGAAAAGCGACTTTTGGTAAACGGAAGCAAATCAGACTGTATCATCATTGAAAATGATGGAAACTTTGATGAAGTTGAATATGAAAAGCCGAAACCATATGAAGAGCTTAGTAAAGAAGAGATACTTAATCTTATCAAGAAAGCCGGAATTGTAGGTATGGGTGGTGCGGGTTTCCCAACAAATGTTAAGCTGTCACCAAAGAATCCTGAGAAGATTGACTATATTATTGTCAATGGTTCTGAATGTGAGCCATATCTTACATCTGATTACAGACGACTGATAGAGGAACCGGAAGTTTTAATAGCCGGTCTTAAGATTATGCTAAGGCTTTTTGACAATGCAAAGGGTATCATAGCAATTGAGGATAATAAGTCAGATGCTATTAAAAAAATTAAAGAACTTGTTAAAGACGAAGAAAATATTGAGGTGAGCAAGCTCTACACCAAATATCCTCAGGGTGCTGAAAGAATGTTGATTTATGCCACAACAAAAAGAAAAATCAATTCTTTAAAGCTTCCTGCTGACGCAGGCTGCATTGTGGATAATGTAGATACAGTATTTGGTATTTATCACGCAGTGGCATACGGTAAACCACTGGTTAAAAGAGTCATTACCATTACAGGTGATGCCATCAACAGCCCACAGAATTTTCTTGTACCGATTGGTACAAACCAGAGAGAACTTATTGAAGCTGCAGGTGGATTTAAGAGTGAACCGCAAAAGGTTATTTCCGGTGGTCCGATGATGGGAATGGCAATGAGTACTCTTGATGTACCTGTTGTAAAGACTTCATCAGCTATCCTATGTTACATAAAAGACCCATTAGTTGATATTACACAGACAAATTGTATCAACTGTGGAAGATGTGTAAGTGTCTGTCCGGGAAGGGTCATCCCTTCAAGACTTGCGAAATTTTCAGCAAGAGGGGATATGGAGAGTTTCCTTAAATATGATGGTCTTGAATGCTGTGAATGCGGATGCTGCTCTTATGTCTGTCCAGCCAAAATCAACCTTACACAGGCGATTAAGACGATGAGAAAACAGGCACTGGCAAGTAGAAAAAAATAATGATGGCAAAACAGAACTATTAATAATTTCACAGAGAAAGGAATGCTATATTTTGAATGAATTGTTAAATGTATCGTCAAACCCTCATGTCAGGGACAATCAGACGACTTCGAAAATCATGCTTGATGTATTGATAGCACTTATTCCTGCAACGATATTCGGTGTGTACAATTTTGGAACACGTGCACTACTTGTCATACTAGTAACCGTTGCATCTTCAATCGCATCAGAGGCAGTGTATGATTTGATTATGAAAAAGAAACTAACGATAGGTGATTTAAGCTCGGCAGTCACAGGACTTTTACTGGCATTAAATCTTCCGCCGGATATTCCCGTATGGATTGCAGTGCTCGGAGCTGTTTTTGCTATTATTGTAGTCAAAATGATATTTGGAGGGCTTGGACAGAACTTTATGAATCCGGCACTGGGTGCAAGATGTTTTCTGTTATTGTCCTTTACAGGTCAGATGACAAAATTCACATTAGATGGTATGACAACAGCAACACCATTATATAATATCAAAAACGGTGGAAGTTATGATGTGTTGAGAATGTTTATAGGTACAACAGCCGGAACTATAGGTGAGACTTCCACAATTGCCATATTGATAGGTGGACTGTATCTTTTGATAAAGAAAATGATTGATTTTAGAATTCCGGTATTTTATATTGGAACATTTATCGTTTTTGCCATTATCTATTCGGCAGCAAATGGCGGTGTTGATTTTGAATTTGTTGCAGGACAGCTTTGCGGAGGCGGACTAATGCTTGGAGCATGGTTTATGGCAACTGACTATGTGACATCGCCTATTACGCCAAATGGAAAGATTGTTTTTGGAATCTGCCTAGGACTGCTCACAGGCTGTTTTAGAATGCTTGCAACATCAACTGCTGCACCTGAAGGTGTTTCCTATGCAATCGTTTTCTGTAATCTTTTAGTTCCGTTAATTGAAAAGATTACAATTCCAAAGTCCTTCGGAAAGGAGGCAAATCATGAAAGAAATCATTCTTAATTCTGTTAAATTGTGTATCATCACATTAATTGCCGGTGTTCTGCTTGGTACTGTATATGAGATAACAAAAGAACCAAGAAAAAAACAGGAAGAAAAATCAAAGAATGAAGCATATGCTAAAGTATTTAGGGATGCCTCAAAATTTGAAGAAATACAGTATGATAAAGACGGCCTTTCCAAGTTCCTTGAAGAAAACGGATATAAAAAGACAGTAGCATATATTAATGAAATCGTATCTGCTAATAATGAGTCCGGTGAAACTCTCGGGTATGTCATCACTGTGACAGACAAAGAAGGCTATGGCGGTGAAATCAAATTTACGCTTGGAATACAAAATGATGGGACTATCAATGGGATCTCATTTCTGACACTTGCAGAGACAGCAGGTGTAGGTATGAAAGCGGATGAGGCAAAATTTAAAAATCAATTTGCCGGTATGAAAGCTGAAATGATAGAATATGTGAAATCAGAAAAAAACGCTGACAATCAGATTGATGCCATCAGTGGTGCAACGGTTACAACGAATGCTGTGACAAATGGTGTTAATACAGGCATATTAGCGTTTCAGTACATCAGTTCAAAAGATGAAGCAAATTCAAATGATGAAAAAAATGAGGATAAATCTACGGATAACATAAAATCAAATAATATCAATGATTCAGAAACAGAAGAAAACGACAATGCTGGTGAGAAGAAAGGAGGAGAATCGGATGAATAAATGTACTGAACGTCTCTATAACGGTCTTATTAAGGAGAATCCAACATTTGTCATGATGCTTGGTATGTGTCCGACTCTTGCTGTAACATCATCATTGCAAAATGGTTTTGGAATGGGTATGACAACGATGGTTGTACTTACAGCCTCAAACGCCATTATTTCATTACTTAGAAAGGTGATTCCTGATAAAGTACGTATGCCGGCATTTATTGTGATTGTGGCAAGTTTTGTTACAATTGTACAGTTCATGTTAGAGGCATATCTGCCTTCACTCAATGCATCACTTGGAATTTATATTCCGCTGATAGTGGTTAACTGTATTATTTTAGGAAGAGCAGAAGCGTATGCATCTAAGAATCCTGTTTTGCCATCTATATTTGATGGAATCGGCATGGGACTTGGATTTACATTCGGTCTATCCTGTCTTGGATTTTTCAGGGAGCTGGTAGGTTCAGGAACTGTTTTATCTCACAGAATTATACCTGATGAATATTGTATCAAGATTATAGGCCTTGCTCCGGGAGCATTTTTCGTGCTTGCTGTTTTGGTTGCTGTTCAGAATACAATCAGGCTTTCAAAAGGTAAGGAGCCAAAAGAATTAAAATGTGTAGCAGACTGTTCAGCCTGCAGGAACCAATGTGAGGAAAGAGGAAAGAATTTTGACGAAAGTACTAAGCAGATTTCCGTAAAAAATACTGATGACAGTACTGATAAAAATACTAATAAAGATAACAAGGAGGAGGCATAGCATGAAAGAATTAATTTTAATCGCAATAGGTGCTGCTTTGGTCAACAATGTTGTCTTAAGTCAGTTTTTGGGACTGTGTCCTTTTCTCGGTGTTTCAAAAAAAGTCAAGACTGCTGCCGGAATGGGAATGGCTGTTATATTCGTTATCACCATCTCATCACTGCTTACCAGTATCATTTATAAATTTATTTTAGTACCTACTGAAATGACATATTTAAATACAATTGTATTTATTCTTGTCATCGCAGCTTTAGTACAGTTTGTTGAGATGGTTTTAAAAAAAATGAGTCCTTCATTATATGAAGCACTTGGTGTGTATCTTCCTCTTATCACAACAAACTGTGCCGTATTGGGTGTGGCATTATTAAATGTACAAAATAGTTACGGTATACTTGAAAGTGTTGTAAATGGTCTTGGAACTGCCATTGGTTTTACGATTTCAATAGTGATTATGGCAGGAATCAGGGAGCGGAATGAATACAATGATATTTCTCCTGCACTAAAAGGAACGCCTATTGTCCTTGTCACTGCCGGATTGATGGCAATCGCATTTTCAGGATTTTCGGGACTTCTATAAATTGCTGTTGTTCACGGACATTACCGGAACTGTCACTGCAAAATTCGAAATTCAGATAAATGTGTTATTTGTAACCGATTACTTGTTATTATAAAAACAATCAAAAATTATATTTGTAGAAAACAGAATATATTTTTATTGTATAATAGCTTATTTAGAAGGAAAGGAAATCAGATATGAGTATGACTGGAATCATTATCGCCACAGCTCTTGTAGGGGGTACAGGTTTAATCATAGGACTTTTACTCGGATTTGCCGGAAAGGCATTCGAAGTGGAAGTAGACGAAAAAGAAATATCCGTACGTGAGTGTCTTCCGGGGAACAACTGCGGTGGATGCGGATATGCCGGATGTGATGGTCTTGCAAAAGCAATCGCAAACGGTGAGGCAGCACCGAATGCATGTCCTGTCGGTGGTGCAGCTGTTGCAAATAAAATTGCCAAAATCATGGGAACTGAAGTAGATGTTGTCAAAAATGTGGCATTTGTGAAGTGTAGCGGAACATGCGATAAAGCTGGTGACAGATTCAATTATATCGGAACACCGGATTGTAGCCAGGCCGCATTATCAACAGGTGGCGGACAGAAATCGTGTACTTACGGATGCCTTGGTTTTGGCTCATGTGTCAATGTATGTGAGTTCGATGCGATACGTGTGGAAAATGGAATCGCTGTAGTTGACAGGGAAAAATGTGTTGCGTGTGGAAAATGTGTAAAGGAATGTCCGAAGAAACTGATTGAACTTGTTCCATATGACAATAAACATTTTGTGGCATGTAACTCAAATGATTTTGGAAAAGATGTCAAAGCAGTTTGCCAGGCAGGTTGTATTGGCTGCAAAATGTGTGCACGCGTGTGTGAATTTGATGCGATTGAGGTTGAGAATAATATTGCACATATCAATTATGAAAAATGTATAAATTGTGGCAAATGTAAAGAAAAATGTCCGGTTAAGGTTATTTTATAAAGGATTCTTATCATATCCCGTTCATAATATATACATTTCAGCATTCATAAATTGTTCAAAAACTATTAGCCAAAGATTAATAATTTTCACATGGTTTATTCAATTTTATTGTTTAAGATTATAACATAGAAATTAAAATTTATATATTTTCATTTTCCACACACTTTGTTTGTTTCATAAAACGGTATGTTACTAGCCATAACATATCGTTTTTCTTGTCATAAGTTGGCAACTATTGAGTTCAAAGAACCATTTGTAAAAACTATTACACCTCATTAGTTCTTATCGATATAAATCACATTATCACTCATCCCAAGCCCGGAAGTAAGAAAAATCTGATTATTCTTATCAACAAAAACTGCCTCTACATTCCCAATAGACTCTATCATCTCCATCCCATCATCAAGTCCAAGTATAAAAGCGGTTGTACTAAGTCCGTCTCCATCCACCGAATTGTCTGAAATAACAGTTACAGAAAGCAGATCATTTGAGACGGGATATCCCGTACTGACGTCCAAAATATGATGATAAAGTATATCATCCTGATAAAAATATCTTTCATACACACCTGATGTCACAATTGATTTATCACTTGTATTGACAATCGCAATCATCTTGCCATCAGTTGCAAAAGGTTTTTGGATTCCGATATTAAAATTTGAACCATCCGGTTTGGAACCGATTAAAAGCACATTTCCTCCAAGATTGATAATTCCCTTTTTTACATTATGTGCAGTCAGATATTCTTTTAATTTATCTGCTATCAATCCTTTTGCAATTCCTCCAAGATCAATTGATACATTAGGATTAGTAATCAAAACTTTATTTCCGGTAATGTTAATTTGGTCATATCCTATATCTTTGATGCTCTCTGATAGTTCTTTAGATGATGGAATACAGTTTTCTGGCGACTGCCCGCTAAAATTCCATAATGATGTCAGCCTGCCGATGGTAATATCAAATCTGCCGTCAGACAGTTCTGAATACTTTAGTCCAAGCTTCAAAAGCTCAATTGTCTCATCGGAAACAGTGGTATATATTCCATTTTTTGAATTTTGATTAATACATGCAATTTCACTTTCAGAAACGGTAGTGCTAAACATTTTTTCGTATTGGTCACATAATTCAAAACATTTGTCAAAATATTTTTCATCATTCCCATACAAAGTGATTGTGATTACCGTATCAAAATAAATTCCCGTCCGTTTTTTGGCAATTGCATTTTTCCCTGCACAGCCGGAAAACAGAGTAGAAGAAAGAATGAAAAACAGGCACAATGCTTTCAATCTAAAGTATTTTTTATTTTGTTTTTTTAAAATAATATTCATTTTTTTAGTTATCTCTTTTTTATTTATTCCTTTTTTAATTCTTTTTATTTTGCTCTTTTTTCTACTATCCATCTTATATATCCTTCATTCATCAAATGTTTCTTAATTTTTACGTATTCTTGATAATGTCATAGCAATGGCTTTTTTGTCGTCTTATACATATCATTTTGCCATCTATTCAATGTTGAATTAGGCATACCTCTATGATAAAATAAATCTTATGAAAAGTGAAGTGAAAGTTACAGTCAAACTACTATTTACATTTATGTAAATGAAATAGGCAGATTTGCTATGCTTATACATAAGAAGATAGTAGCGTATGAAATCAGTGCATAAAAAATAATAATCGAAGGTAAGGTAATCCATGAATGATAATAACAAAGATAAAATTGATAATGACAAAAATAAAATGCGTAACAGTGAAAAATATATAAAAGAAAATAAGCGTGTTAGAATCTGTGATATTGCTGATGAGCTTGGTCTTAGTACTGCAACAGTTTCCAATGTGATTCATGGAAAGACAAAGAAAATTTCGGATGAAACCATAAAGAGAGTCCAACAGCTTTTAGAGGAACGCGAATATATTCCAAGCATGGCGGGCATTCTGCTTGCCAGAAATGATTCAAGAATTATTGGGGTCGTGATTCATAATCATGAAAAATACGAGGGGCATGTGTTAGAAGACCCATTTATTTCATCAGCTCTCAACCATTTATCTGTTGAAATTGAAAAATCAGGACATTTTATGATGATAAAGACCACAACCGAGTATCGTGAAATTATAACATTTTCATCTATGTGGAATATGACAGGAATGGTTTTGATTGGATTTTGCGAACAGGATTATCAAAAACTGCGTGAATCTATGCGTATTCCATTTGTTATTTATGATGGGTTTATGGAAAATACAAGGAAGAAAGTTATTACAGACTCACAAAAAGAACCAGCAAGAATATGTAATATAGTAATTGACAATTATGATGGTGGTTATCAGGCAGGAACATTTCTGACGAATCTCGGTCATCAAAATTTACTCTGTATTTCTGACAATCAGATATGTATGGATTTAGAACGATATGAGGGATTTGAGGCAGGGGTTCGTGAAAATGGAGCAAATGCAGATTTTATGCTGATTCCGATGCAGTATGAAAAAAGACACCTTCTCTACCAAACAATGCTTGATAAAATCAAGGAATATACTGCCATTTTTGCAGTGTCTGATTACTATGCCATAGATATAATGCAATTTCTGATGGAAAACAGCATCAAAGTTCCACAGGATATATCAATTGTCGGTTTTGATGATACACCATTATGCAGACAGATTGTGCCAAGCCTTACATCCATAAGACAGAATTGTGAACTAAGGGCAATAAAAGCCTTGTCCATACTTCAAAAGCTCAAACAACATAAAGAAACTGAAAAAAGCATCATCCTTCCTGTCGAACTGATAGAAAGGGAAAGTACGGCAAAATGTACAAAACAGGCTGATTAATTTTGGAATAGGTTATGCGTTTAACCTCTTGTGAATACAACACTTTTTCAATATAATTTTTTAATATAAAAAATTAAAGTGTGAGATCATCTTGATACCAAATTCCAATTTGATATTAAGAAAATTCATCATTTCATTAATTGAGTATTTCAAGAAAAGGTGGTTTGTATGAGCGATTTAAGAAAATCAAAACCGGAAAATAATTTTTTAAAGGAAGTCTGTGTTGTTGCAATACCAGTGGCATTGCAGTGTATGTTACAGTCATCATTTAGTATTGTTGACCAGATTATGATAGGGCAGCTGGGAAGAATCAACATTGCAGCAATTGGTCTTGCCGGAAAGTTTTCGTCGATATTTTCTGTAGTTGTAGCTGCTGTAGGTGCTGTTACTGGAATTATGATTTCTCAGTATATCGGTTCCGGGCAGAGAGATGAGGCGGATAAAAGTCTGGCCTTAAATTTACTGATTGCTGCTTTAATTGCTTTATTCTTTTCAATGGTATGTTTTTTGGTTCCTGATAAAATTATGAGAATTTACAGCACAGATGAACAAACGATAAGAGTAGCAGCAAATTATTTAAGAATTGTTGCCATCTCTTTCATTCCTATTGCAGGAACAACTTGTATATCGACTATGCTTAGATGTATGGAAAAAGCAGGCATACCTTTACTGGCAACAATCATTGCTGCTGTTTTTAATACAGGACTGAATTATCTGCTGATTTTCGGAAAATGTGGTTTTTCAAGAATGGAGGTGACGGGTGCTGCAATTGCAACTGTTATTGCAGGATGTATAAATTTCATCTTGATTTTGTCAGGATTCTTTTATATTTATCGCTTGAAAAAGAGGAAATTTCATTTTTCTGTCCATCTAGAGAAAATGAGTGGAAAACAATATATTTTTATTTTATTTCCAATTTTGATAACTGAGTTTCTTTGGAGTCTGGGTGAGAATGTATATGCGGCAATCTATGGACATCTTGGAACGGATAACTGTGCGGCGATGACGCTTACTAACCCCATTCAGGGATTGATGATAGGTGCATTAAGTGGATTGGCACAGGCAGCAGGTATACTGATTGGAAAACTGCTTGGCAGTAAAGATTATGATAAGGCATATCAGCAGTCAAAAAGATTAGTCGCTTATGGATTGGCCGGTTCTATCGTACTTTCTATATTATTGATTATACTAAAGCCGTTTTATGTCGATATCTATCAGGTGTCAGATGAAGTGAAAGCAGTGGCAGAGCAATTGCTTTTTGTGTTTGCTATTGTTTCTCCGGTAAAGGTACTTAACATGATTTTAGGAGGCGGGATTCTTAGAAGTGGCGGAAAGACAAGAATCATTATGGTAATCGATATCATCGGTACATGGGGATTTGGAGTCCCATTGGGATGTTTAAGCGCATTTGTTTTTGAACTGCCTATTGCCTATGTATACTTTATACTTTCACTTGAAGAAGTTGTCCGATTGGTGATTTCATTTGTGGTTTTCAGAAAGAGAAAATGGATGCAGAGTTTATAGAAACATTTTATGATAGAAAAGTATAAGTAGATAAAAGACGCTTTTTCGGAATGTACAAGTTAATTTTACATCGACAAAATAAACAGAAACAGAGGTTGACAGTGACAGCCTGATTGTGTTTAAATTAGTAGTGGAATTAGGATATGAAGTGAAAACAGAAAATGACTTTACTAAATCGGATGGAAAAGTACAAGCAAAACCATGGAGGAAACAAAAGTGATATCTTTTATTAAAGGGACAATTGTTGATATAGATGTTGATAAAGTCGTCATAGAAAACAATAATATCGGTTACAATGTATTTGTTCCTGCCAACTATACTGCGATGGTTGGCAGAACAGGTACAGAAGTAAAACTGTTTACATATATGAGTGTCAAGGAAGATTCAATCAGCCTATTTGGATTTCACTCAAAAGAAGAACTTGAGATATTTAAAAAAATGATTACTGTGAGTGGGATAGGTCCAAAGGGAGCACTTGCTATTTTATCAACACTTACTGTAGACAACTTAAAACTTGCCATTTTATCAGATGATGCAAAGGCAATTGCAAAATCTCCGGGAATAGGTGCAAAAACGGCATCAAAGCTCATTCTTGAGTTGAAAGATAAGATTAATCTGGGTGATGTTTATTCTTCAAATGATAACATTCTCTTAGATAATACAAACGAAACACAGGATAATTCTGCTAAGAAAGATGCAGTTGATGCACTTGTGGCACTTGGCTATTCACCATCAGAATCTTTGGGGGCAGTCAAAAAAGTGACTGTGGGTAAAGAGCTTGATGTTAGCACTATCATTAAGCTTGCGTTGAAAGAAATGATGTGATAGGCTTATATATTATTACAACGAATTTTACATCAATCAGGAGATATAAAAATGCCGGACAATAAAAAAAGAATTATTAATACAGAATTAAAGACAGAGGAAATCACCTTTGAAAATAATTTACGACCAAAGCTTTTGAAAGATTACATCGGTCAGGAAAAAGCAAAAGAAAATTTGAAGATATTTATCAATGCTGCAAAAATGCGTGGCGAACCTCTTGATCACACATTATTTTATGGACCTCCGGGTCTTGGAAAGACGACACTTTCCGGCATTATAGCCAATGAATTGGGAGTCAATTTAAAGATAACATCCGGTCCTGCCATTGAAAAGCCGGGTGATATTGCTGCAATTTTAAATAACTTAGGTGAAGGTGATGTTCTTTTTATTGACGAGATACACAGGTTAAACCGGCAGGTAGAAGAGGTTTTATATCCTGCTATGGAAGATTTCGCCATAGATATTATGATTGGAAAAGGTGCCTCTGCACGTTCTATTAGAATTGATTTGCCAAAATTTACTTTAGTAGGTGCCACCACAAGAGCCGGTATGCTCTCAGCACCTTTAAGAGACAGATTTGGTCTTATCAGTAAGCTTGAATTTTATACACCAAAAGAGCTTGAATCCATCATCAAGCGTTCGGCGAGTGTATTAGGTGTTCAGATAGATGATGAAGGCGCTGCAGAGCTTGCAAGACGTTCTAGGGGAACACCGAGACTTGCCAACAGACTTCTAAAAAGAGTAAGAGATTTTGCAGATGTAAAATATGATGGTGTAATTAACATTGATGTAGCAAATTATGCGCTTGATTTGCTAGAGGTTGATAAAATAGGGCTAGACAATGCAGACAGAAATATTCTTGTCACAATTATTGAAAAATTTGCGGGTGGTCCTGTTGGTCTTGATACTCTTGCTGCCTCTATTGGTGAAGATGCAGGCACTTTAGAAGATGTTTATGAACCTTATCTGCTAAAGAATGGACTTATCAATAGAACTCCTCGCGGGCGTGTAGTGACAGAGGAAGCTTATAGACATCTTGGTATTTTGCCTGTGAATAGTAACTGTAACTGGCTCCATTAGAACATTCACAAATTTTACTTGTAATTTATTTTATATAAGTTATAATTGATATAAAAGTGTCAGGTATGTTTTAATCATCTAAAAAATATTTTCTGATTCAGATTTAATAAGACTATGTAAAGGCGAAGGGAGAATAAAATGTCTTCAAAAAACAATACTGAAGTTATCATAGATGGCAAGATTTTTACATTAAGCGGATACGAAAGTGAAGAATATCTTCAGAAAGTTGCTTCTTATATCAATAATAAAATTAGCGAATTTAAGGAAGATGAAGTATACAGACGTCAGAACATTGATGTCCAACGAGCCCTTTTGAACCTTAATATTGCAGATGACTTCTTTAAAGCAAAAAAACAGGCAGATACCCTTGAGGGAGAGCTTGAGATAAAAGAAAAAGAATTATATGACATTAAACATGAGCTTATTGCAGTACAAATTAAGTTAGAGACTAATGAAAAAGAACAGGAAGAATTAAAAAATCGTCTTAATGATGCCCAAAAAGAAATCATAAAGCTTGAAACCAGAATATCGGAGATGAAAGAAAATCACCAAAAAGAATCAGCAAAAGTAACAAAGCGTAATTCTTCAAAGTTTTCACAGATTAAACATTCTTCAGATAAACAGGACAAACCGGTTAATGAAGTTCAAAAAATTTTAAGTTCTCTTGGGGATAATTAAGTTTGTGATGTATGACAATATTTTAATTTACATAGCCGGACATTTTATGCTTTGCATTATGTTCCGGCTTATATATTTTTTTGATAATCCTATAGAAATGGAGACACAATGACAAGAAATACAATAAAAAACGAGATTTTATCACCTGCGGGTTCGATAGAAACATTATACGCAGGAATCAATGCAGGTGCTGATGCAGTATATATAGGCGGTCAATTATTTGGAGCGAGGGCATACGCAGAAAATCCGGACAACAATGAACTTTTAAGGGCAATTGATTATGTTCATCTGCATGACAAAAAGTTATACCTAACAGTAAATACTCTTCTTAAAAACAGCGAAATAGAAGATAAACTTTATCACTATCTTCTGCCACTGTATGAACAGGGACTTGACGCTGTGATTGTTCAGGATATAGGCGTTTTCAATTTTATCAAAGAAAATTTTAGTAATCTTGACATTCACGCAAGCACCCAGATGACAATTACAGGAGCAGATGGGGCATCGCTTTTAAAACAGATGGGGGCATCCAGAATTGTAACTGCCAGAGAATTATCTTTATCAGAACTAAAAGATATTCATGATCATGTTGATATTGAAATAGAAAGTTTCATTCATGGCGCAATGTGTTACAGTTATTCCGGAATGTGCCTATTTAGCAGTATAATTGGTGGAAGAAGTGGAAACAGAGGGCGTTGTGCCGGTCCTTGCAGACAGCCATATGAAGTTTATAAAAATAGAAAAAAGCTGAATGATAAAAATAATCTGTATGCTCTAAGTTTAAAAGATATGAATACACTTGAAATCCTTCCTGAAATCATTGATAGTGGTGTTTATTCCCTAAAAATCGAAGGAAGAATGAAAAGTCCTGAATATGCTGCCGGTGTGGTTTCAATATACAGAAAATATCTTGATTTATATCATGAGAAAGGCATGGAATATTATCAATTAGACAAAAATGATGTGAGAAATCTATCGGAATTATACACCAGAAGTGGCTCTGTTACGGGATATTACAAGTGTCATAATTCAAAAAACATGATTTCCTTCCAGAAACCTGCATACAAAAGTGACAATGAAAAATTTATTGCAGAAGTTCATGAAAAATACTGTGGAAAAATAGCGAAACAAAAAGCAGGTGCAAAAATCACATTAGAAATTGGCAAGCCTATGAAACTTGAGATTTTTTCAAAATCTGGTTCGGAAAATGTTGATGATAGAATATGTATCTCTGTAACGGGAGAAAATGTAGGACAAGCATTAAAAAGACCAATTGATGCATCAAATATATATAAGCAGATTAACAAAACAGGAGATAGCTTTTGGAAGTTTGATGATATCAATATCATCATGGATGACAATATTTTTGTACCTATTTCTCATTTAAATGAATTGAGACGTGAGGCTATCGAAACATATGAAAAAACTTTTTTAAAAAAATATAGAAGAACAATAGCGATTAATGAAAATATTATTAGTGGTGATAATAACAGTCAAACAGATAACGATAATATCAATAAAGATAATAACAGTATGAATCTCATACAAAATATAGATGTTAACTGCTGCAATAATAACATATATGATCATAAAATAAATATTTCATGTCAGATTAACACAAAAAAACAGTTGGAATGTGTACTGAAAGTACCGGAAATAAATGAAATCTATGTTTCAACAGATATTTTAACTGTAGATGAATGTATCACAGCAATCGATAAAATTAATGCAAACCATAAAAAAGGATTGATTCTGCTTCCATTTATTTACAGGGAACACGCTAAAAAATATATTTCAAATCTGATGCAAAAATTGAAACTTCTTACAGACAGATTTAATACGGATATGCCGGTATTAATCATAAGAAATATTGATGAACTCGGAATAATATTGGAGCATAATTATCACAATTTCAGAATAGATAATTCCCTATATTCATTCAACCGATATTCTAAAGAATTTTTTTATCATCTTGGTGCTGAAATGGTAACATTGCCGTATGAACTTAATTTTAATGAATTAAAGAAATTGGCTGACACCAGGGATGAATTAGTCATATACGGAAGGGTGCCACTGATGATAACTGCCGGCTGTGTCAACAAAAATTTTGATAAATGTGAACAGGGAAAAAATAGTATAACCAAATTAAAAGACAGAAAATCAACAATTTTCCCATCATTAAGCTGCTGTAATTTTTGCTACAATATTATTTATAACAGTGTCCCTCTCTCTCTTATAGGAGCAATTGATAAGGTTACCAAAATTCATACAAAAAATTATAGAATCAATCTGACTCTTGAAGAATATGAAAATTCTGTGGATATTATTGAAAAATGCATTAAAATATTTTATTATAATCAGTATTCCGATGAAAATTTTGAATTTACAAGAGGTCACTTTAACAGAGGAGTAGAGTAAGAATATCTGTCTATATACAGTTTAGAAGGAGGAAAAATAATGCAAGATTTATTTATAGGTATTTCTAAATATTTATTTGTCATTATCATGTCATTTTTTGTCCTTTTCAGTTTTATTATCATGAGAGACAGAAACAGGAAAACGCACCCGAAAGCATTATCTCTTCAGACAGTGATGATTTTTCTTTTTCACCTCATTGCTTATATAGTAATTTTTATGAATATACACGACAATACCATTATCTTATTTTATGGTGCACAGATTGTAATGTTTATCGTATTTAGAAAAATATATGATGTCTTATACGAAGACAACTATAGCAGGGGACTTATAAATAATATGTGTATGTTGTTGTGTATCAGTTTTATTATGCTGACAAGACTTTATTATAATATGGCAATCAAGCAGTTTGCAATTGTAAGTGTATCTGTCATATTATCCTTTTTTGTCACTTTTATTGTCAAACGATTCCGAAGACTGCCAGACCTTACGTATTTGTACTGTTTTACCGGAATAGCATTTTTACTTGGTGTACTAATCCTTGGTCAGACAACAAAAGGTGCTAATTTATCTATATCGGTTGCCGGGTTTGCATTTCAGCCTTCTGAATTTGTAAAGATATTATACGTGTTTTTCCTTGCGGCATTTTTGAGTAAAAATATTAATTTCCGTCATATCCTAATTTCTGCTATATTTGCCGGGGTGCATGTTATCATTCTTGTTTTATCAAAGGATTTGGGAAGCGCACTCATATTCTTTATCGTATATGTGGTAATGGTATATGTGGCAACCGGAAAAGTCAGATATATGTTTGCCGGGATGGCAGGAGGCGTTATTGCTGCTCTTGTGAGTTACAAAATATTTCCACATGTACGTGTTAGAGTGACAGCATATCGTAATCCATGGGCTGTCATCGATGGTGCAGGATATCAGGTTTCACAGTCTCTTTTTGCAATAGGTACAGGAGGTTTTTTAGGACTGGGACTGTATAAGGGAGCTCCAAAATCAATTCCGTTAGTAGAGCAGGACTTTATGTTTTCTGCCATTGTAGAGGAGTTTGGTGGATTTTTCGGAATATGTCTTATATTTTTATGTATATCCTGTTTTTTGTATTTTATCAAAAGTGCATTAAGACAGAAAAAAATGTTTTATAAACTTGTGGGACTTGGAATGTCTATATCCTATGCTGTCCAGACTATTCTCACAATCGGCGGTGCTCTTAAATTTATTCCATCTACCGGTGTTACGCTTCCTTTGGTAAGCTATGGTGGAAGTTCTGTTTTGTGTACAATGATTGTGTTTGCTATATTACAGGGATTGTATGTTATTTATTCCGAAGATGAAGAAAAATTGCGCATGGAAGCAGAACAGACAGAAGTAGCACATAACCTTGCAGTTACTGCCGGAATTGATGTGCAGGAAGTGATAACAAAAGAAATGACTGCCACAAACGTGGAATATTCTGAAGAAAAAAATATTGATTTGATAGCAGCAAACTATACACGAGATAAAAATAAAAGGCGTTAAACTAATCAAAATATATTTTAGCGTAGTAAGAAGTAAAATACTAAACCGATGAAAATCAATTTGAGATGATAATATCAAACTTCCACGAAAGGAAATGTTTATGAGAAAAAATCCTGATAAATCAAATACAAAAAGCGAAAAATGTAAAACTGAAAATGTGGAATTAGAAAATATAGACACTGAAAAAGGCAAAATGGCTGGAAACAAAAGTAAAAACAGCAAAGAAAAAGACAGTAAAAAGAAGAAAAAAGTAAGGAAAAATTCTTCCAACCTCCAGATTATGAATATAACATATATTTTTCTTTTGATTTTTCTTGGAATGATTGGTTATTATATTCATTTTCAAATCAAAGAAAGTGATGAGGTGATAAATAACTCTTATAATAAAAGGGAAGAAATCTTAAGCCAGTCTGTAATAAGAGGGAATATCCTTGCAAACGATGGAACTGTATTGGCTGAAACAATTACAAATGATGATGGCACAGAAACAAGAAATTATCCATTTGGCTCGTTATTTGCACATTCTGTCGGATATTCCACGCATGGTCAGACAGGTGTGGAGCTGCTTGGTAACTATAAACTTCTCACATCAAATGCTCCTATAACGGATATTATTAAAGAAGATTTAAACGGAGAAAAACACATAGGAGATAATGTAGTGACTTCTCTTGATGTAGAATTGACAAAATCGGCATACAATGCATTGGGTGATAACAAAGGGGCTGTGATTGCGATTGAACCGGCTACCGGAAAGATTCTTGCGATGGTTTCTAAGCCAGATTTTGATCCGAATATTATTGCTGACAGTTACATCGATATTATTTCTGATGACAGTAATTCAAATTTGTTAAATAGAACAACAAGTGGTCTTTATACTCCGGGTTCAACATTCAAATTGTTTACTTTGTATGAATATATAAAGGAGCATCCGGATTATGAGAATTATTCTTATGAGTGTTCGGGAAGCATCTCTATTGATGAATATAATATCAAATGTGCCAATGGAAGAGTGCATGGTGAAGAGGATATTTATGACTCATTTGCCTATTCTTGTAACAGTTCATTTGTCAATCTTGGTCTTAATCTTGATAAAAGAAAATTTAAAAATACTTGTGAAAAACTATTGTTTAATACGGATTTACCAATCAATTATCCTTATAAGGCAAGTGAATTTTCGCTAAATGCAAGTTCATCAACATTTGAGACAATGCAAACTTCAATAGGGCAGGGGAAAACGCTCATAACACCACTGCATCTTGTACTGATTGCCTCAGCTATTGCTAATAATGGAATATTATATCAGCCATATGTTATTACAAGTATTGAAAATCATTATGAAACAGTGATGAAGACTTATTCGCCTGAAGAATATGGAACTTTATTCAGTCAAAATGAGGTTGATATTTTAAAAAAATTCTTAGAGGGTGTTGTCAATTATGGAACTGCACAAAAACTGCAAAGTGACTTGTATGATGCATATGGCAAAACAGGAACGGCACAGATTGAAGATGGTTCACATACAAATTCTCTGTTTATGGGATTTGCACAAAACGCTGATAAAAAAATTGCTGTCTGTGTTGTGATGGAAGATATGCCTGATGGTACAATCCCTGCAGTTCCTGTTGCAAAAGCTGTCTTTGATACGTATTTTTCGTAGACATCTTCATAGCCTGCCATATATTACAGCAGATATAATTAGTGCGGCAGCACACGTATCTGGTAATGATGAATATGAATCGATTTTATATATTTTTGGTTGCACATATTTTGTTATTGATGTATACTATAATCAGTCTTAGATGACACACCAATTATACAGGAGGAATTGCAATGATAGAGGCAACGAGCTGTGGCGGTGTGGTTATATTTCGTGGCAAAATATTAGTTTTATACAAGAACTACAAGAATAAGTATGAAGGCTGGGTATTGCCAAAGGGAACTGTAGAGGAAGGTGAAGAATACAAGGAAACTGCCTTGAGAGAAGTTCGTGAAGAAACCGGTGTTACAGCATCAATTATTAAGTATATTGGAAAAAGTCAGTATTCTTTTACGACACAACAGGATGTTGTCGATAAAAGCGTTCACTGGTATCTGATGATGGCGGACAGTTACTACAGTAAGCCACAACGTGAGGAATACTTTTTGGATTCGGGATATTACAAATATTATGAGGCCTATCATCTGTTGAAATTTGCAAATGAAAAACAGATTTTAGAGCGTGCCTATGATGAATATCTTGATTTAAAAAGGAGTAATCTTTGGGGAAGTAAGAAATATTTTTAGTTAGTTTTATCAGAATTATTTAATTTTAAATTTTATTAAAAAGCATATTGATAGAGATGAGCAAGTTGGTAAACTTTATTTTCAAATTGTTCATCTCTAAATTTTATTGCAATAATAGAAAGGACGAGGACTTGTTACTGTTTGTAGAATTAACACAGTGGCAATGAATGAGGTTTTTAAAATGAATAAAATAAATTATCAGAAATTATTAGATGAAGAAATTCAAAAACTTACCAAAGAAGATAAAATTCCGACACTGTTGTTGCACAGTTGTTGCGCTCCTTGCAGCAGTTATGTACTGGAATATCTTTCCGAATATTTTAAAATAACTGTACTTTATTATAACCCCAATATTTTTCCAAAGGAAGAATATGAATACAGAACAGACGAACTGAAAAGACTGATTGAAAATCTTCCCGCAAAAAATAAAATTTCTTTGATTGGTACGGAATATGAGCCGGAAAAATTCTATGAGATTGCTAAAGGACACGAACAGGAACCGGAAGGCGGTGAACGTTGTTTTAAGTGCTATGAATTGCGTCTTAAGGAAGCGGCAAAGTATGCCAAAGAAGGAAACTTTGACTATTTTACCACAACCTTATCTATCAGTCCCTTAAAAAATGCAGATAAGTTAAATGAAATCGGAAGAAGATTGTCAGAGGAATATGATATACCATATTTATATTCAGATTTTAAAAAGAAAAATGGGTATAAGAGGTCAGTAGAATTATCTAAAATATATGATTTATACAGACAAGATTATTGTGGATGTGTATATTCAAAGGTAAATCGTGATGTGATTTAATCTTGAATACAATAAAAAAATATGCTATTATAAAAGTTGCATTATTTGAAATAGAAATACTAAATTAAACAATACCTGTCAAAGGAGGTAATAGATTTGAGCTTAACAACTGCGATTATTTATTATGTATGCATGTTTTTGGCGACAACTGTATGTATCGTTGCCGGATGTTTCTGTGGAGCAAAACTCAGAAAGAAAAAAGATGTCAAAGCAGCCACAATAAATGCTGCTGAAAATTAAAAGCATTTACAGTAAAAAATTCTAGATTTATTAAAAAGGAATTTTAAAATTCATATTGAAATTAAAATGCGATTTTCATGGAGGAAACAATGGAAAAATATGGAGTAAACGAACTAAGAAGAATGTTTCTTGAATTCTTTGAGAGCAAAGACCACCTAAAGATGAAAAGTTTTTCTTTAGTTCCACACAACGATAACAGTTTATTATTAATCAATTCCGGTATGGCACCTTTGAAGCCTTACTTTACCGGACAGGAGATACCACCAAGAAGACGTGTGACAACATGTCAGAAATGTATCAGAACAGGTGATATTGAAAATATCGGTAAGACTGCCCGCCATGGTACATTCTTTGAAATGCTTGGAAACTTCTCATTTGGAGATTATTTCAAGACAGAAGCTATTCACTGGTCATGGGAATTTTTGACAGAAGTAGTAGGGCTGTCGGCTGACCGTTTATATCCGTCAGTATATGAAAATGATGATGAAGCCTTCGATATCTGGAATAAAGAGATGGGAATTCCGGCTGAAAGAATTTTTAGATTTGGAAAGGAAGACAATTTCTGGGAGCATGGTGCAGGTCCTTGTGGTCCATGTTCAGAAATCTATTATGACAGAGGGGAAAAGTATGGATGTGGCAAACCTGACTGTACGGTAGGATGTGACTGCGACAGATACATGGAAATTTGGAACAATGTATTTACACAGTTTGAAAATGATGGCAATGGTAATTACGAAGAGTTACAGCAGAAGAACATTGATACCGGTATGGGACTTGAGCGTCTTGCGAGTGTCGTTCAGGATGTCGATTCTATTTTTGATGTCGATACCATTTTTGACCTGCGTAGCAAGGTATGTGAGATTGCAGGCGTCGAATACCAGAAAGAGTACAAAACAGATGTTTCCATTCGTATCATCACAGATCATATTCGTTCAGCTACATTTATGATTTCTGACGGTATTATGCCGTCAAATGAGGGAAGAGGATATGTTCTTCGAAGAATTATCAGACGTGCTGCAAGGCATGGAAGGCTGCTTGGAATCAAAGGGTCTTTCCTTGCAAACTTGAGTCAGACTGTGATAAATGGTTCAAAAGACGGCTATCCCGAACTTGAAGAGAAGAAGGATATGATATTCAATGTCCTTACAGAAGAAGAGAATAAATTTAATAAGACAATCGATTTAGGTTTGAATATATTAAATACAATGCAAAAAGAGATGGAAGCAGAAGGTCTTACAGAGTTATCCGGTGAAAATGCTTTCAAATTATATGACACATATGGTTTCCCGATGGATTTGACAAAAGAAATTTTGGAAGAAAAGGGTTACACTATTGACGAGGCAGGATTTGACAGTGCAATGAAGATTCAGAAGGATAATGCGAGAAACAGCCGAAAGAAGAGTAATTATATGGGAGCTGATGCAACTGTATATGAGCAGATTGATCCGGCTATCACTTCTCGATTTGTCGGATACGATAATCTTGAGTATAGCTCTGTTATTTCGGCAATCACTACAACTGATGAACTGGCGCAGGCACTTGCAGATGGTGATGAGGGAACGATTATTGTAGACGAGACACCATTCTATGCTACCATGGGTGGTCAGGAAGCTGACACAGGTGTTATTACTACAGATGGTGCTGAATTTGTTGTAGAGAATACAATTAGTCTTTTAGGCGGAAAAATAGGACATGTCGGTGTTGTGACAAAGGGTATGTTTAAAATTGGAGATAAAGTAAAACTTACAGTTGATAAATCTTCTAGAAATTCTACTGCCAAGAATCACAGTGCCACACATCTTTTACAAAAAGCGTTAAGAATGGTCCTCGGAAACCATGTGGAACAGGCAGGTTCACTTGTCAACAAAGACCATTTAAGATTTGACTTTAACAATCCTAAGCCGGTAAGTGCAGCAGAACTGAAGCAGGTTGAAGATATTGTTAATGAAAAAATTGCTGAAAGTTTAAATGTTGAAACACAGATTATGACGATTGATGAAGCAAGAAAAACAGGTGCTACGGCTCTTTTTGGTGAAAAATATGGTGAGACAGTCCGAGTTGTCAATATGAGTGAATTTTCAAAGGAATTCTGTGGTGGTACACATGTCAAAAATACATCTGATATCAGATTGTTTAAAATTATTTCTGAAAGTGGTGTAGCTGCCGGTGTAAGACGAATAGAAGCCCTTACAGGAGATGGAGTTATCAAGTATTATGCTAACCTTGAAAATACATTAAATGAGGCTGCCAAAGCAGCTAAAACAGACAGCAGCAAACTAGTTGACAGAATAGAAGCGTTACTTGGCGAAATTAAAACTCTAAGCAGTGAAAATGAAAGCCTTAAGAGTAAACTTGCCAATAATTCTCTTGGTGATGCAGCAAATAATTTTGAAGAAATCAATGGATTTAATGTACTTGCAACAAAGGTTGACGGAGTTGATATGAATGGTCTTCGAAATTTAGGCGACAGCTTAAAGGAAAAGAATTCATGTGCTATCATTGTTCTTGCTTCTGCACAAGGTTTGGATAAAGTCAATCTGATTGTCATGGCTGATGATGAAGCTGTAAAGAAAGGCGCTCATGCAGGAAATATTGTAAAAGCGATTGCACCGATTGTCGGCGGCGGCGGTGGTGGACGTCCTAACATGGCACAGGCAGGCGGAAAAAATCCTGCCGGAATTGATGAGGCGCTTGCAAAGGCGAAAGAAATCATCAGATAAAATTTTAAATAAAAAAAGAAATAATATTTTTATATTGACGTATGGAAAATTTATGCTATAATAGGTCTAGTGCAAAAAAATACCCAAACAGTTGTATTATGCACAATTACACAACTGGAGGGAGGTAAGGTGTGAGCTATGTCAAACGTAATCGTTAAAGAAAACGAGTCTTTAGATAGTGCTTTACGCAGATTCAAAAGAAACTGTGCTAAGGCTGGTATTCAGCAGGAAATTCGTAAAAGAGAACATTACGAAAAGCCAAGTGTAAAGCGTAAAAAGAAATCTGAAGCAGCTAGAAAACGTAAATATAATTAATTATAATTATTTCTTAAATTATAAAAGGAAGTCTATACTCGATATAGACTTCTTTTTTTACTTTTAGGGAAATTGGCATTTTATTTAATCAAAATTGTTGGAAATATGCGAAATAACTATCCTGTAATAATTTACCTTGTGATTTCATATAGATAAATAATAATGAAAACAGGGCAAGATATGAATGTTCATAGAGAATTTATCAGATAAATTAGAAATTCCCAAAGATGTGTCTATGGGAGCCACTATCCTGAGGGTAACAGGACAGTACGGGCTTTTTATAGAAAATTATAAAAATATTATTGAATATACGCAAGAAATTATCAGAATTCAGTCAAGAACGTGTAAAATCTGTATCTGTGGCAAAAATCTTCATATAGAATTTTTTAACGAAATCGGAATGAAGGTGTGTGGAAGAATCAAAAGTATTGAATTTATATAATCTGTCAATCAAAAGCGGGGAGTGAGTATCATCAATCATCTTATTGATTACATAAAAGGGTATTTGAAAATTGATTTTACCGGACATGATAAAGTGAGGTTTCTCAACCTGTGCAGAAACAATCATTTAAATATATGGGATATTCAAACAGGCGAAAATGATGAGAAAGTTACCTTTTTTTCGTCTATTGAATCATTTTTTCAAATGAAAAAAATTAGACGAAAATGTAATGGTGAGATTAGGATTACTGAAAAAAAAGGACTGTCTTTTAAAACACGAAAATACAGGAAACGTATTTTTTTTCTTTTTGGTATTATAATATTTTTTGTTTTGATTAAAATAATATCATTATATATTTGGAACATTTCTTTTGATGGAAATTATTCCTATACTGATGTTGAATTGATGAACTTCTTAAATGAAAATCATGTTCATAATGGTCTGAAAAAGTCAGAAATAAGCTGTGATGATCTAGAATATCTGATTCGAAAACAATATAGTGATATCACATGGGTTTCTGTTGAGATAAAAGGAACAAGAATGATTGTTCATATAAAAGAAAATTTTGATTCAAACATTGCAAAAACAGAAGATAAACCATATAATATCATCAGCAATGTGGATGGTGTCATTGACAGTATCATTACAAGAAGTGGTGTTCCTCAGGTAAAAAGTGGTGATATCATCAAAAAAGACCAGCTACTTGTAAATGGTACAATAGAAATTCTAAATGATTCTAAAGATGTCATCGGATATGACTATGTCAATTCCGATGCAGATATATATGCCTATGTGACATATGATTTTCATGATTCATTTAACCTTCAATATCAGCAAAAGATATATACCGGCAAACAAAAAAAGGCGGTTGAACTGAAAATTTTTGAAAAGTCTTTATTTTTATCAGGATTCAAAAAAAGGATGACTGTATTTGATACTGTTAAAGACTACAAAAATCTTACTTTAACAAAAAATTACTATCTGCCTGTTTCTGTCTGCCATATCACTTATAATGAGTACGAAATAGAAGATCGAATTTATGATAAAGATGAGGCTGTAAGCCTTGCGAACGAAAAAATTAATGAATATATCGGTAAATTAGAAGAAAAAGGTATTCAAATTATAGAAAATAATGTTACAATAGATGTTAATACATCTGAATGTGTTATATCAGGAAATTTTGTTGTTTTACAGAAAATAGGACAAATAGAATATATTGATGAAACTAAAACGAATAGTGAGACTGATGAAGAACAGACAGATAACACTGAATCGAATTTTGATACAGAATAATCCGCTGTCTGTAAGTAAAATCAAGAAAATTAACTTTTGAAAGGATAACGAAACTTATGAGCGTAATCGAAAGCATAATTGATATACCGGCAAAATATACAAGTGAAATATTCGGACAATTTGATTTTAATATAAAAAAAATAGAAAAGACATTACATGTTACAATCATATCAAGAAATTCTGAATTGAAGATTATCGGTGGCGAAAATAATGTTTTAAGAGCCAAAAGCGTGATAGAGACTCTGACTGACAGGGCAAAAAAGGGAGAGACTATCAATGAACAGCTTGTAAACTATGCATTATCGCTAGCCTTTGATGATAAGGTTGAAACCTTAAGTGAACTAGATGAAAGTATTATATGCCGCACGGTTAATGGTAAACCGGTCAAACCCAAAACGCATGGTCAGAAAAAATATATTGATTTGATTAAAAATCATATGATTACCTTTGGCTTAGGTCCCGCCGGAACAGGTAAAACCTACCTTGCCATGGCCATGGCTATCACAGCATTTAAAAATAATGATGTTTCAAGAATCATCCTTACGCGTCCAGCCATTGAAGCCGGTGAAAATCTTGGTTTTCTGCCGGGTGATTTACAGAGCAAGGTAGATCCGTATTTAAGACCATTGTATGATGCACTCTATCAGATTATGGGTGCGGAAAGTTTTATGCATAACAGTGAAAAAGGATTGATTGAAGTCGCACCGCTTGCTTATATGAGAGGCCGCACTTTGGACAATGCATTTATTATTCTTGATGAGGCACAGAATACAACACCTGCACAGATGAAGATGTTTCTGACACGAATAGGTTTTGGTTCCAAAGTCATCGTAACAGGTGATCTGACGCAGAAAGATTTAAAAGATAATGTGACAAGCGGACTTGAAACGGCCATAAAAGTGTTGTCAAAGGTTGACGATATTGCATTTATCAATTTGACAAACGAAGATGTTGTCAGACATCCTCTTGTTCAGAAAATCGTCATGGCATATGAGGAGTATGAAAGCAGGGAAAATATAAAAAATGCCAAGTATCATGATAAAAAATATAAAAAAAGTGACAATATTGAAAATGCCGGTAAAGGTAATAAAAGGAGAAGGATCTAATGAGTATATATATTGAGAATGAAACATCAGTTAATTTTGATTTTGATTATAATGAAATTATCAAAAAAGTAATCACTTATACCGAAGAGTTTGCCGGCTGTCCATATGAGACAGAAGTCAATGTTGTGCTCACCGACAATGAAAATATTCATGCTGTCAATAAAGAATATAGAAATATTGACAGACCTACAGATGTACTTTCTTTTCCTATGATAGAATATGACAGTCCGGCTGATTTTGATGGAATTGAAGATGATGATTCTTTATTTAATCCGGAGTCAGGAGAATTATTACTAGGTGATATTATGATTTCTGTCGATAAAGTGTATGAACAGGCAAAACAGTACGGACATTCAAATCTAAGAGAGCTTGCATTTTTAGTTGCCCACAGTATGCTTCATTTATTTGGTTATGACCATATTGAAGAAGAGGACAGGCTTGTCATGGAAGAAAAACAGAGACAGATTATGGAAGGGCTTGAAATCAGCAGATAAACATCATTTTGATAATATAAAAAACGGAGGATTTTCTATGGAGAATGATATTTTGATTGATTATGCAAAAAAAGCGATGGGAAATGCGTATGCACCTTATTCAGGTTTCAGTGTCGGAACTGCACTGCTGACTGTTGACGGTGAGATTTTTACAGGCTGTAATATTGAAAATTCTTCTTTTGGTGCAACGATTTGTGCCGAGAGATGTGCTGTGATGAAAGCAGTCTCGGAAGGCTGCACATCATTTTCGAAAATTGCAATTGTATCTTCTGGTGGAAATTATACATATCCCTGTGGTATATGCAGGCAATTTTTGTCAGAATTTATGGAAGATGGCACTGTTGTACTTTTTGATGATGTTATCGGTGAAATCAAAGAATATTCTCTCGATTCCCTCATCCCTTTTGCATTTAATTTGAATAGAGATTAGAAATTTTTGTATAAAATCAATTCAATATGACGACAATATATGTATAAATTTTTTTGAAAGGTTGATTAAGATGAACACAACTTTAAAAAAGACAGCATATATTGTAACTTTTTTTACACTTGCATCCGTTTTTGCACTTTTATATTATGCCGGATATTATTATGCCACAAGAAATAAAATTGGATTTAATAATCTGATTACAAAAGAAGATGTCACAAATACCAATCCTGGAATGAAAGCGTATGATGATTCTTTGGATGTCGCTACAAACGAAAATCCGATAATTACTTCATCAACGAAATATGTAGAAGAGTGCTACAATTCAGATACAGGTGAACTTACAAAAAATGAATCGGACATGCCTATAGAACTTCTCGGACTTGACAGAGAGGCAGTGATTGATTATCTCACAACATACAAAATAAATAATATCGGTACAGAAGAAAATGTAACGAATATACAGCTGGTATCATTTTCAGGTGAACAGGTTGTCATAAGGAAAACCATACGAGATATTCACGAGATTTATCATTATTATGTTGTTTCTGAAAATTCCATTATCAAAATATATAATTCAGATCAGAAAACGCTTTTTGTTGATACCGGAATTGACATTAGCAATATTGATGAAGAACACAAAAAAGAACTTGAAAAAGGATTTTATATTGAAACAATCCACGAGCTGTATAATTATCTTGAAAGCATTACAAGTTAACTATAAAATTTGCTAAGAGGCTATGAAAATGAAAAAAAGATTAATTATAATAGGTGCCGGTGCTTCAGGAATGTTTGCTGCACTTGTTGCTGCCGGCAGTCACTTTGAAAACAAAAATAGTTTAGACATTATTATTCTAGATGCAAATGACACTCCCGGAAAGAAAATTCTTATGACGGGTAACGGAAGATGTAATCTTTGCAATATCAATACAGATGATTCAAAATATTACTGCACTAATAAGCAGTTTGTTAAAAGCATTTTAGAACAGTTTGGTCAAAATGAGGTGATACAAGCCTTTAGACAGCTTGGTATTACATTAAAGGATAAAAACGGATATATGTATCCGGCTTCCATGCAGGCACTTACAGTCAGCCAATCACTGATAAGTGCTTTGAGAATTTCAGGAGTCTCATTGGTAAATAATTGTTATGTACAAAAGATATCGGTAAATCCGGATAATACTTTTTGCCTCGAGGTATCTGAAAACGAAAACCAAAAACAATATCAGGGTGATTATGTCATTGTGGCATGTGGCAGCAATGCAGGTTTAAAAAGTGATAATGTCTCAGATATCATAAAAAGCATAAAATGTCTTGGACACCGTTTTAACAGATTGGTTCCATCATTGTGCAGTCTTTATGCCGACAAAAGGAATGACGGCTATAAAGAATTTTTTAAGAAAGTGTCAGGAGTAAGAACAGAAATCAAAGCAGGTCTTACATATATGGGAGAGAAATATTTTGCTACAGGAGAATTACAGGTAACAGAATATGGTCTTTCAGGAATTGTGATATTTGAACTTAGTCATGTAATAAGCACATTGATTAACAGAGAAAAAAAATCGGATATAAATCTTGATATCGATTTTCTTCCTGAATATGATGAGGTCGAGATTCTTGCATTTTTAAAGTCACAGCTACATTACCCAAAAAAATCCCTGCTTGATTTATTTTCCGGAATTTTAAATTCAAAGCTTGCCTTAGGTCTTTTAAAACTATATACATCTCTATGTGACAGTAGCACAAAACCGTTTATCAAAAACTGTCCTGATGAAAAAATGCTTCAATTACTTCATTTTATAAAAAATGCACCATTTAAAATAAAAGGCACAAATGATACCCTGCATTCACAGGTTTGTTCTGGTGGGGTAGACATTTCAGACATCTCATGGGATACACTTGAATCAAATGTTATCAAAAACTTGTATTTTACAGGAGAAATTATCGATGTTGACGGAATCTGTGGAGGGTACAATCTGCAATGGGCATGGTCAACAGGTTACATCGCAGGAAGGAGCATAGCCAATGATTCGAATATCGCAGATTAAACTTCCAATCACACATACAAAAGAAGATTTGGAAGATGCAATCATGAAACAGTTAAAAATACGTGATGGTAGTAGCAAATTAAACAGAAAAGAAAAAAACACAAGTCATATAAATGATAATAAAACCGGAAAGGGCAGCATTAATAGTTATAAAATTGTCAAAAAATCAATTGATGCGAGAAAAGATGATGTCAAATATATTTATACTATTGATGTGTCACTTAATGCACATTTACCGGGCAAATTCCGTTCATTTGGCAAATACGACGATAACAGTAGTGAATATAATACTGCAAGTGATGATAATACTTTATCTGCATTTGAAGAAAGTTTTGTTAAAAAACTCAATAACCCCAGAATATCAATAGCAGAAATAAAAAAATACCATTTTGTTGATCATGGAAATAAAAAAATGAATCATAAACCGGTCATCACAGGTGCCGGTCCGGCCGGTTTATTTTGTGCTTATCTGCTTGCACTAAACGGATATACTCCTATTATCATAGAACGTGGGGAAGATGTTGATACCAGGCAGAAATCAGTCGATCATTTTTTTGAAAATGATATTTTAAACCCTGAATCCAACGTACAGTTTGGAGAAGGTGGCGCCGGAACATTTTCTGATGGCAAACTCAACACAATGGTTAAAGATAAAACCGGCCGGAATCATTTTGTTCTTGAAACGTTTGTCCGATTTGGTGCTGATGAAAAAATTTTGTATATGAATAAACCTCATATAGGCACAGATGTCTTGTCAGTAGTTGTCAAAAATATGCGAAATGAATGTATTAGGCTTGGTGCAACATTTCTTTTTAATACCAAACTGACAGATTTTGAAATTAATAATGGACATATTTCATGTATCCATACCGAAAACACAAAAACAGGCGATAAAAAAAGCTTTTTGTGTGATGTGATGGTTCTGGCAATCGGACACAGCTCACGCGATACCTTTCAAATGTTGTATGATAATCATATTTTTATGGAACCAAAAGCATTTGCAATGGGTGTCAGAATCGAGCATCTGCGTGATATGATAGATACATCCCAGTATGGAGATTTCAGACACCTGCTTCCGGCAGCAGATTATAAACTCGCAACGCAGACAGATGGCGGTCGTGGAGTATATTCATTTTGTATGTGTCCGGGAGGTTATGTGGTTAATTCCTCCTCGGAGGAAGGTTATACATGTGTAAATGGCATGAGCTATAGTGGTCGAAATGGAAGCAATTCAAATAGTGCCATTATTGTAACCGTTACTCCTGATGATTTTTATGACAATACTCCGCTTGGAGGACTCCGGTTACAGCGAGAGCTTGAAAAGGCGGCTTATCAAGCAGGGAAGGGTCATATACCTGTTCAGATGTTTGGTGATTTTAAAAACAATATTCTTTCAGATTCTTTAGGTGATATTATTCCACAGACAAAGGGAAAAATAACTCTTTCAAATTTAAGGAATATTTTTCCGACATTTATCAGCGAAAGTCTTATCAAGGGGATTGATGCGTTTTCCGGTAAGATTAAAAATTATAACCGCTATGATGCTGTTTTATCCGGTGTAGAAAGCCGAACATCTTCACCGCTTAAAATACCTAGAAATGAAAGCTTTGAGAGTAATATTTTAGGAATCTATCCATGCGGTGAAGGGGCAGGCTATGCCGGAGGCATTACAAGTGCAGGAATGGATGGCATCAGAATTGCAGAAGCTATCGGTTTAAAATATGCTCCGTTGACAGATTGATATTGTTTGTGATAAACTACTAGGAAGAAATTTACAAAATGAGTTGTAAGTCTACAATGTAATTTTGGAATATACAAATTAACACTCGAAAGGAATATTAATCATGAGTTCTACTGACAATTTTCGGGAAAGATTAAAGAATAAAAAACGTATTGTTGTAAAAATAGGTTCGTCTTCGCTGACGCATAGCGAAACGAATAATATAGATTTGTACAAATTGGAGAGACTGGTAAGAATCCTTACCGATTTGAGAAATCAGGGAAAAGATGTCATTCTTGTGTCATCGGGAGCTATCGCAGTCGGCCGCAATTCGGTCGGGCTTACCGGCAAGGAGCTTACTATGCCGCAGAAGCAGGCATGTGCTTCTATCGGACAGGCTCAGCTGATGATGATGTATCAGAAACTGTTTGCGGAATATAATCAAAAGACATCCCAGATTTTGATGACGAAATATACAATGCTTGATGATTTGAGCCGTTACAATGCAAGGAACACATTTGAAGAATTATTGAAAATGGGAATTATCCCTGTTGTCAATGAAAACGATACCATTTCAACATATGAGATTGTCTTTGGTGATAATGATAGATTATCGGCTCTTGTGACAGCTCTTACAGGCGCAGATTTGCTCATTCTGTTATCAGATATTGACGGTTTATATACAGATGATCCTAATATCAACAGTGATGCCATATTTGTCCCTGTTGTCACTGAAATTGATGATAAAATGTTAGAAATGGGCAAAGATACATCTACAAGCAGTGTTGGAACCGGAGGAATGAGTGCTAAGCTTCTGGCTGCTGAGATAGCAACAAAGTCCGGTGCTGATATGGTCATTGCAAATGGCAAAAGTGTATCTGTCATTGAAAAAATTATATCAGGTAAAGATTATGGAACATTATTTACCTCTAACTATAATGAAGACTTTAGAATCATTGATTATCTTACTGAATAATTGTTGATTTGTTTTATTGATAGAACCTGTAGTTTTACAGATGTAACTGGAGATTGGTATATGGAAATTAAGATATTAAAAAATGCTTCCGGTATTTTTGGAACAATTTTTAATGGACATGTTCTTGAAAAAAGTGAAAGAACAAGTGATATTGACGGCATCAATATAGTTCATTACTATATGCACAATATTGATGATAATGTTAGTGAAGAATTAGTTCCACTCATCAAAAAATATAATATAGGTAAAATTAAAAATTGCTCATCTTCGAGTAATTTCATATATTTTATTAATCTTTTTAATCATGAAAATGAAGAGAATATAGGAACTGTTTCAATTATACGTTATAATATATCAGAACAGACGATGGAAAGTATACATTCCTTTGATGATAATATCTTTCATTACGCCTCAAAGACAAGGCTTAATTTGTTTGTCATTAATGATATGTATATTTTCATGCAGAAAGAATATCTTGTTCCAAATTTAAAGCGTACATACTGTGGATTTTTTAAATATGAGATTAAGTTTCTTAACTTAAAAGATAAAAGCACCTACGATATTACTGATGATAAAATTCTTAAATATGGTATTTCAGATGTCCTTCAGATATCAGATAACCAGTGTGTCATTAAAACAGGCTTCTGTCTTCTTGATGATAATATGTATAATGAACTTGAACAGGAAGAGGCCAGTTTAGAGTCAATCAGTTTGATTAATATTGGACAGCTTGCTTCTGATTTGGTAATTGGCCAGGACATTATAGTTTTAGATACAATTGAGCAGGCATTTTACACAAAAACCATACCATATATCAAAAAACAGGAAAACTATCTAGTCTATACATGTGTCGATAATGAAAATAAACAGGAAGAGGTTAAATTCTATAACCTTGAGACGTCAGAAGTAAAAAGCTGTATTAATCAGGATGTTATCAAATCTTCTGATTTGGCAGCACCATACGTGATAAACGGAGAACCTTATATCTGCGTGACAAAGGATAATGAAATCTCTTTTCTCAATCTTAATTCCGGAAAGGTTGATGTTAATTTTGATATGACAACTTTTTCTGATGATACAAAACTTCAAAAAGTATTGAAAAATTCTCTTCTTTTTTCGGGAACTACTAAGAAAAAGCTGATAAAAAAGAGCAAGCCTTTTATTGATTTGTATAGTTTTCCAGGAAAAGAAATTCTTTTTCATGAGACAGGAGAATATGCAGACTGTATGGAAACAGATGAAGAAATTATATATATTATTGAAAAGTAAAAATAAACATGGAGGAGATATTGAATGGAACAATCAAAACTCGATAGAATCAATGAACTTGCACGTCTTTCCAAAACAAGAGAGCTTACCAAAGAAGAAAAAGAAGAGCAGGCTTTGCTAAGAAAAGAGTATATACAGCTTGTGCACAATAACTTAAGAGGTCAGCTTGACAATATACGTATTGTGGAACCTGATGGAAGAATTCATAAGATTGAACCTAAAAACGGCAATGAATAATTAATATTGATAACATACGAATGAAAAAAGATGCGCAATGCCCCATAGTTAAAAGATTGCATCATTTGAATATTAATCAAAGAAATTTAGCTACCGGAAAGGACATGGAATAATGACAAAAAAAGAACTTAGAATACAAATGTCTGCTTTGCGGGATGATTTGTCTGATGATGAGATTCAAAAATCAAGTAGAGCTATTTTTGAAAATCTTTTAAAAACTGAAATATTTCATTCGTGCCACACCATTTTATGTTATATTAACATTAAAAGTGAGGTAAATACTCATTATATTATAAAACATTATCATAATAACGGAAAAAAAACTGCTGCACCAAAAGTAACCGGAAACAAGATGGACTTTTTTTATTTTGACAATTTTTCTCAACTGTCAGACGAAAACAGGTTTCATATTCCGGAACCTGTCACTAACGAGAAATGCATTCCTGATGCTGGCTGCCTGATTATAATGCCGGGACTTTTATTTGATTGTAACGGTGCAAGAATCGGATATGGTGGTGGATTCTATGACAGATATCTTGAAAAATATCCGAATATCGTAAAAATTGCAATTGCATATGATTTTCAGGTAACAGATGCTGTCAATAATTCACTGATTGAAAAGACCGATATAAAACCTGACATGATTGTGACAGAAAAGCGTATCATTCATATAAATCAATAGTATTTGTCATATGTTCAACATAAAGCCACAATTATTTCAATACAAAATCAGTAATAAATATCTGCTAAAATTCATAATATAGTGATAAATGCAAGGATGCTGCTACATGTCATTTAACTTAAACCATTCTTATAGCTATGATGATATCATCAGATATCTCATGCTTCTCAAAAAAAATTTTTCACAAATCATCAATATTGAAACAATTGGTATTTCCCACGATAACAGAGTAATTCCGATTGTAAGCGTCGGAAAAGGAGGCAATGGTCCTTTGTATATTGCAGGTGTTCATGCTAGAGAATGTATCAATCCTGTTGTACTGACTGCCTGTATCGAAAAGACAATCGAAAATTATTACTCGGCACAGATTCCTGAACTTGAAGATTATTCACTCTATTTCATTCCATTACTTAATCCTGACGGATATGAAATCGCTACAAAGGGGTATGAAGGGATTCATCATAAAAACTTGAGGGAAAATTTAAAAAAATGCAAAATAACATCCCATGAATTTAAGTATAATGCAAAATGTATTGATATTAACAGAAATTTTGATTGCAAATCGTTTGTACAAAAAAAATATTCAGGAATGAAAAACAGTGAACCGGAGACTAAGGCGTTCATTGATGCATGTAAACGTTATCATTTTATGGGAATGATAGATTTTCATTCACGTGGAAATTCTATCTATTATTACAGGGAAGCAATGCCTGATGAATATAATGAAAACCAGAAAATGATTGCTGATAAACTTTCTAAAATAACAGGATATAGTCTTAATATAATGTCTGATGAAAATCCTGATAGTTTATCTGGCGGAAATACTGTTCATTATTTTTCCGAATACCTTCATCGTCCTGCTATCACAATAGAGACAGTTGAGGAAACTGCTACATTTCCTCTTGATAACAATTACAGAAAAATTGTGTATGAACAGATCAAAGAAGTTCCGGTAGAATTTTTAAAAATCCTGATTTCTAAAGATTGACAAGAATATAGGCAAAATATATAATTATAAGTTGAGTGTTAAATAATATTGTGCCTGTAAAGTAGGGCATGATAGTTTCGAACAACATTTGTGAAGTAACTTTTTTGAAAAAGTACGCAAAATTTGAAAGTATCAGAAAACATAGGAAGGATAAGGATTTTATGAACGAAATAAATCTTGATTTAATTGATACGACCGGAGAACCACCGGTAGCAGAACCTGAAAGACAATATTACTATATGGCAAAATGCAGGGCGTTAATCAGTGAAAAAATCAAAAAACTAGGCCGTCCCCTGTATTGTCAGACAAGAACTTTTGGCTGCCAGATGAATGCCAAAGATTCTGAAAAATTGATAGGTATTTTGAAACAGCTCGGTTATACAGAAATGTCACAAGAGGATAACCGTGAGCCTGATTTTATTTTATATAATACATGTACAGTAAGAGAAAATGCTAATCTTAAAGTGTACGGACATCTTGGATATTTAAAAAAACAGAAAGCAAAAAATCCTGATATGATAATTGCTCTTTGCGGTTGCATGATGCAAGAACCTGAAGTAGTGGAAAAGATAAAAAAAAGTTATCGTTTTGTTGATTTGATTTTTGGAACTTATAACATATATAAACTTGCAGAACTGATTTATGAAAATTGGACGACAGGCAAGAGTGTAATAGAAATTTTAGACAGCACTAAAGATATCGTTGAGGAGTTGCCGATTGAGAGAAAATTTTCTTTCAAATCTGGTGTCAATATCATGTTTGGATGTAATAACTTTTGCAGTTATTGTATCGTTCCGTATGTAAGAGGAAGAGAGCGAAGCAGAAAACCGCAAGATATTATTAATGAAATTAAAAATCTTGTTGCTGACGGAGTTGTTGAGATTATGTTACTTGGTCAGAATGTCAATTCTTATGGAAAGAATTTAGATGAACCTCTTAGCTTCGCTAAACTTCTTACTATGGTGGAAGAAATTGAAGGACTTGAGAGAATCCGTTTCATGACCTCCCATCCAAAGGATTTATCTGATGAATTGATAGAAGTGATGAAACATTCGAAAAAAATCTGTAAGCACCTTCATCTGCCAATGCAGTCAGGAAGCAGTCACATTTTGAAGGTAATGAACAGACATTATGATAAAGAAAAATATATTGAACTTGCGATGAAGATAAAAAGAGAAATTCCTGATATTTCACTTACAACAGATATTATCGTAGGTTTTCCAGGAGAGTCAGAAGAAGATTTCCTTGATACATTAGATGTTGTCAGGCAGGTAAGATATGATAGTGCCTACACATTTATTTACTCTAAAAGAACCGGCACACCTGCTGCTAAAATGGAAAATCAGGTGCCTGCTGATGTGATTAAAGACAGATTTGACAGACTTCTGAAAGAAGTACAGACAATTTCTTCGGAACTCACCTTACAAAATGTAGGCAAAACATTTGATGTTCTTGTTGAAGATGTCAATGAGCATGATGCTGATTATGTAACAGGAAGACTTAGCAATAACAGTGTTGTTCATTTTAAGGGAGGAAGGGAGCTGATAGGAAAAATTGTCAATGTAAGACTTGACCAGGCAAAAGGATTTTACTACATGGGTACAATGGAGGAGATGTAATGGCACTTTCACCAATGATGCAGAAATATTTAGAGACAAAAGAACAATATAAGGACTGTATTCTTTTTTACAGGCTTGGTGATTTTTATGAGATGTTTTTTGATGATGCTATCCTTGTTTCAAAAGAGCTTGAACTCACTCTCACAGGCAAGGACTGTGGTCTTGAAGAACGTGCTCCGATGTGTGGCATCCCTTATCATGCAGCTGATACTTATTTAAGCCGTCTTGTGGAAAAAGGCTACAAGGTTGCTATCGGCGAACAGGTAGAAGATCCAAAACTTGCAAAAGGTCTTGTAAAACGTGAGGTGGTAAGAGTTGTCACTCCCGGTACTAATCTCAATACCACATCTATGGATGAATCAAAAAATAATTATCTCATGTGTGTTTCTTATATTGACAACTCCTTCGGGATTGCCATTACAGATATCACAACAGGGGATTTTCTGTTGACAGAGGTTGAGTCACTAAGAACACTTCTTGATGAAATCAACAAATTTATGCCAACTGAGCTTGTGGTCAATTCATCATTTTATATGACAGGAATTGATGTAGATGATTTAAAAAACAGGCTCAACATATCAGTTTTTACACTTGATAACTGGTATTTTGATGAGGATATGTGTGTCCGGACATTAAAAGAACACTTCAAGGTTCTTGATATTCAGGGACTGGGGATTAACGATTATCCTGTAGGAACAATTTCTGCGGGTGCACTGATGAAATATCTGTTAGAAACACAAAAGAATTCTCTTTCTCACATTATCGCCATCACAACCTATTCTACCGGCAAGTATATGATTATTGATACTTCCACAAGGCGAAATCTTGAACTGACCGAAACACTACGTGAAAAGCAGAAACGTGGTTCTCTTTTGTGGGTTCTTGACAAAACAAAGACAGCAATGGGTGCAAGAACGCTTCGCCAGTTTATTGAGCAGCCTCTCATTGATAAAGATACTATTCTACGTCGTCAGGACGCAATTGAAGAGATTAATAATGAACTTGTTACACGTGAAGAGATAAGAGAATACTTACATCCTATTTATGACCTTGAGCGACTGATAAGCCGAATTGCCTATCAGTCTGTTAATCCTAGAGATTTAATTTCTTTTAGAAATTCTCTTGAAATGCTTCCGCATATCAAAAATTTGATGAAGGATTTTCAATCGGAGGAATTGTGTAATCTCTATCAGGAATTTGATGTTTTAAATGATATCTATGAACTGATTCATTCATCGATTGCAGAGGAACCTCCTATCCTGATTCGTGAAGGAGGTATCATTAAAGACGGATATAATGAAGAGATTGATACCTTGCGTAAGGCAAAGACAGAAGGCAAAACATGGATTGCAAAATTGGAGGCTGATGAAAGAGAAAAGACAGGTATCAAAAGCCTCAAGATAAAATATAATAAAGTGTTCGGATATTACATTGAGGTCACTAATACATTTAAGGATATGGTTCCTGAACACTATACCAGAAAGCAGACACTTGCAAATGCAGAGAGATTTATCACAGATGAACTTAAAAAATTAGAAGATATTATTCTTGGTGCCGAGGACAAGCTTTCAAATATTGAATATGATATGTTCTGTCAGATTAGAAACAGTATTGCAGACGAAGTAATAAGAATTAAACATACTGCAAAAATTGTTGCACATATAGATGTATATTGTTCTCTTGCTTATGTCAGTGAACATGGCAATTTTGTAAGGCCGTCCATCAATGATAAAGGTATCATTGATATAAAAAACGGCCGGCATCCTGTCGTTGAAAAAATGATGACTGGCTCAATGTTTGTAGAAAACGACACCTATCTTGATAAAGGAAAGAACAGAATTTCCATCATCACAGGCCCAAACATGGCAGGAAAATCCACTTACATGAGGCAAACAGCTCTTATTGTTTTAATGGCACAGATTGGTTCTTTTGTTCCTGCAAGTTCTGCAAATATCGGAATCTGTGACAGAATCTTTACAAGAGTCGGTGCATCAGATGATTTGGCATCGGGTCAGAGTACATTTATGGTTGAGATGACGGAGGTTGCCAATATCCTTAGAAATGCAACTGCAGACAGTCTTTTGATATTAGACGAAATAGGGCGTGGTACAAGTACCTTTGATGGTCTTAGCATTGCATGGGCAGTTGTTGAGCATATCAGTAATCCGAAACTGTTAGGTGCAAAAACATTATTTGCCACACATTACCATGAGCTTACAGAACTTGAAGGCACATTAGCCGGTGTCAACAATTACTGTATCGCTGTCAAAGAGCAGGGTGATGATATTGTTTTCTTAAGGAAAATCATAAAAGGCGGTGCAGATAAGAGTTATGGAATACAGGTTGCAAAGCTCGCCGGCATACCGGATGCTGTCATTGAACGTGCAAAGGAGATTGTATTAAAACTTGTGGATGCTGATATCAGTGCAAAAGCAAAGGAGATTGCACAGGACTCTAAACCGGCAAAGAAAAATACAAAGTTTGATTCTGATGATGTTGATGCAACGCAGATTTCATTATTTGATACGGTAAAGGATGATGATATTCTGACAGAAATTAAAGAGCTTGACATCTCTAATCTTACACCGATTGATGCACTTAACACCTTATATAAGCTACAGAATAAATTAAAAAACAGATGGTAATATTTCATTAGCTATAATGATTTCATAATGAAAGTTGTTTAGTGAATTTTTCGGACTTTTTTGATATAAAACAGAGTATTAAAAATTCATAAAAAGGAATGTTCAGATTATGAAAAAGATTAATGTACTTGACAAAAGTACCATAGATAAAATTGCAGCAGGAGAAGTAGTCGACAGACCATCTTCTGTTGTCAAAGAACTTTTAGAAAATGCAATAGATGCTAAAGCGACAGCGATAACAGTTGAGATAAAGGAAGGAGGCATCTCTCTTATCAGAATTACTGATAACGGAGAGGGTATTGCAAAAGACGATATCAGAGATGCTTTTTTAAGGCATGCAACAAGTAAAATAGAAACCGCAACAGATTTGTTAAACGTACATTCATTAGGATTTCGAGGAGAAGCTCTGTCAAGCATTGCAGCAGTATCACAGGTGGAATGCATCTCAAAAACACAGGGTGAATTAGTCGGTGTGCGATATGTGATTGAAGGCGGCGAAGAGAAGGCAATAGAAGAAGTAGGAGCACCATACGGAACCACATTTATCATTAAAAATCTTTTTTATAATACGCCTGCAAGGAGAAAGTTTTTAAAGACAGCAGCGACCGAAGGGTCATATATAAGTAATATCGTTGAAAGAATTGCATTATCAAATCCTGATATTTCTATCAGATTGATTGTCAATTCACAGTCGAAGCTTCATACATCCGGAAACGGAAAATTAAAAGATATTATCTACACTGTTTTTGGACGTGATATATGTGCCAATGTACTTGAAATCGGTAGTGAAACAACAGATATGAAGATTTCGGGATATGCAGGTAAACCCGTTATTGTGCGTGGTAACAGAAATAATATGATTTACTTTATTAATGGCAGATATATTAAAAGCAAAATCATTAACAGTGCTATCGAAGATGCTTATAAGCCTTATATCATGCCACACAATTATCCGTTTACAGTACTTAACTTTGAGATTGAGCCCTCGCTAATTGATGTCAATGTCCATCCATCAAAAATGGAAATCAGATTTGAAAACCAGATTGAATTGTTTAATTTCTTTTATGATACAATCAGTGAGGCACTCTCAAGAAGAGAACATATACCGGAGGTTACTGATTTTGGAAATCCACTTCCTTTGTATCCAAAAGAAAATAACGAGGCGAATTATTTATTTGTCAAAGAAAGTGAAAAAAAACAAAATCTGTATGCTGACGATGTTTCAGGTAATAATGCTGTCAATACCAATATTCGTCCTGCTGAACCTTTTGAGACAAACAGAATTCATACGGAGCAGATAAAGACGAATAAACAGATAGATATACAGATTGATGCTGCCGAAAATACTGAAAAAGCTGAGAATTTGAAAGAAAGTATAAATGAAAAAGCTGAAAATTTGAAAGAAAGTATAAATGAAAAAGCTGAAAATTTGAAAGAAAATATAAATGAAGAAACTGAAAATGTGACGGAAAATCCTAAAAATATGGTTTCGGAAGAATCACAGCTTAGCTTTTTCGATAATCATTTCCTTTCTAAAAAGGAACGTTTGAAACATAAGATGATAGGACAGCTTTTTGATACATACTGGCTGATTGAATATGATAATCACCTGTATATTATCGACCAGCACGCAGCACACGAAAAAGTTCTGTATGAAAAAACAATGCAACAGTTCAAAAACAAAGAGTTTACCTCGCAACAGCTCAATCCTCCCATTATACTGACACTTTCTATGGCAGAGGAAGAACTGATTAACAGATTTATGGATAATTTTAAAGAATTAGGGTATGAGATTGAAGCATTTGGCGGTAGAGAATATGCTGTAAGGGCAGTGCCTGATAATCTATATTCTATTGGTAGTGAAAAATTGTTAAGAAGTCTGATTGACAGTTTATCAGAAAACTCGATCGGGCTCAAATCGGAATTAATCACTGAAAAGGTAGCATCGATGTCATGTAAGGCGGCTGTAAAGGGCAACAATAAATTATCCTTTGAAGAAGCTGATGCACTGATTGAACAGCTTTTGAATCTGGAAAATCCATATAATTGTCCTCATGGACGACCAACGATCATTTCCATGAGTAAGTATGAAATTGAAAAGAAATTTAAGAGAATTTTGTAAATAATAGAAATTTATATAAATCAAAGTAAAGAGGTTTCTTATGTTATCTGAAAATAAAAACAATCAAACAGGGAATGAAAATGTTATTTTATCAAACAGACAAGATACAATTGAAAAACCGCCACTTGTTATCCTTACAGGACCTACAGGTGTTGGAAAAACAGAACTTTCCATTCAATTTGCAAAGAAGATAAATGGCGAAATTATCAGTGCTGATTCTATACAGGTGTATCAATATATGGATATAGGTTCTGCAAAGGTTACAAAAGAAGAAATGGATGGTGTAAAGCATTATCTTGTTGATATCATTCAACCCGATGAAGAGTTTAATATTTTCTGTTTCAGTAATCTTGCAAAGCAGGCAATCGCTGAAATATATAGTCATGGAAAGATACCAATCATTGTAGGTGGTACAGGTTTTTATATCCAGAGTGTTTTATATGATATTGATTTTAATACGGAGGATAATGATAAATCCATAAGACAGAAATATGAAAAACTCGCCCTGGAAAACGGAACCTCCTATCTGTATGAATTGTTGAAAAAAACGGATCCTGAATCAGCAGAAGTGATACATGAAAATAATACAAAACGAATTATCAGGGCACTAGAATATTATGAAAATACCGGAGAGCTTATGTCTGTTCATAATAAACGGGAACGCAAGAAGAGTTCGCCATATAATTATCAATATTTTGTTTTAAACCGTGACAGAAAGGTTTTATATGAACGAATTGATAAACGCGTTGATATGATGGTAAATAACGGACTTGTAGATGAGGTCAATAAGCTTTTGAATATGGGGTATTCAAGAAATCTTGTATCAATGCAGGGACTTGGATATAAGGAAATTGCAGCATATCTTGATGGCGAATACGCACTTGATGAGGCTGTAGAAATTATTAAACGTGATACAAGACATTTTGCCAAAAGACAGCTTACATGGTTTCGGCGTGAAAAGGATGTCACCTTTATGAATTATGAGGATTATTCAAATGATATTAATAAAATGTGTGAAGCATTAATTAATATTTGCGAAAACAGAAATGTGAAATGTATGACCTTTTGACCCTGGTATAAATATCAATTATAAAAATATGCAATATGAAAGGATATTATTTGTAATGACAGATAAAACTATCAATACAGACATACAAAACATGTACGAAATACTTGGTATTTCTCCTAAGGTACTTGATTTTTGTGAAGAGATACTGAAAACATTAAAAGACAGATTTGTAGAGTTTGACTGTAAAGCGGAATATAATCAGCTCAAAGTGATAAATGCAATGCATGAAGAAAAAGTGAGTGATATTCATTTTTCATCTTCTACAGGATACGGATATAATGACATTGGAAGAGAAACACTTGAAAAGGTATATGCAAGAGTTTTTCATACAGAAGATGCTTTGGTACGACCACAGATTACCTGTGGAACACATGCTCTCGCCCTTGCCCTTTTTTCGAATTTAAGACCGGGAGATGAACTTTTATCTATTTCAGGCAAGCCATATGATACACTCGAAGAAGTCATCGGTATCAGAGATTCCACCGGTTCATTAAAAGAATATGGTATTACTTATGCCCAGGTTGATTTGCTTCCTGACGGTTCTTTTGACAGGGATGGTATAAAAAAGGTGATTAACGGAAAAACTAAAATGATAGCCATACAGCGTTCCAAAGGATACCAGACAAGAAAAACTTTATCCCCTTATGATATAGGTGACATAATTCAGTTTGTAAAAGGAATTGATGATCGTATTATTGTGATGGTTGATAATTGTTATGGAGAATTTGTAGAATATCATGAACCAAGTGATTTCGGTGCTGATATGACTGTCGGCTCTCTCATCAAAAATCCGGGCGGTGGTCTTGCACCGGTAGGCGGTTACATTGTCGGTACAAAAAAATGTATTGAAAATGCTGCTTACAGATTGACTGCTCCGGGACTTGGAAAAGAAGTAGGTGCCTCTCTTGGAATTTTGCAGAGTTTTTATCAGGGACTTTTCATGGCGCCGACAGTTGTATGCGGTGCTTTAAAGGGAGCTGTGTTTGCTGCCAATCTATATGAGCGTCTCGGGTTTAAAGTTGTGCCTGATATGTCTGAGCCGAGATATGATATTATCCAGGCGATTGAATTTGGTTCGCCGGAAGGTGTAATCGAATTTTGTAAAGGCATTCAGGCTGCTGCACCGGTAGACAGCTATGTTACTCCCGAACCATGGGCAATGCCGGGATATGATAGTGATGTCATTATGGCAGCAGGCGCATTTGTTCAGGGTTCGTCGATAGAATTGAGTGCAGACGGACCAATCAAACCACCTTATGCAGTCTATTTTCAGGGAGGACTGACATGGTATCATGCAAAGCTTGGCATTATAAATTCTTTACAGAAATTAGTCGACGCGGGTATTGTTAAATTATAATTATTATGCTATTATATTTACAATTTCTTTTTTGGAAAAGTTGGGAGTTTCTGGAAAGGAATGATAATTATAGCATCAATTAAAGAAACAATTGAAGAAAACAGACCTTATGAAAAGTTTATTGCAAAAGGTCCCAAAGCTCTGACCGATTCAGAGCTTCTTGCAATCATCATCAGGACAGGCACTTATGAAAAGACCTCCGTTTCGCTTTGCGAAAATGTATTGAGACTTTCTAAAAATGGCATAGCAGGTCTTGCAGATTTATCAATTAATGAACTTACAAAAGTAAAGGGAATTGGTCGTGTAAAGGCAATTCAGATTAAATGTGTTTCTGAACTTAGCAAGCGTATTGCAAAGGCAGGCATTTCATACAAAACTGAATTTACCTCACCTGATATCATTGCAAAATATTACATGGAAGATATGCGACACCTCAAAACAGAACATCTTATTGTTGCAATGCTGAACACAAAGCATCTGTTTATAGGTGATTTTGAATTGTCTAAAGGAACAGTCAATTCATCTGTCATATCTCCAAGAGAAGCATATATAGAAGCACTAAAGTCAGATGCAGTATATATTATCCTGATTCATAATCATCCAAGTGGCGATCCAACACCCAGCCGGGAAGATATTATTGCGACTTCAAGGATGAAAGAGGCAGGATTGATAATTGGAATAACATTGATTGACCACATAATTATTGGTGATAATAAATATATAAGCTTAAAACAGCAGGGACTGCTTTAAGTGACAGATGGAGGAATAGAGTAATGGCTCAGCATTTATATGGTATCGATTTAGGTACAAGTAATTTTAAAATTTTTAGTTTGACAAATAAGAAAACAATTAATGAAAAAAATGTAATTGCAAAAAAGAATAGAGATGAAGTTTTTCAGTATGGTGATCCAGCATTTGAGATGTACGAAAAAGCACCATCCAATATTGATATTACATTTCCGGTTAAATTTGGTGTGATAGCAGATATCAGAAATATGGATAGTCTATTTGAATGTTTCTTTAAAAAATTAAATGGAAAATCATTTTCCGGAAGTGGTGATTTCTGTATTGCTGTTCCTACAGATATTACAGAAGTAGAGAAGAGGGCGTTTTATGATATGATTGCAGAGTCACGAGTGAGAGCTAAACATATCAATGTTGTCGAGAAGCCTATCGCTGACGCTGTAGGTGTAGGAATCGATGTTGACAGTCCAAAAGGGAATCTTATTGTCAATATAGGCTCTGACACAACAGAAATATCTGTCATATCACTTGGAGGTATCGTTTTGAGCAAACTCATTAAGATAGGCGGTTCTAAGCTTGATGAGGCTATATGCAGTATTGTCCGCAAAAAATATAACTTAATCATAGGAAGAAGAACAGCAGAGCAGATTAAGATTAATCTCGCTGATGCCATGAATACTTCTGAAGATACGTATGTTGCCTATGGAAGAAATATTGTAACAGGACTTCCTACCAGTAAGGAAATCAGCTCGTCTCTTGTCTATGAGGCAATATCTGAACACCTTCACTCTATAATTGATTCCGTCAAAGTGATATTAGAGCGTACTCCGCCCGAACTTGCCGCTGATATTATCAGTACAGGTGTTTATCTTACTGGAGGTTCTTCGCAGATTAACAATCTTGATGTTCTTGTTAATAAAGAGACAGGACTCGATGTCAATCTTGATGATAATCCTGAGGAGACAGTCATCAGAGGTATTGCTGAAATTTTGTCAGATGACAAAATGAGTGGACTGATGTATGTTCCAAGAGAAAAACAATATAACTAATATTTTAAGAGGTATTTGTTTTGAGAAGACGAAAAAAAAGAGAGATTCCAACTAAATATATTTTGTTTGCACTATCTTTTCTCTGCATTGTAACCATTGTACTTTCTTTTTTTATTGATGGGTTTGTCACTCCGGTAAAGTCAGTTGCTGCTTATGTGATGACGCCTGTCACAAAAGGCATGAATAAAGTAGGTTCATGGTTTAATGACAGGGCAGATGATATTTCTGAAATCAGAAATATCAAAAAAGAAAATGCGGAACTCAAAGATACAATTGCTGAGCTTCAAAATAAAAATGCCATGTCAGTGGAGGACAGAAACGAGCTTGAACAGTTAAAAGAATTATATAAACTTGATAATGAATATTCTGATTATGAGACTGTTGGGGCAAGAATTATCAGCAAAGATGCAAGCAACTGGTATTCTGTTTTCACAATTGACAAAGGTAGTGATGATGGAATAGAAGTAGATATGAATGTCATAGGTGATGGTGGCCTTGTAGGAATCGTTTATGAAGTGGGCAAAAATTATTCTCTTGTCCGTTCTATCATAGATGATGAGAGTAATGTCAGTGCACAGTTTGCATCCACATCTGATAAATGTATTATAAAGGGAAGTTTAAAGCTGATTAATGATGGTGTACTGCAGGTCTTTAATATCAACAAATCTGCTGATATTAAAGATGGAGATATGCTTGTCACTTCAAACATCAGCAGCAAGTTTCTACCGGGGATACTGATAGGTTATGTCAAAGATATTGAAGATGATCCGAATAATCTTACTAAATCAGCATATGTAACACCTGTAGTTGATTTTGCACATTTAGATATTGTGCTTATCATTACACAGCAGAAAAATGCAGGTGAATGATGATAACGATACAAAAATAGATCATCAAATAAAAAGGAGAAAACAATGCTTAGAAAAATTGTGACTGCAATTTCAATATTTGTTTTTTACGTTTTGCAATGTACACTTTTTAAATCACTGTCACTTGCTTCCGTAACACCTAATCTTCTTTTGATACTTACTTTTGCAACCGGTTTTATGCGTGGGAAAAAGGAAGGTATGTATGTAGGTTTTTTCTGTGGAATGATGTTAGATTTGTTTTATGGCAGAATAATAGGATTTAATGCTCTGTTATATATGTACATAGGTTATATAAATGGCTTTTTTAATAATGTGTTTTATGATGAGGAAGTCACTTTGCCCATAGGTCTTTTATGTGCCAGTGATTTTATATATAACTTTGTCTATTATGTGTTTGCGTTTTTATTAAGAAACAGACTTGATTTTGTCTATTACCTGGTTCACATAATCGTTCCTGAGATGATATATACAGTAGTTGTTATGCTTCTGATTTATCGACTTATTCTCAAGGTTAACAGAAAATTGGAAGAATATGAGTAAAGGAGTGCGTGAATTGTTTAGAGATTTTTTAGATTATATCCTTAGTATTTTAAAATCAAGGCTTTTTGTTCTCTTTTTAATTACAGTTGCCCTTTTTTCTGTATTAATGGTAAGAGTATTTAACCTCCAGATTGTAAAAGAGGACTATTATAAAGAGAATTTTATACAGATTGCCCAAAAAGAAGTTACCACTTCCGGTACAAGGGGACTTATTTATGACAGAAACGGAGTTGTACTTGCTGAAAATAAACTGGCATATGCTGTACAGATAGAAGATGCAATTGAAGGCTCATCTACAAAAGATGAAGAATTAAATGCGATCATTGCAAAGACCGTAGATATTATCTTATCCCATAACGATACTGTTATTAATGATTTTAGTATTATCCTGAATTCAAATGGAGAGTATGAGTTTTCAGTTTCGTCAGAAAAAGCAAAACTAGGTTTTTTAAGGGATATTTATGGCAAAAAAACAATAGAAGAACTTGATACAGATGAAGAAACACTATCAGATTCCTCGGCAGATGATGTCATGGAATATTTGTGTAGTGATCCTAAGGGAGGGTATAATGTTTCTGATGAATATAGTTCCGAACAGAAATTATATATCGTTATGATAAGGTATAATCTTTCTTTGAATAATTATCAGCGATATGTAACCACAAAGATAGCATCTAATGTATCTGAAGAAACGGTAGCTGCTATTTATGAATCATCGGCAGAATTAAAAGGTGTATCAATTGCAGAAGAAACAATCCGGGTTTATAACGACAGTACCTATTTTGCGCATATTATCGGATATACAGGAACAGTTTCAGAGGAACAGCTTGCCACTTTAAACTCAAATGGGGGCAATTATGATGTTTCTGATGTTGTTGGAAAATCAGGAATTGAAAGTGTTATGGAATCTGAACTTCAGGGAACAAAGGGGACACAGACAATTCTTACGAGTAATGTCGGTAATGTTTTGGAAGTTCTTGACAGCACAGAAGCGACATCTGGAAATGATGTCTATCTGACAATTGATGCGAGACTTCAAAAAGCAGGATATACCATATTAGAGCAAAAGCTTGCCGGTATTGTTTATTCCAAAATCGTCAATTATGATGTGACTCCAAGTGAAGATATGAAGACGATACCAATTCCTGTAAAAGATGTTTATTTTCAGCTTATCAATAATAATGTACTTGATTTGAATGCATTTGCACGTGAAGGTGCAACTGAAAATGAACAGAGTATATATGAAAAATTTTCTCCAAGACAGCAGGAGGTTATTGAAAATATAAGATACCAGCTTACATCAGATGAGGCGGGGGTACATTCATCATTATCAGATGAATATCAGGCTTATCTCGAATATATCTATGATGATTTGGTTAAAACATCGCAGATTATTGATAAAAATCTGATTGATTATGAGGATGAAAAATATGTGAGTTGGAATAATGAACAGATAAGTCTGCGTGAATTTTTACTCTATGCAATATCTCAAAACTGGATCAATACTTCCAAAGTAATTGATTCTTCGGTGTCAAAATATTCTGATACGGATGAAATTTATCACAGATTAGTTGATTACATCTGCGCAAAACTTTCATCAGATATAGGATTTAGTAAAAAAATCTATTACTATCTGATATATGACGGTACAGTAAGCGGAACACAAATTTGCCTTGCATTATATGATCAGGGAGTTCTTGAATATGATGAAAATTCATATCATTCACTTGTTGCCGGACATTCCGCATATGATTTTATAAAAGAGCAGATAAGACAGATTAAAATTACTCCCGCACAGCTTGCGCTTGATCCATGTTCCGGTTCACTTGTAATAACAGATACTGATACAGGTGATGTACTTGCATTAATAACTTATCCGAGTTATGATAATAATATGTTATCCGGAAGTGTAGATGCAGTATACTGGAAAAAGTTAAATAACGATTTGTCACTTCCTTTATACAATCGAGCGACACAGACGCGAACTGCTCCGGGTTCAACATTTAAGATGTTAACATCCATCACCGGACTTGAAGAAGGACTTTTATATCCTTCAAGGACAATTGTGGATTTAGGTGAATTTACCAAAATTACACCAGCCGCAAAATGTTGGAAATATCCAAGTAATCATGGTGAGATAAATGTTTCGCAGGCACTTAGTGTATCATGTAATTACTTTTTCTATGAACTTGGATATGAGCTTAGTATAGACGCAAGAGGAAATTTTGATAGTGATTATGGAATTTCAAGGCTAAAGAAATATGGTACACAGCTTGGACTTACATCAAAATCTGGTGTCGAAATAGAAGAAAATGATCCGATGTTCACAACGGATAATTCTGTTCGTTCGTCTATTGGTCAGGGTTCTAACAGTTTTGCCAATATCCAGCTGGCAAGATATACGAATACACTTGCTAATAGTGGAAAAAATTATAAATTGACATTACTCGATAAAGTAACAGATAATGCCGGAAATATCATCAAAGAATATAATCCTGTTCTTGAGTTTGAGACAAACTATAGCGATTCAACATGGAATGCCGTTCACACAGGAATGAGAATGGTTATTACTGAAGGTACTGCAAAGTCAACATTTGAAGGATTTCAGATAGAAGTTGCAGGTAAATCCGGTACTGCCCAGGAGAACAAACTTCGTTCTAATCACTCCGTGTTTGTTGCTTATGCACCTTATAACGAACCGGAAATTGCTTTGAGTGTACTGATACCAAACGGAGAATCTTCCGGATATACAGCCGAAATCATCAGAGATATGGTAAAATATTACTATGGACTTACCACTGATGAAGAATTATACGGTGGAGTTGCCTCAATTCCAACTTCCGGAGTTACAAATGATTAAATAATGACATCAAAAATATGCAGAAAGGATTTAAAATATAGCTTATAGAAAGGATTTAAAATATAGCAATAGGCCGAAAGTCTGTAGCATTATGAGGTTCACAAGGTTGCTCTCATATATAGCTTTTCAAGCTAAATTTTACAAAATTGTAAAAAATGAAAAATTCAGTAGTGATAAAAGGAAATAAATATGGTATTATAGTTGTATTGGATAAAAAGCTTCCTTTTGATGAATTAAAAGAGGAGGTTGCAAAAAAATTCAAAGAATCTTCCAAATTCTTAGGTGATTCTTCTATGGGAATTACTTTTGAAGGGCGATTATTGAATAATGATGAAATCAGAGAAATGCTTGATATTATCTCAGCCAATTCTGATTTGAATATTGTCTGTGTTGTTGATAATGACAAGGATAAAGAAAATCATTTTAAAAAATCGGTGGAAGATCATTTAAATGAACTTTCAAAAAATGACGGACAGTTTTATAGAGGGACACTTCGTTCCGGTCAGGTAATTGAAAGTGAAACGAGTGTAATCATTCTTGGTGATGTAAATCCAGGTGCTAAGGTCATATCATCAGGTAATGTTATTATATTAGGTTCTTTAAAAGGGACAGTATATGCCGGAGTTTCAGGCGAGGCATCATCGTTTGTTGTTGCACTTGAGATGCAACCTATGCAGATCAGGATAGGTGACTATATTGCAAGAGCATCTGATGACAATAATAAAAAGATAAGAAAAGTTAAGAAACCTGAAACGAAAATAGCATTTGTCGAAGATGGAAACATCTATATAGAACCGCTGAATAAAGAAGTTTTAAATGATTTGCATTTCTAAATGATTTGTATAAACTTCTAAATCATTTAAAATTATTTTTATAAAAAACTAACACTAAACAAAGAACTTGGGAGGAATTATCACCATGAGTGAAGTAATAGTAGTAACATCAGGAAAAGGCGGTGTTGGTAAGACAACAACAACTGCCAATGTAGGTACAGGTTTAGCAATGCTGAATAAGAAAGTTGTTTTAATCGACACAGATATAGGTCTTAGAAATCTTGACGTTGTCATGGGACTTGAAAACAGAATTGTATATAATCTGGTTGACGTGGTAAAAGGCAACTGTCGTGCAAAACAGGCTATGATAAAGGATAAGAGATATCCAAATCTTTTTCTTCTTCCATGTGCCCAGGCAGGTGATAAGAATAGTGTAACACCTGAAGAAATGAAAGCTTTAACTGATGAGCTCCGTGAAGAATTTGATTACATAATACTTGACTGTCCTGCTGGCATAGAGCAAGGATTTATGAATGCAATTGCCGGTGCCGACAGAGCAATCGTTGTTACAATGCCTGAAGTTTCAGCAATCAGAGATGCTGACAGAATCATAGGTCTTTTAGAGGCAAATGAAAAGAAACGTGCTGATCTTGTTGTTAACAGAATTCGTATGGACATGGTAAAGAGAGGCGAGATGATGTCTATTGACGATGTGGTTGAAATTCTTGCCATTGACTTAATCGGTGCTGTTCCTGATGATGAAAATATTGTTATTGCAACAAATAATGGTGAACCATTAGTGGGTTCTGACAGTCTTGCCGGACAGGCATATATGAATATATGCAGACGTATTATGGGTGAAGAAGTACCTTTATTGGATTTAAATAAGAAACAGGGATTTTTCTCTAAATTATTCAAAAAGGGCAATTAAGGAAGGAGCAGGATTTTATGGGCGTATTTGATATGTTTAAAAAGAAAGCTTCTGGAGATAATGCAAAAAACAGACTTAAATTGTTATTGGTTTCTGATAGAGCAAATTGTTCTCCGGAAGTTATGGAACTGATTAAAAATGATATTATCAATGTAATTAAAAAGTACATGGAAATAGACTGCGAGGGATTGGATATCCAGATTACTCAGACTGAATCAGAAAGTAATAATGGTTCGGTTCCTGCATTGATTGCCAACATCCCTATCAAAGAGGTAAAACACAGTACTGACAAATAATGCAGCGAAAAGGATTGATTATGTAGTTCATGTACTTACTTTGTGTATATTGATAATCAGTATATATGGTAAGGAATGCAACAATTATTTTTGGAGTTTATATGACTAAGATAATAGAAACTTTAAGAAGTTATAAATTTCGTCATTTTAATATTAGATTACTTATATGGGTATGTGCGCTCACTGTACTTGGAATTCTAGTTATTTCAAGCGCCACCGACTCAGATATCTATGAAAAAAAACAGATATTAGGCTTTGGAATGGGTTTATTTGTGGCATTTTTTCTTACACTTATCAGTTATAAATTTATTCTCAAATTCCATTGGTTGTTTTATGCCATCAATCTTATTTTACTTTTATGGGTAAAATTTAGTGGTTCCTATCATATGGGTGCCACAAGATGGATTGATTTGGGATTTTTCCAGTTGCAGCCATCGGAACTGACAAAAATATTTCTGATTTTGTTTTTTGCATATTACCTTGATAAAAATAAAGAAAAAATTAATACTTTCAAAGTTATTGCAAGTTCAGTTATTTTATTTGCAGTTCCTTTGTACTTGATTTTAGCTCAGCCTGATTTATCAACAAGTATTGTTATTTCTCTTATATTTTGCGGAATGATGTATGTTTCCGGATTAAGTTATAAATTTATTGGTGGTGTACTTGCAGTTGCAGTTCCGATTGCAATTGTCATGATATATTTGATTATGCAGCCTGACCAGCATATTCTTCAAGGTTACCAGTTAAGAAGAATTACAAGTTTTTATGATAAAAACAGTACAGATCCTGATGTCATCAATGACAGACGTCAGCAGGAAAATTCTGTAATGGCTATCGGTTCAGGTGGGTTATATGGTAAAGGACTTAATAATAATACAACGACTAGTCTGAAGAATGGTAATTATCTTTCTGAACCACAGACTGATTTTATCTTTTGTATTGTTGGAGAGGAGCTTGGTTTTATAGGTTCTGCTATCGTAATTATTCTGCTGTTTTTAATTACGATTGAATGCTTTTATATAGGTGCACACGCACCGGATTTGGCAGGGAGAATTATTGCAACAGGTTATGGTATTTTGGTTGTGATGCAGTCTTTTGTCAACATATCGGTTGTGACTATGATGTTGCCGAATACCGGGTTACCGTTACCTTTTGTAAGCTATGGATTAAGTTCTATAGTGAGTTTATATTTTGGATTGGGTATTGTTCTTAATGTGAGTCTGCAGCGTAAGCAAGCATAGAGTATTTTATAATTGTAATATTGTAACTTACTTTTGTTGACAATAAAAAATAATTGATTTTTTAATTTGAGATATTTTTTTTAATGTGTATTTGAATTAATTTAGAACAGGAGGTTTTTATGAATATTGGATTAGTTGCTCATGATTCAAAAAAGAAGTTAATGCAAAATTTGTGCATTGCGTATAGGGGAATTTTTTGCAAGCATGATTTGTATGCTACAGCTACTACCGGAAGACTAGTGGAAGAGGTGACAAATCTCACAATTCGCAAATTTCAGGCAGGTCATTTAGGTGGTGTAGAACAGTTGTGTTCTCAAATTGAACAGAATCAGATGGATATTCTTATTTTTTTGAGAGATCCTTTGGAGCCAAAAAAACATGAACCTGATACAAAGAATATTTTTAGATTATGCGATATGCATAATATTCCGTTTGCAACAAATCTTGCAACGGCAGAACTTCTCATTAAGGCATTAGAACGTGGTGATCTTGATTGGCGTGATGTATACAAATAGTTGCAAAAAAGCAAACTTCCCACACCATTTAAGTCTAAGTGGTGCAGGAAGTTTGTTTTCATAAATACAATGTTTTTAGGACGTTTGAGGATCTATATATTTTATAACTGTTAATCCGCTATATCCCTAACTCTTCCAAACATGCTGATTAAATAAAGTCCGCATATTCCGACAGCAGCATAGATGATTCTTGATAATACTGTCATATTACCAAATAAAAAGGCTACAAGGTCTAATCTGAAGAATCCGATTAGTCCCCAGTTGATTGCTCCAATGATTGCTATTGTTAGAATTGTATAGTCTAATCCTCTTGAGTTCATATTTTTCATCCTTTCATAAATTTATATTGTGTTGATAATTTTATTATTGCCTAAAGATGTAAACTTATGTTGGAAAATTTTACTAGTTAATTTTTACTTGCTAAATTTAGCTGTTAATTGTTATTTAATAATTGTTAGAAGTTTTATATTAAAATTCAAAAAAGTGTCTGATTATAATATTATTAATTTTGAATGAAAGATAAATCTTAAAATTATAATCAGTAAAAATTATAATGAAAGGCATATCATGAGATCAAAGAAAAAGAGAAGAATTGTCAGAATAAAAGGAAATCCGATCAATTTTAATATTGGATTGATTATATTTATTTTAATTTTTGTATATTTGGGAATCAGCTGCTTTTTGTACCTGACTCGTGAAAAAATTGCAATTTATGAAGTTGTAAAAGGAGAGAGTGAAGAATTGCCGGGGATTTCTGTAACAGGAATAGCGCTCAGAACTGAACAGATTACAACAGCTTCCGCTACAGGATACATTAATTATTATGTGAAAGACGGAAGTCGTGTTGCGGTAAATGAGACTGTCTATACTGTAGATGAAAGTGGTTCTTTTTCTGAATTATTGAAAGAAGCTGCTCTCAACGATAATACACTTACAAATGAGAATGTTACTGAAATCAAAAAAGATATTACATCTTTTATTTCAGATTATAATAGAAATAATTTTGAAAATACTTATAATTTTAAGTATGATTTAAATTCAACGCTTATAGAATGTGTAAATTTGAATGCTCTTGATACAATTAATCAATCATTGATAGAAAGTGGGAGCAGTACTTTAAATCTAAATAAAGCTACTGTTTCGGGAATTATTGAATTTTATACAGATGGAATGGAAAATCTCACAGCTGATAAAATTACTAAAGAGTATTTTAATCAATCCAATTATCATAGAGATACCATCGACAGAGATAAGCCGACAGAATCTGGTAGTCCAATTTATAAGACTGTTACAGATGAATCATGGCAGATAGTGATTCCTCTTACAGATGAAGAATTTGAAGCCTATTCTGCTGTGGATGTTGTTAATATTGTTTTTCCATCTGAAAAAATATCTACATCAGCCTATTTTAGTCTGATCACGAATGGCTCTGAACATTATGGTGTGATTGATTTAAAAAGATATATGATACAATTCGCTGGCAAAAGATATGTTGATATTAAAATCCAGGCTGATACAAAATCTGGACTGAAAGTACCAAAAAGTGCAATAACAGAAAAGGAGTTTTTCACAATTCCGACAGATTATGTTACCATTGGAGGTGATTCAAAAGATTCAGGAATTATGGTTGAACAGATAGATGATAATGGTGAATCTCTGGCTAATTTCACAATTGTTGATATCATTGCATCAGATGATACAACATGCTATATTGAAAGTGACAAAATAAGTTCGGGTACTATTCTTATACAGCCAGATACAAAAGCGAGATATAAAATTGATGGTACGACAAAACTACAGGGAGTGTATAATGTGAATACCGGTCTTGCTTCATTTAGATATGTAAAAATTTTATCTGAAAAAAATGGTTATTATATTGTTGAGTCCGGAACAAAATATGGACTTCAGGTATATGACCAGATTGTATTGAATGCTGCATTAGTAAAAGAAAACCAGATCATTTTCAGATAAATATAGTATTACTATGACATGAAAGGATTTTGTAAAATGATTAAAGAAAATATTTCTGAAGTAAATTCAAAAATTAAAGATGCCTGTAAAAGAGCAGGTCGTAATGATAAAGATGTTACTTTAATTGCTGTAAGTAAGACAAAACCGGTATCTGATATTGAAGAAGCATATCAAACCGGCACTATTGATTACGGAGAAAACAAAGTACAAGAGCTTACTGTTAAATATCCTGTACTGCCTAAAGATATTAACTGGCATTTGATAGGTCATCTACAGACAAATAAGGTAAAATATATTATTGATAAGGTTGCTCTTATCCATTCTGTAGATTCATTCAAACTTGCTTCGCAGATAGAAAAAGAAGCTGTGAAACATGGGATAGATGTTAATATACTGATACAGGTAAATGTTGCTGATGAAGATACAAAATTTGGACTAGGTTATGATGAAACGATTGATACTGTTAAAGAAATAAGCACTTTAAAGAATGTACATATAAAAGGATTAATGACGATAGCACCTTTTACAGATAATCCTGAAGACAATCGTATTTATTTTAAAAAATTAAAGGAATTATCAGACAAAATAGCCTCTTTAAACATTCCAAATGTTGAGATGCAAGAACTATCTATGGGAATGACAGGTGATTATGAAGTTGCTATAGAAGAGGGAGCGACTCTGGTTCGTGTCGGAACGGGAATATTCGGCAACAGATGCTATCAATAGTCATAAAATTGTATTACTATTTATTTACAAATAACTATTCTTTGTTGACATATAGTAAAAAAACATGGTAATATATTATATAAATTTTGCATTTATTTAATGCGGTATGGAGGACATTTAAATGAGTTTATTAACTGAAAAGATATTAAATTTTGTAAAATTAGATAATGACGATGAATATGATGATGAATATGATGAAGATGATGAATATGATGAACAACCTAAAAAGAGTAGAAAATCATATGATGAAGTAGATGAACAGACAACCGGTTTAGGTAAATTATCATCAAAGAAATTAAATAAATCTAAGGTGGTGCCAATGAAAAATAAAAATGATATGGAAGTTTGTGTTATAAAGCCATCAACAATTGAAGATGGCTGTGAAATTGCTGATACATTGGTCTCAGGTATTGCAGTTATTCTTAATTTGGAAGGCATTCATGTTGAACTTGCGCAGAGAATCATTGATTTCACTTCAGGTGCATGTTATGCAATCAGAGGAAATATGCAGAAGGTGTCTAACTACATATTTATTGCATCGCCGCCATCAGTTGAGATATCAGGTGATGTTCAAGAGATTATTGATAAAAATTCTACTAATTTTTCAGAATTTTAATCATAAAAGTATTGAGATATTATGAATGAATTAAATACTGCTAATAATAGTAAAAAAAAGTATGTAGTTTTATTGTCAATTATTTTATTTTTTGTATTGATTGACCAGGTGTCAAAGTATTTTGTATCGCTTAAAATGAATCACAGTAGAAATTATACTGTGATTAAGCATGTCTTTAGTTTGGAATACTTAGAAAACCGTGGTGTTGCATTTGGTTTTTTGTCAGGAAAATTATCATTTATTACAATTCTAGTAATTATAATAAGTATGTTTATTTTATATGCTATATATGTTATCGAAAATTCAATTACTGAGTGCAAGAAAATGATATCATACAAGGCGAATGTTAGCGGCACAACTGTCAATAATAATACTTCTTGTGAAAATAAAACTAGTAAAAAAAGAAAATCAAATTGTACAAATGATAAGAGCTCTATAAGTAATATTCAATCTATAAATAAAATAGACTCTACAAAACGTGGTTTTTCGGAAATAAATCAATTGGAAATGAATAAACTGAATAGCGCAATAAAGAAATTTACTATATTACAAGTTATATGTGCTTTTCTTATTTCAGGTTCTGTTGGCAATATGATAGACAGAATTCGTTTAGGGTATGTTGTTGATTTTATTAAATCTGATTTTATTGATTTTCCAATATTTAATATAGCAGATTGCTATGTTACAGTTTCTGTATTGATACTGCTTATTATGATATTGTTTTTTATTTCTGAAGATGAACTACAATTAATAAAAATAAGAAAGTAGCGTAATATTTATGGAAAGCATGTCTAATGATTATGAAAAATATGTCATTGATACTTTAAATATAGGGAAAAGAATTGACAAATATGTTTCTGAATTGTATGTTGACATTTCCAGAACGTATATTCAGCAATTGATTCGGGATCGCTATATTCTTGTTAATGGGCAAGGCGTAAAATCTAATTATAAACTAACTTTGAATGATAAGGTAAATGTAAATATACCTGAGGTTGTGGAGCCTGAAATTGTTGCAGAAAAAATTCCACTTGACATATTGTATGAAGATGAAGATGTTATTGTTGTGAACAAACCAAAGCAGATGGTTGTTCATCCTGCAAAGGGACATTATACAGGAACACTTGTTAATGCGCTAATGTATCACTGTAAAGATAATCTTTCAGGCATTAATGGTGTATCAAGACCGGGGATTGTTCATAGAATTGATTGTGATACTACAGGTGCGCTTGTTGTATGTAAGAATGATTTTGCACATAATAATATTGCAGAGCAACTTAAAGAGCATTCTATTACAAGAAGATATGTTGCCATTGTTCATAATGTGATAAAGGAAGATAATGGAACTGTAAATGCTAAAATAGGTCGTCATCCAAATAACAGATTAAAAATGGAGGCAAATGTGACCACAGGGAAAGAGGCTATTACCCATTATCGTGTTCTTGAACGATTCAAAAATTATACATATATTGAATGTATGTTAGAAACAGGCAGAACTCACCAAATAAGAGTTCATATGTCGAGTATAGGCTATCCGCTTCTTGGCGATTCTGTGTACGGACCTGCACATTGTCCTTACAAACTGACAGGTCAGACATTACATGCAAAAATCTTAGGTTTTAAACACCCTCGTACAGGAGAATATATGGAATTTGAGGCACCTATGCCGGAATATTTTTTGCATTTGCTTGATATTTTGCCTAAATAATACTGGTAAATAAAAGATAAAAATGTAATTGTATAGTATTCAAAATATAAGATATAAAAACTGAGAAAAGTTGAGAAAAATAAATATTTTTATTTCTTAACTAAATAGTGGCTTTAAAAATGTATTTAAAAATATAAAATATATAGGGAGGTGCATTTTTATGGTTAAACACACGATAATAACTATAGGAAGACAATTTGGAAGCGGTGGCAGAGAAATCGGAGAATTACTTGCTAAACATTATGGTATTAAATGCTATGATAATGATCTACTTACCGTTGCTGCTAAAGAAAGCGGACTTTGTGAGGAAATTTTTAAAACACATGATGAAAAACCTACTAACAGTTTTCTCTATTCTCTTGTCATGGATTCTTATTCAGGCTATGGTGCAGGATTAGGTATGAATGGCATGCCACTTAGCCAGCAGGTTTTTTTGGCTCAATTTGATACAATTAGAAAAATTGCCAAAAATGAAGACTGTATTTTTGTAGGCAGATGTGCTGATTATGCGTTACGTGAAGATTATGATGTGACAAGCGTTTTTATTTCAAGTGATGATGAGGCACGCATCGAAAGAATTTGTAAGCGTCATGATGTTTCTAAGAGCAAAGCTCGTGAAATGATGCTTAAGACAGATAAAAAACGTGCTAACTATTACAATTATTATACGGATAAACGTTGGGGTAACAGTTCTTCTTATGATTTGTGTATTAACAGTGGAAAAATCGGTATTGAGAATACTGTGAAATTGATTGTTGATTATACTGATATGAGGCATGGCAATGATTAAATTTAGTACAATTTAGAGTTAATGAAATGTTGATTCTGAACTGTATATACCATAGGTGTAATTGACAAATAACAAAAAGACCTTGCATATGTAAGGTCTTTTATAATATGGAATGTTGGATGAGTTTAGATAAAATATGTAATTTTTGACGCAACTATTCGTTAAACTGTCGTTTTGCGAATAGTTAAAGCTCTACTATTTATGAAATTATAAGAAAGGATTAACTTTAATTGCCATGAAATCTAAGTATAATTACTATGACCAGGTTAATATTAATAATAATTTGAAATTAAGAGGAATGTTAAAAGAATTACCTTATTTCTGTATGATGTTTTTTAGAGGAATTGAACCGAATACATCATCAAGAACTCGAATTGCATATGCATATGATATAGGTATTTTTTTTAATTATATCAAAGATAATAATCCTGAATATTCTAATACAGAAATTAAGGATTTTACAATTGATATTCTTGATAAAATTACAGTTTCTGATGTTGAAGAATATTTAGAATATTTAAAAATCTATTCAAAAAACGATTCTGAACACATGAATAAAGAAACCGGTATTAAACGTAAACTGTCATCTCTTAAATCTTTTTATAACTATTTCTTTAATAATGAGATTATAAAGGATAATCCGCCCGCAAAGGTAAAAGTTCCTAAATTGCATGAGAAAGAAATTGTAAGGTTGGATCCTGATGAGGTTGCACTACTTCTTGATGAAGCTGAATCTGGTGATAAACTTACTAAAAAGCAAAAGGCTTTTCATGAAAAAACAAAACTTAGGGATGTTGCCCTACTTACGTTGCTTCTTGGAACAGGAATGCGTGTCTCTGAGTGTGTGGGGATTGATATAGATGATATTGATTTTAAAAATTCCGGTATCAAAATAAGACGAAAAGGTGGATATGAATCTATAATTTATTTTAGTGATGAAGTAGAAATTGCACTTCTTGATTATATGGAACAACGAGAAACAATTACTGCTGTTGAGGGACATGAAAATGCATATTTTTTATCATTACAGAATAAACGAATCAGCGTACGTTCAGTGGAAAATCTTGTTAAAAAATATTCTACTCTTGTAACTTCTCTAAAACATATCACACCTCATAAACTTAGAAGTACTTATGGAACAAGATTATATAAAGAAACAGGTGATATCTATCTGGTTGCCGATGTACTTGGTCATAAAGATGTAAATACTACAAAAAAGCATTATGCTTCTATTGAGGAAGAAAGACGACGCAGTGCCAGAAATAAAGTGCAATTGCGAGAAAAACCTGAAGAATAATTAGATTTTAATGACTATTATCTTTTCTAACTTTTTTCATTTTTCCAACAGCATCTTATGTTATAAAAAGAAAAATGATGCTGTCGCACTAAGTATACTTATGACAACATATTATTGCTTTTAAGAAATTAATAATACAATTTTAATACCAATTATCTATAATGTTGTCTATTATCTTAATGCGATGGCTCTTTAAAGGTTTTCTAAATTAGGTTATTATGAGTATTCAGTTGTTGAATAGTAAATATATAAAAAAACATTTTTGATTCAATTCTCATAATAATATATAATAAGATAATTTCCAGAATGAATGCTATCTGAGTTGAGTCCGTTTATTTTTTTAATGGATTGAATATAATTTGTCACTGATATCTCAGCAGGCTTGTACTCCTTTGCAATATCCCATAAAGTGTCCCCTTCTTCTATTAATATACTTGAATAAATTCTGTCACCAGTTTCAAATTTTTCATTGGCTTTTGTCTGCATCGAAGTAGACAATGTTATAATCAGCACTATTGCTGATACCAGAATTGTTGATGCAAAATATATTCTTCGCTTGTTATTATGTGTTCTACCTTTTTTCGTTTTGATTTCATTCTTATCCTCAGTTTTTGAAAGATAGTATAAAGTCGTATTTGTATTCATGATTTTTTCCCCGCTTTCGTGTTTATTGTAATACTTTATTTCAAAGTCTTTTGAAAGTATCACTGCTGTGTTTTAAGGTCTTTTGCGTTTTCAGTGTGTAGTTGATTTCTCATTTAATTTTATCAGTCAATAACAACACCAAGCAATTTTAAAAATAGAGAGAAGAATTTTGTCAATAGTTCTTTTTATATAAACTAAACATATGTTCTTCGAATGTATGTTTGTATTATAAAATACAAACATGTGTTTGTCAATTACTTTTTTGTGTTGTTTCGAACATTCGTTCTGAACATTTGTTTTGAACATTTGTTTGATTTTTGGATGGTTTTGTGATATAATACTCATTAAGGCAAAAATGCCTGTTTTAAAATTGACGCTATATCTTTGCTAAATATATAGGATATAAGAAAGGATTGAATTATATATTATGGAATATGGAAAAATATCTGAAAAACAAACAGAAATATTAGATTATATAAAAACAGAAATTATTAATCGAGGTTATCCGCCTACAGTAAGAGATATATGTAATGCTGTAAATCTTAAGTCTACTTCTTCTGTTCACTCTCATCTTGAAACACTTGAACGTGAGGGGTATATTATAAGAGACAAAACAAAACCAAGGGCGATAGAGATTGTTGACGATTCATTTAATACTGCAAGACGTGAAATTGTTAACATACCGGTAGTTGGTCGTGTGGCTGCGGGGGAACCAATACTTGCAGTTCAAAATATAGAAAGCTATTTTCCGCTTCCTGCGGAATTTCTTAGCAATAAAGTTACTTTTATGCTTCAGGTAAAAGGAGAAAGTATGATTAATGCCGGCATTTTTGATGGTGATTCCATACTTGTTGAAGAATGTAGTACAGCTAATAATGGTGATATTGTTGTTGCTCTGATTGATGATTCTGCCACTGTAAAAACATTTTATAAAGAATCTGGACATATCAGATTACAGCCAGAAAATGATTCAATGGAACCTATTATTGTGAATGACTGCAAGATAATAGGTAAGGTAACTGGTTTATTCAGAATAATGAAGTAACAATTACATATCATCTAATTCAAGTAAATTAAATAAAACGGCTATTGACAAATCGTTAGAAAATGATTTATCAATAGCTGTTTAAATTGTAAAAAGCTGCTCTTCTATTGTAGCGATTCAAATTCAATTGTATTGCCATCTTGCCATAATCTTTCAAGGTCATAAAATAATCTATCTTCCTGATTAAATACATGTACAATAATATCATTATAATCTAACAGCACCCAATTTGCTGTTGAATATCCTTCAACATGTCTTACAAAAACTTTCTGTTTGTCGAGCTTTTCTGTTATATTATCAACAATAGCCTGTACCTGACTCTTATTATTAGCACCTGATATTACCAGATAATCGGCAAGTACAGATACTTTTGAGATATCTATGATTTTTATATCAATGCCTAATTTGTCATCTATTGCATTATAAATTACTTTTACTTTTTCAATTGTATTCATATGTGAATTAACCTCGTTTCTCATTTTCTAATTTAGTATTATTTATTATCGTTAACATTTAGATTGAACCATTACAACAGGCTGGAATGAAACAGAATCATAGTAAATCATGCAGATGATTTTAATCTCTTTTTTCTATTATTTCCTTGTAATATTCATATGCCCTTAAAGTGTGGGTATCTATTTTCTGATTTTTGTTTTTTAGATATTGCACAGTATCTTTCATTATTATAAATACTGCCATATCTATGTCTTGAAAAGCCATTTTTCTTATTATTTGAAGATTATCAGCTTTATTTCTATTTGGTTCAATGTAATCTGCTACATAAATAATTTTTTCAAGCATAGACATATCTCTGGAACCGGTTGTATGTTTTAAAATAGCATTGATAATTTCTATATCATTAATGCCATATTTGTCCATAGCTATATAGGCTCCTACTTTTGCATGTAAAAGATATGGCTGTTCTTTTTCTATCTCTGTTATACTTATATTATGTTCTATACATTTTTTTATTTTCTTTTCATCGGACATACATTTTGCACAGTCGTGCAAAAGACCTGCCATTTCTGCTTTTTCAAGACTTACTTCATATCTCATTGCAAGACACATCGCTGTATACGCCACCCCAAGTGTATGTTCGTATCTGTCTTTATCCAATGTAAGTTTCAAGTCTTTTTTTATGTTTTTTAAATTTTTAACCATTTATCTCTTGCCTTCTTTCTGTATTATCAAAAATATATCTATTTCATCAATATGTTCATTAATGTTTATATTATCATTTAGCATTATTCATTATCAATTATAATTATCAATTATATAGAAATATCTAAGATAAAACTATTGGTACAACTGATGAGTAGTAATATATTCATTTACTGAATCAGGAATTAAATATTTAACAGATTTTTTGTTTGCTACGCAATTTCTTATATATGTTGATGAAATACATACAAGAGGCGCTTTGATATAATAAATTTGGGCATTATATTTTAAAGAAAGGTGTTCCTTCATAGCGATAATCTTATCATTGCAATTATCTCTGTCAACTACTACCATTTTACATAGCTGAAAGATTTTAGCCGGTTCATGCCACTTTTCTATATCCAATATAGAATCTGCTCCAACAATAAAATAAATATCCAGATTAGTATATTGATTCTTAATTAATTCCAATGTATCTGATGTATAAATAATTCCTTCTCTTTTAAGTTCAAAATCAGAATAAACAAATTTTTCGTTATTGTCAATAGCAAGCTTTACCATATCGGAGCGTATATCTGATTCAGATATGCTTTTTGAAGATTTATGTGGTGGTTTTCCGGAAGGCATAAAGATAATTTTATCAAGCTGAAGCTCTGATAATGCTGATTCTGCCATTATCAGATGACCAATATGAATCGGATCAAATGTTCCGCCCATAATTCCAATTTTATTCATTTTATCCATCAGAACATACTCATCTCTTTTCTTTTAATGTATGATATAATATATGGAAGCTAGATTTTATTCAAATCAATTTTAGGATTATTTTTTGAAGCTCTGTACAATACTATTTTTCTTCCCATGACATGTACTACTTCTGCCTTCGTTCTTCCGGCAAGTGTATCTGCTAATGATTTCGGTTCTACCATGCAATTCTTCAAAACAGATATTTTAATTAGTTCCCTTGCCTCTAATGCTTCATCAATGCCCTTAGTAAATTCAGGTGTTATATCACTCTTTCCAATCTGGTATATTGGTTGTATTGTACTTGCCAGACTTCTTAAATACGCACGTTGTTTACTTGTCATTATAATCAACTCCATTTCATTTTTATTATTTATATATAGTTTACATAAAAATAATATGTAAACTATAGTGAGTATATTATTATTCTTATTTTATTATGGTAAATGGTTTAACTGTCATTCAATCATTTATAATGTATCATATACGGTTGTCGGATTTTATATTATCAAAAAATTATTTGTAATAATCAAATTCGTGTCCATATATCTTAACAGTATCACCATCTTGTATGCCAAGCTCCTCAAGTATATCAAGAATACCATTGTCCTTCATAAAATTCTGGAAGAAAATGAATCCTTTCTCAGCTTCAAGATTTGTATAGCCAAGCATTTTTTCTATTCTAGGTCCTTCTATTGAATACAAACCATCTTCAATTTTTTCAACAGTAAATGGATCTTCCGGATTATCAAGAAATTGATTTGGAAAATATTCTTGCTCGAATACAATAGGTTCACTGTCCATATTTTCAAGTAAATCATTTACATAATATAAAAGTTCTTTAAGTCCTTTTCCGCTTACTGCTGAAATAGCAAAGACCTTTATTCCTTTAGGTTCAAATTCTTCTCTTAATAGTTCGATAGGACTTTCATCTTCTGAATAGATTGCATCTATTTTATTGGCAGCAATTACCTGTGGACGTTCCATCAGTGCCGGATTGTATGCTTTAAGTTCGGCATTAATCTTCTTAATATCATCAATCGGATCACGTCCTTCGATTGATGCAGCATCAACAATATGAATTAGCACTTTTGTTCTCTCAATATGCCTTAAAAATTCATGTCCTAAGCCTACACCTTCAGCAGCACCCTCAATAAGTCCCGGAATATCTGCAATGACAAATCCCTTTGAACCATCAAGGTCAACAACACCTAGATTAGGATTTAAAGTTGTAAAATGATAATTTGCTATTTTAGGCTTTGCGTTTGTTACTCTTGACAATAATGTTGATTTACCAACATTTGGGTATCCTACAAGTCCGACATCAGCAATTACTTTTAATTCCAAAATGACATAAAGCTCCTTTGAAGGCTGTCCTGGCTGGGCGTATTTTGGTGCCTGCATTGTAGCTGTTGCATAATGCTGGTTACCTTTACCACCGCGACCTCCTTTTAAAACAGTTACCTTTTTGTCTGCTGAAGACATATCTGCAATGACTTTTCCAGACTCTGCTTCTTTTATAATAGTTCCCAATGGTACTTTTATAATTAAATCCTTTCCATCTTTTCCATGCTGATTTCTTTTAGCACCTTCTTCTCCAGGCTGGGCAACATATTTTCTGACATGTCTAAAATCAGTAAGAGTATTAAGTCCTTCATCAACAACGAAAATAATGTCTCCACCACGACCGCCATCGCCACCATCAGGTCCTCCGGCCGGTACGTACAATTCTCTTCTGAAACTTACATGTCCATCTCCACCTTTACCTGATTTTATAAATATTTTCGCACTATCTGCAAACATGATTTCACCATGCCTTTCTATACAATAAGATTAATTTGTTAAACACTTCAATGTTATCATTTAATTTACTCTAAGCCATCACAGCTATCGGATAATCTCTGCATTAGCATAAACTATCAAACCTTATCCGATAACTATAACTATATTAAATACAAAGATACAAACTCGGCAGATTAATGAAAATCAAAAATGATATCAAATCTAAAAATGGCTCCAAACCAAATGAATTGATTTGAAGCCAAAACCATTATTCTGCTACTGGAACGATAGAAACCTGTTTTTTATCTCTACCTTTTCTTTCAAATCTAACAACACCATCTACTAAAGCGTATAATGTGTCATCACCACCACGTCCAACATTAACACCCGGGTGAATCTTTGTTCCACGCTGTCTATAAAGAATATTTCCAGCCTTAACAAACTGTCCGTCTGCTCTCTTTGCACCTAATCTCTTAGATTCTGAATCTCTACCATTCTTTGTAGAGCCCACACCTTTCTTATGTGCAAAAAACTGAAGGTTCATCTTTAACATAGTTTACACCTCCTTAATTCTAAGCGTAATATACTGTTCATTATCTTCTTTGACATCATTTATACCTAGGTATAAAGAATTTAATAACAAATTCGACTCATTACTCAATTTACTATTCAAACGAAAATTGATATCACCTGAAACTTCATCAGCTTCACATGTAAAATCATCATCTGTAAATTTTTCTATAGAATTAATCGTATTAATCACAAGAACCGAAACAGCTGCACAGACAATGTCTTTTCCATATTCGTCCGCACCTGCATGGCCTTTTGACTTAAATCCTACAAATTGATTAGAGGAGTCTTTAAAAAATGTTACATTAATCATAATTCCTGCCAATCACTTAACATTTTACCTTGAATAAATTCAACAAAATTAAGCATTAATTTTATCAATTTTAACTTCAGTGTAAGCCTGTCTGTGACCATTTTTCTTATGATATCCAGTCTTTCTCTTGTACTTATAAACGATAACTTTCTTTGCCTTTCCATTTGAAAGAACTGTTGCATCAACACTTGCATTTGCAACTGTTGGATTACCAACCTTTACATCACTATCGCTAACAAGTAACACCTGGTCAAATGTAACTTTTTCATCTGCTTCTGCTCCAAGCTTTTCAACTCTGATAACATCGCCTTCTGAAACTTTGTACTGTTTACCACCTGTTGCTATAATTGCGTACATATGGCACCTCCTATTTCAATTACTCGCCAGCTATGGTACTGATAAATGGTATCAGATTTAGAACCTCGCTGTGCGGCACACTAATGTAGTTTAACATATTCAGGTATTTATGTCAATTATAAATCTTTAAAATATACCAATTTATTTCGATAATTGTGGTATGATACCAAAAATTATGCTTGAATATGTATCCTGTGTTCTATCACTTGTGCCTGATACAGATACAAGGTCCTGGTATCTAAATCCAATTGCAGCATAATATCACCTATTATGGTGTCTTTACAATTTTATAACTTCATATTATAATATCATATATTCCATACATATGACTACGATACTAGTGTCAAAAGGTTATACGTTTCATGCTTGCATGAAACGGTATGCCACTTTAATTTAATAAATTAGATAAATTTGTTAGTAATATGCGTAAAATTGCATGAACATCAAAAAAGGAGTATGTGTAGATGGAAATGAATAAAACAATAAAATTAAATGAAATTTTACAAAAATCAGACCACACTCTGTTACGACAGGATGCTACATGGAATGAAATAAAAGAGATTATTAACGATGGAATCAAATACAATACCGCTTCTGTCTGCATTCCACCGTCGTATGTAGGTCAAGCGGCAAAATATATCAATGAAAAGGGTTGTACCTTAAAAGTATGCACAGTTATTGGTTTTCCAAATGGTTATCAAACAACTGCCGTAAAATGTTTTGAAACGGAAGATGCTATTAAAAATGGTGCTGATGAAATTGATATGGTCATTAATATAGGCTGGCTCAAAGATAAAAAATATGATGCAATTTTAGACGAAATCAAAGAAATCAAAAAAGTTTGCGGACAAAAGCTTCTGAAAGTGATTATTGAAACCTGTCTGCTCACTAGTGATGAAATGATAAAAATGTGTGAAATTGTTTCTGAATCGGGAGCGGAATTTATCAAAACATCTACCGGATTTTCTACAGGTGGAGCGACATTTGATGATGTGAAATTGATGTCGGAACATATTTCAAAGGGTGTGCTTATCAAGGCTGCCGGTGGCATAGCCTCTCTTGAAGATGCACAAAAATTTATTGAGCTGGGTGCTTGGCGACTTGGAACAAGCAGAGTTGTGAAAATTGCGAAGGAGCAGGGATTTTAAATACGGATATGGTTATTGAAAGTAATTCTCTAAAGCGGCTGCTTTCCAGCATAAAACAGTGCATATTCTGAAAAACTATTTAAAAAAGAAGTTATTGTCCCTACAATAACTTCTTTTTTACAATAAGATTTATCCAAGATTTCGTATTTTAAATTCTTTTTCGGCCTCTCTTCGCTGGTCTTTTTTAGCAATATCATTTCTCTTATCATACAGCTTTTTACCTTTTGCAAGAGCGATTTCTACTTTGACAAGACTGCCTTTAAAATATACCTGAAGTGGAACAACCGTATATCCTTTTTCGGTCATCTTGCCAAGTAATTTATTGATTTCCGATTTATGGAGCATTAATTTTTTCACTCTTAATGGGTCTTTGTTGAAAATATTGCCTTTTTCATAAGGACTGATATGCATATTGTATACAAATACTTCTCCATCCTCGATGCGGATAAAAGCCTCTTTTATACTGCATTTTCCCATACGCAGAGATTTTACTTCCGTACCATGCAGACAAATTCCTGCCTCGTATTTATCTTCAATAAAATAGTCATGATATGCTTTTTTATTATTTGCTATCAATTTTATGGATTCTTTTCCCATATAGTTTATTTCCTCACTTATTGCTATTTTTGCAGCTGTCATAACAGCCCGATATTCAATGAATGGTCATAATATTTCAAATTAATTTCACCCTACTATACCATCATCATTCAAATTTTTCATGATGTCCTCAAACTCTGTTGCATCCTCATCATCGTTCTCATCTTCATGCAATTTAAAATCAATCTGCCTTTGTAGTTTATCTGCTTTCACAGCGACAACAGATACTTTCTGACCTAGTTTGAATATCCTGCCTGTTTCTTTTCCGACCATTTCGTAATTATCTTCATCATAATAGTAATAGTCATCTAAAAGATCATTGACACGAATCATTCCTTCGATTGTATTAGGCAGTTCTACATAAATTCCCCAATTTGTGATGGATGAAATGACTCCCTCAAATACCTCTCCAATATGTTTCTGCATATATTCTACTTTTTTCAGTTTATCAGTATCTCTTTCGGCTTCATCTGCTCTTCGCTCTGTCAGGCTCGAATTTTCTGCTATACGTGGAAGAATCGATTCATAGTGTCGTATTCTCTTCTCACCTATTCCACCACGAAGATTTTCCTTGATAATTCTGTGAATTTGCAAATCAGGATATCTTCTGATAGGTGAGGTAAAATGACAATAATACTTTGTGGCAAGACCAAAATGTCCGCTGCACTGTGTGGTATACCTTGCTTGTTTCATAGAACGAAGTGTCAGACGACTGATGAGCGTCTCTTCCTCTGTGCCGTCTATTCTTTCGAGCAATTTTTGTAATTCCTTAGGATGAATGTCTTGTTCACCTTTTATGGCATATCCGAAGTTGTTAATGAAAAGTCCGAGTTTCAGCATTTTTTCTGCATCGGGATTATCATGTGTCCTATACACAAAAGGAAGTTCCTGCCAGAAATAATCTTCTGCGACTGTTTCATTGGCAATCAGCATGAAATCTTCGATTAATTTTGTAGCAAGATTTCTTTCATATGGCTTAATCTCAACCGGATTGCCTTTCTCATCAAGGATAATCTTAGTCTCCGGAAAATCAAAGTCGATAGAACCTCTTTTATGTCTCTTTTCACGGAGTAACAAAGCCAGTTCGTTCATCTGCTTTAACATATCAGTTACATCAGCATTTTCCTTAATTGCTATTTCATCATTATCTGTAATAATTTTATTGACAGTGGTGTAATCCATACGCTTATCGATATTGACAACCGTTTCTGCAATCTTATGCCCCACAACATTTCCTTTAGCATCAATTTCCATGATACAGCTTAAGGCAAGTCTGTCAACACCTGCGTTGAGTGAACAGATGCCATTTGATAACTTGTGAGGAAGCATCGGAATGACACGATCTACAAGATACACACTTGTTCCACGTTTTATTGCTTCTTTATCAAGTGGACTGTTTTCTGTTACATAATTTGACACATCTGCGATATGGACACCAAGAATATATTTGTCCCCTTCCATTTTGAGCGAAACAGCATCATCTAAATCTTTGGCATCCTCACCATCTATTGTCACCATTTTGACATCTCTAAGGTCAAGCCTTCCGGCAATGTCTTTTCCGGAAACCTCATCAGGAATGCTTTCTGTCTGTTTCATCACTTCATTCGGAAACTCAAGCGGTATTTCAAGACCTTTGATAATAGACATGATATCTGTTCCAGGATCATTGATGTGTCCGATGATTTCTGTAATGACACCTTCCGGTTTTCTGTTATTGTCACCATAGCTTGTCAGCCTGACAACAACTTTGTGACCTGTGACAGCTCCTTTTGACTTTTCAAGAGGGATAAAAATATCTTTTGAGATTTTTGAATTATCAGGGATAACAAACCCAAAGTTTTTATTCTTCTGAAAAAGTCCAACTACTTCGCTCACAGCATGCTCAATAATATTAATAATTTCGCCTTCTCTTCTCTTTCCTGTCTGTGACGAAAGCAATGCTACCTGAACTCTGTCTCCATTTAATGCCCCATGTGTATTGCTTTCGGATATAAATATGTCATCTTCTTCTCCATCAATCACAACAAATCCGAATCCTTTTGGTGTTCCTTCATACTTTCCGACCAGAATATTTTGGCTCGGCATTCCGTATTTGCCTTTTTTAGATATGCCTATTTTTCCTTCGAGAATTAATTCATCCAATACTTCTTTTAAGTCTTCTCTGTCTTCTTTTGGTACATTTAATATAATGGCAAGTTCCTTTAATTTCATGGGAACATATAAATCAGAATGAATGATATCAAGGATGATTTTCTTTCTCTCTTCCAGTAGTGATTTTTTCATAAAAACCTCCATTTCTTTGTATCTATTTAAAAAACCTTGAATATCGTATGTTGATACTCAAGGTTAATTATGCTATATTGATTATATAAACTTTGAAACAAGAACAGCAGCAAGCACTATAAATAAAAATGCTAAAATCTTTGTAGCTTTTTCAAGAGCTCCTTCCATAGAACGACCTTTGTTCTTTCCCCAATAAGTATCTGCCATACCATTGATTGTACCTGTAAGCCCTGCTGATTTACCTTCCTGCATAAGCACTATAACTGTCAAGACAACACAAATTATAATAAATATTATATCTAAAGCTGTTTTCAAAGCATTTACACCTCCTTAGTATCATGTAGATATTAATCAATCGATTTTATTTTATCATATATATGTTGCTTTTTCAAGCGAAATTTTAGAAACGCTCATAATTTTAAGCTGAAATACAATTTTGGATCCATTGCACTTCACAATAAATACGTTTAAATAAAATACACCTTTTTATTTTTGTATCATATAATATTAACAAAATCCGGAAAAAGGTGAAATTATGTATAATAATTACTATAATTCAAATTATAACTCTCAAAATCCAATGTATTATCCGTACGATCTTCCTCAAAATTCAATGTATCATTCAAACTATAGTGAAAAGCCATGGATGTATCATTCAAGTAACAGCAATAGGCAGTCTCTCGCCGCAACGAATAATGCATACATTAATCATTTTTCGGCACAGACACTTCCATTCAATCATTTTTCGCTACAAAATCAACTAAAGAAACATGATATAGAATATTTGAGTACCTTATATCCATATGAAATTAGTGAATTAAAACAACTTGTTGCAAACGAATGTGACAAGATGGACTATGCAGGGAGTATGATATATGATGAATGTCCTGATAAAGTTATGTTCATAAAGAAATGTAATGATATCTGCGAACTCGCCAACTGTAGCTGCGAATATGCAAGAAAATGCAATGATAAAGGTTTTTTAAAGGATTTGATAAGTGTTTTGCTTGCAAATGAAATAAGCAGTCGCAGAGATAACAGACGTACTTTTTATTAATTAATGAGTTTTGATTCTTTGTTTGGAATTTCGTTTGTCTTTTCATACAAATGAAATTGATTATTCATATCACAGGTTGCTAAAAGTACATCTTTTGCACTGCTTATTCCATAGGCTGAAAGCTGGCTATTAAGCCATATTTCATCTTTTCCAGATGAAATCAGATTTTCTTTCATAACATTTCCATCAATGATAAGGTTTGCAACAAGATATTCCTGCTCTGATTTAATGGATAAATCTTTTGGTGTTACTGGTCTTTCTTCTGCTTTTGGGAGAAAACTAATTTTTCCATTTTCTTCCAAAACAGCAGTCTGTATTTTGCTGATATCAAAATAGCCATTTACTCTGCATTGTACAAGCAGTTCTGACAAATCAATTTTGGCTTTTTTAAGATTTTTTTGATAGATTTTTCCATTATTTATCAATATAATCGGAGTTCCTGTAATGATTTTTCGGCATAGATAGGATTTTTCATTTAAAAAAGATAAAAATACTGAAAAACCTGCATATACTATCATGGCCGTTATAGGTTTTTCTACCCCGCCGTCAAGCGAAGTAGACATTTCTGCTGCAATTGATCCTATAGTGATTCCGGTAATATAATCAAAAACACTTAATTCTGATAATTGTTTATATCCCATGAGTTTTGTTAAAATAAATAAAATAATAATGGAACCTGTTGATAATAATATAATATATAAAATATCCTGCACCATATCTTCCTGATAATGCTTCAAACCTTCGGTTTGCAGCTAACTTATCGGGTGAAAGCAAATGTCTGCTTCGCAGCCGCTTGCTTTCCTTCCGATAAGTTATATTATCAGCAGAATTTTGATATTTATGCAGGATATTGATGGAATATTGTATATTATGAAGCATCTACATATGCTGTCAATCCCTTTTCATCGGTATCTATTACTATTGTATTTCCGGCTGAGATATCGCCGCCAAGAATTAATCTTGCAGACATTGTCTCCACATTTTTCTGGAGATATCTCTTCAGTGGTCTTGCACCATATACAGGATCAAATCCGTTATCGGTGATATAATCCTTTGCATTATGTGTAAGTCGTATGCTGATTTCTTTATCCTGAACTCTTTTGTTCAAATCTGACATCAGAATATCGACAATCTTAGCAATATTGTCTTTTGTCAATGGCTTAAACATGATTATCTCATCAAGACGGTTGATAAATTCCGGTCTGAAATGCAGTTTAAGTTCTTTATCTACCATTTCTTTTGCTTCAACATTGATATCTCCATCTGCATCGATACCTTCTAACAGATATGAAGAACCGAGGTTAGATGTCATGATAAGAATGGTATTCTTAAAATCAACTGTTCTGCCCTGTGAGTCAGTAATTCGTCCGTCATCAAGAACCTGCAATAATATATTAAATACATCAGGATGTGCCTTTTCAATTTCATCAAAGAGAACAACACTGTAAGGTTTTCTTCTGACTGCCTCGGTAAGCTGTCCTCCCTCATCATAACCGACATATCCCGGAGGTGCTCCGACTAATCTTGATACGGAATGTTTTTCCATATATTCACTCATATCAATTCTGACAATATTATTTTCATTGTCAAACAGGTTTTCTGCAAGTGATTTTGCAAGTTCTGTCTTACCTACACCTGTAGGACCTAAAAATAAGAAGGAACCTATCGGCTTAGATGGATCTTTTATGCCTGCCTTTGAACGCATGATTGCTTCCGTCACTTTCTCCACTGCTTCGTCCTGGCCTACCACTCTCTTGTGCAGTTCATCATCAAGATGTAATGTTTTGTTTCGTTCTGATTCTGTCAGTTTTGCAACCGGAATGCCGGTCCATCTTGAAATAATTCTTGCGATTTCATCTTCTGTAACAGCCTCGTGTACAAGTGAAAGTTTCTGATTTTTTACCTTATCTTCCTCTGCTTGAAGCTGTTTATTCAGGCTTAAAAGTTCACCATATCTGAGTTTTGCAACTGTCTCTAAATCATAATTTCTCTCTGCAATAGCTATCTGGTTATTGACATCTTCAATCTTTTCCCTGATTTTGGAAAGATTATCAACACTTGCTTTTTCATTTTCCCACTGTGCTTTCTTTGCATTAAATTCATCACGAAGCTCAGCAAGTTCTTTCTGTAATAGTTCGAGTCTTTCTTTGCTGAGACGGTCGTCTTCTTTTTTCAGTGCCGTCTCTTCAATCTCCATCTGCATTACTTTACGCTTCAGCTCATCAAGTTCTGTTGGCATAGAATCAAGCTCTGTCTTGATAAGTGCACAGGCCTCATCTACAAGGTCAATTGCCTTGTCTGGAAGAAATCTGTCGGAAATATATCTGTTTGATAGTGTAACCGCACTGACAAGTGCCGAGTCATTAATCTTCACGCCATGATATACCTCATATCGTTCCTTAAGACCACGAAGGATGGAAATGGTATCTTCTATAGACGGTTCGTCCACCATAACAGGCTGAAAACGTCTTTCAAGTGCAGGATCTTTTTCGATATATTTTCTGTATTCATCAAGCGTCGTAGCTCCTATACAGTGAAGTTCACCTCTTGCAAGCATAGGCTTTAACATGTTGCCGGCATCCATGGCACCGTCTGTCTTACCAGCACCTACAATGGTGTGAAGCTCATCAATAAATAAAATAATCTGACCTTCGCTTTTCTTTACTTCATCAAGTACTGCTTTTAATCTTTCTTCAAATTCGCCTCTGTATTTGGCGCCGGCTACTAATGCACCCATATCAAGAGCATAAACTTTTTTGTCTTTCAGACCCAAAGGCACATCACCTCTTACGATTCTTTGAGCAAGTCCCTCAACAGCTGCTGTTTTACCAACGCCAGGCTCGCCAATCAGAACAGGATTATTCTTTGTTTTTCTTGAAAGAATTCTGATGACATTTCGAATCTCAGCATCTCTTCCGATAACAGGATCGAGTTTCTGTAGTCTTGCTCTTTCGACTAAATCGGTTGCATATTTGTTTAGTGTATCATATGTTGCTTCTGGATTATCAGTTGTGACTCTTTGATTTCCTCTGACAGTTGCAAGAACCTTTAAAAATCTGTCTCTGTCAATTCCATATTCACGAAAGATTTCGCTTACCGCTTTGTTTGGAAATTTGATAAGTGTCAGGAAAAGATGTTCTACGGAAATATAGTCATCTCCCATCTGTTTTGCCTCATCTTCAGCACTTATCAAAACCTTATTCAGTTCGTTGCTGACTCTTAAATTACCACCCTGAACCTTGACTTTTCTACCTACTGTCTCTTTTACCCTGTTAATAAAATGTTCTTTATTAATCTCCATCTTTTCTATCAGATTGAGGATTAGACTGTCATCAAGATTTAAAAGACTTAATAAGAGATGTTCCTGATCGATTTCCTGATTGCCATATTCATATGCCAGTTTTTCACAACCATTGATTGCCTCAATTGATTTTTGTGTATATTTGCTAATGTTCATAATTAGTCCCCCTTTCGGTACAACTGAATTTATTGATTCTATTGTATGTTCTACAACATATATAACACTATTTAAAAAAAAATGCAATACCTTTTTTGGAAAAATTTAAAATATTTTTCTAATTCTAATTTGATTTACTAATTTTAAAAGATTACATTTTGTGACTAATCAATAAAATCATATAAGAAAAAAAGCCAGCAGGAATATTTCCTACCGGCTCTTATTTATCTCTTAATAAACTAGTATTTTATTTTAGTGATGGAATAGTCTAAGACCTGTAAAGCACATCGCCATACCATATTTATTACATGTCTCAATCACATTGTCATCTCTGATAGAACCGCCTGGCTGTGCAACATATTTTACACCACTCTTGTGTGCTCTCTCGATATTGTCACCAAATGGGAAGAAAGCGTCTGAGCCAAGTGCAACATCCTGCATGCCATCTAACCATTCACGTTTTTCCTCTTTTGTGAAAACTTCAGGTTTTACTTTGAAAATCTTCTCCCATGCACCATCTGCCAAAACATCCATATAATCCTCTCCGATATATAAATCAATAGCATTATCTCTGTCTGCACGTCCGATGCTGTCTACGAACTGAAGTCCGAGTACTTTTGGTGACTGGCGTAAAAACCAGTTATCAGCCTTTGAACCTGCAAGTCTTGTACAATGAATTCTTGACTGCTGGCCTGCTCCGATACCGATTGCCTGTCCACCCTTTGCGTAGCATACAGAATTAGACTGTGTATATTTCAATGTGATTAGTGAAATAATCAGATCAATTTTTGCCGTTTCAGGAATCTCTTTATTCTCTGTTACAATATTGCCAAGAAAATCATCATCTATTACAAGTTCATTTCTTCCTTGCTCAAATGTGATACCAAATACTTCCTTATGTTCGATTGGATTTGGCTTATATGACGGGTCAATCTGAATCACATTGTAGTTTCCTTTTTTCTTAGCCTTGAGAATCTCAAGTGCTTCCGGCTCATATCCCGGTGCAATCACACCATCTGATACTTCTCTCTTGATAAGAAGTGCTGTCGGAACATCACACACATCTGATAACGAAATAAAATCACCAAATGATGACATTCTGTCTGCACCTCTTGCTCTTGCATAAGCATTGGCAAGCGGAGAAAATTCCACATCCATATCATCTACCCAGTAAATCTTTCTTTCAACATCGTTCATTGGAAGCCCTACTGCTGCACCTGCCGGTGAAACATGTTTGAATGATGTAGCTGCCGGAAGACCTGTTGCAGCCTTTAATTCACTGACAAGCTGCCAGCCGTTAAATGCATCAAGAAAATTGATATATCCCGGCTTTCCGTTTAATACTGTGATTGGAAGTTCGCCCTCATTCATGTAGATTTTTGAAGGCTTCTGGTTTGGATTACATCCATACTTTAACTCTAATTCTTTCATCCTTTTCTCTGTTCCTTTCTATTGATTATTTAAAAATATCAAATTCGTATATTCATTTATTATTTGTTTTTTTCTGTCTTCATATTCTAGGCTTGCCATATAAGATATCATTCAGGTCAGAATAATATCTAGTTATTTTTATTAAAAATAACACTTTCATATTTTCCAGTTGCGATATCAATATATCTTACAAATAAAGAAACCTTGTTATCCTCATTTAATGATGTCCATAAATCGTTTGCAAATTCGTTGATGTCATCTTTTATAGCAATTAAATCCGGTTCTCCTTCGAAACTTGGAAGTGGATTTCCGTCACCTTTGTATGTGTGGATGAAATGTCCTTCTCCATTTACAGGATTACTGTATGCAAATGTATAGCGATTGCAAGCATCAGGATTTCCATTATTGCTCTTAAGGATTGACATTGCATAGTTAAAACTTCCGTTTTCAACATGCATCAGACCTGAAATTCTAGGTGTATAATTCGGTGCATCTGGTTCAAACTCTCTTGTACGAAGAGACTCTTCAAAAGTCTGGCCTTTCTCCATCAGCTCATAGATTGTATCTGTCTGGTCGCCATTTGTCACTATTGTAAGATTGCCGAGAACTCGTACAGGTGCATATATAATAAGGCTTGGATCACTCAACTTAGACTCATCAAATGCCTGTGTGCGTATTCCCTCTCCGTCTTCTATGAATACTCTGTTTCTGCTGTTTTCACTTCTTCCCATAATAAAATAAGCTGTGACAGCCTTTGTGCCATCAGGGGTTTTACCTATGATAATACCTCTTCCCGGATAGGCATTTTGTTTCAGTTCATTTTCAATAGAAATCATTTCCATTTGTTTTCCTCCTTTGATACCTTGCATTTTGTGAATCTGGCAAATTCTTTAAGAAATTGCTCATATTTCCAAGAAATAAAAAATGTCCGGAACAATCTTTCAATTGCCCAGACGGTCGACATATAACAGATACACTCCCTGTAGTTAATTCTACGAAACAAACATGTTTTTCCGCCAGTTGTGTATCTGTTATTATCCTACACGATTATGCATAATATTTCAAGAAGAAATGAAAATATTTTTTCCTTCGAAAGCAAAACCGTATTTTCTAATACAATCCTCCTTAAAACTAAGAGCTGTCAGTTGGTAATCCCAATTATTAGAAAGTCCATCTTTAATAATTTTAATATGATAATTGTTCTCCTTCCGCCAATTCAGGAACCTTCTTCATCTATATAGTTTATCATCAAATATCCATTCGAATACATCCGTTGTTCTGAAATAAAATATGCTTCAATTCCCTCCAATATAACTTGCCCTTTACCATCATAACACCTTAATTTATCATCTTTTGATTGACAAATAACATATCCTTCATCTTCATCATAGAAAACTATTATTTCATCTTCACCCTCAATTTTTACCTCAATCACTAATTTCGAAATTCTATTTTGATAGTATCTCTTTCTTTTTGATAACAATCATCAATTTTGAAGTTTTTTTTCAACTTCACCTATACACTGCCATTCTCCCTCCGAAACTCTGACTTTGGAGCCATCACTATTAAATTCCAAAATGATTATTTATTTGCATTTCTTTTATTTAGACTGTATACTATATAATATAAATACAAGATACGTGCATAAACAATATAAGCAATAGTATTAAAGTATATAAACGATAGAAACAAAGTAATTAATAGAAGGAAAGGAAAATTGCATGCTATTGTTTTAGAGATACATTTAGGGATTTCAAAAAATATATTGATCGAAACAATCATTAAATTGCAGTTTTTATAGGTATAACAATGATTTCTGAACAAATTAAAGACGTAAAAAAATTTATGGCCGAATTGCTGATTAAAAACACATTTGACAAATTTCTTGTCGCTGATATCAGCATAACGACATATAATACTTTTCATATAGACGGTCATCTTCAAAAAGATTTTTTTGATGAGTATGAATGGGATGAACTTCCAGATCAACATTTATCCTATTGGGAAACTTTAAGACCTTTCTGTTTTTCGCTTATTAAAGGCAGCAAAACACCTATCCGGTTTAAAATGATTTTTGCACTTGACAAAAAAAGTATCAGGGAACTGTTGCAGTTCAATGATACCACAATATTGGAAGAGGACATAAATGAACTATTTTTGAATATAAAATATGAAAATAATATTCTTACTTATGTAACCGGTTGTTCACTGAAAATTTTTACAATGGATAAATCTCTTGAAAAAGCGTTTGATAAATATATTTCTGAATTGACTGCTTCTATTGCTGGTATATCTGAATAATCACAAAATGAGAAAAATCCTGCGTAAGATAATCAAATTTTTTACTAAAATATGATTATCTTACGCAGGACTTGTTCTGTGATTGTACATAGTAATTTCTAATACATACTCCAAATTTGCCTGAGATTACAATAAAATATATGAAATAGGCGAATTTAAAACAATCATTATAACTGCCCCTGTTTTTCCCCAATCAGTACATTCTTGCCCTCAAAGGCAAATCCATACTTCCTTATATTTTCTTCCTTAAATCCCAATGCCTTCAACTCTTCATCATACTTCTTTTCATCTATCTGTCTGAGTGCTGCTTCCACCGTCTGTTCAAGGTCTGTTTCTTTCTTTTTGCTTTTGACCTTAAATTCAATAATGATCGCATCACCTTTACCACTCTCTTTTGGATATATCATAATGTCATATCGCCCACGTCCACTCTCCCTGTTTGATTTGATAATATACCTGTCTGCCATGTCAACCATCAATCCCAGTACAAAACCATGATAAAAACGCTCAGGTGCACTTCTTCCTACTTTTCTTTCGGTATCAAAACTGCTGAATATCTGTAATGTCACATCTTCCATATACTCATTCATTGCATCTAAATCACCTTCAAGCAGTGCTTCGATAAAATCATTATAATGTTCTTCCGCTTCTCTAAACCAGCTGCTTACCATACGGTAAAACATCCTCTTTACTTCTTCATTTGTTATTGCAAGCTGAAAAACTGTCATTTGGTTTTCTGCACTTTGCTCTTCTGACTGATATTGTAATGCCTTCAGATACCCTGTAGCTAACAGCAGACTCCATATAGCACTCTCATCTGTATCAAGATTCTTATAGACAATCTGCTCATCCACAGGAACATCTATCGTCTCTCCCTTAAGCAGCTGTTCAAATAACTTTTTCGTCTTCGCACCACTTTCACGAATCAGTTTTCCCACCAGACTGTTGGAGCTTGTATTCGCCCAGTAAGTTTTAAATGTCTGATATTTAAAATAATTAATGATAGACCATGGATTGTAAATATCTGAAACATCACCAAATACAAAGCCATCATACCATGCCTTGACACCCCTCTTATCTGTCAGGTTAAGTTCATCCATTGCAATAAATACTTCTTCCTCCGTAAAACCAAAATCTGTAGCATACATTTTACTTGTTGTGCCAATGACTGCCGGATTATTAAAGTCAGAAAATATCGACTCCTTACTTACCCTTGTAATACCTGTCATGATTGCCCTCTCCATATATGGATTTGTCTTAAAAGTAGCATTAAACAAACTTCTGATAAAAGAAGTAAACTCAGTCCAATATCCATTCACATAGGCTTCCTGCATAGGAGTGTCATATTCATCAAGGAAAATAAGCACCTTCTTGCCATAATATCTGCTAAGATAATCCGAAAGGTTCTGAATTGCCAACGATGCCGTAACTTCATCCATTCCATAAGTTACTTGTTCATAAAAATCCTTATCTCTCTGTCTTAATATATTTTCATCTAATAAAAACTCATACTGTGCATATAATTTAACCAATATCTCAATGATTTTTCTGTAAGCCATTTCATATGTCGCTTCCTTAATATTCGCAAATGAAAGACTGATTACAGGATATGTTCCCTGAATCCCCATGTACTTCTCATCTTTCCATATATTAAGATTTTCAAACAAATCCCCACGATTGCTGTATTTATTTGAAAAAAATGTCTCTAGCATACTCATATTGAGGGTCTTTCCAAATCGACGCGGGCGTGCAATCAGTGTCACATCATCAGCACTTTCCCACCATTCTTTTATAAAATTCGTCTTATCAATATAAAAATAGTTATTTGATATTATTTTTTCAAAATCCTGTATACCTATTGCAACTGTTCTTGCCATATTTTAACTCTCCTTTTAGCTCAGTAATCACTCCATTGTTATATACTATTATAAATAAATTGATATCAAATTACAACTTTCATTTACTATTTTATTTTTTATTAGCACTCACTTAATATGAGTGCTAATTTTTTTCTTGACATTTTCAATAGACAGTATTAAAATTATCTTCATAATCATTTTTGGTTCAAATAAACAATCTATGGAGGTAATTCAAAATGGCAAACACACATGGAAGTCTATCTATTAACAGTGACAATATTTTTCCTATTATAAAAAAGTGGTTATATTCTGACCATGATATTTTCTTTAGAGAATTAATCTCAAATGGCTGCGATGCTATTACAAAGCTGAAAAAACTTGATATGATGGGTGAATACACCATCCCTTCTGACAATGAATTTAAGATTACAGTTCTTGCTAATTCTGAGGACAAAACTCTTACTTTTATCGATAATGGTATCGGTATGACTGCTGATGAAGTCAATGAGTATATCAACCAGATTGCTTTTTCAGGTGCCGAGGCTTTCCTTGCACAGTACAAAGACAAGACAAATGAAGACCAGATTATTGGTCACTTTGGATTAGGTTTCTACTCTGCATTTATGGTGGCTGACAGGGTTACAATTGACACACTTTCTTATAAAGATGGTGCCACAGCTGTTCATTGGGAATGTGATGGTGGTACGGAATTTGATATGAGTGACAGTGACAAAGCCGAGCGTGGTACAACTATTACTCTTTATCTAAATGAGGACAGCCTTGAATTTGCAAATGAATATCGTGCAAGAGAAGTTATCACAAAATACTGTTCTTTCATGCCGATTGAGATTTATCTTGAAAATCCTAACGCTGAGCCACAATATGATACAATTGATGAAGAAGATGTAACAGAAAAAGATACTGTCATCGAGACGATTGTTGAAGAGGCTAAAACAGAAGAGGTAGAAAACGAAGACGGAACAAAAGAAATTAAAGAGATTTCCCCTGCTAAAAGTAAGGCAAAAATTTTGAGAAGACCTGTTGCTTTAAATGACACTACTCCACTTTGGACAAAGCATCCAAATGAATGCACGAATGAGGAATACAAAGATTTCTATAGAAAAGTATTCAATGATTATAAAGAGCCATTATTCTGGATTCACTTAAATATGGATTATCCGTTTAATTTAAAGGGTATTCTCTATTTCCCTAAGTTAAATACCCAGTATGATACAATTGAAGGCACAATTAAGCTGTATAATAATCAGGTATTTATTGCAGATAATATCAAAGAGGTCATTCCTGAATTTTTGATGCTATTAAAGGGTGTCATTGATTGTCCTGATCTGCCGTTGAATGTTTCGAGAAGTGCATTACAAAACGACGGATTTGTAAAAAAGATTTCAGATTATATTACTAAGAAGGTTGCTGATAAATTATCAGGAATGTGCAAGACTGACAAAGAGTCTTATGAGAAATACTGGGATGACATCAGTCCGTTCATCAAATTCGGGTGCTTAAAAGATGAGAAATTCTGTGAAAAGATGAATGACTATATTTTATTTAAGAATATAGATAAGAAGTATCTCACTCTTCCTGAATGCCTTGCAGAAAACGAAGAAAAACATAAAAATACTATTTTCTATGTAACAGATGAAATACAGCAGAGTCAGTACATTAATCTGTTCCGTGAAGAAAACATTGATGCCATCATTCTTGACCACAGCATTGATGAGCCGTTTATCACACATCTTGAGAATAAAAATGAAGGTGTTAAATTTTTAAGAATTGACTCTGATTTGAATGATTCTTTCAAAGATGAAAATGCAGACAGTGACAGTGAGGAATTTAAGGCAAATGCGGATGCACTCACAGAGATATTTAGAAAAGCTCTTAACAATGATAAATTGGAGGTAAAGGTAGAACAGCTTAAGAACGAGAATATTTCATCTATGGTCACATTATCAGAAGAAAGCAGACGTATGCAGGATATGATGAAGATGTATGGAATGGCAGGCATGGATCCTTCTATGTTCGGTTCTAATGTTACACTTGTTCTCAATGCAAATAACGCTTTAGTGAAATATGTTTTGAATAATAAAGATGGCGAAAATACAAATATGATTTGTGAGCAGTTATATGACCTTGCTCTCATTAGCCATAAGCAGTTGTCGCCGGAAGAAATGACTAAATTTATTGAGAGAAGCAATCGAATTATGATGTTGATTGCACAGTAATCGATATATAAAGAATCACAATTTATAATATAGTTTTGAGAGGCTCTGTCGCATTAAAAAGATTTTAATGTGGCAGAGCCTGTAACTATTTCATAATCGTATATTTTACATTGACATAGATAGTAGGTACAAAACTTAAAGGTACTAAAAAAGCAATACTTTAAAATCTTATTTCCGGATAATAACAAGACATACTGTTCGTACACATAACACTTCTGTCATCTGGAAATATCATATTTTCAAGGTATTCCCCTTTTGAAGACGAATTTTTTGCAATTTCAATATTTTTTCGAATCAGTTTGATATCTTCACATACTGCCTCACAATCATCAGAACGTCCTACCACTTTTCCGGCATTGATATGCATTCTCACAAAGTCATATATTGCACATAACCCACAGGCATAGTTATGAAAATCATTTTTCAAAAGCATATCGGTATATTCCAGATTACTTCTGTTTTTAAAATTATCATTTTCTTTTGTGAATATTACATCATCATCTGCCCTGTCAATATCAGCACAGATGGAACACATCTCTTTTCTATGAAAGCCAAGACAATTTGAATCAGAGAACTTACAGCCATTTCTCATTATAAATACTTCATATTCCAAATCAGGATTGGATGACACAATATCTGCGATTTCACCCAAAGTTAAATCTCTTGGAAGAATTACTCTTTTCACACCAAGATCTTTGTAGAAGGATACAATATCAGAATTATATACGCCTGCAATTGTGCTTACCACAACCGGTATATCATATTGAGAGACAAGATTTGCAAGCTCAGGTGATGATATAATGATTCCATCCGGCTTATTTTCTGCTAATATGGATATATATTCTTTCAGTTTTTTGATTTCTTCTTTGGAATAGAGAGCTGAATTGAATGTAATATAGGAAAAGGCATCTTTCTTCCTTATAGAATCAATTATATCATGTATATCATCAAATGTATTTGCATTTGCAAGTTTTTTATATCCTGACATCCTATTAATATCTGAATATTCACCGAATTGTTCATTCCATTTTTCATCATAAAATCCAAAATAAAATTCTTTTGCACCGGCTTCTATATAAGGATCAAGAAAAGATTTATCATTTAAAGGAACTAAAATGTCCATACCATCCTCCAATTATTAATTTACCATTTTATATGAGTTACAAGCTCATTTAGTGGAAAATATATCAGTCTGATATTTGACTCTGTTAAATCTTGTTTATTATCTTTTATAGTGTCTTTTGTATTTTCATCAAAATTTGAAATTCTTATGCTGTTATTTTCAAAATAGATTGTTCTACCTACACGAAACCATTTCCTGTTATCATCAACATCATATTCTAATACGGATTTTAAACATTCTTTACTGCAATCTGCATTAGGTCTGAATTTTTTCTGAACCAATCGATACATTGAAGCAAATTCACATATTTTGCCTGTTGTCATGTATGTGTATGGAGTATGAAGTCCGATAATACAATTTGGCGATTCTGACAAGTTAATGGATTTGTGTGTCACATCTATTTCAATTTCATTAATATTATATTTTTCTATGGTTGATTTTAAAATGAATGAGAATGATTTTGGTTTCCAATTTCTTTCAAAATATTCTTCATATCTTGGCTCTCGATAATCCTTAAAAAATAGTCTTCCCATATTTATCTTTAGTCTATTATTTTGTTTATCAGCATTATAGAATTGGTGTATCATACTCAGGGCGCCATAGTCATTAACGGTAATTTCATCAATGATATCGTGATAGTATTCAATCAGATAATGTACTACTTCTTTGCCTTTTTTAAGATTTCCTTGGCAGAATATTGGAATAACCAGTGTCACTTTGTAAGTATTTGAAATTTTATCAAGTAAATTTCTTACGTTATTATAATCGATTTTCAAAAATAATTCGTCACAAAAATAAGAACCAATATATATTCTGGTAAATTTTATCTTTTCTTTTACACCTGATACCACAGGATAGATACATTCAAACTCTTCTATTTCACATAAATTAAGGCAAGTTTCTGCTTTCATTACAATGAGTTCTCCAATCATAGTATGTTAAATTTTTGAATATATTATAATATTTGCAAAAGTCTGCCAGTTTATACACGTATTTTTTGTGAAAACATCATCATATACAATTTTATTTTTGGGCAGTTGATGTTATCGTCAGATTCTTTTAGACATTATCCCGTTTTTATGATATAATCTCTTATTATGATACCAGGTTTAAAAAGTCATACGTTTCACGCTTGCATGAATAAGTATGATCTTGGGATCTGCAAAAGCAATAACTAAAAATAGCATGAAAAAACATGAAGGCACTGACCGTCATGATTTTAAATATCTAGGAAAGGCAGGATTTTACTCATGAAATTATGGGGTGGACGATTCACTAAAGAGACAAATGAATTAGTGCATAATTTTAATGCATCTATTTCTTTTGACCAGAAATTTTACAAACAGGATATTAAAGGAAGCATAGCGCATGTTACTATGCTTGCAGCTCAAGGGATATTATCAAATGAAGATAAAGAAACGATTGTAAATGGCCTTGAGAGTATATTAAATGATATTGAAAATGGCAGTCTTGAAATTGCTTCTGATGCTGAAGATATCCACAGCTTTGTAGAGCAGACTCTTATTGAGAGGGTTGGGGAGGCTGGAAAGCGTCTTCACACAGGAAGAAGTCGAAACGATCAGGTTGCTCTTGATATGAAATTATACACAAGAGATGAAATTACAGAGATTAACGCATTGCTAAAGGTGTTAATGTCATCTATTTTAAAGATTATGGAAGAAAATACTGAAACATTTATGCCTGGTTTTACACATCTTCAAAAAGCACAGCCAATAACGCTTGCTCATCATTTTGGTGCTTACTTTGAAATGTTTAAGAGAGATAGACAGAGACTGTTTGATATATATGACAGAATGAACTATTGCCCTTTGGGTTCAGGTGCATTGGCAGGAACCACATATCCTCTTGACAGAGAACTGACAGCAAATCTTCTTTATTTCTATGGACCTACGCTCAATAGTATGGATTCTGTTTCTGACAGAGATTATCTTATCGAACTGCTCAGTGCTCTTTCAACTATCATGATGCATTTAAGCAGATTCTGTGAAGAAATCATCATATGGAATTCAAATGAATACCGTTTTGTAGAGATTGACGATTCATACAGTACAGGCAGCAGTATTATGCCACAGAAAAAGAACCCTGATATTGCAGAATTGATTCGTGGTAAGACAGGTCGTGTATATGGTGCATTAATCTCTATTTTAACAACAATGAAAGGAATTCCTTTGGCGTATAACAAAGATATGCAGGAGGATAAAGAACTTTCATTTGATGCGATTGATACTGTCAAAGGTTGTATCAGTCTTTTTACAGGTATGATTGATACAATGAAATTTAATAATCAGGTAATGCAATCAAGTGCTAAAAATGGTTTTACAAATGCTACTGACGCTGCTGATTATCTTGTTAATCATGGAGTTCCGTTTAGGGATGCACATGGTATTGTCGGACAACTTGTCTTATATTGTATTGATAAAAATATTGCTCTTGATGATATGACATTAGACGAATTTAAAGCGATCAATCCTGTATTTGAAGAAGATATTTATGATGCAATCAGCTTAAAGACATGTGTCGAAAAGCGTGTAACCATTGGTGCTCCGGGTAAAGAGGCTATGGATAAAGTTATCGATATTAACAAAAAATATCTTGAGGAAAATTAAAGTAATAGTTTTGTTTCTATGTTTAATAGATAAGAATTGTTATTTTGAGTTGCATAATACATTTTTACATATCAAAAACACGCTAGATAAATAAATCTAGCGTGTTTTTGATTATACAAAATTCTGTTTAAATGATTATTTCATTTGTAAATATCAATTGTCTGCCTCATGTACAACAATTTGATTGAATGGTATTTCAATGCCTTCTTTTTCAAGACGTATTTTAATTGTTTCAGTCAAATCAAATTTTACTGTCCAATAATCTGATGAATTAACCCATACTCTAAGACCTAATGTCACCTGACTGGCAGCCAGATTTGAAACAAATGCGAAAATTTCTTTTTCTTTCATTACCATATTATGTTCAGATGCACATCTTATCAAAATATCTTTCGCTTTGGAAATATCTGAATTGTAACTAATGCCAAATTCAAAATCGACTCTTCTTGTATCAAAAGCTGTCACATTAGTCAGGCTTGCATTTGATAGTGTTCCATTTGGAATGATATTCAATTTGTTATCAAGTGTGATAAGTGTCGTATAAAATAAATCGATTTTTGATACTGTACCTTCCAATCCGCCTGTACAGATATAATCTCCAACCTTAAATGGTTTTAAAATAAGGATGAGAATTCCTCCTGCAAAGTTAGACAAACTTCCCTGCAACGCCAAGCCAAGTGCAAAACTTGCTGTCGTTAAAACAGCCAGAAAAGATGTTGTTTTTATTCCCACTGTTTCTAACATCACAAGAACCAAAATTACATATGCTATAGCTCTTATCAATGATAACAAAAATTTACTGACTGTTATCTCTATCTTTGTTCTATCTAGAAATCTCTTACATACCTTAAGAAGTATTCTTATCAATAACTTGCCGATACAAAAGATAAGTAAGGCGATTAAAAGATTTAATCCAAAACTGATAATTGATGGAATAAAATCTTTTGAATTTTCTACAAATCTGCTTGCTTTTTCTACCGTTTCAGATGCATCCTGTATTAAATGAGTTGTTTCTTGCGTTGCTTCTTCAGCATTTAGTAACGAATTAATAAACATCTGCTACCTCTTTTCGTCTTATTATAATTATTCTTATAATTATTCCTACCTGAATTGATTGGTACTGTTACTTGAAATATTTTGTTGGTAATTAAGATTTCTTTGTAGCAGTTTTTTTAGCAGCAGTTTTTGTGGATGTCTTTTTAGCAGTAGATTTTTTAACCGTTGTTTTTTCATCTGAAAGTTCAGTTTTTGTGTTTTTCACCGAATCTTCTTTTACAGATTTAGCATCACTATTGACAGTTTCAGTATTATGAATAACTTCATTGTCGATATTTTCTACTTGCTCATTCTTTACTGTTTTCTCTTTTGTTACAGCTTTTTTTTCAGATGATTTAGAAGTTCCGCTTTTTGATGCAGCTCTTTTTGTTGTTTTACTTTCTTTTTCTTTTACAGAGGCTTTTTCTTTTGCCGCTTTATTACCTTCAACTTTTTCATCAGCCTTTGAATATTTGTAAACAGATATACTCAATCCGGCAAGATTAACTCTGATAGATTCTTCTCTTCCATCACATTCATCAGTTTTTGACTGTTTTAATTTTGAATTAACAAATCCCAATCCTCCAAACGCTGTGCTGCCTGTATTGAAAATTTCTTTATATTTTCCACGTTTAGGAACACCTATCTTATAATCACTTCTGTCAACTGCATCAAAGTTACATGCTATCAGTAATAGCTCATCATCGTTAATACCTTTTCTGACAAATGTGAGAACACTTTCACGTGCAGAAATATTGTTAATCCATTCAAAACCATTCTCGTCATTATCCAGCTCATATAAAGCAGGTTCCTGTTTGTATAATTGATTGAGTGCTTTGATTAACGCATAAACATTTTGATGTTTCTCTTCACTTAAAATATCGAAATTGAGCGCTTCTTCTTCTTTCCACTCATAATATGTTGCTATATCCTGCCCCATGAATATCATTTTCTTACCAGGATGAACATATTCGTATGCAAGTGCAAGTTTCATATTATCAAACTTACGTTGTTCTGTATCGCCTGCCATTCTGCTTAACATGGATGACTTTCCACTGATAAATTCCGGTGCCTGATATCCAACAATAAAATTATCAGTATATTGGTAAACCATACTTAAGGATAATTCATTGTAATGAGGCTCTCTAAGATAAGCAGGTGTAGCCATATAGCTTAAGAAATCTTTTCTCCATTCGTGGTTCCATTTCAAATCAAAGCCAAGACATGTCTCTGAGACTTCGCCTGTAATCTCCGGATATCCGGAAGTATCATCTGCTATTGTGATAACACCTTCTCTGAGTTTGTGAATAATAGAATTAAAATGTTTGATAAATTCGATTGCTTCAAGATTCTGTGTTCCACCGTATATATTTGCTTCCCATTCACCCGGTTTTCTATCATAATCATGATAAAGAAGCTCAGCTATATTCACAAGATTGATTCCATCAAAATGATATTTGTCAATCCACATAAAAGCATTGGCAATCAGATAACTAGTCACTTCAGGTCTTGCATAATTGTACATATGAGCTTCTGTTCTTGGATTGATTCCTCTCTTAGGGTTATCACTCTCATATACACATGAACCGTCAAAATATCCCAAACCATTTTTCTCAGTTGCAAACTGTGTCGGTGTCCATTCATAAATAACGCCGATGCCTTTAGAATGCAGATAGTCAACAAAATACATCAAATCCTCATTAGAGCCGTATCTTGAGGTTGGAGCATACAAAAAGTTTGTTATATATCCGTTTGTTGAATCATCATAATACTCTGCTAAAGGCATCAGTTCAACATGTGTATATCCGGACTGAATGGCGTAATTAGCAACTGACTCGGCGATAGTTCTATAATTTGCCACACCATCTTTTTTTTCAAAGTTTGCAGCACTGAGCTGATAGATAGATATCGGAGATTTTTCGCAGTTAAATTTTGCACGTGATTTCATCCATGCTTTATCAGACCATTTAAATGTATCAATATCAGCAATCACAGAGGCATCACCCGGAAGATTCTCCATTCTGAATGCATAAGGATCTGCCTTTAATACATTTTCGCCACCTTTTTTCTTGATTTCGTATTTATATAAACTTCCTTCCCTGATTTCCGGAATAAATATTTCAAATATGCCTGTGTCATCTATTTTTGTCATCTGGTGAATTCTTCCGTCCCAATTATTAAATTCACCGACAACACTTACTCTGATTGCATTTGGAGCCCATACACAGAATTTTACACCACTTACTCCTGATATAGTGCATTTATGTGCGCCCATCATATCATATGCATCGTACGCAATACCGGCATTGAATTTTCCATATTTCTTAATATCATCAGATATAAAAAATTCATATGCATCATAAAATTCTTTTACACTATCTCCACGCTTTACAATCAATTTGTACTTAATCGTTTTATCCGAGTCGATAATTGTTGCATAAAATCCATCATCGTCCATTTTATACATATCATAAGTTTTGCCTGAATATTTCACTTGAACACTGTCAGCATCAGGAACAAATGCCTGAATCAATAGACCATCCTCGATAAGATGCTGGCCTAATAAATCTCCCGGGTTATCAATATCTGTATATTCAATTCCTTCGATAAGTGGCCAGTCCATTATTCCATATAGTTTATCAAACATATACGTACCTCCAATATTTATTATGTATATAGTTTTTATTATCTCATAAAAGAGTATTTTTTTCAATGTATCACATATAAAAAATCAGAATATTTTTCATCTCAATTATCACTTCTCTAATTTTATTCATCTCTCTTTTTGCTGTCCGCCACATTCATAGTATTTTATATAATGAATTCCGTTTTATTACTAACTCTAATCAAATAATTTTCTAAACAATAAAAACGAGCTGCCGCAGTAAGCATTTTCTACAGAATAGTGTTAATTTTATAAAGAATAACACAGTATATTTGTAGTTTTTCTTAATGCGACAGCACGTTTTATTTTTTTGCTGCTAATATGTTTGTGGGGCTTTTTTTCTTTGATTAGTAATTTATGCTTCAGCTATCATTTTCAACACACCGCTCTTTTTGAAACTTCCAATCAATACAGCTGATATTATTGCACCGGCTAATGTTGAAATCAAAAATGGAACGACATATACGTAGAATGCCAATCCGGCTGCGTTGACTCCCATAAAGAAAATTGCTACCGGATAGGCACACAGACCGCCAAGGATAGCTGTTCCAAAAACTTCTGCGACCAATGTCAGTGTGATATTTTTTGTTTTCCAATAGGCAATTCCGCATAATAATGCTCCAAACATACTACCCGGAAATGCCATAAGACTTCCAAGACCAATCATATTCCTGATCAGGCTTGCACAAAATGCGACTGAAACACCATACCAAGGTCCTAAAGCTACAGCACACATAATATTAACCATATGCTGAATTGGTGCACATTTACTTCCAAAGACCTGAAAAGAAAACATGCTTCCGATAACTGCAATAGCACAGAATATTCCTGCTATACATAATTTTTTTGTTCGATTACTGTTCATTTTTCAAATCCTCCATGTCTTAAAATATTGAGAACGACAATAACAGCTTCGTTCTCTTAAATATTACGGTACTAATCCGTAGATCGAACTTCGGTCGAAACTTGGTGGTTTCCTCTCACGCCGGAACACGGCTTCCCATCGCTGTTATTGCAAGATACAGGGCGCTCCCCCTGCATCCGCTCGATTAAACGAGATATCGATTCCCATCTCTAAACATAGAAGACGTTCATCATATTATGATACTTCAATAAGTATCTGTCTCACAGAATATCATTTGTGATTAGTAAATATATAGCATAGTTGTGTCAGTTTGTCAATTTTATTCGTTACTTAATTTTATATTTTATTCTTTACTTAATTTTATATTCATGTTAAAATGTGGTTACTATTCGGCCGGCATTAGTGGTTTTGAATGGTGACATATTCTGTGGTCTTTGTTTGACACCGTAGAATTAAGATAATATATTTTTAGATTAGGAGAAATTAATTTGATATCAGAAATCTACTTAATTTTTAAGGGATTTACACAGAGACTAAGGAAAGATAATGTTAGTGCCTTTTCCGCCCAGGCAGCGTTCTTTTTATTTATGTCTATTATGCCATTTCTTTCTTTATTATTGACTTTAGTAAGATATCTTCCGATAAGCCAGACAGTGCTCTATACAACAGTGATTGGAGTGGTTCCTGAACCATTAAAACCACTTGTTGATGAAATACTTGGTGAGCTTTCTGTAAAAAACAGGAGTGCCTATTTATCAATGTCTATTGTGTTGGTAATCTGGGCTGCCGCAAAAGGTGTTATGGCAATTATAAGAGGCTTAAATTCAGTCTATCATGTTGAGGACAAAAGAAATTATGTTAAATTGCGATTAATTTCTGCCTTATATACAGTAATTATTGTGGCAGCAATAGTTCTTTCAATGCTATTACTAGTCTTTGGAAATCAGATTTATTATGCACTCAAGACCGATTTTCCAAAAGCCGCCGGAATTATATCAATATTCATCAGGCAGAAAATTATTCTTTCAATGCTTCTTTTGACACTTTTCTTCATGTTTATCTATCGACTTGTCAAAAGTGCTGCGAATAACGTTTTGCTAATAATTCCCGGTGCAGTTTTTTCAGCTTTAAGCTGGAATTTGTTATCTTATGCATTTTCAATTTACATTAAGTATTCCCAAAACTTTTCTTACACCTATGGGAGTCTCGCAACTATTGTTTTGTTTATGCTTTGGCTGTATTTCGGTATGTATCTTATGTTTATAGGTGCAGAAATCAATTCTTATTTCAAGGTATATTTTGAAAATGTAAAACAAATTATCAAGCAGAAAAAAGTATTGCGTTCTAAAGAAAGTGAATAGAAATATACAAAAAAGGCTGTCACATTAAGCATATCTGCAAATATATCGATATTGTCATGCTTAATATGGCAGCTAAGAATTTACCTATTTACTGACCTGTCTTGTTCTCATCTTCTCTGTATTCTTTATTTTCCATGATATTCTTAAGCAGCTGAAGTCCTAAAATGATAATTCCGCCAATAATGAAAAATAAGATACTAAATGTATTAAAATTCATCATTTTAAGTCCTTTCAAATTATCATCAGAATCTTTTAGTGTTGTAGGTCCCATTGCAATAGAATAAAGAGAACCTATCATCATTCCAATAATAAAATAGACGGTATGGCTTCTAAATGCTTCTAAAAGTTTTTTAATCAGTTTCACAACCAGTAACGCACCAGCTATCACGCCGACACCAAAGATTGCTACTGCCGGTATATATTCAAATTCAAAATGCAGTATGTCTTTTATTGCAGTAATAATAGGTAGATATAATCCAAATATCATCAAAATTGTTGAACCTGATATTCCGGGAAGTACCATTGCAGATATTGCTGCCATTCCTGCCAATAATAATAGGATTGAGACTTTTAAACCAAATTTGCCTACAGCCAAATCAACACCACCGGATAAAATAGAATTGTTTGAAAAATATGTGATTCCGGCCACAAACATACCACCAAGAATTGTAAAAATGATGTTATAGTATTTTCCTTTTAAATGCTCTTTTTCTTCGGAAATAATAATCGGAATGGCAAAAATAATAAATCCGATAAATAGTGAACTTATTTTGTAAATATTCTTTTCGAAGACTGCGGTTATAAATAGAACAGCCATTAAAAAGCCTATCACCCATCCTATTGCAATTTTTACAAGAAAAGTAAGTGCGGATTTTCTTTTTTCTTTGTCTTTACTTACTATATCATTTAAAGCTCCAATAAAATCATCATAAAATCCCAATAAAAAAGCAATGGTTCCACCACTGACTCCCGGGACACTGTCTGCTAAAGCCATGCAGAAACCCTGTATAAATCTCATAATCATTTTAAGATATTCTCCTTATTTATATATATAAAAGACATTTTAAGAAATTCATAATAATAAACTTCAGTACATATTCTGTCATAAATATAGGGTTGCCGCATTAAGAAAAATAGCTACATTAGATAGTGTTATCAATTTAGAAATTTGACACTATGCTGTAGCAGGCATGTTTAGTGCGACAGCCCCATTTATTTATCATTTTGTATATATCTGTCTTTTTATTTTGTAAGTTATTTTACAAGTAATGATTTTCCGGTCATTTCTTTCGGCTGTTCCATTTCCATTAACTCAAGTAATGTAGGAGCAATATCGCAAAGTGCTCCGCCTTCTCTTAATTTGTATGCAGGGTCAGCATTGACAAGAATAAACGGTACAGGATTTGTTGTATGAGCCGTATGCGGTTCACCTGTTTCGTAATCAATCATCTTTTCAGCATTTCCATGGTCTGCACAGATAAATAATACACCATCAGTTTCTTTCACTGCTTCCACTGCGGCACCAACACATTCATCAACTGTTTCAACTGCCTTGATGGCTGCCGGTATCACACCTGTATGACCAACCATATCAGGGTTGGCAAAATTAATAACTATCACATCATATTCGCCTGATCTGATGGCAGCATTTAACTTTTCTGAAACTTCCGGTGCACTCATCTCCGGCTGTAAATCATATGTTGCAACAGAAGGAGATTTTACGAGAATTCTAGTCTCATCTTTATTAGGCTCTTCAACACCGCCATTAAAGAAAAATGTTACATGGGCATACTTCTCTGTCTCTGCAAGTCTAAGCTGTTTTTTGCCACTTTCAGCAAGATATTCGCCAAATGTATTGGTAAGCTCCTGTTTATTAAATGCAACAAGTTTGTTAGGGATTGATTCATCATAATCCTTGAAACATACATATGTGAGCGGGAAACGTCCGTTTCTTCTCTCGAATCCTGTAAATTCATCATCACAGAAAGCTCTTGTAATCTCTCTTGATCTGTCAGGTCTGAAATTAAAGAAGATAACAGAATCATTTTCTTTAACAGTTGCAACAGGTTTTCCATCTTCTTCAATCACTGTAGGAAGTACAAATTCGTCAGTTGCCTCATTATCATATGATGTCTGAACAGCGGCAACAGGATCTGAGGCTTTTTCACCCTCACCATATACAAGTGCAGCATATGATTTCTCTACTCTGTCCCAACGGTTATCTCTATCCATTGCATAATAACGTCCAGAAATAGTTGCCACTTTTCCTACACCAATCTCAGCCATTTTATTGACCAATTCTGCAACAAAATCTTTACCTGATGCAGGAGGAGTATCTCTTCCGTCAAGGAAAGGATGTACATATACATTACTTAAACCTTCCTTCTTGCACAGCTCTAATATTCCGTATAAATGTGTATTATGGCTGTGAACACCACCATCTGATAATAATCCCCATAAATGAAGATCTGAATTGTTTTCTTTACAATTGTTAATTGCAGCCAAAAGTGCTTCGTTGCTAAAGAAATCTCCATCGTTGATAGATTTTGTAATAAGTGTTAAATCCTGATATATGATGCGTCCTGCACCAATATTCATATGACCTACTTCTGAATTTCCCATCTGTCCATCAGGAAGACCTACATATAAACCTGAAGCATTTCCTTCCACGAATGGATATTCCTTCATTAGTTTGTCCATTACAGGAGTATTTGCCATCGCAATCGCATTTCCTTCTGTTTTTTCATTAAGACCATAACCGTCAAGTACCATTAAAACAACTGGTTTTTTGCTCATTTTTTATACCACTGCATATCAGTATTCACTGATACTGCCCAAACAAGAGTCGAAAGAAACGGGCAGTCTGCACTTATCCTTTCTTCATTCATTATGATTGATTTCTTTCAACATAGACTATCTGTATATAATTTTCATATATGTCAGGATATTCTTTAAAAATTCCAAAATATACTATAGCATTATTTGTGTTTTGCGTCAATTATTAATCTTCTCTTTTATCTCCCCAGAAAAATATGGAGATAGTTCCTGGACCTGTATGACTTCCGATTGTGGCACCAATTGGAAATATCTGAACTTTTCCATTCAGGTTAGGAAATTTTTCTTCTATCATTTTAGCCAACTCTTTGGCATCCTCCATACATGCTGATTGGCACATATAACACTTTCCCGAATAATCAAGACCATCTTTTGCATGCTTTTCCATTTTTTCAACAGTACGTTTCATCACTTTCTTTTTGCTTCTCACTTTCTCACGTGGAGTTAAGTGTCCTTCTTTATCCATATTTAGTAATGGGCAGATTTCAAGGACTGTACCTATCATTCCGGCCGCCTTTGAAATTCTTCCTCCGCGGATATAAAATGTAAGGTCTGTTGAGAAAAACCAGTGATGCATATTTAATTTATTCTCCTCAATCCATTGATAGAGTGAGTCAATATCCATTCCTTCATCTTTCATATCAGCAAGTGTTTCCATAATCAGACCATAGCCGCTCGATGCACCTAAAGAATCCACTATATAAATTTTTCTGTCAGGATATTTTTCAAGTAAATCCTCTCTTGCAATCTGTGCAGAATTAATTGTGCCTGAAATACCGCTTGACAATGTGACATGTAAGATATCTTTTCCTTCTTTTAAAATACTTTCAAAAAATTCTTCGTATTCACCGGCAGTTACCTGCGATGTTTTCGTCTGTGCACCGTCAACCATCCTCTGAAATAATTCTTCAGGTGAAACGGATTTTCCCATATCGTCCAAATATTCTTCACCATCTAATGAAAAATGAAAACATACATAACGTATCCCCCTTTTCGTAAAATGTTTGTCTGTTAAATCTGCTGTCGAACAACAGGTAAGACAATAATCACTCATTTGTGATACCTCCATTTCATGCATTAATTTAAAATTTATATTCCTTTTTCCCTATTTTATCTTTCTATGTTTTGAATACTATAATCTTGTCATCATATTGTTTTTTTGTTTTGTCAATATTGCTTGTTTTTGTATGGTTTTGCTATATAAATTATGCCTTTTTGCCCGTTAAATCTTCTTTTTCCAATATTGCAAGGATATTACTGTCGACATCTTTTATGCTTACAATTCTTGTCGCCTGATTAGAAATTGCTCTTTCAAGATAATTTCTGACATCTCTCGCATTAGCAAAACTTGAATCTTTATTTTCAGTTTTTTCTGTAAAATATCTTTTTGCTTCTTCCGCTGCATCTCTTGACAGCATATAATCCTGTCCTTTGCACATGGAAACAAGTATGTCAAATAATTCCTCTGCTGTATAGTCTTCAAAGTTCAGGAATTTGTTGAATCTAGAGCGAAGTCCCGGATTTGAATCAAGAAATTGTTCCATAAGATCAGTATACCCGGCAACAATCACAATCAAGTCATCTCTGTTATCCTCCATTGCCTTTAACAGGGTATCAACAGCTTCTTTTCCAAAATCGCCTTCACCTTTTCCATCTGTCAGTGCATATGCTTCATCTACAAAAAGGATACCACCTTTGGCTTTTTCAACCACTTCTTGTACCTTGATGGCAGTTTGTCCTATATATCCGCTTACAAGTCCTGAACGGTCTACCTCAACAAGCTGTCCTTTGGATACAACACCGATTGCTGCATAAATCTTTGCCAGTAATCTTGCCACAGTCGTCTTTCCTGTTCCCGGATTTCCCATGAAAACAAGATGTTTATTCACACTTGTCTGTTTCATTCCATGGTCTTTTCTCATCTGTTGTACTTTCATCAGATTAATCAAAGAGTTTACATCTTCTTTGACTGATTTAAGTCCAATTAATGAATTTAATTCTGTGAGAAGTTTATCAGCATCTAAATCTTCAGGTTTTTCTTCTGAAACTTTCACACCTACATTGCCATCTGCAACCAGTAATCCAAATTCTCTTAAATAATCGTCAAGCATCACGCAATATTTTGACATTGCATTAATCTCTAGTTCGCCAGCTTTTTCATTTTCGGCAATATAACACTGTCCCAGTTCTTTGTAGGTATCTGATATAACTTTTGCCTTTTTATTATTATACTTATCATTTGTTATCTTTCTGCCGGCATCAGCAAGCACAAAGTATTTAAATGCAAGTGGTATCTTAATACCAAACTTTTCAGGTGTCAGATGATAAAACTCCTGATATAATTTTGCCCTATCTTCGCTCATATCAATATGAAAAATATTTTTTATGAATGTTTCTTCTGATTTTATCAATCTGGAATCCAGCATAGATAAATATAGAATGTATTGTAAAAAGTCATTTTTAAGAACATCTTTAAGCGGCTTTTTCAAATCATCTTTGACTACATTGTTAGATTCTATGTAGTCACACATTTTGTAACATTTATTGATAAGTTCGTCTAACTTCTTTTTCATAATTCTTCATTCCTCATTCCTAACATCTGTATAGGATATCATAAATTTGTATATTGCATATTATAACATATTATTTAAGAAAATGTAGTATGAAATATGAAAAGTCAATATCAGTAATCATCTGCAATCCTCCAATGAACAATCGATGCAGCATTAGGCAATCAAAAGTAATTTCCTAATCAAATAAATTGAGGGTGATGATTTTCAAAATAAAATCATCACCCTTTTAAATTGATTAGTTTAATTTTTATTGATAATTAACAATCTTTCCAAAATCCTGTTTCAGTGATGCACCACCAACAAGTCCACCATCAATATCCGGTTTAGCAAATAATTCTGCAGCATTTCCAGCGTTAACAGAACCACCATACTGGATACGGATATCTGCTGCTGTAGCATCATCATAGATTTCAGCGATACACTCACGAATTGCGCCGCATACTTCTTCAGCCTGATCAGATGTTGCTGTCTTGCCTGTACCGATAGCCCAAATAGGCTCATAAGCGATAACAGCTGTCTTAGCCTGTTCTGCTGTAACATTTAAGAAAGCAATCTTAATCTGCTGACGGATCCAGTCAATTGTGATACCCTGTTCTCTCTGTGTCAATGTCTCTCCACAGCAGATGATAGGTGTAATGCCATGTTCGAAAGCCTTGATAACTTTCTTGTTGACTGTCTCATCTGTCTCAGCAAAATATTCTCTTCTCTCTGAGTGACCGATGATAACATATTTTACTCCAACATCTGTGAGCATATTTGGAGCGATTTCTCCTGTATAAGCACCACTTTCTTCATAGTACATATTCTCAGCACCAATCTGGATGTTAGAATCCTTTGCTGCTTCAATAGCAGGAATGATATCGATAGCAGGTACACAGAATACCACATCTACTTCATCATTTGCTACTAATGGTTTTAATTCGTTGATTAATGCAACTGCTTCGCTAGGAGTTTTGTTCATTTTCCAGTTGCCGGCAATAATTTTCTTACGCATTGGTAAATCTCCTTGATTATATATTTTTTTAGATGTTCTAAATTTGTTTTTAAAATGTTTTTTTAATAAATCTATAAAAATTACTTTTTAGTCATTATTTATTTGTCATTTGCTGCAGCAACACCCGGTAATTCTTTTCCTTCAAGGAATTCAAGTGAAGCTCCACCACCTGTAGAGATATGAGTCATCTTGTCACCGAAACCTAAGTTGTTGACAGCTGCTGCTGAATCACCACCACCAATGATTGTTGTAGCATCCTCAAGTTCAGCTAAAGCTTCTGCCACTGCAATTGTACCTGCTGCAAAGTTTGGCATTTCGAAGCATCCCATAGGTCCGTTCCAAACAACGGTCTTCGCACCTTTGATTGCATTTGAGAATAATTCTCTTGACTTCGGTCCGATATCAAGACCTTCCATATCATTAGGTATTTCGCCTCTGTTAACAATCTTGAAGTTTGCATCATTAGAGAAATCATCAGCTACTACTGTATCTATAGGAATGAGTAGCTTAACACCTTTTTCTTCTGCTTTCTTTTCCATATCAAGTGCATACTGCTTGTAATCTTCCTCAAGTAATGACTTTCCAACCGGCTCACCATGAGCTGCCATAAATGTATAAGCCATACCACCACCGATAATCAAAGTATCAACCTTGTTAAGGAGGTTTTCGATAACAGGAATCTTAGAAGAAACCTTAGCACCACCAAGGATTGCAACAAATGGTCTAACAGGATTGTTAACTGCATTTCCGAGGAAATCAATTTCTTTCTGCATTAAATAACCAACTACAGCTGTATCTACAAACTGTGTCACACCGACATTTGAGCAGTGAGCTCTGTGAGCTGTACCGAATGCATCATTAACGAATACATCGCAAAGGCTTGCAAGTTCTTTGCTGAACTCTTCGCCATTCTTTGTCTCTTCTGCACGATAACGTGTATTTTCAAGAAGAACAACATCGCCTTCGTTCATAGCGTCTACTGCTGCCTTTGCATTGTCACCAACAACATTGGCATCAGCTGCAAACTTTACTTCCTTTCCTAAAAGTTCTGACAATCTCTTTGCAACAGGTGCTAAAGATAATTCTGGCTTTGGCTCTCCCTTTGGCTTGCCTAAGTGTGAGCAAAGAATCACCTTTCCCCCATCTGCGATTAATTTGTTGATTGTAGGAAGTGCAGCAACTAATCTGTTCTCGTCTGTGATGTTTAAATCAGCATCAAGAGGTACATTGAAGTCACATCTTACTAATACTCTTTTTCCTTTTACGTTGATATCATCAACTGATTTCTTGTTAAGCATAAATCTGCTCCTTTCATGTTTATCAATTATTTTTAATAGAGTCTTTATATAACATAAAAACACTATATTTTTCAAAACTATAGAGTGAACTATCATTAAATACTGCCTGCCACTAATTTTGTAATTACAAAAATTCCTATATGACTTAAAGCAGTAATGACATATCAAAAAACGAGCCCGGTCCAAAAGACCGGACCCGCGTAGGTCTAACTATTCAAAATTAAGCTAATTCTGAGAAGTATTTGATTGTTCTAACCATCTGGCTTGTGTATGAATTTTCATTGTCATACCAAGAAACAACCTGTACTTCATACTGGTCATCTGAAATCTGGTTAACCATTGTCTGTGTAGCATCAAATAATGAACCATATCTCATACCGATGATATCTGAAGAAACGATTTCATCTTCATTGTATCCGAATGACTCGTTAGCTGCTGCCTTCATAGCTGCGTTGATATCTTCCTTTGTTACTCCTGCTTTCTTAACTACTGCTGTTAAGATTGTTGTAGAACCTGTTGGAGTAGGTACACGCTGTGCAGAACCGATTAATTTACCATTTAATTCAGGGATAACTAAACCGATAGCTTTTGCAGCACCTGTTGAGTTAGGAACGATATTAACTGCTGCTGCTCTTGATCTTCTTAAATCACCTTTTCTCTGTGGTCCATCAAGAGTCATCTGGTCACCTGTGTAAGCATGGATAGTTACCATGATACCTGACTGAATCTCAGCATATTTGTTCAATGCATCAGCCATAGGAGCTAAACAGTTTGTTGTACAAGAAGCTGCTGAAATAATTGTATCCTCAGCTTTTAATGTCTCATGATTTGTGTTGTATACAATTGTTGGAAGATCGTTTCCAGCTGGAGCTGAGATAACAACCTTTCTAGCACCTGCGTTAATGTGAGCCTGTGCTTTATCCTTAGATGTATAGAAACCTGAGCACTCTAATACAACGTCAACGTTTAATTCGCCCCATGGACAATTGTTTGCATCTGGGAATGCATAAATCTTGATTTCTTTTCCGTCAACTGTGATAGAATCTTCACCAGCTGTAACCTTATCAGCTAACTCATATTTACCCTGTGATGAATCATACTTTAATAAGTGAGCTAACATCTTAGGACTTGTTAAATCGTTGATAGCTACTACTTCATATCCTTCTGCACCGAACATCTGTCTGAATGCAAGACGACCAATACGGCCAAAACCATTAATTGCAACTCTTACTGCCATTTTTTTAGTTCCTCCTAAAGTTTTAATTAATTTTGAAAAGTTTGTTAAAAATTTGACGTTAGACAATATATATTGTCCGCTCTCAAAAATTAACCTAGGTGTATTGTACCTAATTTATGTAAAAATATCAAGTATAATTTTACCAATTTTTGTTATAAAATGGATTAAACCTTCATTTACTGTATATATTTTTCTTTCCATTTTGTTATATTTGTTGTAAAATTACCTTATGTTTCTTAAATTGCCGCATCAAATTATTAAAAATGTATTTACACTATTCATGCATGAATGTATGATCTTTTGCACCTGGTATCATATGATTTTTGATATTCCAAGTATAAAGAAACATAAATATCTGTTTAATGAGGTGAATATATGATTTTATCAGATTACCATATACATACAAAATTTTCGGGTGACAGCGAAGCTGAATTCGAAGATATCATCAATTCTGCAGTTTCTCATGGATTAAAAGAAATATGCATAACCGATCATCAGGATTTTGATTTTGTTGCTGATGGAATTTTATTTGAATTAAATTCTGATGAATATTTCAATACACTTTTAGATATTGAAAAAAAATATTCTTCACGGATTACAATTAAAAAAGGCGTAGAAACAGGACTTGAACCTGACAAAGCGACTCAATTACATGAATTTGTTACTTCACATGAGTTTGACTTTGTGATAGGTTCATCACACCTGATTAACGGGTTTGATCCATATTACAAAGAATACTTTGAGGGAAAATCTGACTATCAGGCATTTATGGAATATTTCGAATCTATTTTAATTAACCTCGACTATTGTAATGATTTTGATGTATACGGACATATTGATTATGTTGTAAGATATTGTCCGAATAAAAACAATCATTATTCTTATGATATATTTCACGATATTATTGATAGTATTCTTATTAAATTAATAAAAATGGGTAAAGGAATAGAAATTAATACAAGCGGATACCGTTCAGGTTTAAATGCGCCAAATCCATGTTTGGAGGTTGTAAAGAGATACCATGAACTTGGCGGTGAGATTATTACCATAGGTTCTGATGCCCATGTTGCAAAAGATATCGGTTATCGTTTTTCTGATGCCGAAAATATTTTAAAAGAATGTGGTTTTAAATATTATAGTGTTTTTCGACACAGAAAACCTACGTTTATTAAATTATAACATGCTGAATTTTGTGAACCTAGTAAACTCCAGACGAAAGGTCTGGAGTTTATTTATTCTATTACATTTTTCCATAATCCTTTAGCATAAAATATAACTGACATTACTGTCGCAATACCCCATCCTACAGGCCATGCACACCATACACCAACCACACCAAACTGCTTTGAAAATACTGCTGCCAGAACAACTCTGAGTAATAAATCAGTAAATGTTGCTGACATAAATAACTTCATTGTGCCTGCTCCTCGGAGAACTCCATCAGTAATCAGTTTTGTTCCTGAAACTATATAAAAAGGTGCAATAACCATCAATAACTGTTTTCCAACCTTTATGGCTGCCGCTGCATTATCAGTTCCCGATTTCATAAACATACCAATAAGTGTCTCAGGATAAAGCAAATAAAGTAAAATAACCGGAATACAAACAGCGTATGCCATCACAAGACCTCCCCAATGCCCCCTTTTTATTCTATCAGGTTTATTTGCTCCGATATTTTGTGCAGTAAAGTTTGACATTCCATTTCCGAGTGTTGTAAATGATGTTATAACAAGATTATTCAGCTTAATTCCTGCGGAATATCCAGCCATTACAGATTCTCCAAATCCATTTATGATTCGCTGTATTACAATATTTCCAACAGATATAAAACTCTGCTGTAAAATACTTGGAATCGCAATAATTGCTATTTTTTTTAATATTGCACCGGAAAATATCTTTGTTTTACCTTCTGTCTTTATTCCTTTCAGCCTTACTAATATTGTAATCAGAGATAATATGCAACTTACTCCCTGACATAAAAATGTTGCCCATGCAACACCTGATATTCCCATATTAAATCTTTTCACAAACAATATATCAACAAATACATTTGATGTTGAAGAAAAAGCAAGGAAAATAAATGGTGTTTTTGAATCACCTAGTGCTGAAAAAATTCCCGTAGTTATATTATAAAAAAACAGAAATATAAGACCACCTGTATATATATTGAGATATAAAAGTGAATCGTCAAAAAGTTTCGCAGGTGTATCTATCAACCGTAGTAATTCGGATGAAAATGTAAATCCTAAAGCCATAAGTATCATACATAATATTCCACTTGAAATAAAGGTCGTACAGACTGCTGTTTTTAAATCACTGTACTTCTTAGCTCCAAACAGATTAGATACAACAACCGAACATCCTATATTGCATCCAAACGCAAATGCTATGTATATTAGGGTTATTTCATATGAATTACCAACTGCCGCCAATGCGTTTGCCCCAACATATCTTCCTGCTATAAGGCTGTCTGCAATATTATATAATTGTTGAAAAATAATACTTCCAAATAATGGCAGACAAAATTTCCAAAGTACAATCTCCGGTTTTCCAACTGTTAAATCTTTATTCATTTTTCACAACTCCTTTAAAATCACAGAATTTTTACATTATATTAATCCATAATAAAAAATAAGCAGCTTAACCACTTCATTATAATTATCCATTCCTGACGAGACACCATTCATTTTCAGATTACTATCCAAAAACTGATCAGTTGCCTCTGAGAGTTTTTCAGTGGATATCACTGCATTTTCCTCAATTCTTTCAAAATCCTCCTCTTTTAAAAATATATTGTCATATTTGGCAAAATCATTTAATTTCTGCATTCTGCTATGGATGCTGTCATCACCATATTCATACAAATCATTTTCCAGATAATAATAAACACTCAGATAACCACTGTATTTGATAAAATCATTATCTGAATTGATACACGCAACATAAGCGATAAAATTTGCCTCATCTTCTCTTATATACCCCTTCAAATGGCTTAATTCATGGCATATGACACTTGGATAATTAGAACAATACATAATCTGATTATAATTTGCTTCCATTGAAAACGGAAAATAAATTCCTGCGAGATACTGCTGGCTCATCAGGTCAGAAAAATAGATTTTCTTCGGATTTGGATAGTATCCTTTCAGCAGTGGATAATACTTGGAAGTATGATGCATTGCCGATTTGCATTCGTTATATGTATAATCATTTACCAAATCTCCATTGGATTTTCTCTTCATTTTTACAGACAGTTCATTAATTTTTACAGTCACATGATTGTAAGTTAAAAGAAGTTTTTCGATATCAGAAATTTTACTGTTATCTGATACCTGACTTAATTCTACCCCGCTCATCTCATAAATGTCTGTACTGATGGCGTTATCCAAAGTACCTTTTTCAACTCTTTGATTAATTTGTACTAATTCTTTTTTTAGTGTTCCTGCATGATAAAGCATAAAACAATGAAATGTCTCTGTAAAATAGATAAATACAAGAACATAAACAATGAACCTGAAAAAGTATTTTCGGATTATTTTGAAAACAGGCATTTTAATAAATCCTAAAATAAAGATGATGACTGCTAAAATTATCAGACCTATTCCTATGCAAATCATCACTTCTCCGACAGATATGTGAAATAGTCCCATCACACCCGACATCACTGTGGAACAGTAATGAAATATATATTTTCTGTAAAATTTTGCAAAAGGATGGCAGATAATTGCCAGTATATTCATCAATAATATGAATATTGTGATAAAGAAAACTACTTTTGTGTTTTTCTTAAATGGATGATTTTTTATTTTTTGAAGTGTATTTTTCATCTTTTGACACCATATTTTTTGTTTTTATAAGCACTTATCTTTATGATTCCGATTCAGCTTAATTGACAAACCTTCCAACATTTTCAATATTTTAGATATATTCAACTGAATTTTGCTTCTGCACAAATTATAACATCATTTATAAAAAATTTAAATATTTAATTTTTGTAAAATGCTGATTGCAGATTTGTCCTAAATGACTATTTTTCTGATAAACTGCGAAGTGTTACCTTCCATAAAATTCCTGAAAATACCATGCATAAAACACAAATTACCTATATCTCCTCAATAAAAAAGAGATGTGCCGATTGACACATCTCCATCGATAAATATCTAATTTTGTAAATTCACTAATTATTTAGCTGCATTAGCCTCTTTAATCTTAGCTGTTAAAATTGGAACAATCTTATTTAAATCTCCAACAATACCATAATCAGCTACATCAAAGATAGGAGCTGTCTCATCTTTGTTGATAGCAATAATGATATCAGACTCTTCCATACCTGCTGTATGCTGAATAGCACCTGAGATACCGATTGCAAAGTATACTTGTGGACGAACTGTCTTACCTGTCTGACCAACCTGTAATTCCTTTGGTTTCCAGCCGTTATCTACAACTGCTCTTGAGCAGCTTACTGTACCGCCAAGTGCCTCTGCGAGGTCGTCCAACAACTTGAAGTTTTCAGCACTACCAACACCTCTACCACCTGATACTAATATCTTAGCATCCATGATGTCTACTACATCTGTTACATCCTTAACGATTTCAAGGATTTCAACATATTTATCATTTGATACAAATCCAGGATTGTACTCAATTACTTCTGCCTTAGCATCAGCGATTGGCTCAATCTTCTGCATAACACCTGCACGAACTGTAGCCATCTGTGGACGATTGTCAGGGCAAGCGATTGTAGCTATTGTATTACCACCAAAAGCAGGTCTTGTCATTAATAACTGATTGTGTTTCTGCTCTCTTCCAGGAATTGCTACCATTGGGAAATCACCGATTTCAAGAACTGTACAGTCAGCTGTCAAACCTGTTGCAACTCTTGCTGAAACTCTAGGACCTAAATCTCTACCGATTGCTGTAGCACCTACAAGCACGATTTCAGGCTTGTACTCATTGATAACTGATGAAAGTGCATGTGCATATGGCTCTGTTCTGTACTCTTTTAATTCAGGGTCATCAACAACGATAACCTTATCAGCACCATACTGTGCTAACTGGTCAACTAACCCTTTTACTTCATATCCGATTAAAACTGCTGTAACCTGTGTGTCTAATTTGCTTGCAAGTTCTTTTGCCTTACCGAGTAATTCAAATGCGATACTGCTGATTTCGTTATCAACCTGCTGTGCAAACACATATACGCCTTTATATTCTTCTAAATTCATTCCTGTCACCACTCTTTCTCCTTAAATTATATTACATGTTTCTCTAATAATTTATTTACGATGTAATCAGCTGATTCATCAGGTGTGTCAAGAGTAACTTTTTCTCCTGCTCCTTTTCTGACTTTATCAGATGCTTTCGCAATCTTTGTAGGAGAACCTGCAAGACCAAGATTTGCATCATCTACATCTTTAAGGTCTTTTCTTCCCCATACTGTAATCTCTGCATCATAAGCATCGAAAATTCCACCCGGTGTCATGTAACGTGGCTCATTTAATTCTGAAAGAGCTGTGATAAGACAAGGCATCTTTGCTTTTAAGATGTGATGTCTGTCTTCATATTGACGATTAACGATAACATAATCGCCTTCTACCTTAATATCCTGTGCATATGAAATAACAGGGATATCAAGATGTTCTGAAATCTGTGGTCCAACCTGTGCTGTATCACCATCGATAGCCTGACGGCCTGTGATGATTAAATCATACTCAAGATTTCTGATTGCACCTGCGATAGTTGTAGATGTTGCCCATGTATCAGCTCCACCTAAAACTCTGTCTGTTACAAGGATACCTTTGTCAGCACCCATAGCGATTGCTTCACGAAGAACTTCTTCTGCCTTCGGAAGACCCATTGTAACTACTGTAACTTCTGCACCATACTGGTCTTTTAATCTAAGTGCTGCCTCAAGTCCGGCTTTATCATCCGGGTTCATGATTGTTAACATTGCAGCTCTGTCCAGTGTACCATCAGGATTAAACTTTACTCCGCCCTTAGTATCTGGAACCTGTTTAATACAAACAACGATTTTCACGGTATATTCACTCCTTAATTTTTTTCTTGATATTTTCGACAAATTATTTTAAAAGATTAGCTCCGATTACCATCTTCTGAACTTCACTTGTTCCTTCATAGATTTCTGTAATCTTAGCATCACGCATCATACGCTCAATATCGTACTCTCTGATGTAACCATAACCACCATGTAACTGTACAGCCTTTGTTGTTACTTCCATAGCTACTTCTGCAGCATAAAGCTTAGCCATAGCAGCTTCTACTGAGTAAGATGTCTTCTTATCAGCCTGGAACTGTGCTTTCTTCATAGCAGCTTTGTATACAAGTAATTTAGCAGCCTCAACCTTTGTAGCCATATCAGCTATCTGGAACTGAGTATTCTGCTGTGCAGCGATGGAACGTCCAAACTGCTTTCTTTCCTTTGTATACTCGATTGTACGCTCTAATGCGCCTTCTGCAATACCAAGAGCCTGAGCAGCGATACCGATACGACCACCGTCAAGAGTATGCATTGCAACATGGAAACCTTTTCCTCTAGCTCCTAAAAGATTATCTTTTGGAATTCTGCAATCTTCAAAAATTAATTCATATGTTGCAGAACCACGAATACCCATCTTCTTTTCCTTTGTTCCGAAAGAGAATCCAGGTGTTCCCTTTTCAACGATAAATGCAGAGAATTTCTTCTGTTTTCTGCCTTTCTTATCTTCAACAATATCTGTGTAAGCGATGATGATATAGATATCAGCCTCTTTACCATTTGTAATGAAGCACTTAGAACCGTTAAGTACCCACTCATCTCCGTCAAGAACAGCTTTTGTCTGAACACCCTGAGCGTCTGTACCTGCACCTGGCTCTGTCAGACCGAAAGCACCTAACTTTTCACCATTTGCAAGTGGAACTAAGTATTTCTGTTTCTGAGCTTCTGTACCATATGTCTGAATTGGATCAGCACAAAGTGATGTATGAGCTGATACAATAACACCTGTTGTACCACATACCTTTGAAAGTTCTTCTACACACATAACATATGTTAAAGGATCGCAACCCTGTCCGCCATACTGTTTCTCAATTGGAATACCCATGAAACCATATTTCTGCATTTTCTTAACTGTCTCTGCTGGGAAATGCTCTGTCTCATCTGTTTCCTGAGCCAAAGGCTTTACTTCTGTCTCGGCAAATTCTTTGAAAAGATTTCTTGCCATTTCATGTTTTTTACTTAAAGAAAAATCCACGATTCTGTTCCTCCTAATTTTTATTATTACATCTTGTCTATTTATTCAATAACAGCACTTATGCACTGATTAAATAACATTTTTATAAATAACCTGTATTTCTGATTTTGTTTTACCGGATATTCATATTTGATTTTGAATAATCTTATTTTGAATAATCGTAGAAACCGATTCCTGTCTTAATACCTAACTTGCCAGCACGAACCATCTTCTTAAGAAGTGGATGTGGACGATACTTAGGATCACCTGTCTCAGTCTGTAATACTTCCATAATAGCAAGTACAATGTCAAGACCTACTAAATCACCTAATGCTAAAGGTCCCATTGGATGATTAGCACCTAACTTCATAGCTGTATCGATACCTTCTACAGATGCAACACCTTCAGCGTAGATACCGATTGCTTCGTTAATCATTGGAATTAAGATTCTGTTTACAACGAAACCAGCAGCTTCTTTTACTTCTACAGGAGTCTTACCGATTTCCTTAGAAATCTCAACAATCTTATCCTTTACATCATCAGGAGTATTTTCACCCTGGATAACCTCGATTAACTTCATAACAGGTGCCGGGTTGAAGAAATGCATACCGATAACCGGTCTGTCAAGTCCTGCTCCGATAGCTGTGATTGAAAGTGAAGATGTATTTGTTGCAAAAATACATTCAGCAGGAACAATTTCCTGTAATTCTTTGAATGTCTGTTTCTTAATATCAAGATTTTCTAAAGCTGCCTCTACGATTAAATCAGCATCTGTACAGATTGTCTTAACGCCTGTTGTGATTTTTGCTAAAATCTTATCAGCATCTTCCTGTGTCATTTTGCCTTTAGCAATTCTCTTTTCAAATCCTTTAGCAATTTTGTTTTTGCCATTTGCAGCAAATTCTTCATTGATATCGCAAAGATATACCTCATATCCTTCTGTCTGTGCAAATGCCTGTGCAATACCTGAACCCATTGTTCCGGCTCCAATAATACCAACCTTCATGTTGTACCTCCTAATATTTTTATATGTTCTGAGTCCGGCAGAAATATCATGTTAATTGATGTTTTACTTTTATTAACAAATCATATAACCTGTTTAGAATTAAAAACCGGACCCAAAATAATCTAAATTGAAATAAACTTATTATTTATTTTGGAATGGAACTACCTTTAACTTCTTTTCTTTATCTTTCTCAAGGAAGTTACCCATACCTGCCTTCTGGTCTTCTGTCTCAAAACAGTCACCAAACAGTTTTTCCTCAATCACGATTGCTTCGTCCATGTTTACATCTAAGCCTTCGTTGATTGCTTTCTTGCAGTTGCGAACTGCAATAGGGGCATTGATAGCGATTGTCTGTGCTAACTTCTTAGCAGCAGGTAATAATTCTTCTAACGGATATACTGCATTAACAAGACCGATTCTGTATGCCTCGTCAGCCTTGATATTTCTTGCTGTATAAATCATCTGTTTCGCCATACCGACACCGACGATTCTTGCAAGTCTCTGTGTACCGCCAAATCCCGGTGTAATACCAAGACCTACTTCCGGCTGTCCAAAGATAGCGTTTTCTGAACAAATTCTGATATCACAGCTCATTGAAATCTCGCATCCGCCACCAAGTGCAAAACCATTCACAGCTGCAATCACAGGAATCGGGAATGTCTCAAGCTTTCTGAAAACATCGTTTCCTTTTTTACCAAATGCTTCTCCTTCTGCCTTGGTAAGTGTGCTCATCTCTCCGATATCAGCACCGGCAACAAATGATTTCTCGCCTGCACCTGTAAGCACTAATGCTCTTACAGTATCTAAATCCACACTGTCAAGTGTCGCATCAAGCTCTTCAAGGACCTGACTGTTTAATGCATTTAATGCCTTTGGACGGTTGATTGTGATAATACCAATCTTTTCTTCTACTTCATAAGTAATAAATTCCATAGCTCAAATTACCTTTCTGATTGTTATATATTCATTTTAAAAAATAATTAAGATAATGATTTAAATTATCCACTCTTTACAAAACAACTACACATATATATTTCAATATGTGTAGTCCTTTTACTGCAATTCGTGTCAGACACTAGTTATTTTCAAATCAGCCACAGATACGCTTATATCTGATATGTTCTAATACTGATTTCAAACGCTAACTTTGTTAACATGTGAATGATCCGGTTAAAAATACTGGCTGGAATTGCAGCTTTCCTTATTCAAATTAATCTCTTGAAACGATTGTTGAGCAACCCATACCGCCACCGATACAAAGTGTTGCAAGACCTTTCTTTGCGTCAGACTTCTGCATCTCATGAAGAAGTGTTACAAGGATACGGCAGCCTGAAGCTCCAACAGGATGTCCGAGTGCGATAGCACCACCGTTTGGATTGAGCTGTTCGTCTTTGAATCCTAAATCTTTCTGAACTGCTACTGACTGTGCAGCAAATGCTTCATTAGCCTCGATGATATCGAATTCATCAATTGTCATGCCTGTCTTAGCAAGAACTTTCTTTGTAGAAGCAACAGGACCAACACCCATAATCTTTGGATCAACACCGCCAAGTGCTCCTGCTACCCATGTAGCCATTGGTGTAACACCAAGCTCTTTAGCTTTTTCTTCGCTCATTACAACGATTGCTGCTGCACCATCATTGATACCTGATGCGTTACCTGCTGTGACAACACCGCCTTCTTTACCTGAACAGCATCTTAAGTTTGCAAGTGACTCAGCTGTTGTACCAGGACGAGGACCTTCATCTTTGTTAAAGATGATTGGCTCTTTTGTCTTCTTATTGACACCTGTCTGAACAGGAACGATTTCATCATCAAACTTGCCTGCTGCAATAGCTGCTTCAGCTTTCTGCTGGCTCTTTGCTGCGAATGCATCTAACTCTTCTCTTGAAAGATTCCACTGCTCTGCAACATTTTCTGCTGTAATCATCATATGATAATCATTGAATGCATCCCATAATGCATCATTTACCATTGTATCAACCAATTTACCATTGTTCATTCTGTAGCCGTAACGACCCTGCATCATAGCGTATGGTGCCATTGACATGTTTTCCATACCACCTGCAACAACGATATCAGCATCTCCAGCTAAAATCATCTGTGCAGCCATATTGACACAGTTAAGACCTGAACCACATACTACGTTAACTGTAACAGCAGGTGTCTCGATAGGTAAACCTGCTTTAATAGATGCCTGACGTGCCACGTTCTGTCCAAGACCTGCCTGAATAACACATCCCATATATACATGATCAACCTGATCAGCAGGTACGCCTGCTCTGTTTAATGCTTCTTTGATAACAATTGAACCGAGAACAGGTGCTGGTGTTGTGCTTAATCCACCACCCATTTTTCCGATTGCAGTACGGCATGCGCCTGCTAAAACAACTTTCTTTGCCATATTAGTGATACCTCCAAATAAGATTGTTAAATTTTTATCAAGTCCAGTTATACTCTTTGCCCTGAACATGCTTTGTTAATTTTATCACAATACTGAATGAAGTGCAATCAAATTTAAAAATTTATTTTTAAAAATTTTAAAAAAATAGGAAACTGACCAAGCTATACTACATAGAATGAAGTGTAAACAAAATTTGGAGGATTTAACATGAGTGATTTAGCTGCAACAAACTGCGGTGGCAATGGAGGCTACAACGATAACAATGGAGGTAACTGCTTTTTCATTATTCTTATTCTTCTCTTATGCTGCAATAACAATGGAAATGGCATTCTCGGTAGCAACAATAACAACGGATGCGACTGCATCATCTGGATTTTGATTATCCTTTCTTGCTGTGGAAACAATAACGGCAACAACTTCTTAGGATGCGGATGCTAATTAACTTATTTTGAATCAGCTGTATATATAATGGGATTTTGCAAAATTTCCTGTTAGAATCAGAAGCAAAATTTTTACAAAAAATTAAATGTCAGATATCTGACAGATAATAATCAGGGGATTTGTCATTATTTTAAGTGTGGCAAATCCCTATTTAGTCAATAAATTACGGAAAACTGTCATATCTGTGTCGGTTACTGCCGGCAGAATGGAGAATTATATTATGAAACAATATTCACAGACAATCATCGAAACAGAAGATTCTATCTATGAATATGATGAGGAATGCATGAAATGTATCAATTCGAACACGAATAGTACCAAACATTTCATAGAAAATCCCGCAAAAGATTTTGTTCCGCAAACAGGGAATTTTTCTGAGGTGCATTTTCATGCAGATAATGATGATAATTTATTTACTCTTCTTGTCTGCTTTAAATTTGCCGAATCATATTTATCATCTGTTATGCATATATTGTAATATACAATTTTGTGTAATATATGAGGTATGTGATGAGTAATTCTGTTTCAACCAAGACTTTAAATATATTAAAGGCAGCACTTCCGTTTGTTCCCGCACCAATGCAGAGGAATTTGTCTTATTTTGTAAAAATCGAAGAATTTAACAACATGTTTAATAACTTTAGTGATTCCATCGACTCTACACTTAGTGCATGTGAATTAAACGAAAATGGTAATAACTCAAATTTTAATATGTCAGATTTTATATATGCAATCCGCCCTTATCTTGATAAAAAAGAATTTGATACTATCACAACTTTTATGAATTTCTTTAACGCATATAACATTTATCAGTCAATTTCTTCTATCAGTGGAAATAACTCATCACTACTGAATCTTGTACAGTCACTTGGAGGGAATGGTTTGAACACGAATCCACAGCCGAATATAACTGAAAACGCAGGATTCAATCCACAGATGATTCTGAATAATGGCTTCAATTTAAATAATAATCCTAATCCGGGCAGCAGTTTCGGCTTTAACAGTAATTATAACAGTGTATCAGATATCGCAAAACTGATTCATACCCTCAATCCTGTAGGCACAAATCATCAGAACAGCTTCAATGGCGAATCTGTAAATAATAATACCAATTTCCAGCAACATGAAAATATGATGAATGCAGGCACACAACAAAATGATAATATGATGAACGCAGGCACACAGCAACATGATAATATGATGAATTCAAGTATAGAAGCACTCAATTCTCTTCTTGATCCCAATATAAATCAAAATCTCAACAAGGACACAAATTAGAGAATAGATGTGTAGTCATTATGAATTCAATAAAATTAATTAATAAAATCATTATCTAACTATCTCATTTTTGGAGGATTATAAAATGAATTATTATCAAAATATGCAGAACAATTATTCAAATGGAGAGGACCATTCTCAGTCCGCTTCCCAGTCAGTTACTTCGAATGCCGGAGGTTCCTTTAACACAATTGCACCTGAAAAAATCAATTTACTGACGGATATTATCAGGCAGTCACAGAATGTTTCATCTCAAAACATGGTGCAGTTTCTTTTAAATTCTGCTGCTACAGCAAACGCAAAAGGCATCAGTTTTTCAGACAGCGAAACCGAGCTTATCATAAATGCGTTAAAAACAAATATGTCGCCTGACCAGATTAGCCAAATGGATAATATCATCCGCATATCAAAAATGATGCGTAGGAATTCTTAAAAATTCTTACGCATCCTATATTTGAAACTTTTATTTAAAACTTCTATTTAAATTTAAAACTTCTATTTAAATTTAAAACTTCTATTTTAAAACATTAAAATGGTCACTTTAAAAGCTATCTTTCAAAAATGCTTTTATATTGTTCTTGTTATTTCACTTAAGAAAATTTGTTCTTCCTCATTTAGAAAACTTTTTAATGTCTTATAAACTTTACTGTGATATTCATTTATGAATCTTTTTTCAGTGGAGTCAAGCAATTCTTCTTCTATGGCATCAAGCTCATAAGGAACCATTGTCAGTGTTTCAAATTCGAGAAATCTGCCAAAATCATTTTTTAGCTTTTCTTTACATACAATCATATTCTCAATGCGTATGCCATATTTCCCTGTAATATACAGACCGGGTTCATTAGATGTAATCATCCCCGGTTTCATTACAGCACTCACATTTTTGCCTTCACCAAGCCTGTACCTGATACTGTTAGGACCCTCATGTACGTTAAGAAGATATCCGACACCATGTCCTGTTCCATGTTTATAGTCAAGTGATTTTTCCCATAGTGGACGTCTTGCCAGAATATCAAGTCCTGCGCCTGTTATTCCTTCCAGAAAAACAGCGCTGCCAAGTGCAAGATTTCCTTTTAATACTAAAGTATAATTTATCTTTTCTTCACTGCTTAACTCACCACAGGATAATGTTCTTGTAATATCTGTAGTTCCTTCAAGATAATGTCCTCCGGTATCTATTAAAACAAACGATTTTTCATCTAAATGTGCATTACTGTATTCATCAAACGAATAATGAACAATCGCTCCATGTTCCTTATATGCCACAATGGGTTCAAAGCTCTCACTAATGAATCCATCCATCTTTTTTCGTTCTTCTAAAAGTTTTTTGGCAATATCCTGTTCTGTTATGCTTTTTTTATCGCATTTTTTCTTAAACCAGTATAAAAATCTGACATATGCAACAGCATCTTTGATATGAGCGTTTTTTTCATTTTCAATTTCTATACTGTTTTTGACTGCCTTGAAATTAGTGGTGGGATTTATAATATCAATAATTGCATAATGATAACTGATAAAACCATCTCTTATTTTTTTGTCTGTCAGAGTATCATAACATTGATTGACTGTATTTAAAATTTCACTGTATAACCTGAAATTCACTTTATCTAAATCTGCTATGACAGGAAGTGTGTTTCCAATTTTCTTAATATCATCATATATCTCAAAATACCCTTTTATCTGTATTTTATTGCTATGAAGGTAATCATAGATATTTTGTGTTTTTTCATCCGGCTTTTTGTCGCTTCCACAATAAAATACTGCTTTGTCTTCAGTTATCAGCATATTGGATAAGACAAGCGGACTACATTTAATGTCATCACCCCGTATGTTTAAAAGCCATGCAATATCATCAAGAGATGTGAGGATGAAACTTTTGGCATTTTTGTTTTTCATTTCTTTTCGTACTCTGTCAATTTTTTCAGAAAGAGATTCACCACAATATTTTTCATCTAGCACATAAGGTTTTGAATCTGGTAACGCCGGTCTGTCTTTCCATATATAGGAGACAAGGTCCACATCACCTTTTAGCGAGATATCTTTTCCTTTTTCTTCAAAATATTTTTTGACAGATATTGCAAATCCGGCAGTTACACATCTTCCATCAAAAGCAAGTACCATGCCATTTTCCATGTTTGCATCTAAAAATTCTACTATAGATGGAACGCCTTCATTACCCATTCTGTATAAAACAATATCCGTATTTTCAAGCTCTTTTTCTGCCTGCAGAAAATATCTGCCATCAGTAAACAGTCCGGCACTGTCTTTTGTTATAATAAGTGTTCCGGCTGAACCTGTAAATCCTGACATATATTCTCTGGCTTTAAAATATTCGCTTACAAATTCAGAACCATGAAAATCATCTGTCGGTATGTAATACACATCTATATTCTTTTCAGACATGAAAATCCGTAGTTCATTTATTCTTTTTTTGACAGTATCACTTCTGTTATTATTTTCCGTTGTATTTTCTTCAATCATATTGTTATAGTTATTGTTTTCATTCAACTTTCAACTCACTACCTTTATGCATACTATTTTCATTGCCAGCCGTCCGCAGGCATTCTTTTCTATTGTTATTTCTTTAATTATTATTTGCTAATAATTGATCCACACCATCATCTAAATGCTTGTAATTACTTTCAATCATAATCTCTGGAGCCACCCCGTCTGCAACTTCTGCGTACGCTGAAACTTCTGCTTTATCCACGAATCGCATATTGCTTCTCTTGCCGATTGTCTGTCCGTACATTGGCCTGTATACGGATACGGAACCGTCATTTACCCTAAATATTCCATAGCCATCTTTGTCAATTACTACTTTTTCTTTTGCATTTTTGAGGGCATCTATAAAGATTTTTCCGGCAAAGTGGATGCCGACATACATCTTCTTTTCTCCTCCTCTTTCATCGGTCATGATGACTGCAAGCCCCGAATTATTAATCTCATCAACACCCTCCATAGTCCATCCAATAACGCTGTCATGATTAAAATAGTCATGTAATATTCCATGTGCATGATTTTCCCTTAATTTCATGAGTGTCCTAAGCCCGTATACTGAAGGAATATGATCATGTTCAATTCCATAAAAATCACCATAAAATATACAAGGATAGCCTTCATTCCTAAGTAATATAAGCGAATATGCATGTGGTTTAAACCATTCAAGAACAAAGGATTCAAGTGCCTGTCCCGGCTGCGTGTCATGATTATCAACAAATGTGACTGCCAAATCAGGCCTGTAACTTAATAATGTATTTTTGAGAATATATCTCATATCATAGTAACCATTACTTCTTGAAGCATGAAACATATTGAAATGAAGCGGCACATCAAACAAGGATAGTGCAGATTCTGTCTTTTCTATATATCTCTGTAAAATATACAATTCAGCATTCCAGTATTCGCCTACAGCAAAGATTTCTTTTCCGGTATCATGGCGTAGTTTGTTAAGCCAGTTTCTAAAGAAATTAAAATCAATATGTTTCACAGCATCAATTCGAAATCCGTCAACCCCTGTAAATTCGAAGTACCATCTTCCCCATTTATTCAGTTCATCAACCACTTCATCATCACTCATATCAAGGTCAACACCCATCAGATAGTCATAATTTCCAAATTCACCATCAACATCGCTGTCCCACTCTTTTCCTATAAATCTGTAAATTCCATTTTCCTGGCTTTTCGCATCAAAATCAGTTCCGTGAAAATGTGTCCAATCCCATTTAAAATCCGAATATTTTCCGTTTCTTCCCGGGAATGTGAATTTCGTCCATACAGTTATCTTCTTTTTTCCTGCTATCTCATGATTTCTGTCATATTCATCCTGTCCGTAGGCGAAAATCCTCTCTTGCTCATCTGCTCCCATTCTGTGTCCGAGAACAACATCTGCCAAAACTTCGATGTTGTTTTTCTTTAGCTCATGAATTGCTGCTAAATATTCATCTTTTGTTCCGTATTTTGTTGCAACTGTATTTTTCTGATTAAATTCGCCAAGGTCATACAAATCATACACTGCATAGCCTACATCATGAACACCACTTGCACCCTTATATGCCGGAGGAAGCCACACGCTTGTGATGCCTGCATCTTTGAAATCTTTGGCGATTTTTACAATCCTTTTCCAATGTGTTCTGTCTTCCGGCAGATACCATTCGAATGCCTGCATCATTGTTTTGTTTTTCTTCGCAGTTACAGTATCTATATCGCATTCCTGCCAGTTCTTCATATCATAATTTGCCTTGTTTATATTTAATTCGCTTTGCATAGTAAGTCCTTTCGATTCAGGTAATCTGTCCCGATTAACAATAATGTTATTATATTTATATCGAATATCTATATTATCTTATTCTTTTATTCTCACCGACACCTCACCGGATTTTAAATGTTCTACTCTTCCATCATCATGTCTTACAACAAGTCCGGCTTCGTCATCAATATCTGTCACATGAAGATTTTCCTTATTTTCATCAGTCAGAATATATACATCTTTGCCTATCAACATGGACTTTTCTTTATATTTACCCATAAACTGATGATTATTTAACTCTTTGTAGTAATCATACATTTTTTCGACTATTTTTGCAACAATTCTGTTTCTTAAATTATCATTGATATCCTTTTGTAGTTCTAAACCTGTCATAGAGCCGGCAATGTCTTTGATTTCATCAGGAAAATTATCCTTTGGCTCTTTCACATTGATTCCTATCCCGACAACAGCATAATCTAACTTTGATGTCTCAACATTCACTGCCGCCTCTGTCAGTATACCACAAATTTTCTTATTGTCATAATAAATATCATTTACCCATTTAATTTTTGTATCAGCATCAAATATTTCATCTAACGTCTCTGCTACAGCGACCGCCGTCATAGTGGTGATAAATAGTGCCTGTGTAACATGGCAGTCAGGTCTCAAAAGAACGCTCATATAAATTCCTGTATCAGATGGCGAATAGAATTTTCGATTCATTCTTCCTCTTCCCTCTGTCTGTTCTTCTGCAATTAATATAAGCCATTCTGATGCATCATCTGATGCTTTTTGTTTTAAAACAGTATTTGTTGATGTGATTGTTTTATATACTTCAATTTTAACTGTGTCTGCAAGATTTGTAGGAAGATATTGCCCAATTCCTGTTACGGAGATTACATCATCACCTTTACTCATACGATAACCTAACTTATTGATTGCGGATATTGCATATCCCTCATCATTTAATGCTTTTATCGCTTTCCACACTGCTGTCCTGCTTACTCCGATTCTGTTTGCGAGTTCCTCACCTGAAAGATATGTTTCTTTATTTTCATTTAATATTTTTAAAACTTTATCCTTTACTTTCATATATCCTGCTGCCACCTTCTTGCTTTTTCATAATATCTTAACAGTCATACCATAAAAGTATATACTACTGTCCACAGGTAATTATTTTACAACATTTGTACAAGTTTTTAAAGTATATTGTTGCAATTTATTCTCCTATCTGATAAAGTTAAGTCAGAAGTAAATATACTGATTACTAATTGACAGAAAGGATCAAAAAATTATGAGTGAAAACATGAATCTTGAACCAGATGAGGACATCTGTGTGACTTTGGAATTGGATGATGGTGAAAAGTTGGAATGTGCTGTACTAACAATCTTCCCTGTTGGGAATAATGATTATATTGCACTTCTACCTCTTGAGGGAGAATATGCCGAAGAAGGCGAAGTATTTCTCTATAGATATACAGAGGATGCAGACGGAGAACCATCTCTTGACAATATTACTGATGACGATGAATATGAAGCAGTTTCTGATGCATTTGATGAGCTTCTCGATTCACAGCAGTATGATGAACTTGTTGATGCTGGAGATATAGAAGAAGATGATGATGTGGAAGAATAAACTATATTCGAATAAAATGATTACATCATTTAATCTATTAAAATTAATCAATTAAACTTGAAAACAGGTAATATGAGATTCTATATGTCTCATATTACCTGTTTTTTTATCACAAAAGCTACTCTCATCTATCGGCTGTTTCTTTGATACTGATTAAACATTCTATTCCGTTCTAAGAGCCACAACAGGATCTTTCTTTGCCGCACTTCTTGAAGGAATGATACCTGAAATCAACGTAAGTCCGACACTGATAAGAATCAAAATAATGGCAGCAGGTACCGGTAAAAAGGCACTTAAATTATTAAGACCTGTCAATTTGTGTATGACAATGTTAATTGGTATACACAACAGATATGTCACCACCACACCGATTAATCCGGCTGTGAAACCAATGATGACTGTTTCTGCATTGAACATACTTGATACATCTCTCTTTGAGGCACCTATTGCTCTTAAGATACCAATTTCTTTTGTTCTTTCCTGAACTGATATCAGCGTAATGACACCAATCATAATAGATGAAACAACAAGCGAAATTGCAATAAATGCGATAAGAACATATGTGATGGCATTGATAATTGTTGTGACAGAAGACATCATAAGACCTACATAATCCGTATATGCTATCTGTGACAATTCATCTTTATCTTTATTGTAAATCTTTATGGCATCTTCAATTTTGTCTTTATTCTCAAATGTCGATGCATAAAGATTGATTGCAGATGGTGTATCTAAATCGATATATCCTAATGCTATCAAATTGTCATCATAAGAAGAATCTGAAAATTCAATAACCTCATCATAGAATTTTGCAAACTGTTCTGACGTAAATCCTTCCATTGCAGTTTTTAATGATGCGACAAGCTGAGAAACATCAAGTCCTGACATTTCTTCAGCAACACTTGCTGCATACTGCGCCTTAATCTGTTCTGTAATCATTTGGGTAAATGTATTTGTCATATCTTCATCACTCATACTTTCAAGATATGCTCTAATATCATCTTCACCCATTCCCATTTGCTGTGTCATGGCTTGAATTAATGTCTGTTCCATCGCTGTTCTATCCATAGAAGACATTGCCTGCGAAATCATTTCATTTAACTGCTCATCAGAAGGAATACTCATCATAGAAATATAAGCTCGTGCTTTACCTGAATCATCAAGCTCCTCAATATATTTCATAAATTCGGTTGCTTTTTCTTCATCTGCAAGGCTTCCGGTTGCCTCGTTAAAAGGAAGTCCTGTAAACACATCAATATTAGGATTTGCAAGCTGTGCATCTATGGCATCTGACTGTTTTGATTGCTCAATTACATATTCAGTAAGCTTATATGTATATCCTATAGAACCTGTGAGCATTGTTGCTGTTGCGTCTTTGTTAGGTCGGATAATACCTGTAACTTTGATATCTATTCCGTTATCATATAGATATTGTAGCCCGGCATCCGTGTCTCTAAGATCCACATATAAACCGGTCGTCTCATCATACCTGTAACATTCAGAATTTAAAATAATCTTATACTTTGAATTGCATATTTCTTCGTATGACCAGCTCGAATTGTCAACCTCAACCTCTGACTCGATTCCGTTAAAAGCGGCATTCATGATTTTTTCAACATCTTCCTTAGGTTCAAGTCCAAGTGCATACAATGTCATATCATCAAGCTCGTTATTTTTATCAAGCACAAGAACGACTTCATCATATGCTGTAGGCCATTCACCATACACGATATCGTACTGTTTTTTTAGTACATCACTTACTGTTTCGCCGTTGTCTCCGGATAACATTTCTTCCCATAAATTGATTGATGAACCCATCATCATGGAAGACGTATCAATTCCAAACATTGACTGACTTGAATCAAACATGACAGATACATCCATTCCCATATACTCTGAAATCATTTCCTGCAGTAACTTTTGAGAATCAGAACGAATAATATTGCCATCTACGCTCTTAGTATATACTAACAACTCCAAAGGATAGGAATATTTGACACCACTTAACGCTGTGTAAAGTTTTGTTTTTCCATTCTCATCCTCTTTTTCTTTTTCAATAAATTCTTTAAAACTCTTTAAATCGTTGTGTGTAGACTCGATATTGTTAAGAGCATTCATCATCTCATAAATTGCCGATCTTTTATATACAGCATCATCTTCATGCGCACTGCCCTTTTTATCAATACCCATAAATGTTTCCATGATGGTTGACAAATCTGTGTGAGTCTCTTCTATTGTAAGAGGGTACGATGAAAGTGCTTCTTCCTGAACATCATCAATGTATCTTGTAAATCCTTGAGAAATAGAAAGAACAAGTGCAATACCAATGATACCGATACTTCCAGCAAAAGATGTAAGTATTGTACGGCCTTTTTTTGTAAATAAATTCTTAAGTGAAAGTGAAAATGATGTTGCAAATGACATAGAAGTCTTTTTTAACTTCTTGGCATTCTTAAGTGCTTTTTCATCCTCACTATTTTCCTTTTTTATTTCTTCTTCTGTGAGAGGATTGGAATCATCCTTTATCTCTCCATCAAGCATTCTGATGATTCTTGACGAATACTGTTCGGCAAGTTCCGGATTATGTGTAACCATGATAATCAGACGGTCTTTTGAGATATTTTTCAATATTTCCATAACCTGTACACTTGTCTCTGTATCAAGTGCACCTGTAGGCTCATCTGCAAGGATGATATCAGGATTATTGACAAGTGCACGTGCAATAGCAACTCTTTGCATTTGTCCTCCTGACATTTCACTAGGCTTTTTGGATAATTGACTTTTCAGTCCTACATCTTCTAAAGCCTTTATCGCTCTTTCTCTTCTCTCGGATTTTGATACACCTGACAATGTAAGCGAAAGTTCTACATTTTGCAAAACTGTCTGGTGCGGAATCAGATTATAACTTTGAAAAACAAAACCAATGGAATGGTTTCTATATGTATCCCAATCTCTGTCTTTGAAATCTTTTGTAGATTTACCATTGATAATTAAATCACCTTCACTGTACTTATCAAGTCCACCTATGATGTTAAGCATTGTTGTCTTACCACATCCTGATTGACCAAGTATTGATACAAATTCACTCTTTCTGAATTTCAGATCGATTCCTTTAAGTGCATGAACAACACTATCACCGGCAGGATAATCCTTTTTAATGTTCTTTAATTCAAGCATCGCTTCTCCCTTTCTATTTGATTTTATATAAAAAAATGATTAGCAGAATATTCTCAAAACTCTTACTGCGTTACTATAATATTCATATTTTTTTAAATTGTCAATTCAAATATACTAATTATATTATTATTTTACAAAATCAGCTGTTTTTTTAGCGAAAACGGTTGCAAGAATATAGAAATAAAATTTTCTAATACATAAAAAACTGCCAAACTAATTTCTTAGTTTGGCAGCCGAAATACATCTCTATAATATGTCAATAACCTAAATGCTGATTATAACTGTGGACCTGCTGATACAAGTGCTTTACCTGCATCGTTTCCTTCATATTTCTTAAAGTTCTTAACAAATCTCTCGGCAAGGTCTTTTGCTTTTGTCTCCCATTCAGAAGCATCAGCATATGTGTCACGAGGATCAAGAATGTTTGTATCAACACCAGGAAGTTCTGTTGGAACCTCAAAATCGAAGATAGGTATCTTCTTTGTAGGTGCATTCTTAATATCTCCATTAAGGATAGCATCAATGATACCACGAGTATCTTTAATTGTGATACGCTTTCCTGTTCCGTTCCATCCTGTGTTGACAAGATAAGCCTTTGCTCCGCTCTTCTCCATTTTCTTAACAAGCTCTTCAGCATATTTTGTAGGATGAAGCTCAAGAAATGCCTGACCGAAACAAGCTGAGAATGTAGGTGTAGGCTCTGTGATTCCACGCTCTGTACCTGCTAATTTAGCTGTAAATCCTGAAAGGAAGTAGTATTTTGTCTGTTCTGGTGTAAGGATTGATACTGGAGGAAGCACACCAAATGCATCTGCTGAAAGGAAGATAACATTCTGAGCATCAGGACCAGCTGATACTGGGTTAACCTTCTGTACAATATTCTCAATATGGTTGATTGGATAAGAAACACGAGTATTCTCTGTTACACTCTTATCTGCGAAATCAATTTTTCCATCTTCTGCAACTGTAACATTCTCTAAGAGAGCATCACGTCTGATTGCATTGTAGATATCAGGTTCTGAATCCTTATCAAGGTCGATAACCTTAGCATAGCATCCGCCTTCAAAGTTGAATACTCCGTTGTCATCCCAACCATGCTCATCATCACCGATAAGAAGACGCTTAGGATCTGTTGAAAGTGTTGTCTTACCTGTTCCTGAAAGTCCAAAGAAGATTGCTGTATTCTTACCTTCCAGGTCTGTGTTAGCGGAACAGTGCATTGAAGCAATACCCTTAAGTGGAAGATAGTAGTTCATCATAGAGAACATACCTTTCTTCATTTCTCCGCCATACCATGTATTAACAATAACTTGCTCACGGCTTGTGATGTTGAACATAACAGCTGTTTCTGAGTTAAGTCCTAACTCCTTGTAATTTTCAACTTTTGCTTTAGAAGCGTTGTATACGATGAAATCCGGTTCAAAGTTTTTTAACTCTTCTTCCGTTGGCTGGATGAACATATTCTTTACAAAATGTGCCTGCCATGCAACCTCAACGATAAATCTTACTGCCATACGAGTATCTTTATTTGCTCCACAGAAGGCATCAACTACAAATAATCTCTTGTTTGAGAGCTCTTTGATAGCAATATCTTTTACTGCTGTCCAAGCTTCCTGTGTTGCTGCATGATTGTCATTCTTATACTCATCAGATGTCCACCAAACTGTATCTTTTGAATTCTCATCCACAACGATAAACTTATCTTTAGGTGAACGTCCTGTGTAAATACCTGTCATAACATTAACTGCGTCAAGCTCTGTGTTCTGTCCTTTTTCAAAACCTTCAAGCTCAGATTTTGTCTCTTCGTTGAATAATAATTCGTAAGAAGGATTGTACACAACTTCTGTTGTTCCAGTAATGCCATACTTGCTTAAATTGATTTCTGCCATGTTACATTTACCTCTTTTCTAAAATTTTATGATATAGCCTCCCAAAAGACGGCAGGCAAAATCTCTCACACAACATATAGTCTGTATTACATAATAAAACACACCCTGTATTATATATAATTAATTGGTAAAAGTCAATAAAAACCACATTTGAAAACAGTTTCCAGATACAATTTCTATTTGACACTTATAGATTACCTCGCACTATGTGTTTTTAAATAAAAAAAGATACTTTAACTGCTGTCAGACATATAAAGTACCTTTTTTGTGTTTAATGATTAAACTGTAATATATTGTTCTCCTCTGCTTCTATATCACCATTTAAATTTTTCTTTGTACATACAATAAAGTCAGAAAAATAATATATTACTGCAAATACGATTGTAGCTTTTCCAAGTGTATACGGAATATGACCTATTCCGATAAATATGGCTTTTGTCAAAAACGCCATATCCACAATCGCAAATATTCCCCATGCCAAAGTACTTTCAAGGCACAGGATACCTTTATAATTAAAAGGTTTATTTGTATAATCCCACCATAAAAAACCAAATACTCTTATCATTGCCAAAGCTGTCATATACTCAAGTGTAGTTGCAAAAAAAGTTCCTACACAGAAAATCATCATATAATTTCCTGCAAAATGCAAAAGTAGCGTATGTGCAAATATTCCTCCGAAGCCGTAGATTGGACATATCGGTCCTTTGACATACCCTCTGTTAGTTATCTTTTTGTTGCAAATCGAAATATAAATCGATTCCATTGTCCATCCCAATACACTATATATAAGAAACCACATTATTACCTTATAAAACGTCTCATGAAATATTGGTAAATTATAATTCCACATAAATCTAATGTCTCCATTCTTTTCTTGGTGTATCTTTGGGTGTTATTTATCAAGCTGCTATTTCTTATATATTAAGTTAAAAACAATCGAAACTTTCTCTTTAGTGTCTGACCTATTTCCATTAGGCTACAATATTTATCAGCGTACATTACTACATAGCCTTCCATTGTTTTAGGAGGTATCACGGTAAGTGGCCACATATGTTTTTTAATAATATCTTTTTCAGTTTCATTAAGATGATAATATTTCATGGCATTATGAAGTGCTACAACCGGGTGTGTAAATCCATGGAAATGATTTCCAGTTTCTTGTCTGTGTGTATGCCAGTCATACAAAAACAGGTCATGAAGCAGCGCGCCTCGAGCTGCTGAAACATAATCAAGTCCATATACTCTGCTAATTTTGTAGCTCATGTATGAAACAGATATACAGTGTTCCAACGTTGTAGTAGTTCCGTGTTGTATATAATCATGCATTTTCTGAAAAGGCTTTGAATTCATAATATCATATACACACTCCATATAAGCTCTGTCTCTTAAACATTCTCTTTTTCTGAGCCATTCCATTTCTGCAAGTTTATCTATAATCTCATCTCTACTATGTATTTCTGAAATTCTTCCATTTCTGATTTTTTTGATATTGGTATTGTTCTTTCTATTTATACTAGAAATACTGTCAGATGCTGTATTTTTTTCACCATTTACTACGATATATATCTTTTTCATTTTGTCTACCAACTTACCAGCCAAGCAGCCAATTGTACAGATTTTCATATTTTCTTGCCGAAACATTCCATGAGAAATCTGCTGCCATGGCCCTGTCAACAAGTTTATTCCACTCACGTTTTTTATCATAGTAAATATATTTTGCATATCTGATTGTATTTAACATCTCATGTGCATTATAGTTTGTGAATGAAAAACCTGTACCTGTACTTTCAAATTCATTATATGGCTGGACAGTATCTTTAAGACCACCTGTCTCACGCACGATAGGTATCGTACCATATCGAAGGCTCATTAACTGACTGAGACCACATGGTTCAAATAATGATGGCATTAAGAATGCATCACATGCAGCATATACCTTATGGGACATATCTTCTGAATAATAGATATTAGCTGATACCCTATTGCCATATTTCCAGTCATAATATCTGAACATGTTTTCATATTTTTCTTCACCTGTGCCAAGAATAACAAACTGTACATCATCTGTACATATTTCATCCATCACGCATGCAATCAAATCAAGACCTTTCTGGTCTGTAAGTCTTGACACAAGACCTATCATAAACTTGTTATCATTCACTTCAAGTCCAAGCTGTTGTTGCAAGTCACGCTTATTTTTTATTTTTTCTTTTCTAAAGCTTCTTGCATTATATTTAAAAGGTATTCTGTAATCCGTCTCCGGATTATACTCATCATAATCAATACCATTCACAATACCGCAAAGGTTATTGCTTCGTGCTCTCATCAGTCCATCAAGACCTTCTCCGTAAAATTCTGTCTTAATTTCTTCCGCATATGTCTCACTTACTGTAGTGACAAAATCAGCATATGCAATACCACCTTTTAACATATTACCATCATCTTTTACTCGCATCTTATCTATTGTAAAATAGTAGTCAGAAAGACCGGTGTACTCTTGTATTGTCTTGGTATCCCATACACCCTGGAACTTAAGATTATGTATGGTAAGTATAGATTTCATATCGCGGTAAAACTCTCCACCCCTGAAACTGTCTTTCATATAAATCGGAACTAATGCTGTCTGCCAATCATGACAATGAACAATATCAGGTTTGAATCCTATTACCGGAAGAACACAAAGAGCAGCTCTTGAAAAATAAGAGAATTTTTCAAGGTCATATTTGAGGTCACCATATGGTTTAGGCCCTCCAAAATATGCTTCATTATCAATAAAATAAAACGTAATGCCTTCATGGACAAGTTTAAATACACCAACATATTTATTCTTATAACCTATATCCATGTAAAAATAAGAAAGAAACTCAAGTCTTTCTGTAAAATGCCAAGGCATACTTAAATACTTTGGCAGTATAACTCTGACATCAAACTGTTCTTTGTCAAAACATTTAGGAAGCGAGCCGACAACATCTGCAAGACCTCCTGTTTTAATAAAAGGAACTGCTTCTGATGCAACGAATAAAATATTCTTCATAAAATTCCTCCAAACAAAAATGAGTTATAATATTTCTATAATTTACATATAAAAATATTATAACTCATTTTGTACATCTTTTAAAGTGAAATTTTTACTAATATTTGAATAAAATGATACCAGGGTCAAAAGGTCATACTTTTCATTCCTACATGAAAAAGTATGACCTTAAATAATCTGATTCATATAAATGGCGGCTATAGTAGAAGTATATCACCGATAATTACGATGCATTACATTTATATTCTAATCTGATTTTATCTGCTATCAGTGCAATAAACTCAGAATTTGTCGGTTTTCCTTTTCCTTTATTAACAGTATAACCAAATAATTGGTCTATTGTTTCTATTTCGCCTCTTGTCCATGCAACTTCAATAGCATGTCTGATAGCCCGCTCCACTCTGCTTGATGTTGTGTTATTTTTCTTTGCAATTGTAGGATATAATACTTTCGTGATGGAATGAAGCATCTCTTTGTCATTTATCGACATCATGATTGCATCACGTAAAAACTGGTATCCTTTAATATGCGCAGGTATTCCTATATCATGTATAATATTAGTAACTTCACTCTCAAGATTTCTCTCTATGTATTGTTGATTATTTTCAAATGCTTTTATTTTTCTTGGCTCTATATTTTTTCGTTTGATTGAATTTTTTACATGCTTTATCCTGTTTAAAATCATTTCATTATCAAATGGTTTTAAAATATAATAAAATGCTCCCAATTCAAATGCATCATCAGTAATTGTATCTCTTCCAACTGCCGACATTACAATAAAAATTGGTTTCTTTTGAAGCTCATCTTTGTTATTTACCTTTTCCATGACAGCCAATCCGTCAAATTTCGGCATAATGATATCAATTAACGCAATATCCGGCTTTTTATCCATTATGACATTTATCGCCTCCTCGCCATTTTTTGCCTTTCCAACTATTTCTATCTCCTCATCGCCGCCGAGAACATCTTCGACTATTTGTAAAATTCTCTCATTATCATCTGCAATGACTACTTCAATTTTTTCCATTTTCCCCTAATTCCTCCTATATTTTTCTGTAATTCTTTCTTAAGCACAATTATTATATCTTTTAGTACAAACTTTTGCAACAAATATCGTTCGAATATTTTCGACAAAAATCGAATTACAAATAATTTATTTTTAATATAGTTATATTTAAAAATAGTTAAATCATATATATTTAGTGTAATTTATATATAGTTTATTAAAAATCATGATATACAACAAATAGTATTTACAAAGAATTAATAATGATATTTTTATTTATCATTTTTAGCCATTTATTTACAAAATTTTAGCTTTCATTAATCATTGTTTCAATAAAAATGGCATATCCTCTTGTCGGATCATCTACAAATACATGTGTAACAGCTCCTATCAATTTGCCGTTCTGCAATATTGGGCTCCCACTCATTCCCTGAACAATTCCATTTGTATATGACAAAAGTTCTTCATCTGTTATTCTAATTACCATCCCCTTATCCTTCGTTTTATTTGTATAGTCAACTCTTTCAATTTCTATTTCAAACTCTTTTAGTTTTCCATTCATCATACAGCGTACTGTCGCAGGACCTGTTTCTATTTCTTGTCTGAGTGCAACCTCCACAGGATCACTTTCACATTTCGACATCAGATGTTCATTTGCATTTCCAAATATGCCATAATTTGTATTCCCTGTAATTTTCCCGAATTCAAAATACGGCTCATACGTAATAGATCCTAATAAGCCTCCTGGATTTCCCTTTTCTCCTTTTTTTATTCCCCATATATCAGCCTGGTATAAAATTCCGTCTTTAGAACTCAGCAATTTTCCAGTATCAACATCACTGATTCCATGTCCTAGTCCTGCAAATTGCCCATCTTTTGTAATATATGTCAAAGTTCCTATTCCCTGCGAATCATCTCTCACCCATATTCCTGCCTTATATTGATTATCACCTGTACACACCGGTTTTACTTTTACCTTCAGTGTCTGACCATTTCTTCGAAGTCCAAGTATAATATCATCTTTGCCATATTTATTTATCAGAAAAATCAACTGTGATTTAGAACTTACAGAAATTCCGTTCAGCGATATCACATAATCATTTGGAAGTACAATATTCTTTGACGGATTGCTTGTATTTCCATTTATATCGGTTACTTCTCCCGTATCAATAATCATGACGCCTTCTGTATGAAGATAGATCCCTATTTGAAATCCGCATGGATATACTTTGTCATTAGAAATAACATTTACCTCCACTTTTTTTGCAGGTATCATTCCAAATATTTTTGTCTGGACACTATATTTTCCTACAACGCCATCTTTTACGTTAGCTGAAACAGGGAGACTTTCTTTTGTCACATCATACGAGATGGGAACAGATGATTTTATTACAACATTTTCCCCTTCAAAAACACTCACTTCATCAGGTATTTCGTTATCTATTATTTTGTATGAATAACAGCATGTGAAAATAAGCATAGATATAAAAGTAATTATCAGTACCTTTCTGTATTCTTTCTTTTTTGTCAAATTACTCTTGTCTGATATTTTTCCATCTATATATGCATCGGATAGTGCTACGCCCGATGTCACATTGACCTTATTTTTAAGCATAAATAATCCACCTTCCATATAATCACATCTATTGAAACTTATGTGAATTCCATAAATTCACTCAAAATTTCTTAGTATAATTATATGCAGGTGGATTCTTTTCAAACTGTCAATTGTTAACAGCCTGCCAGTTTTTTCATTTCTCTTGCATTCTCTCTTACAGCCTCTGTAATCTCTGCACCTCCAAGCATTCTTGCTAGCTCATTGACTGACTGATTTTCATCTAATCTGATAATATTTGTCTGTGTTACATTATCAACTACACTTTTTTCAATCAAAAAATGTTCATCTGCCATTGCTGCAATCTGAGGGAGATGTGTAATGCATATTACCTGATGAGCACTACTTATCTCTTTTAATCTCTGTGCAACCATCTGAGCTGTTCTTCCACTGATACCGGTATCAATTTCGTCAAAAATAAGCGTTTCAATATCGTCCTTTGATGCCATGATTGTTTTAATGCCGAGCATAATTCTTGAAAGTTCTCCTCCGGAAGCAATCTTTTCAAGTGGTTTTAACTCCTCACCAGGATTTGTCGAAATCATAAATTCTATCTCATCTGTTCCATTTGGTGAAAAATCTGCCTTTTTCTTAAATTCAATATCAAATCTTGCATCTAAAAAATTGAGTCCAAATAAAACTTCTACGATTTTTCCGCTAAGCTCTTTACCGGATTTTTTTCGGATATTTGTCAGTTTTTCACTGAGTTTATCCAAAGATGTTCTTGAATTTTCAATTTTATCAGCTAATTCTTTCTTTCTTACATCAAGATTCTCCAATTTTTTGACTTTTTCTTCTTGACATTCTTTGTAATATAAAATGTTTTTAACAGGATCATCATATTTCTTTTTATTTTCATACTTTTGTCTTAATCTGTTTAATAAATCAAGTCTTTCTTCAACATATTTAGCCTGTTCATCATCAAAAGACATATCTTCGACATAATCATTAATGGCTCTTTTTGTATCATTACATATACTTTCCAAATCGGCCAGACTATCTACAATTCCGTTTAATTCTTCATCATTTTCTGATGCACTCAAAGCGAGTTTATATGCCTCACCTATCTTTTGCGACACACTGTTATACCCATCCTCACCAATGATTCCATATACTTCATTCATCTTTTCAAGAATATTTTTTGAAGAAGAAATCTTTTTATACATTAGTTCAATTTCTGCGACTTCTCCCTCTTTTAAATTTGCCTTTTCAATTTCATCTATCTCATAATGACAAAAATCCAATTCTCGTTTTCTTTTGTCATCATCAATGTCAAATTCGCTTAATTCTTGTTGTAATTGATTATATACCTTATATTCTTTCCTAATTCTGTCCTTTATATCTCCAATATTCTCTGATGCAAAATCATCTAATATGTCTAACTGTTTTGTAGTTTTTAGAAGTGACTGATGATCATGTTGTCCATGAATGTCAATTAACAATTCCGTTATTTTTTTTAAATTTGCTGTTGTAAAATTTTCACCATTTACTTTGATATTACTTCTGCCATTTATGATTTTTCTTGATATAATAAGAGTTCCTTCATCATCAATATCAACATTCTGTTCTCTAAGCTGTTTTCTTAAATTTTCGTTTTTTATATCAAATTCAAGTTCAATTAAAGCTTCTTTACTTTCATCTCTGACAATATCTTTTGGAACTCTTCCTCCAAGTGCAATTAAAATAGAGCCGATAATAATTGATTTACCCGCTCCGGTTTCGCCTGTCATAATATTTAAACCATCTTTCAAAAAGATATCAACCTTGTTAATAAGTGCAAGGTTTTTCACATTTACATTTACTAACATTTTATTCCTCCGTTTTTGTAATTAATTGGATATCGTTGATTTTTCAAGATTCCAATAATCTGTTAATTTTGTCCATCACAATCAGAGTATCATCTACACTTGAGATGGCGCACATGATTGTGTCATCACCTGCAATACAGCCGACTACTTCATTCCAATGCATCGCATCAAGTGTTGCAGCGACAGCCATTGCCATCCCGGCACCGGTTTTGATTACAAGAATATTCTGAGCCATTGCCATAGAAATAAATCCTTCCTTCAATATCCGTATATTTCTATTATCAGCTGCCTCTATGTTATTTTGCAAAACAACATATTTATGTTTTCCATTCACGTTCTGTTTGATCAATTTTAACTGTCTGATATCTCTTGACACTGTTGCCTGTGTCACATTGTATCCCTCTTTATTGAGAATTTCAGCCAGTTCCTCCTGTGTTTCAATATCGTATTGATTTATTAATTCAAGAATTTTTTTGTGTCGTTCTAATTTCATACAACAGCTTCTCCTTTTGATTACCCTGATAATAATAAGATATTACATCAGTTCATTTTGTTATGCAGAACTTCCACAAAACTCATGCGATTTAGTTTCATAATTTTTGTCTGTCTGTCTGATTTTTCAATTTTAATAGTATCACCCGGCAATAGTGGATATAATTGACCGTCAAAGTAAACGCCAGTGCCATTATCTTCAATATGTCTGTCTTCACATATCTCAATACTAATGTTTGAATTTGCTGAAAGAACAATACTTCTCGCACCTAATGTATGAGAGCATATAGGTGTAATAACGATGATATCTGCTCCCGGCTGAAGGATTGGCCCGCCCGCTGAAAGATTATATGCTGTGGAACCGGTTGGAGTTGAAATAATGACACCGTCTGCACTGTATAGTTTCAGATATTCATCATTTACATATACTTTTAAATCAATCACTCTGATAGCTCCCGACCTTGCACATACAATATCATTTAATGCTATATTACTGTAAATCTTTTTTCCATCCCTGTATATACTTCCATAAAGCATAATTCTTGATTCAATATTATAATTGCCTTCTATAATCATTAAAATCATTTCTTCAAGATTTTCTTTTTCAATCTCGGCAAGATATCCAAGATGTCCAAGATTGACACCTATCATCGGTATATCAACATCGGCAAGATCTCTTGCTGCCTGAATCAATGTTCCATCTCCACCGATTACGATGATACAATCAGTATCTTTGTCTATATTATGAGAATATGTATAACGTCCTACGGTGCTGACATTATGACCCTTGATTTTATTGATATCACACATAATTTTATGCTCTTTTAATATATCTGCAATTTTATTTGTGATGGCTAAATCTTTATCTTTTAATTCATTTGAAATGATGTAAAACTTTTTCAATTTGCTCCTCCGCTCAAAATTATTCACAGATGCCGGACACAGGCAGCTTATGTCTATATTTCAGATTTATACATTCAGCAGTCACTTTTCTGCATGAGTTCTTCATGCGCTTTACTTACTATAGAATTCACAACACTGAGATCAAATATATTCTCTTCTTCACTTTTTCTAATATGCATTAAGTATTCAATATTGCCCTTTGGTCCTTTTATCGGGGAATAGTCAAGATTCAACACTGCAAATCCGTTTGCAAGTGCATAATTGACAATGAACTCTACTACTTCTTTGTGAACTGATTTTTCACGCACAACACCATTTTTTCCGACTTTTTCTCTTCCGGCTTCAAACTGTGGTTTGATAAGACAGACAACCTCACCATTATCTGAAAGAATATTTCTGACAACCGGCAATACCTTTGTAAGCGAAATAAATGATACATCAATTGAAGAAAAATCAATTTTATCGTTAATATCCTCTGGTAAGAGATATCTTATATTTGTTCCTTCCATACAGACAACCCGCTCATCATTCCTAAGTTTCCATGCAAGCTGTCCGTGTCCGACATCAACAGAATACACTTTCACAGCTCCATTCATAAGCATACAGTCTGTAAATCCTCCTGTAGAAGCTCCAACATCCATGCATACTTTTCCAGCGATAGTGCAGTCAAAATTTGCCATTGCTTTCTCAAGTTTTAATCCGCCACGACTTACATATTTAAGCGTATTTCCACGAACTTCTATCACAGCTTTTTCATCAAATGTCTGTCCTGCTTTGTCCTCCCTTTCATTATTGACAAAAACACTACCACTCATTATGATTGCTTTTGCTTTCTCTCTTGACTCAGCTAATCCGCGTTTTACAAGTAAAACATCAAGTCTCTCTTTCATAATGTCTGTTTACCTCTCATATTTCTCAAGAATACGTTTTACAACCGAATCCTTGTCTATTCTAAGCTCTTTCTTTAGCAAATCAACATTTCCATGCTCAACATACACATTAGGTATGGCAATATTGATAACATTAAAATTTCCACTCTGCTCCATCAAAAATCGCAGAACTCTTTCGCCATATCCGCCATTTAGAACATTTTCCTCCATAGTTACAATCAAATCATGATAGCCTATGATATCCAGAAGCATTTCTTCGTCTAATGGTTTTACAAATCTTGCATTAATCAGGCTGACATTGTAACCTTTCTGTTTGAGTTCGTCTCTCACTTCATTTGCCACACTTACCATTGAACCAACCGCAAGAAGTGCAATATCTTTTTCCTGATAAATGTACTCACTTTTTCCGTGTTCTATAGGTGCCCGGAATTCCTTCAAACCATCATAAGCTGTTCCTCGCGGATATCTAATGGCAAGCGGATGTTCAAAATCCTTTGAAAATTTGATAATATCACCGAGTTCATATTTGTTTTTTGGAGCAAATATATTCATATTTGGAATATTAGACAGATATGACAAATCAAATATTCCCTGATGTGTCTCTCCATCGTTCCCAACAAGTCCAGCTCTGTCTATAGCAAATACAACAGGCAAATCCTGAATACAGACATCATGCAAAATCTGGTCATAGCTTCTCTGTAGGAAAGATGAATATACTGCAAAATACGGCTTTACACCTGCCGATGCAAGTCCTGCAGCAAAAGTAACAGCATGTTCTTCTGCTATTCCTACATCATAGAATCGTTGTGGATATTTTGCCATAAATTTTTTAAGACCTGTTCCATCCGGCATCGCTGCTGTTATCGCTGCAACCCTTTCATCTGAATCTGCAATCTTTAAGAGATATTTAGAAAAAACATCAGTATATGTAGGTTTTTCCTTCTTTTCAAGTGGCTGTCCGGTCTCAATATCAAACGGACTCACACCATGAAAAAAACACGGATGTTTTTCTGCCGGAATGTATCCCTTTCCTTTTTTTGTCATGACATGAATAATTACCGGATGATCAAGTTTCTTTGCTTCTTTAAAAATCTTAACCATATGGGTGATATTATGCCCATCAACAGGTCCTAAATAGGTAATTCCCATATTTTCAAAAAGCATTCCGGGAATCACAAGCTGTTTGATACCACTCTTAGTTTTCCTTATTTTATCTACAAGATTATCACCAATAACTGGTATTCTGTTTAAGGATGCAACTACTCCGTTTTTTATATCATTATATACTTTGCCTGCTCTCATGCTGCTAAGGTAAGAAGACATCCCACCTACATTTTCAGAAATAGACATATTATTATCATTGAGTATGATAACAAAATTTCTGTTGAGCTGAGCTGCATTGTTAAGTCCCTCAAAAGCCATTCCTCCTGTAAGTGCCCCGTCACCTATGACTGCTGCAACTGTTCCCGTTTTTCCTAACATTTCATTTGCCGCAACAATACCAAGTCCTGCTGATATGGATGTTGAACTATGTCCCGTATCAAAACAGTCACATTCACTCTCTCTTCTTTTTGGAAATCCGCTCATTCCTCCATAGCTTCTCAATGTATCAAAATCTTCTTTTCGTCCGGTCAATATCTTATGTGTATAAGCCTGATGTCCTACATCAAATATAATCTTATCTTCCGGAAGATCAAATGCAAGATGTAATGCCATTGTCAGTTCTACAACTCCAAGATTTGACGCAAGATGACCACCTTGCACACTTATTTTTTTGATGAGAAATGTTCTTATTTCCTCAGCCAAAGCAGAATATTCTTCTTTAGGTATGTCTTTTATATCATTTAAATTATTTATTTTTTCAAGAACCATAGCTGCTCCTTCATTTTTTTCTGTAAATCAGACTATCTATTAATTCAAATAAAAATTCGTTTTCATAATTTAATGATTTTATCATTTCAATTGCTTTATTGGTAAGTTCATTTACTTTTAATGATGCTTTTTCGATTCCAAGGAGACTTACGTAAGTAGACTTATTGTTTTTTTCATCACTGAGAACAGGTTTTCCAAGAACCTCACTTGTACTTGTTACATCTAAAATATCATCCTGAATCTGGAATGCCTGTCCGATATAAGAGGCTGCCTGTTCTATCACTTTCGTCTCATTTTCATCGGCACCTGCAAGTACCGCTCCCATCATCATAGAGGCTTCGATGAGAGCCCCGGTCTTTAACTCATTAATATAATCAAGTGTGTCGAGATCAATAGCACTTCCATTATTTTTAATATCGACAACCTGTCCTCCAATCATACCAAACACGCCGGCTTTGTTCGCTAATATACACAAAGCTTTCAAAGCGTTTTCTTTATTTTCTGTTTCTAATGTACCTTTTAGTGCAGTTTCAAAAGAATAATTAAGAAGTGCATCTCCAGTTAAAATTCCCATCGCTTCACCATATACAGCATGTGTCGTTTTTCTTCCTCTGCGGTATTCATCATTATCCATGGCCGGTAAATCATCATGGACAAGAGAATATGTATGTATCATCTCAATCGCTGCCATAAACGGATCAACGTCTTTATCATTTCCACCAAACAATCTGCTTGTCTCTAAAACAAGCATCGGTCTTAATCTTTTACCGCCTGCAAGGACACTGTAATTCATTGCTTCGTAAATCTGAATCTGTCTGTCATTTCGATAATCATTCTCATTGATAAGAAATTTACGAATAACATCTTCTATATATGATGTTCTTTTATTTAATTCTTCACTGAAATTCATACTTTTAACCTGCACTTTCTTCACTTCCATGAATTATCTCAATCTTTTTCTCAACCTTGTCGATTTTATCATTACAGGTTTTACATAATTTAATTCCCTGATGATATAATTTGAATGCTTCATCAAGTGAGATATCTGATTTTCCCATCTGCTCAACAATGTCATTCAATTCATCTAAAGATTGTTCAAGTGTCTTTGTCTGAGCCATAAAAACCTCCGTCTTTTTGTTTGTTTTCTACCTGTACAGCCATTCGTCCATCCTTCACATATATATTAAGAATATCTCCATTTTCAACATTATCAACTGACAAAACCGGCTTTCCCTCATTGTTACTGACATAGGCATAACCACCCGACAGTTTTGTAAGCGGTGATAAGGCATTCAATTTTGCTGATAACAGCTCCAACAAATGCTTTCGCTCTTTAAACTTTCTCTCAAAAATAGTATCCATGCTGATACGTGCCTGATAAACCATCTGCTTTTTACTTTCGAGCATATTAGATGGCGACAGGCTTTTTATCATCTTTTCGTAACTTTCAACTCTGTTTCGGCAAAATTGAATTTTACAATCCATTATTCCATCAAGTCTTTTTGAGATTGTTGCAAGCCTGTCCATCAAATCATCATACTTAAATACTGCAAGTTCTGCAGCTGCTGAAGGTGTAGGTGCTCTTAAATCTGCCACTAAATCCGAAATCGTAAAATCTGTTTCATGTCCAACTGCCGAAATAACAGGAGTATGACATCCAAATATTGCCCTGGCAACTATCTCCTCATTAAAAGCCCATAAGTCTTCAATACTTCCGCCTCCTCTTCCGGCTATAATCACATCAACTCCGTAGTGATCAAGATATTCTATTCCATCAGCAATACTTCTCGCCGCACCATCACCCTGCACTTTTGCATGGTAAAGAACAATCTTAACAAATGGATTTCTCCTTGTGGCAATATCTCTTATATCCTGAAATGCCGCGCCTTTATATGATGTGACAACACCGATTGTATTTGCATATTTCGGTATTGGATTTTTATATTCAGGAGAAAACATACCCATTTCTTCAAGCTCTTCTTTCAGCTCAAGAAATTTTCGGTATAAGTCTCCTGTTCCTTCTTTTTCTATTTTTTCAGCATACAGTTTATAGTTTCCATCACGTGTAAAAACGTCAATTCTACCTGTAACAATAACTTTTTGTCCTTCTTCCATTTTAAAATCAAGTCCGTTTCGTCTCTTCCCGCTGTACATCATACAGCCTAGAATACCGCTTTCATCTTTGATTGAAAAATAGATATGACCTGTATAGTGATATTTACAGTTAGACACTTCACCTCGTACAGATATATTTCTCAACATAAAATCTGTTGAGAACATATTTTTTATATATTCATTTACATACTCTACTGTATAGATTCCCATGTTTTCTTCCTGTTTATTATACTGCTGTCTTTTAATAAACGCCTCAAATATTTAAATAAATAACACCTATAATAATTTTGCAAGTACCCCATTGACAAATGAAGAAGACTCATCGCCTCCATATATTTTAGCAAGTTCAACCGCCTCATTAATTGCTACTGCCATAGGAATATCATCATCATGATAAATCTCATAATAAGCAAGTCTGATAATTGTCAGCTCAACATAATTAATTCTGTTTGATTTCCAGCTGTCTGCTTTTGAATCAATTGCGTTATCAATCTCAGGAATAATGCTGATTACCTCTCTGACACGTTTTTTAATATAGTCCATATCGTGTGAGTCTATTTCTAACTCAGGATCATCAAAAAACAATTCTTCCTGCTCTTTCATCTCTTCCTCTGTATAGAAAAATGTACGGTACAATAACTTAAATGCATATGTTCTTAATTCTCTTCTTGACATAAAAATATTTTTTCTCCTGTCACTTGTATTTTTAACCGGATGTCATTGATGACATCCGGTGCATTTTTATTTGTTCTGTTCGATTGAAATGTTGGCAACTCTAATGTTGACTTCCAAAACCTCAAGCCCTGTCATTGTCTCAATTGCACTCTTGACTTTCTCCTGAACTTTTATAGATACATCTTTGATGTTGTATCCGAATTTTATATTGAGTGTCAAATCAATAGAAACTCCTTCTTCAGAAACCTCTGCTTTTACTCCTTTTGAAAGGTTTTTCATACCTAGTTTTGACACAAGCTCATTTGTAATATTTCCATACATTGCAGCTACACCTTCTACTTCTGTAGCAGCAAGACCTGCTATAATCGCAACAACATCATCTGCGATTTGTACTTCTCCGATTTTTCCATCTCCATGTATAGTATGAATATTTCTATTATCTTCCATAATGTCCTCCAATCACATGTGTATCAACACATTATTTTATTTTGTCTGCACTATAGTTTATTATATCAAAATCAATAATAATTGCAACTAGTTTTCTATTGTAATAGGTGTAATCACAATGTCTGACACCGGCAAATTTGTCTTTCTTTTGACAATATCTTCTATCTGCGCCCTCTTTGCATCTGTAACATCTGCCATATTGACAACCACATCAACATTTTCATCGCTAATACTTACCACAGCTCCCACAAAACCTTTTGCTTCAAGAAGAATTTCTATCTCATTTTCAAGTTCTGCTATATCTGTTATATGTAACATTTCTTTCGTTATTTCAGCTTTTTGTTCTTCTGACAAATTCCCACTGTTAATCATCTCAAGTAAAGTTTCTTTATTTTTTGCTCTTAACTGTTCCCTTGACAGTCTGGCATTTGCAGAAAAGGTTCCTATATTTGTAAATACTGCGGTTCCCGGTATATCATCGTCTGATGGATTCAGTTCAGTTGTATTAATACTTTCTTTTTCCTGTGAATCGATGCTATCATTACTGTTTTCCAAAGTAGGATTGTCATTTATGTTACTCTCTTCTGTGGCATCTGCGTTTGCCTCAACATTATCATCAATATCATAATCATTACTCAGTATATCATCAGTTCCTGTAAGAAGAGTATCTTCATTGTAGTTTTTTAAAACTTCATCATTGCCAGTAGGTATGTCTGTATCATTTATCTGTTCTGCCGCTTCTTTCGATTTATCAGACATATTTTTAATATTTTTCTCACTGTAATTTAAATATCCGGCCACTGCTATCAGTATAGCAAGTGATGTAATTATGATTTGATTTTTTTTAACTATTCCTTTCAATTTAACCTCCATAAAACTGATATTAATTATTGCATTCCTATTACTGATATTTTATGCGCATCAATTCCAAATAATGCCTCAAGTGTACTTGTAATTTTCAAAGAATTACTTGCATTTTCACCTCCTTTGGCTACTACTGCTATCCCTTCTATCTGTGGTACATTTTCTTTAATCACATACGGTATCTCATTTCCTTTTGAATCTTTTTCATATACTGTCACCTGACTGCTCTGATAGGAGTTTTCTTCACTTGTTCCCCCATTGTCACTTGTGACTTTTCTATCGTTTTTTTCATAGGAAACTTCGCTTAACACAACTGACTCTGCTGTACATTTTAATGTAATCATTACCTTGACATTACTTATTCCATCCATTTTAGACAGCAATTCCTCTACTCTTTTTTCAAGCTGCATACAATAATCATCACTTGACATCGATGTTTGAATGACAGTCTGTTCTTTTGTTTCATCATTTTTTTCAACTGTACTTTTTTTACCAGAAGGTACTGATAAAATAATCAGGACAACTCCGCATATTGCTATCATCAGCAATTTATCAAAACCAACATTTTGAATTATTTTCTTGAAATTGATATTGCTGGTTGTTATTTTGGAATGATTTTTTCTTTTGTCAGAATAATCCTTTCCGTTCTTTGGATTATTTCCATTCACTTGTGAATTTTTTTTCCCTTTGCTTGAACTACTTTCGTTCACATTTATCACCTCTTGATACTATTTCTTCATTTTTTCAGTTTGATATGTGTATCAGCTCACTTTCAATCCCATATTCTTTTGAAATCAATTGATTTACATATTCTATTCTTACCTCTGAAACATAATTCACATTTATCTCACCTGCCTCGTAAATATAATTCCCATCTTCTGATAAAAAAACATTTTTCTGGTTATCAAGTTCTATTATCACCTTTTCGAATGCAAGCCCTGCTTTTTTTACGCTCATCTGTACCGCAACATTTCTCACTTCTATATTTTCTTTTTCTAGAAATAGAGATATTTCATCAGCAATTTTTTCTTCGTAAATATGCTTTGCTTTTTCACCAATATCTTCATTGATGTTGTCTAATGAATTGCTGATTTCTGCGATTTCATATTCCTGCATTTTTTTATCAATTGCATTTTCAATAATACCTGATGAAAAGTAATATCTTACCTGCTTTGTTATCATCAGAACAAGAATCAGTCCTGAGAAAATTTTCATATATTTTTTATAGCTGTCATGATTAATTAGTGTCATTAACAAATTGACCACTATGAGAAATACAGCTATTGTTTTGATATACTGCATTATCATTTTCCTCCCTGCAATTTTTCTTTGCTTTCAACTGATACATATGATAGTAATAGTGATTATAAACATAACCATCACTGAAAATACTGTTTTCAAAACCATTGATGCACCATCTGATACATATGTAAGGCATTTTATGATTCTTTCATCGGACACTGGCTGGATAATGGCATTTGTCAGATAATATGAAAAAATAAATATTATAATTTTTATCAATGGAACAGCCATAATGATACATATTGCCACCATACCTGCTCCACCAATAGAACTTTTGATGATTTTACCTGTACCATACAATAATTCTGCAATACCATTCCCGGCAATTGAAATACCGGAAATAGAATTTAACATACTTTTAGCTGCACTTCTCCCTATTCCTCCAGATACAGGTGAAAACATTTTCTGTATTACATTTAATCCGAGAACAACTGTCAGCATTCCCTTTACTGCAAAATTGACACATGTTTTTATCAGTTCGCAGCTTTTCGAAAGATAGTCTCTGTGTCCAAGATTATTTATCATTCCAATTCCTACATATATGTCTATGGCAGGGAGGATTATTTTGAGAGCAGCCAAGTCCACCATTCCAATAATCAAAAGTGCCATTTCATAGAATGAAACTGCATTTGCCTGTCCATCACTTACACCGACTGATATTGCATAAACCGGTATGAGTGCCTTCATAAAATCTGTAATTGAGCTAATAACCCTGAATGATATATATGTTATTGCAGAAAAAGAACTAATCAAACATGTAATAATCGTTGCATAACATATCAAAAATCCCATTTCTGAGACCTGACTGCTTTTAAAAATTGCCGCAAAATTTGAAAATATAGCTGTTACAAACGCAAGTATCACTATCTTTTTTATTGCATTTTTATTCAAATTAATTTCCAAAAATAAATGTTTTTTCAGAAGAGCATAAAAGAGATTGGCACCATTTTCGATATTCCCCTTCGAAAATTCTTTTACCATATCTTCATAATCAATTTTCTCATCTGCATCTTCAAGATATTGATTAATCTCTTCAAATTCAAAGTATTTTTTTATCTCATCAATTATTTCATTATCTGTTATTTCATTATCTGCTATATCAATAGTTATATATTCGTCTGCTTTTTCTCTATCTGTAATGTATTCATTGGTTACTTTGTTATCCTCGATATTGTGTTTTACATTGTTTATTTCCCCTTCATATGCAATATCTTGCTTTATATTGTCCGCTTCGCTTGCATAAGCAATCATATTTCTGTTTCGTGCACCTGTTATATTTTTACCTGAAAGTATTATTAATAAAATTAAAATTATAAACGCCTGTCTTTTCATCCGTCCTCTTTTCCCTGTATTTTTGTAGATACAGATAAAGTGTTATAAAAGTCCGCTTAAAGTATCCATTAGCTGTACAAATACAGGCATTCCGATAACAAGTATTGAAAGTTTTCCGAATATCTGTATCTGGTTACCAAGTGCTGACATTCCACTATCCTTGCAGATATCCGAAGAAAATTCACAAATATAAGAGATGCCTACTATTTTTATCATTACCTCCAGATACCCGGAGGCAATTCCAAATTCTTTCTTTATATCATCAATTACTGATATAATCTCACTTATTTTTGAAATTCCAAATCCAAAAATAAGTATCGATACCACAAGTACAATAAATGTACTATATTCACTTTTTGTCTGTTTAAACTGTAGTGACAATATAACTGTAATGATACCCATTATTGAAATTTGAATAATTGACATGAAACTCCTCCGACTTTTTATATATTGGATTATATTCACAAGGAAAATAGTGATTTTATGGTTTCAAATAACTCATATATGTATGGAACTATCCAAAATAATACAAGAATCAACCCGGCAAGGCTTGCCAGAAACGCATGTTCTTCTCTACCACTGTGTTTTAATACCTGACTTATCACAGAAACCAGTATTCCCACAGCCGCAATTTTAAAAATAATATTTACATCCATAACACATTTTACCTCACAATTTTTCTCTTATTTACATCCATCTCTGTTTCAATGCTTTTTAGTTATTCATTTCAAACAATAATAAGAACCACAAGTATCCCTCCCATAATGCCAAGATATTTATATAGTCTGCTATTATCTTTCAATTTTTGATTATTTTCTTCAATATCCATATCAAGCTGCTCTGTAAATAAATCAAATGCTGCAAGCTGCATTTCTTTATCAAGAAATCCAAGCGTTTCTCCGAGGTCTTCTATTTTTTTGAGATGCTTTTCGTCAAGAAAATGATTTTCAAGTTTTTCTCGTACAGACTCCTTCCATATCATATTAAAACTTTTTCCACTGTTTTCATTCAATTTTTCTGATACATGTAATAAAAAACTGTTATATGGCTGCGAAATTTTTTCTGATACATTTTCGAATGCCTGGCTGATATATGTATGATTGTATTTAATTTCACCTCTTAAAATAATAATCATCTTTTTAAGTTTCTTTAGCCCTTCATTCTGTAAAAAAAGATTATCACTTGCTTTGATTCCCATGCATGTACCGGACAATATGATAAGTGTTGAACCCAAAATTTTTAACATGTAACCGCTCCTTTACTATAGATTTTATGTGTTCTTATATACTTTCAACGCCCATTTTTTTTAATTCTTCATTAAAAACAGTAACATATCTTTTTTCATCCTCCCCTTTTTCAAGTATAAAATATCGATTGAATACTTTATCTTCTATCAATCTGTTCATTGCTTTTTTATTTCTTATATCATCTATTGATTCACCATGAACAGTAGCCATAAATCCGCATCCACAGTTGATACCATATAATACAGCCTCTATATCTTTTTCGCTTCCTATCTCATCCACAGCTATAACTTTCGGTGACATTGTCCTAATCAACATCATAATTCCATAGATTTTTGGAACTGCATCAAGTACATCCGTTCTGATTCCGACATCATTTTGTGGAATACCCAGGTATGCTGCAGCAATTTCGCTTCTCTCATCTGCAAGTCCGACATTAATTCCTCTTACTTTTTTTGTTCCATTGATTTCAAAACCATTACTTAAATTTCTTACTATATCACGTAATATTGTTGTTTTTCCTCTCATAGGTGGCGATATAATCAATGTGTTATTCACCGTATTTTCATTTTTGTAAATATATTTCATAAGTGGATCAGAGCAATGTCTGACTTCATGAGCCACTCTGATATTAATAAATGATATATATCGCATTGTCTTAATTTTTCCGCATTCCATAATTGTCATACCACATATGCCAACCCTATGTCCTCCTGGGACAGTTATGTATCCCTGCTTAATCTCTTCTTCGAAAGCATATAAAGAATACCTACTGATATATGCAACTGTCTCACTGATTTCCTTTGGAGTTATCCTATGTAGATTCAATTTTTCTTCAATATTCTTATCCTGCCCATCACTATTTATTAATTGTGCATTTTCGCTGATAAAATATTCCTTATCACCATATTCAATAACAAATGGCTGTCCGGTTCTTAATCGTAATTCTTTTAACTTTTCATATTCTATATTAGCATTCATTAAAAGATTTCTAAGATGAACAGAAAAAATATTGAATATATTCTGCATATCTTTCAATTTCTCCCACCTCCAACATTAACTGGTAAAATTCAAAATATCATCCACGATATTATTCACTAATTACTCAAGCACTATACTGCTTCTTTTCATAAATATATGACATGTCCAACGCAAATATAACTTTATTTTTATTTAGACAAAAAATACTGATCTATAATATTTAATATCAGGAGAACAGAAAAAGGGGCTGTCGCACTAAGTGATTAGTGCGCAGCTCCTTTTCTATGAAAAAAATAACTGCCAAACCTCGAAAAGATTCAGCAGTTGGTGTAAAATA